>JBBRWR010000015.1:0-88866 GCA_038249085.1 Opitutales bacterium
CCCCCCGCCCCGCCGACTCCCGCAGCGCCTTCGACATCACCGGACCGCTCACGACCACGGCGGCCGGCAGCTTCTTGTCGTCGGTCGGGCCATTCGAGACCCCAAGATCCATCAGGTTCATGAGCGTGAGTTCACGCTCGCGCCAATAGGCGCCGCCCGCATGCAGCATTTCGGGTGTGAGTTCCACCGGGCGACCGGCGCTGGCGATCGTCTCGCCCGTCGCGCCCAGGATCGCGATCGACTCCAACTCGCCCGGGTGAATCAAGCCCTGCAACGCCGACTCGATGCGGTCCTTCTGCACCAGATTACCAAAGCGGCGCTGCGAGCTGACGACAATGCCCAGGGTCGAAGTGATGTCCCGCCCCCGGTTGACCAGCGTTTGGTCGGCCGCTTCCTTGAAACGCTGATGCTCCCCCCATTGCCAGGCGCACACGCCGAGGCCGCCGCCAATCAGGGCGACATAGATTCCTACGCTTCGCGTTGCATTCGGCCAGCGCATCATAAGGGGAGGGGTTTAACGAAGATGCGGGCGCATTCCAGCCCCATTCAGGGTTTGCCGAGATAGTGGTCCATCGCTCCACCTTCAAACGCCTTGGGCGCCAGTTCGAGGCGGTCCCGCTCCGACGCGGTGGCCTTCGCGATGTCGTCCGCGCCCGGAATAACATGCGGCGTGAGGAAAATGAGGAGTTCCGTCTTCACCTCGGACTTCTGCTTCCGCTTGAACGCATAGCCGAGAATCGGAATGTCGCCGAGAAATGGCACCTTCTTGTCGATGTCAGACGTCTGGGTGGAGATCAAACCACCGATCACAATCGTCCGGTCGCTCGGGGTCACCACCACGGTATCCGCCGAGCGTTTGTCGATGACGGGGGAATTCACGGTGTTGGAAATGGGGACGGTGGTGGCGCTGAGGGAGGAGATTTCCGGCGAGACAATCATCTCGACCAACCCGTCGGCCGTGATGAACGGAGTCACCCGCAGGATGATGCCGATGTCCTGGTACTGGACCGTGTTGATGGTGGTGTTGGTCTGGTCGCTGACCCGCGAATTGGTGATGATGGGCACGGACTGACCGACCATGATCGTGGCCTGCTGGTTATTGCGGGTGAGAATGGAGGGACGGGAAAGGATCTCGGTCTTGTTCGTGCTGGCGAGGGCGTGCAGAGTGGCGTTCAAGTCGCGGCCGAGGATCCGGTAGAAAGCGCCAAATTGTGTCGGGTCGTTGTAGGCATCGCGGAGGCCAAACTTAGTCGCGGCGACGTCAGGGGCGCGACCGGTGGGTTCCGTCTTGATCGCGAGACTGCCGGCCTGGGCAAACTCCGAGCCGAGATCGATGCCCTTGTCATGGGTGACCTGGACAAAGACGACGTTGATCAGCACCTGGGGCTTGGGTTTGTCCAGGCTGGCAATGACGGTGCGGATGTTCTCGTTGGTCTCGTCGTCCGTGACGATGATGAGGCGGCGGGTTTCGAGGTCGCTCGTGATCGTCGCATCGCCGACCATGGTTGAGTTGGTGTATTGGCGGGTGCCGCCGGAACCGCCGCCGCCGCCGGAGGGACTGCGTCCCGAGCTGGTGATGGTCCCGCCGGACTTGCTGCTGGTCTTGGGCGCCGTGGTCTTGCCGCCCTTCGACGCTGCGGTGGCGCCACGGGTTTGCGCTGCCGCGACCGCGAAAAGGACGGCCACGCCGGCGGATAGGACATAGAATGCGGCCGGACGATGTAATGGGGACTTCATGGAAATGGATTCAGATGGAGAGTTGCGAACGAGGCCGGCGCCGACTCAGCGAACACCCCGCGTGCCAAGGGAGATGTTGGAACCGGTGGTGGCCTGCGTGTTGCTCGAGGCGCGCGTGCTGAGGGCGTCCACCTGCTGGCTCGTGGTGCTGCGCGTGTTGCTGCTTTGGAAGAGGTTCTTGAGGATCGCCTCGACCTGCTTCACGTCGCCGTTCTCCATCGTATAGACAAAGACCTTCTGCTTGTGCGCCGAGCTGGCGTCCAGCTGTTTGACGATTTCCTCGATGTCCGTGAGCGTCTCGCGGGAGGCACTCACGATGACCGAGTACGTGCGGGGATCGGGCACCGCCACCACGGGTGTGCCGCGACTGCTGCCACTGGAGCCGCCGCGACTGCTGCTACTGGTGCGGCTTCCCCGGCTGCCTCCCGGGGCACCCCCGCGGGCCGCGAGCATGGCCGCGATCGCGCTGCCGGGACTGCCGAATGCGCCCGGCTGCGGTCCGCCGCGACTGCTCGATCCCGAAGTCGGCGAGCCAAAGATATTCGAGATCAGATTAGCCATTTCCACCGGGTCCGCATTGGTCAGACGGATGACCTTCATCGACGCCACCGAACCGGCGGAGCCGTCGAGCGCGTTGACCAATTCCACCACGTGACGGACGTTGCTTTGGGTGTCGGTGACGATCAGCGAGTTGCTGTCCTGGTTGGCCGTGATGGTCGCGCTGCTCGGCAGCAGCGTGGCGAGATCCGAGGCGGCCTGCATCGCATCGATCCGCTCCAGGGGGATGATCTGCATGACCATTTCGGCGTTGTCCGGAATTTGGCGCGGATCATTGCCGGTGCGGATGGGGATCGTGCTCTTGCGGGCCTCCTCCTTGGAGGTCACCACGAGATTTCTCCCCCGAAGGGTCGCGGTGAGGCCGTTCTTGTTGAGGGAGAGGTTGAGCAATTGGACCGCCTCCTGGCGGGTCACGGGCTGCGCACTCCACATGTCGACGGTGCCCTTCAGTGGCGTTTCCACGACGATGACAAATCCGGCGGCCTCACTGAGGTAGTTGAGTACGGTCTCAAGCGGCGCCCCTCGGAAATTGAAGCGCAGTCCGCCGCCGGGGGCTTCCCGGCCGGGGCGGCCCGTCGCTTCGGCCGCCGGGGCGGGCTCCGGGGTGGCCGGATCCTGGGCGTGAACCAACGGGGTCAAGAGCGCGAGCCCGAGGCAGGTGATGGACAAGGCAGGGGTGGTTTTCATTTTTTCAATTGTTGCTCACGCTTCTTCATCATGCGTTTCAAAACTTCGGAGGCATCGGCGGGAATCTCGACCACGGGTGCGGCCGCCGTCGCGCCGCGGGACGCGCTGCCGCTGGAGGAGCCGCTGGAGCGCGAGTCGAACTGGGACACCGGCGCGGCCGAAACCGTCCAGTCCTTGCCTTCAACGCGGCGTAATTGTTGCGCCACCTTGAGTGAGAGCGGCTTGTCTTCACGCATCAATTCGACGCCATCGGCGGAAATGGTCTGCAGCTTGAACTCTCCCAGCGATTCACCCGCCCGCAGATCCTTGCGATAGGCCGGGTCGGTGCTGTTGAAGATGGCGATCGCCTCGGTCCCGTGCTGCACCGTTCCCACCAGCGAGACCGCGTCGACCCGCACCAACTTTTCCTCCGGCGCGGCCTTGGTGCGGCCGACGCGGTTGGGATTGAAGATATTGCGCTCCACCACCAACCGGAAGTCGTCATAGCTCTGGCCAGCCGTTCCGGTCGCGACCGGGGGAGTCTTCGGCGCAGGGGCCCCGCCCTTGCGGACGTCGGCCGCGGAGCAGAGCGCCAGCGCCCCCAGCAAAAGGGTGCAGACCGCCAGGAGGTGTTGTTTGCTAAAAAGGTTCATTTTCTCGCCTCCAGCGGAGTGAGACGCAGCCCACTGACGAGCAGACCGAGCGAAAGTTTCCCGCCCGAGTCATCGCGCGAGGTGAATTCGACCGAATCGACCCGCAGGGCGAGGGCCGACTTCTCCACTTCATAGAGGAAACGGCTCAACGCCGCCAGGGAACCCGTCGCGTCGACCCGGCACTCCAGGAGCGAATAGCGATTGGTCGCGCCGCGTTTCCACTGTGGTTTGATGGACCCCAGCTCCACCCCGCTGCCCCGACCCCAGCGGTCGAACTCGGTAATCAGGTTCTGTTCCGCCTTCGCCGGATCGTTGGCCAGGGCCTGCTGCTTCATTTCCTCCCAGCGGCTCCGCGTGCGGGCGCCGCGCTCCACGGTACTCCGGCCCACCCCCACCGATTTTTGCAGGCGCGCAATCTCGGCGCCACGCGTCTGCCAGCTCTTCGTCAGCGGACTGAAGACCAGGCTGTCGAGCACGAAGAGCAGAATGCTGCCACCGGCCAGGATCATGAGCAGGCGTTGGCGATTGATTGTCATGATACTCATGTGCTGGGAGTTCCGATCCACCGGAATGTGAACGTAAACTGCATCGGGGTCTTGCCGCGGATCTGCTCGACCTTGAGCCCCTGAATTTCCTTCACCTGCCGCAGTAAATCAAGGGTGCGCAGCAAAGAGGCGTTGTCGCGGGCCGTGCCGGTGATGCTGATGGTCCCGAGCCCGTGAATTTCAAAGGACTTGGCCGACACGCTGCCCGTATCGGGGAAGCACTCGACGACCCGCTTCATGATCGAGAGATTGCGAAACGACGTGTCGTACCAGGGCCGGAACTCGCGGATGCGGGCCTGCACCGCGTCGAGGTCGGTGACTTCCACGGCCATGCCCTGCCAATCGGATCGCAGCGAGATCAGGCGGAATTGCTGCCAGCCAAAGGCCGCCAGGACCAGCAGCGCCGCCGCCGCCGCCCCGAATCCCGTCGAAGCCAGGCGCTTTGAATTGTAGCGCGCCATCAGCAGCGCCCAACGGCTCGGCCGCGGCGGCAGGAACTCGAGGACGGAAGCGCCCTGCCGGAGAAACCGCTCGGCCATCTGCTCGATGACCTCCTCGGCGGCGGGTCGCGCCGACCGCTCGCCCACCTCAATCGAGAGCCCGGCCTCCCGTGCCCACTCGCCGAGAATGCCGGCGAGTTTGCCCGTCAAGGCCGGATCACCCTGCAGCACCAATTGCCGGACGTCGTCGCGCAATCCGGCCGGCATTTGTTCGAAGGTGATGCGTAATTCCCGCGCCAGGGCCGGGCCATTGACGACCATTTCCCCGGCGTCCGAATCAATCGTCGCCTCCATCGTCCGGAAAGCGGCAATGCCACCGCCGGCGGAGATCAGCAACGTCGCGCCCTTGGGCTCGACCGAAAGAATGATCCGCCCTTTCCCGTCTGGCGTCACGACCCCGGGCATCGCCGCGAGCCCCAAGGTATAGCTCACGGGTTTGAGCCCCGCGCTCTTGAGGATCTCACTGAGACGGGCGACCTGCTCGCGCCGCACCGCCAATTGGGTCACGTAACGCTCGTTCCCGCAGCGATGGGGTGAGGGCGCGATTTGCAACTCGTCGGGATTGCTCGGAAACCCCTTCTCGGCCTCGAGTTGCAGGAGGCTGGCGGTGTCTTCCGGTCCCAGGTCGGGCACGGCGCTGTGCTGGCTCATCACCCAGGCGGGCGGCAGGGCCACGATGCAGTGCCGTTCGCGAATATGCGCGGCTTCCAGGTGATTCTTGATCTCGCGGCCCACCAACTCCGTCTCGGGATGCGCCAAGTCAAGCGTCAGCGGCGCCCGGGTGGAGCGCAGCACGGCGGTCGCGTTTTTCGCGCGGGCGACGTGGGCCGCCCGCAATTGGCCGTCCACGATCGAAAGACCGAGTACGGATTGTAGTTGTCGCTTTGCCGGCCACTTCATGTGCGGTTCTCCTTGGCTTCCCGGAGCAATTGCCGGACTTGCAGACCCAGCGCCCAGCCATAGGCGGTGAGGTCCTGGTGATAGACGATGCGGGGGGTTCCCTTGGACATGTCAAAAACGGTCTTGGTGCGGCAGTAGCCGCGCCCCGAATGCCCGACCGCCACGACATCCGCCGTAAACTGGTAGGAACGATCGGTGATGTAGGGTCCGGCGCGCGTGATGGAGCCGCGGTTGAGCACCTGCGTGAGCCAGGCAAAGGAACCGCGGACCGCGTCAGGATTGGCCACGCGGTACGCGATCAGCGCGGAGGCGTTCTCCGGGCCAATGCCCGGAATGCAGGATAGCACCATCTCGCCCGCGGTGTTGACGTTGATCAGGCCCGGCACCGTGCTGCCGTTGCTGGCGGTGATGTCGCCCCGGATCAGGGCAAAGTCCTCGGGGGGCATGCCGCTGACGACCATGAACTCCGCGACGCTGCGCAGCTCCTGATTACCCAGGGCGTTCAAACGGGTCATGATCTGCGCCGCCCGTGACGAATCGAGCTTCTCCTGCAACACCCGGTTCAATTGCTGGCGCGTCTGCTGGGTGGCGATGTTGACCCGCTTCGATCCGTCGTCCCGCGTGTTGGGTTCACGGCTGTAGACGGTAACGTATTCCAGGATTCCCGGATCGATCACCCCGTCGAGATTGTCGCGCGGCGCCAGTTGCTCCCCGTCGTTCTCGTTCTCGTCGAGCGCGCCATTGCGATTGGTGTCCTCGCCGAGGAGGATGTCCAGCGTGGCCCCATAAACGAGGCGCAGTTCATCCACCGACTCGAACGGCCCGCCCTTGTTGGTCCGCGGTGGGTCGAGCCGACCGTAGGTCGTGTCACCCAATCCGGCCTGGCTCTTCGCCCGCCAGCTGATGATCCCATCGACCAATTCCGGAGTCATGCCCGGCAGGGCCTCCAGCATGCCGCGGGAAGCGGTGTTGAGGTTCAGCTTCGAGGCCTCGTCCACGAGGCCGAAGACGGGTTCATCGGTGGGCCGTTGGTCGGGATCCCGCCCCAGCAGCCAGAAGCTCGCATCGCCCACCGGCACATTGTCGGAGCGGTAATCGTCGCGATAGGGCACGGCACCCTTGATGCCAAACTGGCTGAGAATGAAGGAAGCGTAGCGGGTGCCGCCCAGCGCCGCCTGGCGCGCGGCGATCTCGACCACCCGGTTGTCCGCCGCCCGCAGCTCCGAGCTCATCGAGTTTGCAAAATAAACCGTCAGGGCCACCAGCCCCAGGCACACCCAGATTACGATGATCAAAACCGAACCCGATTCGGATCGCCGGTCAAGCGGCCGGCGGCGCGGGCAAACCCGGGGCTTCATAACGGCGGCTCCTCGTCGGCCTCGGTCTGGCTGGTGGTGGTCATCACCAGCACCGGCACCACCAGATCGATCGGAGCCATGTTCGCCTGCACGCCATCGTGCGCCATCAGCACGATACTCATCCGCATCGCCTTCGGCAGCGTCTGCGTCGTCGAGGAATCCCAGGAGTCGACCCAGGCCGTTCCGTCAAAATACGTGATCGCCGCCGAGTCGACCCCGCTGAGCACCACCTGGGCTTCCGGCTCCTCCTCCTGGACCGGCAACAGGTTGCGCGTCACCGTCCGGACCAAGTCGTTGCCCTTCGCCCCGTCGGCGGCGGGTGCGAGGGAGTACGCCACCCGCTGCACCTCGGCAAAGGGATTCCAGCCGTCGATCTTGCCCGAGTTGGTGTAGATCTCGGGCGTGACCGGCTCCCCGTAGGAACTGGTCATGGAGGAGGAAAAATTGTCGGTTATCAGTTCGCCGGAAAGGGTGCCGCCGGGCAGCATGATGCCCGCCAGGTCGCGCCGGATGATCCCCAGCGCGCGCTGCACGACCAGATCCTCGTCGATCCGGGCATGGGTGGAGTTGTGCAGACGGAGCGCGCCGAAATACGTGGTCTGCACCACCAGCAGCACGACGGCGCCGACCGCCGTGGCGATCAACAACTCGAGCAGCGTGAAACCGCGTTGCGCGACGGTTCGGGACGGGCGGATGGCGCGCATCATAGTCCCGAGGTTCCGGAGGCGAGCGCGGCGTCCGCCGCCGCATCCGCGGAGGGCAGCAGGGTGGTCACGCTCACCTCGTAGTTATTGCCCTGCACCGTGAAGGTCACCGCCACGGTCATCTGCTGCATGGCGTCCTCGGCCCAATTCTCCGTCCGCATTGTCCAGGCGTAGCTCGTGTCCCCGTCCGCCACCGAGCCGCTCGATGAGCTTTGCTGGGTCTGGGTCTCGACCATCAACTCATTGAGCATCCGTTCCGCCACGCGCATCGCGACGGCCTTGCGCTGGCCCAAAATACCCGCGCGACTGGCCACGCTCATACCCTCCATGGCCACCGGGATGACGATGGCCATGAGCAGGAGGGCGGCGAGGACTTCCACGAGGGTGAAACCACCCCGGCGGCCCGTCCGGGGGCCCCGCCTATGGGGTAGTCGTCGCGGGGCGAATTTCATAACCAAGTCGATTGGGGGTCGGGACAATTTCCAGGGCACCCTCGTCCCCCTGTCGAATCACGATCTTTTGCACACTGGCCTCGTCAAAAAAACCATCGGGGTTGAAGCGGATCGCCGGCAGGTTCCCCACCAGGCCAAATTGCTCATCCTCCTGTTCGGATACCGGCTGGTCGGCGGACACCGCGGTCTCGAGGGTCAGCGTGGGTTCGGCCGCAAAGCTCTGGGACCGGTCGCTGGCGCCGGTAAAACCGCCCTGGACCTCGATCCCGTAGGTGGCCCGCGTGGCGTCGACCCACAGCAGCACGGGCACGCCCTCCGCCACCGCCCGGCTCTGCGCGTAGTTGATGAGCGAGAGCAGGCGCCGGGCCTCACCACTGAGGGCTCGGCCATGGAAAAACGACGACATGCGCGGCGCCACCATCGAGGCCACGATGAGCAGCAGCACCATGACCACGATCAGTTCGACGAGCGTGAACGCCCGCGCCCGACCGCGGCGGGGCTCAGCTCGAGGAAATCTTGGCGTTGCTGACATCATCCGGCGTGCCTGCCTGACCATCCGGTCCCATGGAGCTGATATCGTAGCCGGTGGGATTCAGCCGGCCGGGAAACTCATAGAGGTAAGGGTGCCCCCACGGATCCATCGGAATGTCGCTCTTGAGGTACGGCCCGCGCCAGTTGGTCACGTCCGAGGGCTGCACCACGAGTTGCACCAGGCCGTCCTGCCCGCGGGGATAGCTGCCGGTGTCGACTTCGTAGGCATCGAGCGCCGTGCCGAAGGTTGAGATCTGGGTTTGGGCGGCGGTCACGCGCGCCTGTTCGGTGCGGCCCGTGAACTTGGGCAACACCAGGGCGGCGAGAATGCCTAGAATCACGAGGACCAGGAGGAGCTCGACGAGGGTGAAACCCCTCTGACTCGAGGGGCGGGCGATGCGACCGCTGGCCGCAAAGAGGCGGGAACGATGTTTCAGGGCTTTCATGGAGAATATCATTTGATGTGATCCTGCAGGGAGAAGATGGGGTAAACCATGCCGATGAAAATGGTGCCAACGAGCGCCGCGATCACGAACAGCATCACGGGCTCGGCGAGCGCGACCACCGCCTTCAATTGGCGGTCCAGATCACCCTCGGTCACATTGGCGATGCGCAGCAACTCGTTGTCGAGCTTGCCGCTTTCCTCGGCGACGGAGATCATCTCGACGATCGCGCCGGGGAAGAGTTCCCGGTTCTGCGCCAGACTCTTGCCCAGGGGTTTGCCTTCCTTCACCCGGTCGATCGACTCGGACACCGCATCCACCAGGATCTGGTTGCCGATGGACCGGCGGGCGACGTTGAGCGCGTTGATCAGGGGAACGCCCGCGCCCAGCAACGTACCCAGCATGCGACAGAAACGCGCCATGGCGAACTGGGACAGGAGCGGACCGACGGCGGGCGCCTTCAACACATAGCCCTCCCAGGTCCGGCGGCCCTTCGGGGACTTGAACCAATTGCGCAGCGAGACGATGGCCACGATGACCCCCGCGGCGATGAACAGACCGTAGGACCGCACCGCTTCGCTCACGCCGACGATCATCTGCGTGAGCAGGGGCAGTTCCGCGTTGAAGCCTTGAAAGACCAGCTGAAACCGCGGGATGAAGAACACCAGGAGGAAGATCAGCACGCCGATCGCGAGCACCAGCAGGATGGCCGGGTACATCAGCGCCGCGACCACCTTGCCCTGCAGATCCTTTTCGCGGGCCTGAAAATCGGCGATTTGTGCGAGGACCACATCGAGGAACCCGCCGGCTTCCCCGGCCTCCACCATGGCGACATAAACCCGGGGAAACGTCTCGGGCGAGCGCGCCATCGCATCGGAGAGCGGCATGCCGTCGATCACCAAATCGTGAATTTCCTTCCACTTGGCCTTGGCCACCGGTTCGGCCGCCTCGCGGTGGATGATGACCAGCGCCCGGCTGAAAGGCACGCCCGCCGCCAGCAGGCTGGACAGCAAGCGGGTGAAATTTTCCAGCATCCGCGCGGTGATCTTCGGCGCACGGCCGAACTGCAGTTTGAGCCCCAAACCCGCGGCGGCTCCGGCGGTCGCGTCGGTCCCGGGGGCGGCGTTCTTGCCGGGCTTGGCGGCCCCTTTCGCCTCTGCGAGTCGGATGGGTTTCAGCCCGCGCATCTCTACTTGCCGCATCGCCTCATGGCGGTTGCTGGCGTCGATCATTCCCTCGACGCTCACGCCGTCAAGTTGCAGGGCTTTGTAGGTGAACTGGGGCATACGACGCGGGCGAATCGCCGAGCCTAGACGGCCGCCGGTTGGGCCCCGGGGGCCGCCGCGGCGGCGGTATGCGGGTCCGCTTCATGCACCGTGGTGACACTCAGGATTTCCTCGATCGTCGTCACGCCTTCCTGCACCAGTCGGCGTCCGTCCTCCGAAAGGGTCGTCATGCCCGCCCGGCGGGCCGCTTCCCGAATCAGATCGGTCGAGCTGTTCTTCAGGATGAGCTGCCGAATCTCACTGCTGCTATCCATCCATTCAAAGATCGCCCGGCGACCGTGGAACCCGGTGTTGCGGCACTCGCGGCAGCCCACGGAGCGGTAGATGACGGTGTTGGCCGGAATACCGATGCGGGTCTTGTAGGTGCTGGCCGTCGGGGAGTCGTCCACCGCGCGGCAATGCGGACACAGCACGCGCACGAGGCGCTGGGCGAGCACCGCTTCAAGTGACGAGGCGACGAGATACGGCTCGACCCCCATGTCCACCAGCCGGGTCAGCGCCCCGGCGGCATCGTTCGTGTGCAGGGTGGAAAAGACCAAATGGCCGGTGAGCGACGCCTGCACCGCGATCTGGGCGGTCTCTTGATCGCGAATTTCGCCGACGAGGATGACGTCAGGATCGTGGCGGAGGATGGAGCGCAGCCCGCGGGAGAACGTGAGGCCCGATTTTTCCGAGACCTGAATCTGGTTCACTCCCTTGAGCTGATACTCGATCGGATCCTCAATCGTGACGATCTTACGCTCGGCGTCGTTGATCTCCTGGAGCGCGGTATACAGCGTCGAGGTCTTGCCGCTGCCGGTGGGCCCGGTGACCAGCACGATGCCATGCGGCAATTGCAGCACCCGCTCCAGGCTCGCGAGCTCCCGCTTGTTCATGCCCAGTTCGCGGGCTCCCTTGAGCGCGGAGTTCTGCCGCAGCAGACGCATCACGACCGCCTCGCCGTGCAGCATCGGGATGATGGACACGCGGATGTCGACCTCGGCGGCCTCGATGCGCACTTTGATGCGGCCGTCCTGCGGCAGGCGCTTTTCGGCGATGTTGAGATGGCTGAGAATCTTCACCCGCGCGACGATGGCCGGCTGGAACCGCTTGATTTGCGCCGGCACCGGCACCTCCTGGAGCACGCCGTCAATCCGGTAGCGGATGCGCAACTCGTCCTCAAAGGGCTCGAGGTGGATGTCGGACGCGCGCAATTCGATCGCATCCTTCAGCACCTGGTTGACGAAGCGGATGATCGACGCGTCCTCCGCGGCCTCGTCGAGGTTGCCCCCGCTGGAGTCGGCGTTGTCGTCGACCACCTGCAAGTCCGTCTCCTCGTCCAGGGTGTCGATCGTGTCGGCGCCGACGCCCAGCCGCTTCTTCATCTCGCGCTGGATCGCCTCGGAGGGCGCCAGCACGGGACGCAGGCGCAGGCCGGTCAGCGTCTTGAGTCCGTCAATCCCCTGGGTCGCGAAGAGTCGGCTCGTCGCGATCTCAATCTGGTTGTCAACCCGCCGCAGGGGCAGGAGCTCGTCGCGCAGCAGCAGGCGCGCCGGAAAGAGGGACAGCACCTGCTTGTCGGGCTCGAGTTCGTCGAGCTTGGCAAAGGGGACCCCGTACTCCCCCGCCAACCAGCGCAGCACGCGCTCTTCCGTGAGCGCGTCGTCGCCAGAATTCTGTTTTAGGAAGGCGCGGGCATCGCTCGTCGTGAGCTGCCGGGCCGCAATCATGCGGCCGAGCAAGTCGGGCAGAGCTCCGTTGGCGCTGGTGGCGGGTGCGGCGTCGGTCAACACGATGACTTCAGGGCAGAAGGCCAAACATTACGGCGACCGCCTCCTGGCGGACGCTCAGGACGGCGCGCAACTCTTCCTGCGCCTTGGCGAGTTTCTCTTCCCCGTCCTTGCGCACCTCGCGCATCCGGTCGAGGCGCATCTTGATTTCGGCATCGGGCAACTTGTCGCGCACCGCGGCGGACAGGGCCGTCAATTCCGGGTTGCCGCCGGGGCGACCGCCCTTGCCACTGGTCCGATCGCCGCCCCCTCCCGGAGGACCGCCGCGACTACCCATCATGCTCATCAGGCCACCGCCCGTGCTCCGGCGCAGTTCGCTGACCTTGGCAATCCGCTCGGAAATCACCTTCCACTCCTCGTCGTCGGTGATTTCCAACCGCTCGCGCACCGCCGTGAGCATCCGGGCCTGGATATCCTGCGGATTGAAATTACCGCGATCCCCACCGCCACCGGGAGGGCGACGGC
Source organism: Opitutales bacterium (assembly GCA_038249085.1). Lineage (GTDB taxonomy): Bacteria > Verrucomicrobiota > Verrucomicrobiia > Opitutales > Opitutaceae > ER46. The sequence goes on from JBBRWR010000015.1 coordinate 12,568, forward strand.
GCCCGTCCTTGGAGGCATCCGGGGCTTGCGCTAGCAGCGTCGAGGAAGCGGAAAACATCAGGGCAGCAACGCCGAGCACCGCAGACCACTGACTGAACCGGCGGGAGACGGAAACGCGCGAGGCGGATGATTCGATGGCAGATAACGTTTTCATGGGGCGATGGCGGTCTTGACGCATTGAACCTGCCGCCAGTTGCGTCAAATCGTCGGGAGAATTGCAGGTCCTCTCCTCCGGGCGATCAGCTGCGCATGATTCCGCCTCCCATGCGCAACTCTTGCCCTGTTCACTCGCCATATAGCCCTAGCGGGATGCCAGCTGGGTGATGGCGGCGATGAATTCCTCCTCCTGGAAAGGCTTCATCAGGACGCGATCGGCGCCGACACCCTTCGCCACCCGCAGGCAGGCCTCCACCGGCATCTGCACACCGCCACCGGAAATCGCGAGGATCCGCGTGTCGGGCCGCAGACGCCCGATGGCCATGATGGCATCCCAGCCGTCCCCGTTCGGCATCACGAGGTCGGTCACGACAATATCGAAGGCCTGCGCCCGGACGCACTCGATGACCTCACGCCCGCTCCTGGCCTGCGTGACCGCGTGCCCCCGCTCTTCGAGCCACCGACCCATCAGCGCAGTGATTTCCTCGACATCGTCCGCGACCAGGATTTCGAGACGGCGCGGGGATGGGGCTGGCTCCGGTGATTTCTTGAGCAAGGGGAACATGGCGTGGGGGGGGCACCAACGGGAGAAACGAGTGGAGCGTTTTCTCCCGGGGGGCAATAGTTCAATTTGCCGCCGGTCAGAACTTGAGACTGCTCGACAGCACAAGAGTGCGCGGAGCCTGGCTCACGTTCACCAACGTCAATGCGCCGGTCGACGCGAGGGTCTTTTCCGCGGGCTGCTGGTCGAGCAGGTTCTGGATCGTGAACTGCAGGTTCAGCGTGTTGCGCTGCAGCTTGACGCGATAGCCGAGGCGGAGGTCAACCCGCACAAACTCCGGCCGGAGATAGAGCTGCCGCGCGCCGCCGATGTCGGCGTAGCCCTGGCGGAAATCGCGCTGCCACTGCACCGTGCCGCCCACCGAGGCGCCCTTGAGCGGCCCCGTCGCGAAGGAATAATTCGTGTTGGCGCTCGTGGTGAAGCCGGCGTTCGGCGTCGTCTTGTCGCCCGGGGTGAAGACCGTGAACATGCCACCATCCGGAGCCACGTAACCCAATTGGTGCTGCGTGATGGGCAGGCCGGTGACTCCGGTCGCGACGCCCGCGGTGTTGAGGCGGATCGCGGCGGCATTGGTGATGCGGCCGCTGGCCGGATCGATCGTGGCGCGATAGCCGCTCGCCGGGTCCGTGCGCAGCATCGTGAGCGTCAACGGCACCAGCGCGCTGCTGGCATTCGTGCGCACGGACGGGACCATCAGGTTCACGAGGGAGCCGTCGGCCTGCTTCACCTTCACGTTGTCGCCGACGGCGTTAAACTGATCGTTGTAGAAGATCGCGTGCGCCAGGCCCGAGGTCACCGTCGCGTCGTTGGTGCCCAGGCTCAGGTAAACGCGCCAGGCCTTGGTCGGCTGCGCCGTGATGACGAGTTCCACGCCGCGCGCGCGCACGTTGGCGGTCGCGCCCGTGCCGCCGTTGCGGCCGTTGATGCCGTTCGGATCGATGACGTTGCGGGCGGCGGTGGGCAGCGCCAGGGCCTCGTTCTCGGACTTGTTGTCGTAGTACGCCAGCGACCCGGAGATCCGCCGGTCCCAGAGATCGAACTTCAAGCCCGCCTCCAGCGACACCCCCTCGCCGGGCTGGGGAAACTGGTTGTCGACCGTCGGCTGGAAGGTCCCGGCCGCCGCAAACGACTTCGACCCGTTGGCGTAGAGGCCCACGTCCGGCGTAACGTTGAACACCACCCCGCCGAAGCCCGACTTGGCCGTCTTGTCGGTGATGCGCTGGTCGATCTGATCGTTGTCGAGCGTCACCTGGTCGGCCCGGAATCCGACCATCGTCTCGGCCCGATTGTTGAACCAATTGCCGAGCCAGTTGACATAACCGGCCAGCTGTCGCTCGACGCGCAGGGTGAGCGGCGAGACCCCGGAGAGGCCCCGCGGATTGTCCGGCGTCGCCGGCACCGAGTTGAACGCCGCGTTGTCCGCCCAAAAGTAGCCTGCGGGCGGCTGGTGATAATTGACGAAGCGCGACTGCACCGGCACGTAGAAGGCCGGGAGGAATCGGCGGCCGAGATTGTCGCTGCCGGGCACGAAGTGGTTTTGCGCGTCGAGTTCGTACATACGCTGCTGGATGAAGGTCTGCTGCTTCAGGCGCTGCTCGGCGCCCACGATGACCTGGTGCTTCGAGGAGCGCCCCAGTTCGAACTTGTAGACTCCCGCGGCCTGCACCGCCCAGATCTGCCAGTAATTGCGGCTGCGCTGCGGGCTGAGGCGGGTGGTCCACTCGCCCTCGACGGCGTTGCTGTCGGTCGGCGCGTAGAGGTCGGAGGCGACCTGGTTGGTGCCATTGAAGATGCGGACGCGCTGGTAATTCCAGGCCAGGCGGGTCGAGAACCGCGGCGACACCTCGCTCTCGAGCGCGACGACGGTGTTGTTGGCGAATTGCCGGCGGCCGGTCACGAGGCTTTGCGCCGACTTGTAATTCTCGTAGCTGAGCGGCTTGCCGCCCATGACGATGCCCGCGGTGTCACCCCCGTTGTAGAGGAGTTCGTCGAGCGTCTGGCCCACGCGCGGATCGCGGTTGGAGTTGTCGCGCACCGTGGTCACGGTGTTGCCGTTGCGGGTGCGGCTGTTCTCCTCGATGTATTCGTGATTCGCGCGCAACACGAGCTTGCGGCCGAACCGGCGGGAAGCATCGACGTAGAAACCGCGCGGCTGATCATTGAGGTTGGCCTGCCAGTACTCCTGGTAGCCGGTCAGGGCGACCGCCCGCAGGCTGTAGGGACCGGCGGAGGCGTTGTAATCGAGCGTGAGGCGCCGGCTGCCCAGGTCATCGACCTGCAGGCGGGCCTCGCCGAAATTCCCCTGGGTCGATCGTTTCGTCACGGTGTTGACGGCGCCGGAGGAGACCCCCTGCCCATACAGCAGCGCCTGGGCCCCGCGCAGCACTTCGAGGCGCTCGGTGGAAAACACATCGCTGCGGCTGAGGGAGACAAACCCGTTGCGGCGTCGCTCCTCCTTGCTGGTGAGCCCACGCAACCGAAACTGCTCCGGCGACTGCGTGCCGCCACCCGTGCCGTCGAGGGAATAGGTGACGTTGGGGGTGAAGCTCAGGATATCCGAGATGTCGACCGCGTTGAGTTCGTCGATGAACGTGCGCGTGTAGACGTTCATCGTCATCGGCAGCGAGCGAATCGAGCGGTTCGTGCCGGTGACCCCGGAGGTGTTGATCGCCTCGTACGAGTCCTCGCGATCGGCCGTCACGGAAAAGGCCGAGAGCGTGACGGTTTCTCCGGCGGCCGCCGGCGGAGACGGAGCCGGCGTCGACTGGGCCACAAGGCCCGGTGCGAGCCAGGGCAGGAGAGCGGCCCAAAGCCGGGCGCGTAAAACCGGCGCCGATACGAGTGAGGAGGTGCGGTTCATGGGGTGACGCCGCATGCCACGGTCGGAAGGTATTGGATGCACGCGGCACCGTAGGGAGATGCCTGCACCCGATGCCAGCTTTGTCTTCGCGAACAGCGCACCACGAAACACCGAGGTGCCGCCTGTTTCCCACCGCCCCGGTCAGGCACCCGGAAGCAACTCCCGCGGGTGAGGCTCGGCGTGAGCTGCCGGCCCGATTTCAGCTCAGCGCGTCCAGGCGCGGTCGCCGACCTCCGCAAGCGGGATGCATCCGTCGAGACGGCCCGGGATCGGATCGTAGTGCAGCACGTTCCGACCGACCGGCTCCGAAGTAAAATAACCGAGGAGCGTCAGCTCCCGCATCTGATGGAAGAAGGTGCGCGGCTGGGTCTGCGCCCGCTGCGCGATCGGCTGCAGGAGGGCGTCCTGCTGCGCCGGCGTGAGCACCGGAAAGGAATGCCCGTGCGCTGCCGCGCTCTGCGCCTCCACCTCAGCCAGACCGGCGGCGAACATGGCGCGCTCCTCCGGCGGCAGGTACTCGCCGTACATCAGGTCGATGAAGGCCGGCAAGCCGACCTCCGCCGCGCCCGGCGTGTCGGTGCGCGGGATGATCCGCTCCGCCACAGCCGCGACGGTCGCGGCCTGGCGCGGGTTGAGCGCGGCCGAGCGCCCGGGGGCGGAGCCGGCGGCCTGGGCGCGCAGCCCGCGTTCGAGCAGCGCGGGTGACAGGGCGACCCCGAGCAGGAGAGTCGCCCGGCGGATGGCCTCGCGGCGGCTGATGGGGGTGGCGGAAGGGGCGGCGGCAGAGTGCGGGCTCATGGCGATGGAGGCGGCTTAAAGGTTGGTCTTCTTCATTTCGCTCACGGCATGGTCGCAGGCGCGGGCGGTGAGCGCCATGTAGGTGAGCGACGGGTTGACGCAGGAGTTGGAGGTCATGCAGGCGCCGTCGGTCACGAAGACGTTGGGGGCGGTGTGCACCTGGTTCCAGCCGTTGAGCACCGAGGTCTGCGGGTCGCGCCCCATCCGGGCCGTACCCATCTCATGGATGCAGAGGCCCGGAGCGCTGCCGTCGTCGAAGCCCTGCACGTCCTTCAGGCCGGCGGCCTCGAGCATCTCGACCGCCGAGGCCTGCATGTCCTGGCGCATCGCCAGTTCGTTTTCCTTCCAGCCGCAATCGAACGTGACGGTGGGCTGGCCCCATTTGTCGCGCTGGGTACGGTTGAGGGTGAGCCGGTTGGCGTGGTACGGCAGGCACTCGCCCCACGAGCCGATGCCGAAGCGCCAGGGGCCGGGTTTGATCAGATCCGTCTTCAGGCCCGCGCCGAAACTCAGCTCCTGCACGCTGCGGGTCCAGTCGACGCGGCTCGCGCTGCCCTGGTAGCCGAAGCCCCGGAGGTAGTCCTTGCGCGTGCTCGCCGCGTCGACATTGCGGAAACGCGGGATGTAGATCCCGTTGGCGCGATTGCCCCGGTAGTAGCGGTCCTTGAAGTCCTCCGAGATGCCCGCCGCGCCGACCTTGAAATGGTGATCCATCAGGTTATGCCCGAGTTCGCCGCTGTCGTTGCCCAGCCCCTGGGGGAAACGCGCGGAGGTCGAATTCAGCAGGATGAAGGTCGAGGCGATGGCGGAGGCGCACAGGAAGACCACGCGGGCGTGGTATTCAATCACCTCGTTGGTTCCGGCGTCGATCACGCGGACGCCGGTGACGCGACCCTTGTCCGCGTCGTAGATGAGTTCGTTGACGATCGAGAACGGGCGGAGCGTGAGGTTGCCGGTGGCGTACGCCGCGGGAAGCGTCGCGGCGTTGCTGCTAAAGTAGGCGCCGTACGGGCAGCCACGGATGCAGCGGTTGCGATACTGGCACGAGCCTTGGCCGAGGTGGGGCTGCGTGAGATTCGCCACGCGGCCGATGGTCATCACGCGGCCGTTGAAGGCATCGGCGATCCGCTTGCGCAGGTGCACCTCGAGGCAGTTCATGGCCATCGGCGGGAGAAACTGGCCATCGGGCAACTGGGGAAGGTTCTCTTTGCTGCCGCTGATGCCGGCGAAGCGCTCCGCGTGGTCGTACCACGGCGCGATCTCCTGGTACCGGATCGGCCAGTCGACCGCGATGCCCTCCTTCGCATTGGCCTCGAAGTCCAGGTCGCTCAACCGGTACGACTGCCGCCCCCAGAGCAGCGAACGGCCGCCGACATGATAACCGCGCATCCAGTCGAAGCGCTGTGTCTCGGAATACGGATTGTCGATGTCGTCGACGAACCAGTGGGCCGACGCCGGGTGCGTGGTGTAACCGGTGCGATCCTGTTTCAGCTGCCGGGCGACCGCGGTCTGGGAGATCTTGGTCCGCCCCGGAAACTCCCAGCTCTCCTTCATCGCCGTCGGATAGTCGCCGTGCTTCACATCCCGCCCGCGTTCGAGCACGAGCGTCTTGAGTCCTTTCTCGGTCAGCTCTTTCGCGGCCCAGCCGCCGCTGATGCCCGAGCCGACGACGATCGCGTCATAGGTGTTCTGATTCGTGCCAGCGCCTTGAATGTTCATGGGGATGTGGGACTGCGGGGGTGGGTGCGCCAGAATCCGGGCGCGAGCCGGACCGTTTCAAGTCAATACCGGCCCGTGAGGCAAATTCACCGGCACCCCCCGCCCGGCCTCCACCCGTGGGGAATCCCGGCCGGTGCGGGTCGCCGCCGCCGCCGATGCAAACGCTTCCCGCCGCCGCCGGCCTGGCCCTCGCCGCCCTGTTTCCCGGATTCGCCGCCGCCGCTCCGGTCGCCCCGCGCCTCACTCGTCAATCTCGTTGCCAGCCCGGCCCATCGCGCCGAGCGCGTTCGCCTCATCCAATTGCTCGATGCTTGGATGGTGCGGACGCGCGATCCGATGCTGACGGTTTTCCGCCACCGCGACGATCCCGCGGCGCGCGAGGCCTATCAACAGGCGGTCGAGCAGGAGGCCGCCGACCGCAACGCGGCCACGAAAGGGAAGAAGGCGAGCAAGGCCGGCAAGCGGAAGAAAGCCGGCAAGACGGCCAGTCCCTCACCGACCGGGAGGTCGCGGCGCCCAGCGCGACCCAGCGGCTTCCCCCCACCGGCCGCATGATCTGATGGGGAAAGGGCCGGAACCGGCGGGTTTCCGCGCGGCGCGTTCCCCTGCCTACGCCTGCACCGGCCGGTGTTTCTTGATGAAATCCGGATCGATCTCGACGCCCAGCCCGGGTCCGGTGGGCACCCGGATCTTTCCGCCCACCACCTTCAGCGGCGAAGTCCGGCACTCGTAGGGCACGACCGTCTTCAACCCCTTGAACTCATGGTGGAGGCCCGCATTGGGCAGCACGGACACCAGATGACTGTTATAGAGAAAACCCAACCCGCCGCCGGACATGTGCGGCACGATCGATTTGCCGAACGCCGCCGCCATCCGGCCGACCTTCACGGAGCGGATGAGCCCGCCGAAGTAGTAGCTGTCCGGCTGCACAATCTCGACGCCATCGTGGGCGATGAGCCACCGGAAGTTGACGAAGCCCTGGTCCTGCTCGCCGTTCGCGATGGGCAGATCCAGGGCGTCGGCCACCCGCTTGATGGCTTCGAAATCATCATACATCACGGGTTCCTCGAAATACGCATACTTGTTTTCCTCGAGCAGCCGGCCCAGGCGGATCGCGCCGGCCACGTCGTAATAGCCGTTCGCATCCGCGTAGAGCGCCATCTCGCGGCCGAAGGTTTCCCGCAGCAGCGGGATCAACCGCTCCGTCTTTCCCACGGGCCCCTGGGCGTGCAGGTCGGTCGTCATGAACATCTGATATCCCACCTTGATCTTGAGCGCCTTGACGTCGTAGGCCGCCACCGCCTGCTTGATCCGTTCAAAGCTCTCCTCCAACGGACGCTCCCGCCACTCGGTCGCCACGTACACCCCCACCTCCGGGTGGTGGATCTCCCCGATCAGTTGGCCGAGCGATCGCCCGGCCATCCGCCCGAGCAGGTCGAGGATCGCGAACTCGATCGTGGCCAGCGGCAACCCGAGCGAGATGCCATTGTAGCGGAAGTTGAAACCATAGACGTAGACCCGCTCCAGAATCAGATCGAGGTCGCGCGCATCCTTGCCCAGGAAGAAAGGCTGCAGGTTGTGCAGGAAGATCGGATACAACCGGTTCATGCCGCTGTGCGCCACGGAAAGGCCCTCGGCGCCATCGGCCGACCGGACCCGGCACAGGTAGCTGTTCTCCCACCGCAGCAGCTCGACGCTCCGGATGATGACGGGGCTGGTGAACAACTCCCGTTTCAGCACCGGCTGGCGGAGAATCGCGGCGAGCTTGGTCTGCCGCGCCCCGGCCTCCGTGCCGCGGCCCGGAGCTTCCGTGCCGGGGGCCGCCCGCGAAAACAGCGGCGCGGCCAGGCTGGCGGCCATGGTGGTCGAGAGAAACCTGCGTCGAGTGGTGCTCATGAGTTCTGCGGATTGAGTCTTGGGTCGTGGTGGCCGATCGCCCGCCCTCCCCGCTGTAACCCCGGAACCGCAAAGGCGATCCCGGCGGCGGCTGGCGCGATCAGGTCGTTACCGGGCCCAACCGCATTACTCAAAACCCAAATTCCGCGCGCCGCGCCGGTGGGCGCATCTGGCAGTTGACGGTGATACCTCTGCGAGTAGCGCCGCGTCTCTGACCGGCGGGCGCGAGCGAGACCAGCAGGGCGGACGGTCGCAACGCCGCCGCCGCTCGACCCGCCGCCGCCGCCACGACCGGAGGATGCGTGCCTGGCCTGTGGCCGGGGCGACCTCGCCCGCGGTGTTGCTGGACGGGAAGCGCGGCTCGAAATACGCGAGCGTTTTGCGGTTGGGATCGGCGACGACGAGGTCGCTTTCATCCTCGTCGCGGCGGAAAATATCGCTCTGCTTTCCGCCCCATGTGTCGCCTCCTGCTCCTCGCCGCTGCCCTCGCCCAATTCGCTGCCGCCGCCGACTGGCGGTTGCTCGAACCGGTCGGCCGGCCGCATGCGCGCCACGAGGCCGCGTTGGTGGAATGCGCCGGCCAATTGTACCTCCTCGGCGGTCGCCGCGTGCAGGCGGTCGACCGCTTCGACCCGGCGACCCTCACCTGGTCGCACGGCGCCCCGCCGCCGATCGAAACGCACCACTTCCAACCCGTCGTCTGGCAGGGGAAGATCTGGCTCCCGGGTGCGATGACCGGCCCCTACCCGCGCGAACACGCCCTCGACTACATCCCGGTGTATGATCCCGCCACCGATGCCTGGTCCCGCGGACCCAGCCTGCCCGCCGATCGGCGGCGGGGCGGTGCCGGGGCCGTCATTCACGACGGTCGGCTCTACGTGGTCTGCGGCATCATCAACGGCCATTGGGAAGGTCATGTCGCCTGGCTGGACGCCTACGATTTTGCGACCGGCACGTGGTCGCGTCTGCCCGACGCCCCGCGCCCCCGCGACCATTTTCAAAGCGCGGTCGTTGACGGCAAACTCTACGCGGTGGGCGGCCGGCGCAGTTCCGGTGCCACCAATCAGGTCTTCAACCTGCTGGTGCCCGAGGTCGACGTCTTCGACTTCGCCACCCGCACGTGGTCGACGCTGCCCGCGGCCACCGGCAACCTTCCCACGCCGCGGGCCGGTTGCATGGCACGGGCCGTCGGCCCCTTCCTCCTCGTCGCGGGCGGGGAGTCCATGGCCCAGAAGGAATCCCATGCCCAGGTCGAGGCGCTCGACACGCGCACCGGCACCTGGAGTGCCTGGCCCTCGCTCCAACGCGGCCGGCATGGCAGCGGCATCGCCCGCCACGGCGACACCCTTTACATCGCCGCGGGCAGCGGCAATCGCGGTGGCAGTCCGGAACTCGACACGATCGAAGCGCTCGACCTGCCCGCGCGCTGAGGCACCGTCCCGCTGAGGTGCACCAGCAACGCCACGTCTGGTCCGGTTCGCGGGATAATAATCCGCCCGCTTCGGCCGGTGCGATGGCTGGTTTCGCCATTGACCGGCCCGCGGAGCCCGGGGCAACGTCGGGCCGCGTTCCGCCTGCCCCTTCCCCTCCCATGAATCTTCCCGTTTCACGCCGCCTCGCCCCCGCGTTCGCCGCCCTGCTGCTGCTCGCCTCCAGGGTTCCCGCCGCGGAAACGCCGGCGGCCGCCCCGGCCCGCGCCGAGGCCCACTTTCAAATCCCCGCCACCGACGACGGCCTGCCGGGCGCGGGGCCGATTCGCCGCACCGACTGGTTTCAAAAACTCTGGCAGGAACGGCGCGCGGGCTGGGCGCGGCGGGTGAAGCCGGACCAGGGCGCGGTGGTCTTCCTCGGCGATTCCATCACCCAGGGCTGGACGGATCTCGCCCCCGTCTTCCTCGGCTTGAAGACGGCCAACCGCGGTATCAGCGGCGACACCACGCGCGGCGTGCTCCTCCGCCTGCCAGAAGACGTGCTCGCCCTCAACCCGCGCGGGGTCGTGCTCTTGATCGGCACCAACGATCTGGAGGAAGGGGCGGCGCCGGAAACCATTGCCGGCAACCTGCAACTCATCCTCGCCGCCCTGAAGCAGCACAACGCCACGCTGCCCGTGATCCTTTGCCAGGTGTTCCCAAGTTCGCCGGAGAAGAAACGCCCGGCCGATCAAATCCGTAAAATCAACCAGCTCTATTTTGCCGCGATTAAGGACGAGCCGCAGGTCACCGTGCTCGACACCTTCGCGCTCTTCGCCAACGCGCGCGGCGAGGCGAAGCCGGAGGAGTTTCCCGATTTGCTCCACCCCAACCGCACCGGCTACGCCAAATGGGCGGCCGCCCTCCGCCCCGTCCTGGAAACCACGGGCCTGCTCCCCGCCTGGACCGATGACTTCACGCCCGAGCCGGGCTTCGTCAGTCTCTTCAACGGCCGCGACCTCACCGGTTGGGGCTACCCGGACGGTCCCGCCTTTGACGGGCAGGTCGCCGCGCCCGATGGACGCTTCGCCGTGCGGAATGGCCGCCTGATCGTGACCGTCGCCCGCGTCGAACGCGCCTATCGGAAACTGATGACGCGGCAAAATTTTCCGCGCGACTTCGAGTTGAGGTTGGAGTTCCGCGCCAGCCCCAACGCCGACAGCGGCATCTTCATCCGCGAACCACAGCTGCAATGCCGGGATTACCTGATCGCCGGACCCTTTGTGGCGCTCCAGCATTATCGCCCCCTCGACTGGAATGAGGTTGTCGTCACCGTCCGCGGTGGTCTCGCCCATGCTACTTGCAATGGCGAGGTGCTGGTTGACGCCTTCCCGGTCCCCGCCACCGGGCCGATCGGCGTGGAGAGCGACAAGGGCCAGATGGAATACCGGCGCCTCCGCGTGCGCGAGCTGCCGTAGGCCGCGCGCCGGCGCGACCGCAGCGACCCGCCCCGCCGCATTTTCCGTTTTGCCCGCGCCGCTCGCCCTTCCCCGCCGCACCCGCTCCTCCTCCTCACTTTCCCGTGGAAAAAATCATCAACGGCCTGAACGACATCATCTGGAGCCCCGCGCTCGTCTGGCTCTGCCTGGGCACGGGGCTTTATTTTTCGATCCGCACGCGCTTCCTGCAGATCCGCCATGTCGGGCACATGGTCGCGCTGCTCTTCGGCTCCAAGTCGTCGGCGCAGGGCGTGTCGTCGTTCCAGGCCTTTGCCCTCGCGATCTCCGGGCGCGTCGGCACCGGCAACATCGCGGGGGTCGCGACCGCGATTGCGATGGGGGGCCCCGGGGCGGTGTTCTGGATGTGGACGATCGCGTTTGTCGGCGCGGGTTCGGCGTTCGTCGAGGCGGCGCTGGCGCAAATCTACAAAGAGGAGATCAACGGCGAATACCGCGGCGGGCCGGCGTACTACATTGAGCGCGGCCTGAAGATGAAGTGGTACGCGGTGGTGTTCGCCGTCTCCACCATCCTGGCGACCGGCTTCTTCCTGCCGGGGGTGCAGGCCAACAGCATCGGCGTCGCCGTGCAAAACGCCTTCGCCATCCCCCCGATGGCGACCGGCGCGCTCGTGGTCGTGCTCCTGGGTCTGATTATTTTCGGCGGCGTCAAGCGGCTCGGCCGGGCCGCCCAGTTGATCGTGCCGGTCATGGCCGCCGGCTACATCCTGATGGCCGCCATCGTCGTCGCGGTGCATGTGCGGGAGGTGCCGGCGATGCTGACCTTGATCGTGAAGAGCGCCTTCGGGGCTCACGCGGCCTTCGGCGGCATCGTCGGCCTCGCGATCTCCTGGGGCGTGAAGCGCGGCATCTACTCCAACGAAGCCGGCCAGGGCACCGCGCCCATGGCCGCCGCCGCCGCCGAGGTCAAACACCCCGCGGCCCAGGGGCTCGTGCAGGCGTTCTCCATCTACGTCGACACCTGGTTTGTCTGCACCGCGACCGCGTTCATGATCATCCTGACCGGCCAGTACAACGTCGTGAACCCCGCCGGCGGCTTCCTCCGCGAAAACATTCCCGGAGTGGCCTACGGCCCGGCCTTCACCCAGGCCGCCGTCGATCGCGTCCTCCCGGGCGTCGGCGGCGCGTTTGTCGCCCTCGCGCTCTTCTTTTTCGCGTTCACCACCCTGATGGCGTACTACTATTACGCGGAAACCAACCTCGCCTACCTGCGCCGGCACGCCGCCAGTCCGCGGTTGTTCAATGTCCTGCGCGTGGCCTTCCTCGCGGTGGTCTTCTACGGCACGCTGCGCAGCGCCGATCTCGCCTGGACCATGGGCGACATCGGCGTCGGGCTGATGGCCTGGCTCAACCTCATCGCCATCCTGCTGCTGGCCAAGCCGGCGCTGGCTTGCCTGCGCGACTACGAGGCCCAACTGCGGGCCGGCCGGGAACCCGTGTACGTGGCCAAGGCTAACGGGGTCGACAACGCGAGCCGCTGGAACGGGTGAGACCTCATCCGCCGGCGGCGGGGGCCGGCGGTGTCGGGGACTTCCCCCGCGGCTGGAACTTCCGTTTGAATTGCGCGCACGTTTCCCGGACGCCCCGCGGCTGGCGCAGCACGACGAGCGCCCCCACCGCGGGCTCGCGCTTGCCGCGGCCGGTTTCACCGCCCTAGCCTGCGCCATGGTGGAATCTCCCGTGTTGCTCCGCGCCCTGCTCGTCTGGCTCGTCATCGCCGCGGCCGAAGTGCTGCAGGGTGCCCTGCGCGTGCGTTTCCTGAACCGCCGCGTGGGCGATCGGCGGGCCCGTCAAATCGGCGTCGGCACCGGTTCCGCCCTGATTCTCGCCATCACCTGGGTCGCCGTCCCGTGGCTCGGCTCCCGCCCTCCCGCCGCCTGGCTCGGCATCGGCGGCTTGTGGCTCGTGCTGATGCTCACCCTCGATCTGGTCTTCGGCCGGGTCGTCTTCCGGGCGACCTGGAGTCGCATCGCGGCCGACTTCGACGTGCGCCGCGGCGGTCTCCTCGGCCTCGGCATGCTCGTCCTCCTGTTCGCCCCGCTCACCGTGGCCACCCTCCGGGACGGCCTGTGATCCCCGCCTCCCGCGCACGATGATCTCCCCCTTGCGCCGCCTCCTCCTGTGCCTGCCGCTCGGCCTCATTTTACCGGTGGCGGCGGCGGCGGATTCGGTTTCCGGTCTCACCGGCAGCTATTTCAACAACGCGACCTTCACGGGCACGGCCGTCACGCGGACCGACGCCCCGATCGACTTTGCCTGGCCGAACGAACCCGGTCCGACCGGGATCGGGGCGGATAATTTCTCGGTGCGCTGGGAAGGCCAGGTCGAAGCCCTCTACGCCGAAAACCACACGTTTTACGTCACCGCCAAGGGCGGCGCGCTCCTCTGGGTGGACGACCAATTGATTGTCGGCCGCGCCGCGGTCTCGACCTCCGGCGGCGAAATGGCCGGGACCATCCGCCTCGAGGCGGGGCGGCGCACCAATCTGCGCCTCGAATATACCACCGGCACCGGCGAGGCCGCCATCCGTCTCGCCTGGAGCAGCGCCCGCCTGCCCAAACAAGTCATTCCGGGCGCCCGCCTTTTTCCCGCCAGCGCCGCCCCGGAGCGCGGCACCTTGCTGCTCGAGCATTGGGCCAACGTGCCGGGCACCGGCGTCGCGGCGTTCACGTCGCTCCCCGACTATCCCAGCCGGCCCTCCGGACGGGAATCGTTGCTCCAATTCGAATCGCTCGCGCCCAACCTCGGCGACCATTATGGCGAACGCGTGCACGGCTACGTCGTACCCGCGGTCACGGGCCCCCACACGTTTGCCGTGGCCGCCGCCGATGTCGCCGAACTCTGGCTCAGCCCGGACGCCAACCCCGCCAACAAGGTGCGGATCGTCACCGTGCCGGCGGCGACCGGCCGGCGGGAGTTTTCCCGCACCTCCGCGCCGATCAGCCTGAACCGGGGGGAGAAATATTACGTCGAGTTGCTGCATCAGGCGGGGACCGGCGACGATCACTTCAGCGTCGCGTGGCGGCCGCCCGGCGCCGCCAGCCTCGAGGTCATCGCGGCCGACTCGCTCGTGCCGCCCGGACTGGATCGTCCGCCGCCCGGCCAGGGAAATTATCTGGCCACGCTGGCCAGCGGACATCCGCGGCTGTTCATCACGCCCCAGAAGATCGAGTGGCTCCGGCAGCAGCTCGCCGCCGGGACGGAGGCGCCGCTGGCGACCTGGTACCAAACCCTCAAGGCCAGCGCGGACACCATCCGCAACCAACCCGTGAATACCTACGCGCTGGACAATCGGAACACCATGCTGGGCATTTCGCGCTCGGTGCTCGACCGCACCTACAAACTGGCGCTCGCGTATCTGATGACCGGCGACCGCACCTACGCCGAGCGCCTGTACCTCGAACTCGAGAAGGCCGCCAACCCCGCCGGCAGCAAGGCGCCGGGCGACTTCCCGTTCTGGGACACCGGTCATTTTCTCGATGTGGCGGAAATGACGCACGCCTTCGCCATCGGCTTCGACTGGCTCCACGCCTACTGGACCCCGGCGCGCCGCGACGTCCTGCGCCGGGCCCTCGCCACGCGCGGGCTGACGGCCGGCCTGAAGGAATACAACAATAACGCCGGCTGGACCCGCCCGACGAACAACAATTGGAACCTGGTCTGCACCGGCGGGCTCACGCTGGGCGCCCTTGCCATCGCGGGCGAGAACGGCGCCGACACCACCCTGGTTGAACAGATCCTGCATCACTCGGTCACGAAGGTGGCGCCCGTCATGGCCCACTACACGACCGACAACGGCGGCTGGTACGAGGGCCCCGGATACTGGGATTTTGCCAGCGAGTACAATTGCCGCATGCTGGCGGGCCTCGAGAGCGTCCTCGGCAGCGACTTCGGCCTCAGCGGCATCCGCGGACTCTCGCTCACCGGGTACTACCCGCCGTACATGGTCGGGCCCACCCGGCTCTCGTTCAATTTCGCCGACTCGGGTGCCGGCAACATGGCCGGCTGCCAGCTCTTCTGGCTGGCCCGCCGCTTCAATAAGCCCGAATACGCCTGGTACCAGCGCACCAACAGCGGCGGCGAGGTGCTGAACCTCTTCTGGTACGACGCCCGCGGCCACGACCCCGCCACCGACGGCTTTCCGCTCGACAATTGGTTTCGCGGCGCCACCAGCGTCACCGACTTCAATGTGCAGGACATCGTGACCCTGCGCTCGCAGTGGCAGGATCCGCGGGCGACCTTCGTCGCGACGAAGGCGGGCGAGGTCGGGGCCAGTCATGGAAATCTGGATGCGGGTACGTTTGTGCTCGATGCCAACGGTCAGCGCTGGGCGGTGGAACTCGGGGGCGACGACTACGCCCTGCCCGGCTACTTCAGCGAGCCGCAGCGCTGGACCTACTACCGCCTGCGCGCCGAGGGGCAGAACACCCTGGTGATCAATCCGGGCACCGCGCCGGATCAGGTGCTGCACACCAAGCCGCCCATCGTGCTCTTCGCCACCGAACCCAACCCCGAGCGCGGGGCCACCGTGATGGATCTCACTTCCGCGTACGCCGGCGCCACGCGGGTGCAGCGGGGCTTCATGCTCTGCAACCGCCGCCGCCACGTTCTCATCCAGGACGAAATCCACTACGCCCGCCCGGCCAACGTGTGGTGGTTCATGCACTACGCCACCGACAAGTCCGTCGTGCTCTCGGCCGACGGCACCAGCGCCACCCTGAGCCGGGGCACCGAGCGCCTGTGGTTGAAGATCGTGGCGGGTGGCGGAACCTTTCAGATCATGGCAGCCGAGCCCCTCGCCTCCTCGCCGCACCCGGCGGGCCAGAACGCCAACTCCACCATTCGCAAGCTCGCGATCCATCTGCCCGCCGTCACGCAGGCCACCCTCGCGGTGTACGCCGTGCCCCTGACCACCGGCGAGGATCCGCCCGCGACCCTGCCCGGCGTCACGCCGCTCGCCCAGTGGCCCATGTCCGGCTCCGCTCCGCCCCAGGCCCTGACGACCACCGCCACCGGGCCGGAAAACATGGTCGACGTTGATCTGCGGAAGTATGCCAGCGACAACGAAACCGCGCCCGACCACCTGCGCTTCGCCCTCGGCGCGGTCGTCAACGGCACGGCCACCCTGCTCGCCGACGGCCGCACCGTGCGCGTGCTCCCGCAGGCCGGCGCCACCGCCCCGACGCAATTTGATTTCACCGTCACCGACGCCACGCCCGATCCCCGCCTGCTGCTCGTATGGGATTTCGACGGTCCCGACGACCCGGCTCAGCCTCTGCGGGTGTCCGACGCCGCGCAAAATCTTCGCGATGGCACCCTCGATCCCGCCGGCGCCGGCACGTTCAGCTTCAGCACCGATCATCCGGGCGTCGTCGCGGGCCAGAGCCTGCGCTCGCTCGATCTCGTGGAAGCCACGACGACGGGCGTGCGACTGCAGCGCTCCCTCGCCACCGCGGAGCTCGATTGGAATGCCGCCGACTGGACCGTGACCGGCTGGTTCAAGCGCCGCGCGACGACCAACGATGATCTGGTGTGGCATGTCGGCGCCGGCGATGGCGGCGGGGCGACGCAGGAGATGATGGTGATCTGTCCGGCCGGCGCCGCAGAGGTGCGCTTGCGGCATTTTGCCGGTGGGGGCCCCGACGTGGATCTCGTGGCCGGCGAAATTGCCCCCGGCACCTGGCACCACTTCGCGGTCACCCGCAGCGGCACCGTCCTGCGCCTCTATGTCGACGGCGTGCTCGCCGGCACCGACGCCTCATTCGCGCTCGCACTGGACCAGAGCCAGCCCCTGGTCTTTGGTGGCCACGCCCAAACCGCGACCCGGATCGACCGCTGGTTCAACGGCCTGCTCGACGACTGCGCGGTCTTCACCGCCGCGCTCGCGCCCGAAGCAATCGCCGCCCTCGCCCGGGGCCTGACCGTCCGCCACCTCGGGGGCGCGAGCGCCCGCGGCACGATTACGCTCGGCCTCACGCCCTCGCCGTATGCGTGGAGCGCCGCCAGCGCCGTCGCACCGCAACTCTGGAGCAGTGGTGCGAGTTGGTCAGCCGCCGCCGCCCCCGTCGGCAACCGCAGCACCACGCTCGATTTCTTCTCCGGCCGCACGCTCCCGGCCGGCGACTTCACCTCGCAAAACGACCTCCCGGCCAACTTCACCGTCAACGCCCTCACTTTGGGCGGCACGAGCACCGCGACCGCCCGCGTGCTCATCACCGGCAAC
Source organism: Opitutales bacterium (assembly GCA_038249085.1). Lineage (GTDB taxonomy): Bacteria > Verrucomicrobiota > Verrucomicrobiia > Opitutales > Opitutaceae > ER46. The sequence goes on from JBBRWR010000015.1 coordinate 29,708, forward strand.
CCGCTTCTGCTGACGAGCAACGGCGGCATCGCCCCGGTCGTGAACCTGGACGCGCTGGCCGGCGCCGGCCTCGCCTGCGAGGTCGCCACCCCGCTGCTGCTGGCGGGCACGACCACGTTTCAGGGCAGCGGCACGGCGACGTTTCGTTTCAGCGGCGCGCTTTCCGGCGGCGGCGGTCTGACCAAGGCCAGCACCGGCACGCTCATTCTCAGCGGCGCCAACACCTACTCCGGCGCCACGACCATCCAGGCCGGCATCCTGCAGATCGGCGACGACAGCGCGACCGGCACGCTCGGGACCGGCCCGGTGGTCAACCAAGGCACCCTGCGCTTCGAGCGCACCGGCACCCTGCTCGTGCCCAACGCCATCTCCGGCTCCGGCGGCCTCACGCTCGATTGTCCCATCAGTGAGGGCACCGTGGTGCTCGGCGGCCGCAATACTTTTGCCGGCGACGTCACGATTAACTCCGGCGCGCTGCGGATCACGAACAGCGCCGCGCTCGGCTCCGGCGTCAAACGGATCACCCTGACCCACGGCACCGCCGGCAACCCGCAACTCCGGCTCGACGGCAGCCAGGGCGACATCGTCCTGCCGGCCACCCTCACGTTCGCGACCAGCAACAACAAGGGGGCCGTCTTCAACGAGGCCGGCCACAACACGCTGCACGGGGATTTCACGCTCAACAGCGGCGGCGGCAACACGATGATCGTCGTCGAGGCCGGCACCCTCACGCTCCACGGCGATTTCGCGCCCAACACCACCAGTCGCAACCTCGAGCTCAGCGGCCCCGGCGACGGCACGATCAACGGCCGCATCACCGACGGCACGGGCGCCAACACCCTCGGTTTCATCAAGTCGGGCACCGGCACGTGGACCCTCACGGGCGCCAACCGCTGGAGCGATCGCACCAGCCTCAACGCCGGCACGCTCCTGGTCCGCGGCAGCATCGCCGGCGGCGGCGCCCTCACGGTCGCCCGCGGCGCCACCCTCGGCGGCACGGGGTCGATCGACGCCCCGGTGACCGTGGCCAGCGGCGGCCGTCTCGCCCCCGGCGCCTCGTTGGGGACGCTGACCCTGCGGGACACCCTCACCCTCGCCGCGGGCAGCACCACCAGCGTGGAGGTCAGCGCCGCGAGCCTCGCCCACGACACCGTGCAGGGAGCCACCCGTATCACCTACGGAGGTACGCTGGTGGTGGCCAACCTGGGCGGTGCGTTCACCTCCGGCCAGAGTTTTCCGCTCTTTGCCGCCGCGGCCGCAAGCGGCAACTTCAGCAGCATCACGCCGGCGCCCGGTGCCGGTCTTGCCTGGGACTTCAACCCGATCACCGGGATCTTGAGTGTGGTCGGTCCTTCCTCCGCTCCTTCCGACGCCCGCATCGCCAACCTGTCCATCCTCACGACGGTGTCCGCCACCGATCCGCTCGTGGTCGTCGGCACGGTGACGGGCGGCGCCGGAACCACCGGCGGTCAACCCCTCCTCGTGCGCGCGGTCGGGCCTTCGCTGGGGCCCTTCGGGGTTCCAGCCTTGCTGGCCGATCCGCAGCTCGCCCTCTATGGCGGCGCCACGATCATCGCCGCCAACGACAATTGGGGCGGAGCGACCGACCTCCGCGCCGCCTTCACCCAGGTGGGCGCCTTCGCCTACCTCTCGGATGCGGCGAAGGATGCGGCCGTCCTGCAGACCGCGCTGCCCAACGGGTCGTACACCGTCCACGTGACCGGCACCGGCGGCGCAGCGGGCAGCGTCCTGATCGAACTCTACGACGGCACGCCAACCGGCACCGCGACGGCCGCCACCCCGCGCCTGCTCAACGTTTCCGTGCTGAAGCCGATCCCGGCCGGGGGCGTGCTCACGGCGGGTTTCGTGCTCGCCGGCACCAGCCTCAAGCCGATCCTGATCCGGGCCGTCGGCCCGTCGCTGGCGGCCGCCCCCTTCAACGTGACCGGCGCCATGGCCGATCCCATGATCGACGTGTATCTCGGCCAGACGGTGATTGCGGCCAACGACAATTGGGGCGGCGGCGCGGAGTTGGCGGCGATGTTTGCCCGCACGGGTGCGTTTTCCCTGCCGCCGGCGAGCAAGGATGCGGCCCTGTACCTCTCGCTACCGCCCGGCGCCTACACCGCGCAGGTCACCGGCGTCGGCACCAGCGCCGGCGTGGTCATCGTCGAAGTATACGAGGTGCCGTAGGTCTGCGCTCAACCGACCTGCCTTGTCATTTGGACTTTCCGTCGGGCGACGCGTGGGTAGGGCGGCGAGTCCCTTCGCCGCCGCAGGATCGTGATGAAACTCGGTCAGTAACCGCGGCGCGGAGCGGAGCCCACGCCCTGCCCAAGGTGGATTTTTCGATCCCCGCTCAGTCCTTGCCCCCGGTCCACTTGAACACAAAAGCGCTGAGCGGCGGCAGGGTCACCCGCAATGCCTGGCCGAAGCCGTCGCGCGCGATATCCTCGGTGGTGCGACCGCCGTCGTTGCCGACCCCGCTGCCGCCGTAATATTCGCTGTTGGTGTTCACCACCTCGCGCCAGAAACCCCGCCGGGGCACGCCCACGAGATACTCGCGCTGGGCCCCGCCAAAATGGCAGACGACCGCGTAGAGGACTTTCTCGGCCGCGTCGCACCGCAGGAACGCGATCAGGTTTGCGTCCGCATCGTGGCACGACAGCCAGCGGAAGCCCTGGGAGTTGAAATCGTTTTCGCACAGCACCGGATCCGCGGCGTAAAGCTTGTTGAGATCGCGGACGAGCAGGCGCACCCCCTCGTGGTCGAGGTATTGGCAGAGGTTCCAGTCGAGGCTGGAATCGTGCGCCCATTCCCGCGACTGCGCGAACTCGCTGCCCATGAAGAGCAGTTTCTTGCCCGGCCACATCCAGCTGTGGGTGTAAAGCGCGCGGAGATTGGCCGCCTTTTCGGCGATGTGCCAGGCGCCCATCTTGAATAGCATCGAGGCCTTCCCGTGCACGACCTCATCGTGCGAATACACCGTCACGAAATTCTCGGAGTACTGGTAGAGCATGCCGAACGTGAGGTCGGAATGGTGGTGCCGGCGCACGATGGGTTCTTTGGAAAAGTAGCGCAGGGTGTCGTTCATCAACCCCATGTTCCACTTGTAGTCGAAGCCCAGCCCGCCGTCCTTCGTCGGCCGGCTCACCCCCGCAAACGAGGTGCTCTCCTCGGCAATCATCAACGCACCCGGATAATACCGGTGCACCAGGTCGTTCACCCCCCGCAGGAAGTCGATCGCCTCGAGGTTCTCCCGCCCGCCATGGCGGTTGGGAATCCACTGCCCCTCCTTCCGGGAGTAATCGAGGTAGAGCATCGAGGCCACAGCGTCGACGCGCAGGCCGTCGAGATGGTAGCGGTCGAGCCAGGCCAGGGCGTTGGCCACGAGGAAGCAGCGCACCTCGTTGCGCCCGTAGTTGAAGATCAGCGTGCCCCAGTCCATGTGCGCCCCCTGCCGCGGATCCGCGTGTTCGTACAGGTGGGTGCCGTCGAATTCCGCCAGGGCAAAGCTGTCGCGCGGAAAATGGGCCGGCACCCAGTCCAGGATGACGCCGAGCCCGCGCTCGTGCAGGTGGTTCACGAACCACGCGAAATCCTCGGGGGACCCGAACCGGTGGGTGGGCGCGAAGAACCCGGTGACCTGATAGCCCCAGGAGCCGTCAAACGGATGCTCCGCGATCGGCATCATCTCGAGGTGAGTGAAACCCATCTCCAGGGCGTAGTCCGCCAGCTGCGGGGCCAACTCGCGATAGGTCATCGGCCGGTTGGCATCCTCCAGCACCCGCCGCCACGAGGCCAGGTGCACCTCGTAGACCGACATCGCACGATCGAGCCGGCCCGCCCGGGCTTGCCGGCGCTCCAGCCAAGCGGAGTCGGTCCAGGCAAACTTGGCCGGATCGCACACGATGGCGGCGTTGTTGGGCGGACCCTCGAAATAGGTCCCGTAGGGATCCGTCTTCAGCCGCACGTTCCCGCGCTGGTCGCGCAGCTCGAATTTGTAGACTTCGCCTTCGCCCAGTCCCGGGATGAACAGTTCCCAGACCCCGGAGGACCCGAGCGACCGCATCGGGTGGAAGCGACCGTCCCAGTGGTTGAAGTTGCCCACCACCGACACCCGCGCGGCCGCCGGCGCCCACACGGCAAACGACACCCCGGCCACGCCGCCCAGATTGCGCACCCGCGCGCCGAGCTTTTCGTAGATGCGGTGTTCGTTGCCTTCGTTGAAAAGATAGAGGTCCTGCGGCCCGAGCGTAGGCAGGAAACAATAGGGATCGAAGAATTGCCGGAACTCCCCGTTGGCGTACCCGGCCCGCAACTGGTAGCGGAAGACCTCGGGTCGCCGGGGAATGAAGACCTCGAACAGTCCCGCATCCGCGATCCGGTCCATGGGAATCAATTGCGGCGGATCGGCCTCGAGGTCGACCACCTCGCAGGAGACGGCGTCGCCCACGAAGGCCCGCGTCACCACACCCTTGGACCGTCGGCGCGTCAGCGGGTGCATGCCCAGTACGGCGTGGGGTGCGGCGTTTCTCGCTTCGAGGAGGGAGTGGAGTTCGGTCTTGGATAGGATCACGCGAAAAAGGGTTCGAGGACGCGACGGTGAGCGAGGAGGGCGCCCGCGTCTAGCCCTTACATCACGGCCGGGGCTTTGGGCGGGCCGGGGTTCCGCGCCACTTGCGGCCGGGCGGGCCCTGCGGGGGGAGTCCCGGGATGCCCTTCCAGGGGCAGGGCCAAAGTCGATTGGCCAATCTTTCTCTTTCCTCTTTATCGTTCTCTTTCGTCAGGGTTTGTCCGGGGAAGAGAAAGATTAAGAGAAAGAGGAAAGAGGAAGACTACGAGGCAAGAGAACGACTTTGTCCCTCCCGGCCCGCCCCCTTTGGCCCTCGCCTTCCGCCGCCGATCCCTTTCTCACTTTTCCCATGCCCCGGTCCCTGCTCCCGCTCTGCGCCGCGCCGCTGCTCCTCGCCGGCGCCCTGCTCGCCGCCGACCGCCCCAACATCGTCATCCTTTACGCCGACGACATGGGTTACGGTGACCTCGCCAGCCAGAATCCGGATGCGAAGATCCGCACGCCCCACCTCGACCAACTGGCCCGCGAGGGCATGCGTTGCACCGACGCCCACAGCTCCTCCGGGGTCTGCACGCCGAGCCGCTACGCGCTCCTCACCGGCCGCTTCCACTGGCGGAAATTCCACAGCATCGTCAACAGCTTCGGTCCACCGGTCCTCGACGCCGAACTCACGATTCCGGCGATGCTCCGGCAGCAGGGCTACCGCACGGCCTGCATCGGCAAATGGCACCTCGGCTGGAACTGGGACGCCCTCAAGCGCCCCGGCGTCAAAGCCGATCCCAAGACTGGATACGCGCCCGGCGACTTCGACTGGTCGCGCCCGATTTCCGGCGGGCCGTGCGATCACGGCTTCGACTTTTACTTCGGCGATGACGTGCCCAATTTTCCACCCTATGCCTGGTTCGAAAACGATCGCGTCGTCACGATGCCCGCGGTGCCGCTCGCGATCACGCAGGAGACGACCGAGGGCAGTTGGGAGTGCCGGCCCGGTCCGATGACCCCCGGCTGGGATTTTTACGGGGTCATGCCGCGGCTCACGGAGCGCGCCGTCGCCTGGATCAGGGAACAACGGGGCCGCCCGGATCCCTTCTTCCTCTATTTCCCCTTCACCTCGCCCCACGCGCCCATCGTGCCCGCGGCCGGGTTCGCCGGCAAGTCCCAGGCGGGCGGCTATGGCGACTACGTTGAGCAGACCGATGCCACCGTTGGCCGCGTGCTCGCCGAACTCGCCGCCAGCGGTTTCGCCGACAACACCCTCGTCATCTTTTCCGCCGACAACGGTCCCGAGCACTACGCCTATCCCCGCATCCAGAATTTTTCGCATCGCAGCTCCGGGCCCCTGCGCGGCGTGAAGCGTGACCTCTGGGAAGGCGGGCATCGCGAGCCGTTCATCGTCCGCTGGCCGGGCCACGTGCCCCGGGGAGCCGTAAGCGACGCGCTCATCAGCCAGGTGGATGTCATGGCCACGCTCGCGGCGATCACTGGCTTCACGCTGCCCCCAGGGTCGGCGGACGACAGTTACGACCTGCTCCCGGTCTGGAAGTCCGGCGCCCCCAGCCCGCGGCGCACCATCGTGCACAATACCAACGCCAATGGCTACGCCCTGCGGCACGATCACTGGCTGCTCGTCGCCGCGAAGACCGGCGCCGTCTCCAAGGTCCCCGCCTGGTTCGATCCGGCCAACGGGTACAAGCCCAACGACCAACCCGGCGAACTCTACGACTTGGGGCAGGATCTCACCCAACAGCACAATCTCTACGCCGCGCAACCGGCCAAGGTCGCCGACTTGCAGGCCCTCCTCGCCGAGGTCCGGCGCCAGGGTCAGGTGCGGTGAAGCCCCGCCGGCCGCCGGCGGGGCGCCCTGTTACTTCCCGCCCGGGGCCCGCGTCTTCTCCCCCCATGAGACTCCGGGCCCTCGCCCTCCTCTGCTGCCTCGCCTCCCCGACCCTCTTCGCCGCCTCCAAGCCCCGCGAGGGTCCGGAAGTGTTGGTCGTATCCGATGTGGTCGATCCCGCCTCGCCCAGCCTGCGCCCAACCAAGGAGAATCCGGTCTACTATATCTTCCTCGGCGGCACCGAACGGACGCTCGGCGATCCCATCGCCGGGGAAAAGATGCCCGACCGCACCGCCCTCTTGAAGGAAATCGTCGGCGCGCTCAATGCGCAGGGGTTCGTCCCCACTCGCGTCGGCGGCCCGCGCCCGCAGATCGCCATCCTCTACAGCTACGGCACCGCCAGCCTGTCGACCTACGATCTGGAGGATACCGACACCGAAACCGGCGACACCACGACGACCACCATCGCCTTCAACCAGCGGGAAATCCGCGACCTGGTCGGCGCCTTCCAGGCGGAGCGCCACATGCTCATGATGAGCGAGGCCGACCGCATCAACGAGGCCGCCCGCGACCTGCGTCTCTACATCTTTCTCGCCGCGTTCGACGTCGAGGCCCTGGCCAGGAAGGAGAAAAAGATCCTCTGGCGCACGCGCATCTCCATCGACTCGCGGCGGCGCAACCTGCCCGACTCCATGCACGTGATGCTCACCAGCGCCGCGCCCCACTTCGCCACCACCACCGATCGGCCGACCTTCATCGAGGACGCGGATCGCCGCCACGCCGAGGTGCGCATCGGCACGCCCACGGTCGTCGAGGAAGGCAACGCCAAGGACGGCCCGCCCGCCAAATAACCGCGTGACCGCCGCACCCCACCCACCCCACGCCGGCAGTTTCGCTGCCGCCCCCGGGCCGAATTAGCGCTTTCCCCACCGTGTCGCCAATCGGCCCTGAATCCGAGCCGACCCAACGGGGGTTTTCCCCGGGATCGCGCGTCTTCAACCGCTACACGTTGATCAACCAACTGGGCCGCGGCGGCATGGGGGTGGTCTGGCGCGCGCGCGACGAGGTCCTCGCGGAGGAGGTCGCGCTCAAATTCCTGCCCGACACCCTGCGCTGGGACCCGGGCGCCTATGACGACTTGAGGGAGGAGACGCGCCGCTCCCGGCAACTCACCCACCCCAACATCGTCCGCATCCACGATTTCGTGGAGGATGCCAGCGGTGCGGCCATTGCAATGGAACTCGTCGACGGCCCCACGCTCGCCGCGCTGCGGCTGACCCGGGAGGCCAAGGTGCTCGCTCCGGCCGACCTCGCCGGGTGGCTGCCGCAGCTCTGCGCCGCGCTCGATTACGCCCACACCGAGGCGGGTATCGTCCACCGCGATCTGAAGCCGACCAACCTGATGCTCACCCGGGAAGGCCGGCTGAAGATCACCGACTTTGGCGTGGCGCAAACCCTGACGGAGACGATGACCCGGGTGAGCATGATGTCGGCCGGCACGATCGTCTACATGAGCCCGCAGCAGGCGATGGGCGAGAATGCGGCCCCGACGGACGACATCTACGCCCTGGGCGCGACGCTCTACGAATTGCTCACGGGCAAGCCCCCGTTCTTCAAGGGCGACGTGCGTCTGCAATTGTTTCAACGCAAGCCGGAGACGATTAACGCCCGGCGCGCCACCCTCGGCCGAGGCGTGGGACCAGTGCCCCGGGAATGGGAGCAGACGATCGCCGCCTGCCTGGCCAAGGAGGCCAATGCCCGGCCCCGCTCAGCGGGCGAAGTCGCCCGGCGGCTGGGCGGCGGGAGCAGCGGGATGATGGCACGACCCCGGTGGCGCACCCCGCACCGTCGCGAGCTGGGCTTGGGCGCATTGGCCGCGGCGCTGGCCGGGATGTACGCCTTCACCTTCTCTCCGGCCGCGTCGCCCGTGGCGACGACCTTTCCCAGCGATGCGACCCGCGCCCTGGCAGCGTGGAATTTCGACGGCGACACCCAGGACGGATCCGGGCGGGGATTGCACGGGACCGGCGAATATTCCATGCCGACCCAGGACCGCTTTGGGCGGATCGATCGTGCCCTGCGGTTTAATGGCAATGCCAGCGTGCGGGCCGAGATGCCGGATCTTCCGATCCTGCGCTGGAACGGCGCCCAGCCCTTCACCGCCGCGATTTGGGTGCGGCAGGATGAATCGCCCCATGCCTCCGGGCAGTTCTGGCGGGCCCACACGGAGACCATGGGCGCGCTCATCTGGTCGCTCGGTTTTAACAATGGGCGTCCGGAAGCTACATTTCTGCGCGCCCTGGAACCGAACGCCCTCTTAATCACTGCACCCGAAGTCTTGCCCACAGGTGAATGGCATCATCTCGCGCTGGTCAGCGATGGTTCGAGCTTTCGCCTCTACGTCGACGGCCGGGCCCCCGCTCCGGTCCCGCTGGGTGTGCACCGCAGCGCGACCGTGCCTGACCACGGCAACCTCCAGTTTGGGGTGCCGTTTCCCGGGGCCGGCTGGGCCTTCACCGGCGCCCTCGACGAGGCCCGGTTGTGGCGGCGGGCGCTGCCCCCGGAGGAAATTGCCGCACTGGTCACCCGCGACTTACCCCGGCAAATCGTCATCACGACGGTGGCCTATCCCGAGACGGAGGATCTCGCCGCGGTCCTCAAGACGGAATTTGGGGCCGAGGCCCGCTTCGCCGACTGGTCGGAGCTTAAGCGGTGGCACGCTGACGACGCCTGGGGTTGGGCCGCACGGATGAAATTTCCCCGTGGCCAACGGCTCGGCTGGATCCGGCGCGATGGCCAGCCGCGCTTCGACGATACCCGTGCCTACTTCCTCGAACGTTTTGACGGAACGAAGCCGGAGTATTTCAAAATGCATGACGAATTGGGCGGCGCCACCCTGGTGCTGGGTTCCTGGCACGGGTTTATGGCGCCGATTATCGCCACCCTTCCCTCCGCCCCGATCACCACCGAGACGCTCTCCGCCGATCCGGCCACGCGCTTGATCCGAAGATCCACCCCGATGGAACCGAACCGCGAGGCCCTCGCCCTGACCTGGCGGGCGCAGCTTACCCCGGGAGGCGGCCGGGCGATCACCGTGCGCTTGTATCTTACTCAAGGCCCCACGCTGCAGGCGGCCTGCCACCTGGAGAAGGCGAGCCTCGCTTTAGCCCTCGGTCCCGTCGGCGCCAACGGCGGGGTGTCCCATAACGGGGCGGCACGGTTTGGCGAGTTCGAGTTCACGCTGGTGGCCCGCGCCCAGTCCTTGCGCTTTCGCGCCGCCAGTGCGGTCGGTCACAATCAGCTCTTTGATGAAAGCGCGATACTCCCGGCCTTCCGGCTCGCGGATCTTGTCGCCATCGAGATTGAAGGCGGCCCGGAGTCCGCGCTGACCGAGGCGACCGCGATCATCGAGTAGGCTCGGCCGTTATTACGTCTGGGACTTTGGGTAGGGCGCGGACTCCGCTCCGCGCTTGATCGGATGGAAGGAGAATCGCGGGGCCACTGCGGCGCACGAGAGGCGCGGACCAAGGTCCGGCCCTACAAAATCCCATCATCTCAAGCCGGCAGTGAAACGCCCGATCGCCTGGTGAATTTCCGCTGACGGTGGCCGGTCTCGTTTGACGCGCGCGTCCCTATTTCCGCTGCGGCAGTTCCCCGAGGATTTTCTCCGTCGCCACGATCCGCTGCTCCAGCCGGGCGCTGGTGCCGGGATAGCGCCACATCGGGGGTGTCGCCCGCAATGACGGCCGATCCGTCTGCACCACCACGGGGCCCAATTCCTTCCGGAGTTCCTCCAAGTGCGTCTTCGTCAAGGCGATTTGCCTGTCAAGGTTCGCGCGATTCTGGAAACCGCCGCCATTGACCGTCACGTACACCGGCGTCGTGTGCGCCAGTTGAGTCGGACCGGCGTCCACGCGGGCGGCGAGCCAAATGCCCTGCTCCACCGACAGGTCGAATTCCACCGCGAGTTCGGCGGGCGTCTGGCCCGCGGCGCCCGGCACCACCTCCCGCAGGACCTTTCCGTGCCCAATAATCTGGATCCGCTGCAGCGGGATCTGCTGCGGCTGCCCCCAGGCCCGCGCCACAAGGTGCAGCCTCGTGCCTGGCTTCACGTCGAGGGTCGAACCGGGAAGCGCTCCGTTGACGGTCAACTCCAGCATCGGGCCGGTCGTCACAAACGTGTTCCCCGCCTTCACCCCCGCCAGCCACCGATCGAAGGTGAACTCACCCTCCGTGTAGGTGTAGAAGCGCGCGTCGCCAATCTGCGGCCCCACCGGGTCCTCGCCGGCGCGCCCTCCGCGCCCGCACCAGGGGAAGTCCGAACCCGCCAGGGCGGTCAACTTGCAGCCCAGATCCAGGAACCGATAATAATTTTCCAGCGCGAGCGGTCCCTCCGCGACACAGAACTGCATGACCTCGAGGAAGTCGATCTTCCCGCCCAGCGCATCCAGCGCCATGCCGCGATAACCATGGAACGACACCCCTTGGTGCGCATAGCCCGAGATCCCCCGCAGCGCATGGACGCGATCAAAAACCCGATCGTAGGCGTAATAGTCATCCTGAAACCGCACGAAGCCATCCGCCCCGAGGGAGATCGTGTGGCCGAGTTCATGCGTGCGCGGCTCCTCCTGGCCGGACGTGAGCAGGTGGCCTCCCTCGCTGTAGACTCCGCGCCGACCCCAGGCGTATTGCGGAAAATAGGTCGTCCAGAAATCTCCCATCTGCAGCAGCACCCCAACGTGGATGTCCTCGGCCTCAATCCACTTCAGGATCAGCGGATTTTCGCGCGGCGAGCGCCGGAGGTGCACGTGATCATCCGCCGAATACCATCCGCGCGCCGGCATGTTGATCCAGCGGCGCAGGGGGTAATTTCGCACCAGGTGCTCCCCGGCCTTGCAGGTGAGTTCCTCGGTCTGCTGGGCGTATTCATAACCCTTGGATATCGTCACCCAGAACCGGCCCGCGGGCATCGGCAGGTCGAACGCGCCGTCGACGTAGAAGGCCCCGTTCGGTTGGAACGCGAAGCCCTGGGCGGAATCGTTCGGCCCGTACATCACGCCAATCGCCTCCTTGGGCAGGCCCGGCACCTCGCCGGGGACACCGAGCCGCGCGTCGGCGAATCCCGGCGCATTCTTCGGCAGCGCCAGCCCGGGCGGACCCAGCACGCGACCCGTTTCGTCCGTGATCCGCACCCGCACCGGCGTCGGTCGACCCGTCTTGGCATCGATGATCGTGACGGAAAGACGCGCCTCGGCTGGCCGGACCGGCGGCACTGGTGTCGGCCGGACGTCCGCTTTCGGTGCGACGAGGGCAAACGGGGCGAATCCGTCATGGCCGGGATGTGCCGGCAGGGCGGCAGGCCACGTGGCGGCCACGAGGCGCAGCACCCGGGCGAGTACGCGTGGCCACATCGGACGATGTTCGTGGCCGCTTCCGGTTACGGTGACGGCAAGTCCGGATTTCATGCGCAACTTCATTGCCACCCAGGCCCCGCGGGTCAAACGGCGAAACCGCTCCGAGCCTCCGTGAGCCGACGCCCACGCGGCCCCACCGCCACCCACGCGCTCACTCCCGCGCCGGCAAATTCACTGTAAACTCGGTCCAGTCCGACTCGGCACGCCCGAGCTCGATGCGGCCGCCGTGGGCGGTGACAATTTCCCGACACAGGCTGAGCCCGAGCCCATTGCCCCCGGAGTCGCGATCACGGGCGGCATCGGGCCGGTAGAAGCGTTCGAAGAGCCCGGCGCGCCGCTCGGGAGGTAGCCCGGCGCCCGTGTTACCCACCGACCACACCGCCCTCGCGTCCTCGCGACGCAGCGCCAGCTTCACGGCGCCTCCGGGGCGATTGAACTTCACCGCATTGTCGATGAGGTTGAGGGCGACGCGCCGGAGCATGACCGGGTCGCCATTAATCCGCACGCCCGCCTCGACGTTCGTGGTCACCGTTATCCCCGACGGACTGGCGAGCAATTCGGCATCTTCGCAGGCTTCCGCGATCAAGCCGCTGAGATCGAACGGCGACCGCACCAGCGGATTGCGCCCGGCGTCGAAGCGCGCGAGCAGCAGGAGATTGTCGGAGATTTTTTGCAGGCCGGTGATTTCCTCGAGCAAATCAACGAGCAGCTGTTCCTGGTCGGGTGCGACGCTGCCGGATTGCAACGCGTTCTCGACCTGACCGCGCATGATGGTAAGCGGGGTGCGCAACTCGTGCGCGGCATCGGCGGTGAAGCGGTTGGCCTGCTCGAAGCCGCGCTGCAGCCGGTCGAACATGCCGTTGAGCACGTCGGTATGCCGGCCGATCTCGTCCCGGGTCTCGGGCGCCGGCAGGCGTTCGCCGAGCCGCTCGGCCGTGATCAGTTCGGCCGCGCGGGTGATCCGCTCGATCGGCTCGAGGGCCCGCCGGGCAATCCACCCACTGCCGAGCGCGACCACCAGCAGCACCAGCGGGAACGCGAGCGCGGCCGACCCGATGAGATCGCGCACGGCTTCCTCCGCGGGCTCCAGCGTCGCCGCCAGCAGCAATGTCGTTTCCCCGCGGGCGACCGCCGCAACTCGCAGCCGGCTCCCTTCCAGCTTCACGTTGAAGCAAGGCGGCGGCGGCCAGTGTCCGAAGCCTTTCGCCAACGTCGCCGGTTCGGCCCGCACCAATCCGCCGTCGCTCGTCCGCAGCAGGGCAAAGCCGTGCAGCGCCTTTTCCGCGTGGGCGTGCGGCCGGGCGGTCACCAGGGTCGTCAGGGTTTCGATCGCGCGGTCGTCCGGCTCCGGGACCAGGGCGGCACTCGCCGCCAACCGCGAGTCGATCATCTCGACCTGCTCCCCATAGAGATTGAAGGCCACGACGGTCGTAAACGTGAGCAGCGCCAACGCCGACACGAAGGCCGACCAGATCGCGATTCGCCAGCGCAGGGGCCAGGCCTTCATGCGCCCGCCTTGAGGGTGTAACCCACTCCCCGGACCGTCTGCAGCAACTTGACCGCGTGGCCGTCGTCGACCTTTCGACGCAGCCGCTGGATGCATACATCCACCACATTGGTTCCCGGGTCGAAATGATAGTCCCAGACCTGCTCGCACAGTTGCGGGCGCGTGATGACGCGACCCGGCGACCGGAGGAGGTATTCCAGCACGGCAAACTCCCGCGGGGTCAGCTCAATCTTGCGCCCGGCCCGGCTGACCTCGCGACTGTGGAGGTTCAGCGCGAGATCCTCGAATTGCTGCAGGTTGAGTCCCTCGCCGGACGCCCGCCGCCCGAGGGCGCGCAGGCGCGCAATCAACTCCTCCATCGAGAAGGGTTTCGTGAGATAGTCGTCGGCGCCGGCATCCAGGCCTTCGACCCGCTCCGCCACGCCGCTGCGCGCGGTGAGCAGCAGGACGGGGACGGTGTGGCGCTGTGCCCGCAGCTGTCGCAACACACTCAGGCCGTCGCGACCGGGCAGCATGATATCGAGCACGATCGCGTCGAACGGTTCGGTGGTGGCGAGCGCGAGCGCCTCGTCGCCCCGCGGGCAGATCAGCGGGTTGAAGCCCGCCGCGGCGAGCCCCTTGCGGATGAACGCGGCGATCTTCTTTTCGTCCTCGACGACCAGGATGCGCATGGGACGAACCTAGTCCGCCGGGCGGCCGGCCGGCGACGCGAAAACCCCGGAATTGCGGTTCACAGTGAGTTGTCGAATTGGAGATCGTCCTTCTTCGGCTTCTTGGCGGGCTTGCCGAAAGTGTAGATGAGGCCGAGGTACGCGATGCGCGTGCTGCGGCGACGGGAGATATCGCGACTCAGGTCCGGCGTGGTGATGTGCGTGCGCTCGTTGAGGGAGTTGAACACGTCCGACAGCGTGAAGATGAAGGAGGTCTTCTTGTCGGCGAAATTGTGCCGGAGGCCAACATTCACCACCTTGGTCGGGTAGCGATAACCCTGCGCGGTGAGGCGCTTCGCGGTGTAGTTGGAGTTGCACTGGATGAGCGTGGCCTTGGTCACATCCCAGCTGGCGTTGAGTTTCGCATCCCAGGCGAACGTCGAGCGGCGGGCGCTGAAGCCGAGATTGCTGGCGTCGATCTCGTTGCGATACGCGTTGCCGCTGAAATTGAGCGCGAGGTGCTGCCAGACGCGCGTGTTGGCCCCGAGCTCCAGCCCGCCCGAGCGGCTGCTGCCGAGGTTCTCCTTGGTGGTGAGCAGCGTCGTGCGGTTGATATAGCGCGAGACCTCCGTCATACCGTGGTAACGATTGCGGTAGTAAAGCGTGGCGAGGTAGGTGGTGTCGTTCTGCTTGTGCTGCCAGCCGGCCTCGATCGAGTGGATGTCCTCGGGCACGAGGTGCGGGTTGCCGGCGCGCAGGTTGAACGGATCCTGATACTCGGGAAATGGATTGAGATCGTCGCCTTCCGGGCGGTGCACGCGATGGCTGTAGTTGAGCTGCAATTGCTGCGCTTCCGTGAGATGGTGGCTGAGGTGCAGGCTGGGGTAAAAGCGATCGTAGCTGTTGTGGCCGAGCAGGCGGGTCGTCACCTGGTTGGTGTCGATGCCGGCGTGCTCGAAGCGCAAGCCGGCCAGCACGCCGAACGCCCCGAACTTGCGGGCGAAGGTGCCATAGAACGCCTGGATGCTCGCGTCATAGATGAAGCGGTTGGTGCGGGTCGCATCGGCCTGGGTGACCCCGGCCGCGTCGAGGAAGGCGCCGCGGAAATCGAGATCGGTCTCGCTGATCTGACCGTTGTACCCCGCCTCAAACTTGGAGTCGTCGCCGAGCGGGTGCGCGTAGTCGGCCGAGGTCTCGGTGTTCGTCTCGGTCGTGCGGATGAGCGTGAAGTCGTACGTGCTCGCGCGCGCCGGGGTGTGGTAGACGTTCGTGTAACGGTTGTCTTCCTGCTCGGTGGTCCGGCCGTGGCGCACCTCGACGTTGAACTCGCGATCCTCCCCGGCAAACGCGTGCTGGAGCTTGGCGGAAAACTCGAGGTCCTGCTCCGACTCCGGATCGGTGCGCAGGCGATCGGTGTCACCCGTGATCACCCCGGCGGCGTTGCGGCTGAGATTGGTCACGGTGGAATGGCGCAGGTAGTCGCGGTAATTGTACCGCACGCTGCCGCCGAGCGTGGTGCGCTCGGTCAGCTTGTAATCGGCCCCCAGTTGCGCGATGCGCGAAAACGGCCGGGCCTCCTCCGCGGTGTGCTGCGAGGTGCTGACGACGCGGTTCGTCGCGCTGTCGACATGCGAACGATCATCCTGCGTCTGCCGGGGACGGTCGTCCTGGCGCACGGAGGCGCTGACAAACAGCGTGTACTTGCCCGGATTGTAGCTGGCCGTGACCCCGCCGTTGTAGCGCCCGGCGTTGCCCGCCATCGCGCGCACGCTGCCGGAAGTGCCGGCATCGGTCTTCTGCTTGAGCGTGAGGTTGATGATGCCCGCGGTGCCGTCGGGCTTGAACTTCGCGGAGGGGTTGGTGATGACCTCGATCTTCTCGATGCCATCGGCGGGCATCTGCTCGAGCACGGCGGCGCGGTTGCGGCCCATCATGGTCGAGGTCTTGCCATTGACGAGGATGAGCACATTGCCGTCGCCCCGCAGGCTCACGTTGCCCTCGAGGTCGACCTGCACCGACGGCACGTTGCGGAGGAGGTCGCTCGCCGAGCCCGCCGCGCTCTGGATCTCCTTGCCGACGTTGTAGACCTTGCGATCGATCGAATTGTAGAACGCCTCGCGGCGCGCCGTCACCTCGACCTGCTCCATCTTCACGGCGGCCTCGCCGTTGAGCGCCAGCCGGCCGAGATCCACCGCGGGGTGCGACGCGTCGACGGTGAAGGGCACGGTCGCCTCGCGGATCCCGCCAATCAGGCCGTAGGTCAGCTCGTAGGAGCCGGCCGGCAGTCCTTCCACGTTGAAAACGCCGTTCGCATCGGTCGCACTGCGGCGGACGACGTTCCCTTCCTCCCGCTCCCTGACCACCAAGGTCGCAAACTCGACCGCCCGATCGACCCCGGGATCGACCACGCTCCCATGGACGGCGAAGACGGCGGGAGCCTCGGCCTGCGCGGGCAGGATCAGGGCGAGGACGAGGACCAGGGCGGCAAGAGGCGAACGCATGCGAGGGAAGTTAAAACCGGCCAGACTGACGGAGGAGACGACAGACACAAGGCGGCCCAGGGCTGATCGCGCCAGGCGCCTTGGAGCACGTGGGACGCGAGCGCTACCGCTTCGTTTCGCCGGCTTCGCCCTTCTCGTCCTTTTCGTCGTCCCGGTCGGTGGCGAGCACCTTGCCGTTGCCCGTGTCGATCTCGACTTCGGTGATCTTCTTGTCGGCGCCGAGGACGAATAAGAGACGAGGAGGATTGGTCATGGGGGGAGGGATGCGTTTGATGGTGACGGGCAGTCGGCCGGCACGAGCGCCGGTCGACCGAGCGTAGCAGAACAGAGATGACGGCGAGTCCACCCGGCGGATGACAATACCGTCATCTTCGCAAAGGCGCGGCCGCGATGGGGTGAAAAGTACCAGGTGCTTGCGCATTCGGAGTGGCAGGTCGTTACCGAGCCTGTTCTTTCCTACCAGTCGCCTTTCCGATTTGGACTTGGGTGGGGCGCGGACTCCGCTCCGCGCCGGAAAAGGCCGCAGGAAGATCGCGAGGCAACTGCGGCGGCGAAGGGACTCGCCGCCCTACCCCTTGCGGCGCTGATGAGTGAAACTCCGCCAGCATCCGCGCCTACCTCACGATGAAATCCCGATCACTCGCATCCATCTCCTCCTGCCAGGCCTTCAGCCGGGCTTTGAGATCCTGCACAAGTTCCGGGTATTCGTAGGTCCGGCTGCGGCGCTCGCCAATGTCCGCCTCGAGGTCGAAGAGCAGGTCCATCGTGTTGCCATCGTTGAGGTACTTCCACTTGCCGTGTCGCACCGCCCATTGCTTGCGGTTGGATCGGTCCATGCGCCAGAAAAACGTCCGTTCCTGCTGCGGTTCCGCCCCGGTCAGGATGGGCAGCAGGTCGATGCCGTCGGGATGGTAATCGGCGGGCAGCTTCGCTCCGGCCGCAGCGAGAAACGTGGCCGTGAGGTCCATCGTGATTCCCATTTGCCGTATCGTCCGACCGGCCGGCAACACCCCTGGCCAGCGCAACACGCAGGGCACCCGGATTCCTCCCTCCCACAGCGTTGCCTTGTGGTGGAAGAGCGGGCGGTTGTCGGAGAGGCGTTCGCCGCCGTTGTCGCTGCTTAGCACGACGAGCGTCTTGTCCAGGAGGCCGTTGCGCTCGAGTTCCGCGAGAATCATGCCCACGCCCTGGTCCACGCGCTCCAGCATCGCCGCGTAGCCGGCGCGCGTGCCGTCCAGCATGTGCTCCTTGGTCACCATCGGCGTATCCGGCCGATCCGGCGGCTGCCACGGGGCGTGCACCGCGAGGTGCGGCACGTACAGGAAAAAGGGTTCCTGCGCATGCTTGCGCACAAACGCCACCGCGTGCTCGTTGATCAGATCGGTGAGGTACCGCCCCGGCTCCTGCACCGGATCCATCCCCGCCCGCAGCGCGTAGGTGCCGTCATAATACGCGTGCCGGTAGTAGTCCGCATGCCCGAGCAGCTCGCCGAAATACTCGTCGAAACCGTGCCGCGTGGGGTTGTACTCGTCCTTGTAACCGAGGTGCCACTTGCCGAACGCCCCGGTCGCGTACCCCGCCGCCTTCAGGAACTTTGCGATGCTCGGCTGCGTCGTGGGCAACCCGAGGCTGTGCATGTCCGGCTCCTTCACCCACTCGCCGTTCACTTTCCGCACCTGTTCGCCGGCATAACCCATGGCAAACTCCAGCCCCACCCGCTGCTGCCAGCGCCCGGTGATGAAGCCGCAGCGCGTCGGCGTGCACACCGGCGCATTGGCATAGAAATTGTCGAGCTTCACGCCCTCGCGCGCCAGCCGGTCGATGTGCGGCGTGCGGATGTCGCGGGCGCCGTAGCACCCGAGGTCCGCGTAACCCATGTCGTCGACCAAAATGAAGATGATGTTGGGTCGCGCCGCTGGCGCCGCGACCAGCACCACCGGGAAAAGAAACAGCGCCAGGACAGGCAGGGTTTTCATGGGAAGGACAGGGGTTGAGGGTTGGGAAAGTTTACTAGCGAGGCCCCAACCGGTCGCAGCGCTATTTCTTCGTCACATAAACATAATACGACCCGCACAGCTCGCGACCCGAGGCGTCACGAAACCAGGTCTGCAGGGTCGTCGGGCCGGCGGGCAGCGTGACGGAAAACGTCGCCGCCTCGTCGCCGGCACCGATCGCCCGGCGGGCCTGCTGGTCGCCGATCGCAACGGAGGCTGACACGATGGGCAGCGCCACTCCGGCCGGCCACTCGCCGAAGGGATGCGGCTGCGCCGGCATCCCCGCTGTGAGGGCGCGCGCCGCCTCCCGCGGCCAGCGGCGCAACTCGACTTCATATTCCCCGGCCGCGGCCACCTCGAGATGCCACACGCCGTTGCGCGCCACGCCCCGTCGGACCTGCACTTGCTGGTCCACAAACACGTCCCACCATTCGCACGCGGTCAGCCGCGTCGGGTTCTCCCGCGGGCTGCCAATCACGACGGGTTGGGGCTCGTTCACCCGATCCTTCACGCCGTCCCACCAGGCGTCGAGGTGCGCCCGCATCTTCGCGACCACGTCGGGATGGCGATCCGCCACGTCATGATCCTGCAGGGGGTCGGCCGTGAGATCGTACAGGTGCTTGTTTTCCAGCCAGCGCCAGCGCTGCCACAGCACGACGGCTCCATCCTTCCGGGGGATGGAGGCCGGCGCTCCCGGCCGATCGGTCGCCGTCGGCATGCGGCTGTAATTCACCACCAGCATGCGATCCGGCCCGCCGCTCCGCGCGCCCCGCAGCAGCGGGCCCAGGCTTCGGCCGTCGAACTTCGCCCCGACCGGTAGTGGCACGCCCCCGAGGTCGAGCACGGTCGGCAGCAAGTCCTGCACGCCCGTCAGGTCGGGGACGTCGTGCGCCGGGCCCGACAGCCCGGCCGGCCAGCGCACGAAGAGCGGCACCCGATGGCCGCCTTCCCACAGGGTGGTCTTGCCGCCTTTCATGCCTGCGTTGAAATACCGCGGCCCCATGGTGCTGCCGTTGTCGGTGAGATAGATCAGCACGGTGTTTTCGCGCAGTCCTTCGCGCGTGAGAAACGTCTCCAACTTGCCCATGTTTTCGTCGATGTTCTCGATCATGCCGAGAAAGCGCACGAGGGTTTCGCGCACCGCCGGGGTCAGCTTCGGCAGCTGGCCGAGCGCGGCCTCCAACCGCGGCCGCACCGCCTCGCGGTACGCCTCCGGCACGTGGTGGGGCGCGTGGGGCGCCGCCGTCGCCAGGTAGCAAAAGAAAGGCGCGCCGGCGTCATGCCGCCCCTTCATCCACGCCATCGCTTCCGCGAAAAAGACGTCGGTCGTGTAGCCCGTGAACTGCCGGCGCTGATCGTTCACCAGATAGGTGTCGTCGAGGTAATTGTTCTGCCAGTGGTCCGGCACCGAGCTGATGTGGGACGAGGGAAACCAGACCGCGTGACCAAAGCCCCGGTCGTGCGGCCGGTAGGGATAATTGTCGCCCAGGTGCCACTTGCCGAACATTCCGGTGGCGAAGCCTGCCGCGTGCATCAGTCCCGGCAGGGTCGGAAACTCCCGCCGCAGGAGCGTGCGCCCGCTGCTCACGTTCATCGCCCCGTTGCGCAGTGCATCCACCCCCGTCATGATCTGCCCGCGGGCCGGGGTGCACATCGGCATGGCGTGAAAATCCGTGAACCGCACGCTCTCTCCATGCAGGCGGTCGAGATTCGGCGTCCGCACCACCGGATTGCCGTGGCACGACAGGTCGCCATACCCCTGATCATCCGTCACGACCACGATGACATTCGGCCGGGCCGGCTTGGCCGCGGCCGTCGCCGCCCCCGGGAGGACCGACGCCAACACCAACAACGCGACAGCGAGGGGTAGCGCAGTTTTCATGCGGGCGAGGATAGGCAGACTTTGTCGCCCTTGGAAACAGCGGAGAATCACCGCGCGGCCCGGGCCGGAAGTTTTTCTTGCTCTCGATCCGCGATGTGGGGACAAGAACCGCCCTCGCGGGCGTCCCAACACCGCCCTTCCCCCCCCACTCGAACCCCGACCCGAATACACCCCCATGAACTCGACCTGCCGTCGCTCCTTCTTCGTTGCCGGTCTCCTGGGCGCCCTCTGTGCCCCGCTGTACGCGCAGCAACCACCCCTGCCCCCGACCACTGCGGCGGCCACGCCGAAGAACGACGAAATCATGGTCCTCGATCCGTTCGTCATCAGCGAAAGCGACAGCGTCGGCTACTCCGCCAACAGCACCCTCGCCGGCACCCGCATCAACACCGCCCTGCGCGATGTCGGGGCCTCGATCAGCATCATCACCTCGGAATTCCTCTCGGACACCGCCTCCACCAACTTGGGTGAGTTGCTCTCCATGACCACCGCCACCGAGGTCGGTGGCATCTTCGGGAACTTCGCCGGCGGCGATCAGGCCAACGGCCGCCCCGACCAATCCGAGAGCCGCGAGAATCCCCAGGGCAACCAGCGGGTCCGCGGCATCGGCCCCGCCACCAACACCCGCGACTACTTCGTCACCGACATCCCGTTCGATTCCTACAACACCAGCCGCGTCACCATCAGCCGCGGACCCAACTCCCTCCTCTTCGGCATCGGCAATCCCGCCGGCATCATCGAGTCGTCGCTCAGCCGGCCCAACCTCCGGCGCGACCGGAACGAGATCTCCGCCCGGTATGGCTCGAACGAGTCCTACCGCGGCACGTTCGACATCAACCGCGTCCTGGCCAAGGATCGCCTCGCCCTCCGCCTCGCCACCGTCAGCGAGCAAAACAACTACGACCAGGAGCCGGCCTTCGACCGCAAGCGCCGCGCCTACGGGGCCCTCGAATTCGTGGTCCGCGACGGCAAGCGCTCGTCGATCTTTGGCCGGACCACCCTCCGGGCCTCAGGCGAAATCGGCGACAACCAGTCCACCCCGGTCAATGTCATCCCCCCCATCAATGCGTTCGGCATCTTCTTCGCCCCGCCCGATCCGGCGATCGACGCCATCCCCGGCGTCACCGTCGATCCGCGGCTGCTCCCCGGCAACCGCGCCTACCTGTGGGCCCCCAAGGTCACGGTCGACAACCGCGCCAGTTCCTCCGGCCTCGCGCAGAACTTCGGCGGCTATTACTCGGTGCCCTACTTCATCCAGGTGCCGCTGATCTACGACACCCCGGGCCAGTCCGCCCCCGGCTACCAGAGCGGCAACAACCCCGCTCTCGCCGGCCTCGCCGGCATCATGGGCCGCATCCGCTACGCCAACAACCCCAACGGCCGCCCCGCCATCGACGCGATTTCGACGGCCAATATGTTCGCCCTGTATTCCGGCTTCGTCGCCCCCACCCTCCAGGACCGCGGCATCTTCGACTATCGCAAGCGCCTGATCTCCGGCGGCTCCAACCGCGTCGAACAAACCCTCCAGGCGGGCAACCTCGCCGTCGTCCAGGAATTGTTCGAGGGCCGCGGCGGCGTCGAACTGGCCTTCGATCAGCAGAAGACCCAGTCGTCCCGGGCGCTGCCGTTTTCCTTCGGCCAGAACGGCGCCGGCAACGGCCAGAGCGACATCTACATCGACGTCTCCCAATACCTCAGCAACGACCAACCCAACCCCGATGTGGGCCGGCCGTTCATGCAGCAACTGGGCATCCAGGACCGCATCCAGAATCGCGGCCGCGAGGCGGTTCGCGCCACGGCCTTCTACAAGTTCGATTTCGAGGATCGCGGCAAGAACCTCTTCGGCCTCCCGCTCGGCAACCACACGATCACCGGCCTCTACAACCGCCAGCGCATCGACGTCTTCAACCGCACCTACCAGCTCGGCTGGGAAAGCGATCGGCGCGATCTAAATGTCGACGTCTTCCAGGCCGACATCAGCAGCGGTTTCCGCCGCAGCCCCGTCGTCATCCAATACCTCGGCCCCTCGGTCCTCGGCGCCAACTCCATCAACGATGTCCGCCTCACCGATGTCTTTGGCGCCCGCCTCCCCCGGGACGGCGAGGTCTACAACGCCACGTTCTTTGATTTCGTCGGCAAGAAGCTGGTCACCGAACCGCTCATCATGCACAGCTTCCTCAACGGCGGCTCCAAGAGCCGGCAGCTGATCGGCTCGCAGTCGATCAGCATGAAGAGCGACTTCTTCAAGGACACGCTCGTGAGTGTCATCGGCTGGCGGTGGGATCGCCTTGAGACCTATTCGAGCGAGGGCAACCGGCGCCTCCCCGACAACACGCTCGATATCTCGGGCACCCGCCTGAGCGCCACCCCCGACCTCGACGAAAAGGGGCACAACTTTACCTGGAGCCTCGTCGGCCGCATCCCCCGGAGGTTCACCAGCAAGCTGCCCCTCGGGATCGAACTCAGCGGGTACTACAATGCCTCGGGCAACTTCAACCCGGTCAACGTGCGCACCGATCTGAACGGCGCCATCATCCCTGCCCCGGCCGGCAGCACGAAGGAATACGGCGCCCTCATTGAATTCCTCGAACGCCGCGTTTCGCTCCGCCTGAACTGGTTCGAGACCCTGCAGTCCAACTCCTCCAACAACGCCCAGGGCGCCACGGGTGCGATCTACGGTTTCCCGAATTTCCTCATCAACCGCTACGTCACGGCCTCGACCCAGGGCATCGCCTTCAACACCATCCCGGGCGTCACCGCCGCCGGCTATTCCTCGTATCAGCAGCTCTACGCCGCCTTGTTCCAGCTGCTGCCCGAACCGACCAACACGCTCCGGAATCTCCGCTTTAACGCCAATGGCGCCCTGCAGTCGGACGGCATCCAGGGCCTCACCGACACCAGCGATCTCAAGGCCCGCGGCTTCGAGGGCGAGCTGGTCGGCAACCTCACCAAACGCTGGCGGGTGTCATTCAACGTCGCGAAGCAGGAGACGGTGCTGAACGGTTCCGCGCGGCTCACCAAGCAGGTCGCGGATGCCGTTTACGCCAATCTCGTGAAGTTCAACCTGCTCGGCATCGACCAGGGCCCGGCGTTGCCGGAACGCCAGTCGACCGCCGAACGGTTCGCCTCCGACGTCACCTCCCGCCTCGCCGCCACGGTGGCGCGCGACGGCGGCGTCTCCCCGGAGCAACGCCTCTGGCGCGCGAATTTCGTCACGACGTACAACCTCAGCGGCTTTGAAAACTCCATCCTGAAGGCCATGAGCGTCGGCACCGCCGCGCGCTGGCAGGCGAAGGTCGCCATCGGCAGCCCCTTCCTGACCGGCGAGGCCCTCAAACAGAAGATCATCGAGACCGACAAGCGCTACACCAGCACGTCCCAGATCGCCGACAACAATCCGGTGATGGAGTCGCAGTTTCCCGATCTTGCCCATCCGTTCTACGGTCCGGATGACCTGGCGGGCGACGTCTGGGTCAGCTACCACCGGAAGATTTTCCAGAACATCGACTGGCGCATCCAACTCAACGTCCGCAACGCCTGGGGTAACCGCAAGGACATCCCCGTGACCGCCAATCCGGACGGCACGATCGCCGTCATCCGCATTCCCAACGAGACGCGCTGGCTCCTCAGCAACACGTTTTCGTTCTGAGCGCGGCCACGGGGAGCGGCGGTTCTGCACCGCCGTCATCGCCCGGCTTGTTCGTGCTCGCAATCGTGCTCGTGCTCTGGCTCGTGCTCGACCCTTGCGATTGCGAGCACGATTACGATTACGAGCACGAGCCAGAGCGCGATTGCGAGCCAGAGCACAAGGGGCATTTGGTTGCGGCCTCCGGCTGCGCTGTGAGGTCTCGGATGGTTCTCGGGTTTCCCCGTGCAAGGCCCCGACCGGCACGGTCGCCATCTTCGCCACGTCCTCGCTTCGCCACGCCCCGCAGATCTGCCCCGCGGCGCGAAATCTTCCCCACCCATGCTTGCGCGCGACCGGCGCCCCACCGTATCTGTCTGTGCTGTTTTTCGTCACCGCACCTCGCACCCTTCCCCAAGTCATGAATACCCGCCTCGTCTGCTCCCTCGGCAGCCTCGTCTTCCTTTCGCTGTGCCCCGCCCCGGGCCGCGCCCAGTCCGTCCCTTCCGCCCCCGCCGGGACCGCGGGAGGGAAGCCCGACGAAGCCGTCGTACTTTCCCCCTTCGAGGTGAACACGAGCCGCGACGTCGGCTACCTCGCCACCAACTCGCTCGCCGGCAGCCGGCTCAATTCCTCGCTGCGCGATACGCCCGCCGTCATCGACGTCTTCACCAAGGAATTCCTCGACGACATCGGCGCCACCACGCTTGAGCAGGCCATGGTGTACGCCAATAACAGCCAGGTCGACGACGGCGACACCCTGCGCGTCAACAATGGCATCACGCAGGTCGCCGCCGGCAATTCCTTCAACTTTCGGTCCCGCGGCATCCTGGGCAACAGCACCCGCAATTACTTCGAGACCCGCCTCGGCACCGATTTCTACAGCACCGAGCGCCTCGACGATTCGCGCGGCCCCAACTCCGTGCTCTTCGGCATCGGCTCCGCCGGCGGCATCATCAACAACTCACCCAAACGCGCCCAGTTGACCCAGCCGTTCACCGACACGTCGCTCCTCACCGGCACCCAGGACCGCGGCCGCGCCACCCTCGATCTCAACCTGCCGCTCGTGCCCCGCATCTTCGCCGCCCGCCTCAACGCCGTCTACGATCACAAGGGCAGCTGGCGCGACTACCTCGCTTCCACCCGCCGCGCCACCACCCTCGCGCTCACCTACCGTCCCTTTGCGCAGACCGAAATCCGGGTCGACGCCGAACAGGGCACCGTCCGCGGCACGCTCGGTCGCAACTACCCCGTCGTCGACGGCATCACCCAATGGTGGAACCAAGGCAGCACGACCGCCGCCACGGTCGCCGCGGCCGCACCCAACGCCGCCCAGGTCGCATTGGGCTACACCCGCCCGCTCACTGCCAACCGGCTGGTCTATGTCGAAAACCAGGACTTCGTGCTCAACGCGCTCAACGCCTGGTCGACCTCCGCCGGCGGCGCGTTCTATTCGACCATCCTCAACGACCCGGCCCGCGTGCCCTATCGCGCCAACGCCGCCGGTCCGGGCGGCCGCACGCTGCACGACTTCGAGAATTTCACCGCCATCGCGGAGCACCGCTTCACCGCGACCTTGGTGGGTGAGGTTGGTTTCTACCATGAGCTCGGCACCTGGCAAAACTACGACGTCGGCGGCGACAATGTCACCCTCCGCGGCGATCCCAACGTGCTCCTGCGGAATCCCACCTACGTGCAGCCCCTCGGCGGCGCCCTGCCCGCCAAGGACGCCGCCGGGAATCTCCTCAACCCCAACGCCGGCGGCACCTACCTCGAGACCGGCTGGCTCCGCCGTAACGGCCGCACCGCGAGCGACAATTTTCGCGGCACCCTCGCCTACGAAAAGGACCTCGGTCGCTGGGGCCATCATCGCATGGCCGGCATGGCGCAGCACCAGGTGGAAAACGCCACCAACTACACCGACCGCGATGCCTGGCTCGGCGCGCCGTTCAACAACGAGCCGACCAACGACAACAACGCCGTCTGGCGCCGCTATTACATCAACCTCGGTGACTCCGCCTCGCAGCGCCTCCCCGATCCGCTCAATCCCGGCACCCTCACCGTCAACGTCCCGGGCCGCGCCGCGCCGCTCACCAATGGCTGGATTCAGCAGGGCGGCACCAAGAGCAAGCGCACCGTCGACAGCGAGATGGCCGCCGTGCAGAGCGATTGGTGGCGGCACCGCATCGTCACCACGCTGGGTTACCGGCGCGACGAGCTCGCGCAAACCCGCACCACCACCGTCCGCGATCAGACCGGCATCTGGGCCGGCAGTGCCGGCCGGCAGGTCTTCAATGAAAACTCGCCGACCACGAAGTATAAGTTTTCCGGCCACACCACCACCGCCGGTATTGTCGTCCACCCGCTCGACTGGCTCTCCGCCTTCGCCAACCGCTCCCGCAACCTCGGCCTGCCCGATTTCGCCCAGCGCGTCGGCGCCGATGGCGGCGTCCCACCCGCGCCGAAGGGCAATGGCTTCGACACCGGCCTGATGGTCAGCCAGCGCCACGACCGCATTGTCGCCCGCGTGAGTTATTTCACCACCGAAGTCACCGACCAGACGGGGTCGATGGGGGTCAACAACGCCTTCTCGCCGCGCTACGACCAGATCCTCTCGATCCTCGACGACCCCAATGGCGATCGCAGCACCGCCGACCGGCTCTACACCCCCGACCAGATGGCGAAGTATTCCGAGCTGCGCCCCACCGCCCTCGCCAACGCCGACTCGCTCGACAACGCCAACCGCGGCTACGAGGCCCGCGTCACCGCCAACGTCGGGGAGAGCCTGCGTTTCATCGTCAACTACTCGTACAATTTGCAGGAGCGAAACAACGTTTACAAACGCACCACCCTGCTCGCCGACCAGCTCGATCAGTTCATCGCCGACCTCGTCAAGGCCCACCCCGGGGTCGAGGTGCTCAACGCCAGCGGCACCCAGGGCGTCACCCTCGCCTCCCTCGTCGCCACCAACCGTTCCGACCTCGACGGCCGGCGGCTTGACTTCGAGGGCGCGTATGGGAACCGCAAGCACAAGGCCAATTTCTTCATCAACTACACCTTCAAGGCCTCCGTCTTCAAAGGCTGGTCCGCCGGTTTCGGCGGGCGCTACCTGAGCCCGATCGTGGCCGGCCGCGTCTCGACGGAGCCGGGGCTGCCGCCCGTGGGCTCCGGCAGCAACACGGGCGTCGGCTACAATGGCGGCATCAAGTATGGCGACGACAGCCTGCTCTTCGACGGCATGCTGCGCTACCAGGCGCGTGGTCGGCTCCTTGGCCGCAACGTCCGCGCCAGCTTCCAATGCAATGTGCGCAATCTGCGGGATGCGCACGACCTCGAGGTGCGCCGCCAAAAGACCGACGGGATTACTCTCGACCGCTTCGTCTTCACCGACCCGCGCGAGCTCACCCTCTCGACCACGGTGCGGTTCTAGGCGGAGCCGGTCCGCACGGTTGAATCACGCCCGCGCCCGCTGCCTCGTGTCACCTATTAGGTGACACGACTCCGGGGCTGGCCGGGGCCAGCGTCCGAGCCGGCCGACCCCGCGATCGCGGGAACCGGCCGTGTCACCCAAGCGCTGACCACGCCGGATCTTGGCCGACCCCTGGCGGCGCCGGCGGGCCCTGGCGCAAAGGCGCGGTAATGTGCACGACCGCATCGCGCCGCACATTTTGCTTCGCGCCATCCTCCGGCCGGCCTTACCACAGCATAGCCCGCTTGCCTGTATGGAGAAAACTGCGGGAAACTCGCTCCAACGATCATGAAACCGCACCTCCCGTTCGCATCACTCCCAACTCTCATCGCCCTCCTTGCGGGCACGCAACTCGGCGCCGCCGAGCTCTACCGCTTCAATCGCGCGCCCCTCGCGCCCAAGACCTACGCCGAGCTGCCACTCGGTGCGATCCACCCGCGCGGCTGGCTCGACGACGAACTCCGCCGTATGGCCGCCGGCATGACCGGCCACCTCGACGAGTGGTACCCCGAGGTCGCCGGTCCCCGCAACGCCTGGCTCGGCGGCGACGGCGACACCTGGGAACGCGGCCCCTACTGGATCGACGGCCTCTACCCGCTCGCCCGCCTTCTGCGTGACGAGGCCCTCGTCGCCAAGGCCATGCCCTGGGTCGAGTGGACCCTCACCCATCAACGCACCGACGGCTACATCGGCCCACCCCTCGTCGAGGAAAAGGCCCGCACCCGCCCACCCCCGAAAGGCGCCCAGGTGTTGAAACCCGACGATTGGTGGCCGCGCATGGTGATGCTCAAGATCCTCCAGCAGCATCACAACGCCACCGGCGATCCGCGGGTGGTCGAGGTTCTGCGAAAGTACTTTCGCTACCAACTCACCACCCTGCCCAGCGAACCGCTCAAGGCCCCGCCCGGCGGCAAAGGCGGCAGCTGGTGGGCCGAGCAACGCGGCGCCGACAACCTACTCGCCGTGCTCTGGCTGTACAATCTCACCGGCGAGGCGTGGCTCCTCGACCTCGCCAAACTCCTCCAGGCCCAGACCCTGCCGTTCACCCAAATCTTTCTCACCGGCGACGTCCTCAAGCTGACGCGCGGCCAGACCGAAGACTCCTTCGGGTACCCCGCCTTTCACTGCGTCAATCTCGCCCAGGGATTGAAGACCCCGTTGGTGGAATTCCAATTCGACGCCGACCCGCGACACCTCGCGGCGACGAAGAAGGCCCTGGCCGACATCGAACTGCTCCACGGCCAACCGCACGGCCTTTACGGGGGCGACGAGGGCCTGCACGGTCGCGAACTGGATCGCGGCAGCGAGCTGTGCTCCGCCGTCGAAATGATGTTTTCCCTGGAGACGATGCTGGAGATCACCGGCGACGTGGATTTTGCCGATCGGCTCGAGAAGGTGGCGTTCAACCCGTTGCCGACGCAGGTCACCGACGACCACCATTACCGCCAGTACTTCCAGCAGGCCAACCAGGTGAGCGCCACGGCGGACCCCCGCTCCTTCTTCAACGACGGCGGCGAACGTATCGTCTACGGCCTTACGACCGGTTACCCCTGCTGCACCTGCAATTACCATCAGGGTTGGCCGAAATTCGCCCAGCATCTCTGGTTTGCCACCGCCGACCGCGGCCTCGCCGCGCTTGTTTACGGCCCCTCGGCCGTCACGGCCCGCGTCGCCGACGGCACCGAAGTCACCGTGACGGAGGAGACCAATTACCCGTTCGATGAAGCAATTCGCTTTGTCGTCTCCACCCCGGCCCCCGTCACCTTTCCATTGCACCTGCGCATCCCCGCGTGGTGCGCCGAGGCCAGCCTCCTCGTCAATGGCGCGATCGAGCGCACCGCCAAAGGCGGCCGCGTGGAGATCCTTACCCGATCCTGGCGCGACGGCGATCGCGTGGAACTCCGTCTTCCCATGACCATTCGCTCCTCGAAGTGGTACGAAAACAGCGTCGCCATCGAACGGGGCCCGCTCGTCTATGCGCTCCGCCTCGCAGAACAGTGGACCGAAGTGAAGCGTGCAGGACCAGAGGGCACCGCCGCCGCTCCCGTTCACCGCGGTTATCAGGAGGTTCGCACCTCGGAGCCGTGGAACTTCGCCCTCCTGCAAAGTGCGCTCAGGAACCCCGCGGCCGGCTTCGAGGTGGTCCGCACCGGCGCCACGGCGGCGAATCCGTGGTCGCTGGCCGGAGCCCCCGTCGAGCTCCGCACCCAGGCCGTCCGGCTCCCCGATTGGGGCATGTACCGGTACTCCGCCGGCCCGGTGCCCCTGAGCCCGACCCCGTCACCCGCTGGAGCGAGACCCGAATCCATCCGCCTGATACCCTACGGCTGCACCACCCTGCGCATCGCGGCCTTTCCGTGGATCGACGACACCCGCAGGAATCGCCGCTGGTGATCGGTCCCATCGCATTTGCTTCCACTGTAGGAGCGGCTTTACGCCGCGATTGTTCGACGAGGTCGCGGGGTACACCCGCTCCTACAATCAGGCCCGGAATGCCGCACCGATCGCTCGCGGAAGGGATTTCCTCCCCGTGACCGCGGCCCCGACAACCACCACAATAAATCTATGAAATCCCTCGCCTTCGCCGCCGTCCTCGCCGTTTCGCTTGCCTTCGCTCCCGCTCCCGCCGCCGCCGACTGGGTCCCGGTCAAGGCGCCGCTCGACACGCCGTGGACTGCCCGCGTCGATCCCGCCCACCCGCTCCCCGAACACCCGCGACCCGACTTCCACCGCGAGGCCTGGCTCTCGCTCAACGGCCTCTGGGACTACGCGCTGGAGCCGGTCGACTTCAAGCCCATGCAGGGTTTCATCAAGGTCGCCTCCATGACCACCGGCCCCCTGCCCGCGAAATACTCCGGCCGGATTCTGGTCCCGTTTGCCATCGACGCCCCGCTGTCCGGCATCATGCACGTGCTCCGCCCCCAGGAGCGCCTCTGGTACCACCGCGAGTTTGAGCTGCCCACCGCCTGGCAGGGCCAGCGTGTCCTCCTGCACTTCGAGGCCAGCGATTGGGAGACCAGCCTCTACGTCAACGGCCAGCGCGTGGGCCAGCATCGCGGCGGCTACGATCCGTTTGAGTTCGACATCACGGAGCAGCTCCGCGCCGGAGCCAACACCCTGCATGTCTGCGTGTGGGACGGCACCGAGCAGCACTGCCAACCCGTCGGCAAACAGATCATGCCCGAGAACCGCCAGGGCTTCCGCTACCAGCCCACCGGCGGCATCTGGCAGACGGTCTGGCTCGAGGCCGTGCCCGCCACCGCGCTCGCCGGGATCTCGATCACACCCTCCCTTACCGGCGCCACCCTGACGCCCACGCTGCACGGTTCCACTGCTGGCATAACCCTGCGCACCACCGCCCGCGACGGCGGCAAGGTCGTCGCCACCGCGGAGACTCCCGCCACCGGGCCCCAGACTCTCGCCATTCCCCAACCGAAACTCTGGTCGCCCGACTCGCCTCATCTCTACGATCTCACCTTGGAACTGGTGCGCGCCGGTCGGGTAATCGACACGGTCACAAGCTATGTCGGCCTGCGCACCATCGCCCGCGATGCCACCGGCCGCTTCCTCCTCAACGGCCGCCCCGCCCCCTTTATGCTGGGCCCGCTCGACCAGGGCTACTGGCCCGACGGCATCCTCACGCCACCCCACGAGGACGCCATCACTTTCGATCTCTCCTACCTGAAGTCGATCGGCTGCAACCTCGTCCGCGTCCACATCAAGACCCACCCCACGCGCTGGTACTACCACGCCGACCGCCTCGGCCTGCTCGTCTGGCAGGACATGATCTGCACGCCGAAATACGGCCAGACCGTGGATGCGGCCGGCTCCGACAATTGGCGCCACGAGTTCCAGGAGATCATCACCGACTTCCACAACCATCCCAGCATCATCCAGTGGATCGTGTTCAACGAAGCCTGGGGCCAGCATGACACGACGAAAAACACCGCCTGGGCCGCGGCGGCGGATCCTTCCCGCCTCATCCTGGGCGCCAGTGGCTGGACCGATGTCGGCAGTGGCGACGTGCTCGATGTCCACAACTATACGTTCTACCCGAGCGCACCCACCACCGACGGTTTCGGGCGGAACCGCGCCCGGGTCTTCGGCGAGCTCGGCGGCCACAATCTCCTGCTACCCGGCCAGCAATGG
This sequence comes from Opitutales bacterium, assembly GCA_038249085.1. Classification (GTDB taxonomy): domain Bacteria; phylum Verrucomicrobiota; class Verrucomicrobiia; order Opitutales; family Opitutaceae; genus ER46. The sequence continues at coordinate 61,309 of JBBRWR010000015.1, forward strand.
CATCCCGACCAGCAACAGGCGGTCGGCCCTTCGTTGGAGCGCGCCGGTGGCCGCATGAACTTCAATTCCACCGCCGACCTCGCCGCGAAGTACCCGTTTTATTTCCGCAACCTCCACCACTTCGTCGCCCGCCAGGGGTATCAGGCGTTCGTTTACACCCAGATCTCCGACATCGAGCACGAGTGCAACGGCTGGCTCACCTACGATCGGCGCATCTCCAAGCTGCCCGCCGGCGAGTTTCGCCGCATCCACGAGACCCTCAGCCAGCCGCGCACCTATGCTCTGCTCGCCGGCGGGAACCCCTGGCAGGCCCGCCGCGTTCCTGCCGCCGCCCGCGGGGCCGAATTCACTCCGCTGCCCTGGACGGCCCCGACCGCCGCCCCGGGCCCCGACACCCCGCTGACCCTGCCCCACGCTGGTGGTCCGATCGCCGCCGCGCAGAAGGCCACCCCCGCGCTCGGCCTGCGGCAAGAGTTCACGCTCACCGCCACGCCGGCCCGGGCCGTGCTCGAGCTTCGCGCCACCCATCGCGACGCCCACGGCGAACCTCCCGCGCCGAAACTCGACGGACATCGGCCCCAGGCGCGCACCGACGTTCCGTTTGTCGCCTACCTCGACGGCAAACTGTTCCGGCGTGGCGCCTGCGGTGGGCAGCGCGGCCAAGGCGAGGGCGTCATGTACCTCGAACTCACTGACCCGGAACTCGCCACCCTCACCCCGGGCCGGCACACCCTCGCGATCGAGCTCTCCGCCCCCGAGACGACAATCGGTTTTGATGCGAAACTTTGGAGTTATCTCGGTTTCTAATTTCGCGATTTTCCTCCAAACTCGTCCCATGAAGACCATACGTGTCCTCGACTCCCACACCGGGGGTCAGCCGACCCGGCTTGTGCTGGCCGGCGGCCCCGACCTCGGTACCAGCCCCCTGGCCGATCGCGCCGTCCGCTTCCAGCGCGAATTCGACGCCTATCGCTCCGCCATCGTCGGCGAACCGCGGGGGGCCGCTCCCATGGTCGGTGCCCTGCTCGTGCCGCCGCACCGGGCCGACTGCCAGTTCGGCGTGATCTTCTTCAACCATGTCGGCCCCCTCGGCATGTGCGGTCACGGCGCCATTGGCCTCGTCGCCTCCCTGGCCCATCTCGGCCGGGTCCAGCCCGGTCGCATCCGGCTGGATACAGCGGTCGGCCCCGTCGCGGCGACCCTGCATGACGACGGCTCCGTCTCGATCGACAATGTACCGTCGCACCGCACGGTCCAGCGCGCCACGGTTGAAGTGCCCGGCCATGGTCCGGTGCGCGGGGATGTGGCCTGGGGCGGCAATTGGTTCTTCCTCGTCGCCGAGCACCACCTGCAATTGGAGCTGGCCGCGCTGGAAGCCTTGACCGACTTCACCTGGCGCGTCCGCCAGGCCGTCAACGCCCAGGGGTTTCCCGCCGTCGACCACATCGAGCTCTTCGGTCCCTCGCCGCGGCCGGGCGCCCATAGCCGCAATTTCGTCCTGTGCCCCGGCAAGGCCTACGACCGCTCGCCGTGCGGCACCGGCACCAGCGCCAAACTCGCCTGCCTCGCTGCCGACGGCAAACTGGCCGAGGGCGAGACGTGGCTGCAGGAGAGCATTATCGGCAGTGTGTTTTCCGGGAGCTACCGTTGGCTGGACCGCCCGAAGGGAACCATCGTCCCCACCATCACGGGCGCCGCCCATGTCATGGCCGAAGCCACCCTGCTGCTCGACGAGCACGATCTGTTTTGCTGGGGGATTCGCGGATGAGCCGGCTTGAGCCGCGGACGAAACCCCCTTCCCCCGGCCACGCTCCCTCCGACCCCTCCGCCGCCTTCGCCGTCCCCCCCGTCCCCCCCCGCGGAACAACAGAATTTTGTCCTAGGTGTGACAAAATACTGTTGGAGCGGAGAGAGGCGGCGAGCTTGGAACGTTTCCTCCACGGGAGGGGGCCGGGCGTCCCCGCCTAGTCCGTCACCCTCATGCCCCAGCCTCGGTCCAAGCATGTCGTCGTCTGCGGCGCTGGGATTGTCGGCCTTTGCTGCGCGCACTTCCTCCGCGCCCGGGGTGATGAGGTCACCGTCATCGACCGCGCGCCGGAGGAGCACGATGGCTGCTCCTTCGGCAACGCCGGCATGATCACGCCGAGCCACTTTGTGCCGCTGGCCGCCCCCGGCATGGTGGCCCTCGGGCTCAAGTGGATGCTCGACCCTCGGAGTCCATTCCACATCCGTCCGCGCCTGAGTGCCGAACTCCTCGGCTGGGGCTGGCGTTTCGCCCGCGCGTGCAACTCCGGCCATGTCACCCGCTCCGCCCCACTGCTACGCGATTTGAATCTCGCCAGCCGCGAACTCTACGTCGATTTCGCCGCCAGGCTGCCCGCCGACTTCGGGCTCGTAACCCGCGGTCTGCTCATGCTCTGCCGCGAAGAACGCACCTTCGTCCACGAGGCGGCCTTCGCCGCCCACGCCCGCGAACTGGGCGTGCCGGTCGAGATCTGCTCGCCGCAGCGCACCGCTGAACTCGACCCCGGGGTGCGCCTCGCCATCGCGGGCGCCCTCCATTTCCCGCGCGACGCTCATCTCGACCCGGCGCGGTTCATCGCCGGGCTCACCCCCGCTCTCGCCGCCGCGGGGGTGAACCTGCGCTGGGAAACCGAGGTCACCGGCTGGCAACAGACCGGCTCGCGTCTCAGCGCCGTAAACACAAGCCGCGGCGAGATTCCCGCCGATGAGTTCGTGCTTGCCGGTGGCGCCTGGTCCCCCGCCATGGTCCGCCCCCTCGGCCTGCGCCTGTCAATGCAGGCCGGCAAGGGTTACAGCCTCACCCTGCCGCGCCCGCGGCAACTGCCGTCACTTTGTTCCATCCTCACCGAGGCCCGCATCGCCGTGACTCCCCTCGGTCCCTCCCTGCGCATCGGCGGCACGATGGAGGTCGTCGGACTCGACGAATCGATCTCCCGGGAGCGCGTCGAGGGCATCATCGCCGCCGTGCCGCGCTACTTTCCGGATTTCACCCCGGAGGATTTCCGCGACGTGCCGGTGTGGCGCGGACTCCGCCCGGTGTCGCCGGATGGGCTCCCCTACATCGGCCGCTTCGGCCGCTTGGCCAATCTCATCGCCGCCACCGGACATGCGATGATGGGCCTCAGCCTCGGCCCCATCACCGGGCAGCTGGTGGCAGAGTTGGTTTCCGGCGAGAAGCCTTCGCACGATCTCACCTTGCTCGATCCCGATCGCTACGCGTGAAAAAGCGGAAATCTAAAATCTGGCATTGGGCATCTGAAATCTCGGATTTTCAAACCGCGCCGTCTCTGACTCCGCTTTTCTCCGAAATTCCCAGATTTCAGATTTTCGATTCTCGATTATAGATTTCCTCTTCTCCCCCAACCCTACCCACCTCCTCATGCACTGGACTGGCGTTTTCCCCGCTCTCACCACCAACCTGCGTCCCTCCGGCGCAATCGATCACCCGGCCTTCGCCCTCCATTGCCGCCGGATGCTCGCCAGCGGCTGCGACGGTCTGGTCTGCGCCGGTTCCCTCGGCGAGGCCGCCACGCTCGCCGTGGAAGAGAAGATCGCCCTCGTCCGCACCGCCGTGCGGGCCGCGCGCGGTCGGGCCCCCGTCGTGCTCGGCATCGCCGCGCTGGGCACGCATGAGGCCGTTGGCCTGGCGCGCGCCGCCGCCCATGCCGGCGCCTCGGGCCTCATGGTGCTGCCCCCGTACGTCTACAGCACCGACTGGCGCGAGATGAAGGCCCATGTGGCCGCGGTGATCCGCGCCACACCGCTGTCGTGCATCCTCTACAACAATCCCGTTGCCTACCGCACCGACTTCCTGCCCGACCAGATTGCCGAGCTCGCGCGGGAGCACCCCAATCTCGCCGCGGTGAAGGAATCCAGTGGCGATGTCCGCCGCATCATCGCGCTGCGGGCGGCCCTGGGCGCGCGCCTCACCTTGCTGGTCGGGATGGACGACGCCGTGGTCGAAGGCGTGCGCATGGGCGCCCAAGGCTGGATCGCCGGGCTCGTCAACGCGTTCCCTGCTGAAACGATCGCTCTCTTCAACGCCGCGGTCGCGGGTGACACGACCCGCGCCGACGCCCTCTACCAGTGGTTTCTCCCGCTGCTGCGGCTCGATACCGTGCCGAAATTCGTTCAACTGATCAAATGGGTGCAGGCCGAAACCGGCACGGGCAGCGCCACCGTCCGCCCGCCGCGTCTCGAGCTGATGGGCGCGGAGCGCACCGCCGCGCTCGCCGTCCTCCGCACCGCCCTGCGCACGCGACCGAAGCTCGGATCCTAAGCCAGCAATTCTTTATCTTTTCTTGGTCAGGTTCGTGCGGCGCTCCCAGGCTTCGTGGAGCTTTTCCAACTCCGCCACCTTCCCGGGCAAGGTTGGCGCGAGGTCGTGCAACTCGGTCCCGTCTTCATCAATCCGATACAGCTCCCATGGCTCCCGGCCGTCGGCGACCAGTTTCCAACCATCGACCCGGGTCGCCCGGCCCTTGTTGTGCGCCCAATGGAGTTCGGCGTGCGGTGCCCAGGCTTCCGGTCTGCCTTGCAGGATGGGCAGAAACGACCGCCCTTCGAAGGGCAGCTTGCCCGGGCGGAAGGCCACGTCAGTCCCGGTGGCCGCGAGCAGCGTGGGCATCAAGTCGATCACGTGCAGCATCTGACCCGCCACGCCGCCCGTGAGGCCTTTCGCCACGCCCCGGGGCCACGACACGATCAGCGGCGAGCGGGTGCCACCCTCGTGATCATATTGCTTGTAGAGTCGGAACGGCGTGTTGGAGAGATTGGCCCAACCGTAACCGTAAGACTGCCACGTCGACTGCGGGCCCGGCATGATACCCGGCAGGTTGCCGGGCGTGACCGGCGTTTTCTTCCCATCGGTCGTGAAAGGTTTCGTCCACGAACCGGTGCGGGTGGGCGGATATTCCACCTGGCAGGCGCCGTTGTCCTGCTGGTAAATCACGATCGTATTTTCCAGGGCGCCGGTCTCTTGCAGGTACTGCATCATGCGGCCGATGTTGCGGTCCATGCAGGTGATCTGGGCGGCGTAGACTTCCATGCGCCGCTGCTGCCACGCCTGGTTCTTCTCCTCCGCCCAGGCCGGCACCTCGGGATGGCGCGGGGACAGCTCCCAAGCGGGATCCACGACCCCCAAGGTCTTCATCCGCGCGTGCCGCGCAACGCGGAGTTTATCCCAACCCGCGGCGAACCGACCCTGGTAATGCTCGATGTCCGCGGGTTTGGCGTGCAGGGGCCAATGCGCGGCATTGTAGGCGACATAGAGAAAGAAGGGCTGGGCCGCCGCGGCGGGATCCGCGGCGTGCTCCTGCATGAATTTCAGGGAGTAGTTGGTGATGGCATCCGTGTAATAGAAATTCGGATTGTTCTGCCACTCGTGCTCCTTGCTCTCGCCGTTCAGGTTCAGGTCGGCCGGGGCAAAGTAGTCGGTGGTTCCCCAATACGTGCTGTAGGCCCGATCAAAGCCGCGACGGTGCGGGGAGCCCGGCCCCTTGGGCTGCTCCGGGTCGGACAGGTGCCACTTGCCCGCCATGAACGTGGCGTAGCCCGCCGCCTGCAACGCCTCCGGCAGCAATTGCGCATCGGCGCGCAGACCCTTCTCCGCGGATCCGTCCGTCAGCGCCGTCTTGGGATAGAGACTCGTCAGCAGGCTCGCGCGCGTGGGCCAGCACATGTTCTGCACATGATAGTTCGTGAAACGCACTCCGGCACGCGCGAGGCGGTCGAGGTTGGGCGTCTCGATCTCGCCGCCGTAACAACCGAGATCGGAGTAACCCATGTCGTCGGAGAGGATGAGGAGGATGTTCGGACGGCTCGCGGCCGCACCGCGGCCGGCCTGACCGCCGCTGGCTGCGCCCGCCTGGCCCGGGTGGGCGCTGACCAGAAGACAAAAAACAGAGAGGGGTAAGAGGCGGTTCATGGGCCATTTCGTAATCAGGGCGGTGGGGGCCGTCAACCGGCGGTGCCACCCCGGCGATCTTCGACGGGTCTGAGTCCAAACCCATGACACCGGAGGTCAAACCGAGGAAAAGCCGGGAACAGCGCGCGCTTCCCCCTGCGCTCAGTTGATCGTGTGATTATCAAGTGATCCCGGACTGCGGGATGAAACGGGGGCGGCTGGGTGGGGATCATCTCGGCTCGAGCTCGGGTTAACCTCCTGTGCTCTGCCGGGGTTTGGAACTGATTGCACCCAGGATGGCACTCGCGCCTTCCTTTTCCCGGCCCTCTCCCTATCACTCCACTTTCCGTTTTACTCCCTCCCCATGAAAGTCACCCGGGTCACCCCCCTCGTTCTCGGCACTGCCTGGCGCGAACTCGTCTTCGTCAAGGTTGAGACCGACGAGGGCTTCACGGGCTGGGGCGAAGTCCGCCCGCTCAACAAGACCCAGGCGGTCATCGGCTACCTCGCCGAGGCGGCACCGCGCTACCTCGTCGGACGCGACCCGTTCGATACCGAACGGCTCGTGCAGGAAATGATGTTGGGCGAAAACTTCGCATGACTGACCTATCCGTGAAATCGATTCGGGTCATCGAACGTCTTTCCTTTTCATGACTGTTTCCCGTCGTGCTTTTCTTCGCTCCGGTTCAGCGGCCGGCACCCTGCTTCTCCTCCCGCTAAAATCCCGGGCGCAAAACCGCAACTCGCCGAATTCCCGGCTGCAGATCGCCCTGGTCGGGGCGGGGGGCCGCGGCAAGGCCGCCCTCGGCGCATTGCACGGCGAACAACTGGTCGCCTTCTGCGACGTCGATTATGCCCGCGCCCGCGAGGAAGTGGCGACGGGCTCGAAATCGCGCGGTCTGTTGGAAAAGTTTCCGGACGCAAAATGGTTTCACGACTACCGCGTGATGTTCGAACAGATGTCCGACCAGATTGACGCCGTCGCGGTCGCGATCCCGGACCACATGCATTACGCGGTCGGCATGACGGCGCTGAAGTACCGCAAGCACCTGTACGTCGAGAAACCCCTCTGCCGCTGCATCACCGAGGTGCGCGCGCTGCACGCCGCCGCCCGGCAGGCGGGCGTGATCACGCAGATGGGCAACCAGGGCCGCGCGGCCGAGGGTATCCGCCTCGCCCGCGAGTGGGTGCAGGCCGGCCTCATCGGCCCGGTGCGGACCGTGCACGCGTGGAACAACACCCCGAGCAAGTCTTACTCCTACGATCTGACGACCGCCGAACCGGAGGGACCGCCACCGGCTTCGCTGCACTACGATTTGTGGCTCGGCGTGGCCCCGGTGCGCCCGTACCGCAAGATCCGCAGCCACGGCAGTTGGCGGGGTTGTCCGGACTACGGCACGGGGCGGATCGGCGACTGGGTGTGCCATCAGGTCGACGCGGCCAAGTATGCGCTCGATCTCGAGACTCCCTTCGCCATCGAGGCTGCCAGCACCGAGCCCAAACCGGACACCTTCCCGACCACCGACACCGTCACCTGGAGCTTTGCCGCGCGCCACGGCCTGCCCCCCGTCGACGTGAAGTGGTTCGGCGGCGGACTGCTGCCTCCGGAACCGGTGCCCGGCTTCAAGTTCAGTGCCGCCGGCGGCAGCATTTTCTATGGCGACAAGGGCATCCTGCACGTGGGTTCCCACAGTTCCACCGCCCGACTGCTGCCGGAATCCCGCATGCAGGAGATGAAGGGAGCGCTACCACCCAAGACCCTTCCCCGCGTGCTGGGCGGGCCGCATGTCGAGTGGGTCAACGCCATCCGCCAGGGCACGCGCTGCGGCTCGGATTTCGATTACTCCGCTCAGCTCGCCGAAATCGCGCTCCTCGGCGCCGCCGCCATCCGTTCGCGTGCCCGCCTGGAATGGGATGCCGCCGCCGCCCGCGTCACCAACGCCGCAGCGCCCAACGTTTTCATCGGCCCAGGCTACACCTACCGTCCCGGTTGGGGCGTGTGAGGAGGGGACGATCCGGTCGGCGCGCCCTTCGCGCGGCTCGGTGGCGCGGCGCAATTTCGCTTGTGGCATGGCGGGGCCGCTGTCCGGATTCCGGCGATGACCCCGTTTGGCCCACCCCGCGCCCCTCGGCTTTTTTTTGCCGCCCTGCTCCTCGCCAGCCCTGCCGCCCGCGCCGCGACGTGGCCGTTCGACACCGACCTCACTCCCGGCGGTCCCATGCCGGCACCGGAAGCCGCGGCCGGGATGACATTGCCCCCGGGTTTTCAAGCCACCGTCTTCGCGGCCGAACCCGACGTGCGCCAGCCGATCGCCATGGCCACCGACGCCCGCGGTCGGCTCTGGGTCGCGGAAAATTACACCTACTCGGAACGCGAGGTCGCCTGGCACCCGGAGTTTCGCGATCGGATCCTCGTCTTCGAGGACACCGACAACGACGGCCGCTACGACAAACGCACCGTCTTCCTCGACGGCCTGCAGCGCCTCGCGAGCATTGAAATCGGCTTCGGCGGCGTGTGGGCCATCTGCCTGCCGAACCTCGTCTTCATCCCGGATCGCAATGGCGACGATGTGCCCGATGGGCCGCCCGAGGTGCTCCTTGATGGCTTCGAATACGTGAAGGGCCGCCACACCTTTGCCAACGGCCTGCGCTGGGGCCCCGACGGCTGGCTCTACGGCCGGCAGGGCATCCAACACTACTCGAACCTCGGAACTCCGGGCACGCCCGACACCCAACGCGTCCCGTTCAACGTCGGCATCTGGCGTTTTCATCCCCGGCGCCACACCTTCGAAGCCGTCGCGGAAGGCACCACCAACCCGTGGGGCATGGACTGGGACGCCCACGGCGAACTCCTGTTTATCAACACGGTGATCGGCCACCTTTGGCACGCCATCCCCGGCGCCCACTTTCGCCGCATGTCGGGCGTGGATCCCAACCCCCGGATCCACGAGATCATCGAACAACATGCCGACCACGTGCACTGGGCCACGGGTGAAATCTGGACCGACGTCCGCAAGGGGGTCAGCAACGCCACCCTCGCCGCCGGGGGTGGCCACGCCCACACCGGCCTGATCATCTATCAGGGCGGCCAATGGCCCGACGAGTGGGCCGGCAAGCTGCTCACGGTGAATTTCCACGGCCGGCGCCTCAACGTGGAGCGACTTGAGCGCAGCGGCAGCGCTCTCGTCGGCCGCCGCGAGCCGGACGCCTTTCTCTTTCCCGATCCCCGCTTCCGCGGCCTCGATCTTCTCGCCGCCCCGGATGGCGGTGTCTTCGTGAGCGATTGGAACGATGCCGGAGAGTGCCACGACAACGACGGCGTCCATCGCTCGAGCGGCCGCATCTTCAAGCTCACCTACGGTGCGCCGGCCCCCGGCCCCCGGCGCGATCTCAACGCCCTCGCCTCCGGCGCACTCGCCGATCTGCAGCGCAGCAGCAACGACTGGCTGGCCCGCCAGTCGCGCCGCATCCTCGCCGACCGCGCCGCCTTGGGCAGGGATCTCACTGACGCCCGGCTCAAACTGAACGCCATGTTGATCGGACCCGCCCCGACGACGCAGCGCCTGCGGGCCCTCTGGACCCAATTCGCCACCGGCATGCCACTGGGCGACACGCTCCCCGCCCTGCTCACCGACCCGGAAGTCGACCTGCGCGCCTGGGCCATCCGCCTGCTGCTCGACGAGCGTCCTGCGAACCTGGCCCCAGCGGTGCTCGCCCAGTTCGTCCGGCTCGCACGCACGGATCCTTCGCCGGTCATCCGCCTCGCCCTCGCCTCGGCCCTCCAGCGCCTGCCGGCGCCGGCCTGCGCGGCCCTTGCCGCCCCCCTCCTCGCGCACGCCGAGGATGCCGGCGATCACAACCTCCCGCTCATGCTCTGGTATGGGTTCGAACCGCTGGCCGGATCCCCCGGGATCCCTTTTGAGACCCTGATTGCCGAGGCCGGCATCCCACAGGTCCAGCGACTCGCCACCCGGCGCCTCGCCGAGGACATCGAGCAGGCTCCGGACCGCATCGATGCGCTGCTGACCGCGACCGCCAACGCACCGGTGGCGGCGCGCCAAGCCGTGCTCGACGGCCTCGCCCAGGGGTTGAGCGGCCGGCATCACGTCCGCCCGCCCGCAGCGTGGGACGCCCTGCGCGAGAGGTTCTCCGCTGGCGCCACGGCCGCCTTGCGTCTCCGCCTGCGCGACCTCAGTGCGTTGTTTGGCGATCAACGCGCCGTGGCGGAGCTCCGTCAAGTGGCCCTCGACGCCACCGCTGATCTCCCCCGCCGGCGGGCCGCCCTTGACGTGCTGATCAGCGTCCGCGCGTCCGGCCTGCGGGAAGTGGCGGCGCAATTGCTCCGGGTCCGGAACCTGACCGCCGCCGCCGCCGCCGGTCTCGCGCCCTTCGAAGACCCCGCCATCGCGGATGCGATCCTCGCGGAATGGCCCCGGATGTACGGCATCGAGCGCCCCGCCGTCATGAACGTGCTCCTCACCCGCCAAGCCTGGGCGGCGAAGGCCCTCGACGCCCTGGATGCGGGTCGCCTGCAGCGCACGGATTTTTCCGCCACGCAGATCCGCCAGATCCGCGCCCTTCGCGATCCCGTCCTCACGCGTCGGATGGATGCCCACATGGTCGCAGCACGCGCCGCAGCGGAGGTGGCTCCCGCGGTCGCGTTGGCCAATTGGACCGCCCGCCTCGCGCCCGCCCAACTCGAAGCCGCCAATCGCACCCATGGCCGGGTGATCTTCAACCAGATGTGCGCCGCCTGCCACACGCTCAACGGCGAGGGAGGGACCATCGGCCCGGATCTCACCGGTGCGGCGCGCGACAACCTCGGCTATCTCCTGGACAACATCCTCTTTCCCAGCGCGGTGGTGAACGACGACTATCGGCTGACCACGCTCACCCTGAAGGACGGCCGCACGCTTGCCGGCATGATCCGAGGCCGCAGTGGCCGCACGCTGAATCTGCAGACGATCACCGAACTCGTCGCGCTGGCCGCAGACGACGTGGCGCACGAGGAAACGCTGGCGCAGTCGCTGATGCCCCCCGGGCTGCTCGACGCTCTGCCCGCAGGCGACGCCCTCGATCTGATCGCCTACCTCATGACCAGGTAGCCCCCGCCGCTTTCAGCCGAATCGGGGCGGTTGAACCGGAAATCCGACCGACGCCATCGCCCCCCCCTCCCCCCCACGCTCCGCCCGCCGGTGTCGCCCGCTTACAGTTTTTTGTCACACCTGTGACAAAAAACTGTTGCAGGAAAGATGAGGGAAGGCGGGGCGGGTGAGGTGCGCGGGAGGGCGGACGGGCGCGCGCGGGAACGATCTCAGGCGCCGCCGGCTTCCCAGACCTGGGCCAGGTGGAGCAGGGTTTCAACGGCCTTCGTCATGTCCTGCAGACTCACCCACTCGCGCTGGCTGTGCACGTCGTGCATGCCGGTGAACAGGTTGGGCGTGGGCAGGCCACGGGCCGTGAGATTGGAACCGTCGGTGCCGCCGCGAATCGAGGGCGAAACGGGCGTGAGCCCCGCGCGCCGCAGCGCTTCGCGGCCAAACTCCACCGGCCGCATGTCCTGCTCCAGCCAATACCGCATGTTGCGGTATTGCTCCCGGAACGTCAGTTCAAACCGCGCACGCGGCTCGGCGGCACGCAGCTCCGCCACGATTTTTTCCACGACGGCCCGCTTGGCTGCCAGGCCGTCGAGTTCGAAGTCGCGCAGGATCATCCAGATCTTCACCCCGTCCGCCGTGCCCCGACACTCGAGCGGGTGGATGAAACCGTCGCGCCCGCTGGTCGTCTCGGGGGCGAGCTCCGGCGGAAGCGCGGCGAGGAAGCGGCCCGCGAGGCGCAGGGCGTTAACCATGACATCCTTCGCCCACCCGGGATGCGCGGCAATGCCGTGGATCTCCAGCACCGCGGAATCGGCGCTGAAGGTCTCAAAATCGATTTCGCCGGGCACCTCGCTGTCGAGCGTGTAGGCCACATCGGCGCCCAACTCGGCCAGATCGAGCTGGTGCATGCCGCGGCCGATTTCCTCGTCGGGATTGAAGCAAAGGCGGATGATACCGTGGGGAATTTCCGGGTGGCGCAGGAGATGCCGCGCCGCCGCCATCACGATGGCGACGCCCGCCTTGTCGTCGGCCCCGAGCAGGGTCTTGCCGCTGGCGGTGACAATGTCGTGGCCGATCGCCTCCCGCAGATGGAGGGAGGTCTCCACCGTGAGCTTCTGGCTGGGATCGTCCGGCAGAATGATCGGGTGGCCGTCGTACGCGCGATGCACGATGGGCTTGGCGGCGCTGGGGAGATTCGTCGCGGTGTCGACGTGGCCGCACCACGCCAGGCGCGGCACGCCGGGTCGGATCGAGGTGGCGGGGATGGTGGCGAGCACGTAGCCGTGGGCGTTCAGGGTGACATCCGAGGCCCCGATTTCCCGGAGTTCCGTCTCGAGCAGGCGGAGCAGATTCCATTGGCCAGGGGTGCTGGGACAAGTCTCGGAGTGCGAGTCGCTGCGCGTATCGATCTGCACGTAGCGCAGGAAACGTTCGAGCAGGTCGGCGGTGTCGATTGGCATGGGATCAACACGTTCGCCGCGGACTCAGGGCGGCTCAATCCGTTTCCAAAATTCTTTCAGACCGGCGCCGCGGGCGCGCCAACCTGGCCTCGATGGCTTCTCTTCTGCCGCCGGTGATCCATTGACCGCACCCTCCTCAACGGTTCAATGTCCGAGATCTTCCCCGCCACCGGCGGCGGCCATAACCTTGATCTTCGCCTGTCCGCCACCCTTTCAACCCAACACCACTCCCAAGTAATGAAAATCCAGCTCATCCTTCCCCTGCTCGCTCTCGCCTCCGCCGCCTTCGCGGCCCCGACTTCGCCCGTGGCGGTGAAATCATTCGGCCGGCTCCCCGACGGCCGCGAAACCCGCCTCTACACGCTCAAGGACGCCTCCGGTTTCCAGGCCGACATCGCCGACTACGGCGGCACCATCGTGCGCCTCCTTGTCCCCGACCGCACCGGCAAACTCGCCGACGTCTCCCTCGGCTTCAACACCGTCGCCCCGTACCCCAAGGACTCGCCTTATTTCGGCGCCCTGATCGGGCGCGTCGGCAACCGCATCGCCGGCGGGAAGTTCACCCTCGAGGGCAAGACCTATACGCTGGTGACCAACAACACGCCCACCCCCGAACTTCCCTGTCACCTGCACGGTGGCACGATCGGCTTTGACAAGGTCATCTGGACGGCGACGCCGACCACGCGCGAAGGTCTGCCCGCCCTGCGCCTGCGCTACACCAGTGCCGACGGCGAAGAGGGCTACCCCGGTCAACTCACCGTGGAGGTGACCTATTCGCTCACCCGCGATCACGGCCTGCGCATGGATTACTCCGCGACGACCACCAAGGCCACGCCGGTCAACCTGACCAACCACTGCTACTTCAATCTCGCGGGCGAAGGCCAGGGCACGATTCTCGGCCACGAACTCACGGTGCGGGCGAAGCGCTACACGCCGGTCAACGCCGGCCTCATCCCCACGGGCAAGATCGCGCCGGTCGCCGGCACGCCGTTCGATTTCACCTCGCCCCACACCATCGGCGAACGCATCGGCGCAAAGGACGAACAACTGCGCTTCGGCGGCGGCTACGATCATAACTTTGTGCTCGATTCCTCCGACGGATCCCTCGCCCTGGCCGCCACCGTGCGCGAACCCATTTCCGGTCGGGTCCTCGAGGTGCTCACCACCGAACCCGGCCTGCAGTTCTATTGCGGCAATTTCCTCGATGGAAAACTCACAGGCAAATCGGGCGGCACCTACGTGTATCGCGGCGCCTTCTGCCTCGAGTCCCAACACTTCCCCGACTCGATCAACCAACCGTCGTTTCCGACCACGGTGTTGCGCCCCGGTCAGACCTACCGGTCCACCACGATCTACCGCTTCTCGGCGCGGTGATTCGCCGAGCCCGGAACCCAATTGCGGGCGTTCGGGCGAATTCTGGAGCAACCTGACGGGGCGCGCGGCACGAGGCTGCGGCTGAACCGCCCGCATCCGGTCGTCGTCGTCCCCAACTTCCCATGACACGCCTCGTCATCCTCGCGTTTGCTTTCGCGCTCTCCGCCCCGCTGCCGTCCGCCCGGGCCGCCGTGCCCACCTCCCCGGCCCCGGGACCACGGAAGCCCTGGTCGATCGCCGCGTGCCCGCTGCAAACCCCGTGGGCGGATCAGGTGGATCCCAACAACGTCCTGCCCGAGTATCCGCGACCGCAGCTGGTCCGGCCGCACTGGCAGAATCTCAATGGCGTGTGGGAATTCCAGGAGGCGCAGCCGCAGGACCCCCTGCCGGCCGGGCGCACCTTGCGCGAAACCATCCTCGTCCCGTTTCCCTGGGAGTCCGCGCTCTCCGGCCTGCGCCGCCAACTCGCGTCGCAGCGCGCCCACTACCGCCGCACCTTCGAGGTCCCGCCCGCCTGGCGCACCGGCGGCCAGCGGCTGCTGCTCCACTTCGAGGCCGTCGATTGGGAGGCAACCGTCTATCTCAACGGTCGCTTGGTCGGTCAGCACCGCGGCGGCTACGATCCGTTCTCCTTCGATCTCACACCGCACCTGGCCGCTACCGGACCGCAAGAACTGATCGTCGCCGTCTTCGATCCCGGCAACGATGCGGCCATCGCCACCGGCAAGCAGACCAACGACCGCTTCGCCAACCCACAACGCTACACCTATGCGCCCTCGTCCGGCATCTGGCTCCCGGTGTGGCTCGAACCCGTGCCGGCCCGACACATCGCCGACTTCCACGTCGTGCCCGACCTCGATCTCGGCCAGATCGGGGTCACCGTGAGCCCGGACGCCCAGGACGCGAACCTCACGGTCGAGCTGATCGCCCGAGCCGGCGATCAGGTCGTCGGCCGGGCGGACGGACCGTCGAACCAGTCCGTGGTCGTCGCGGTGCCCACGCCCCGCCTCTGGGGGCCCGACGATCCGTTTCTCTACGATCTCGACGTCGTGCTGAAAAAGGACGGCGCCGAGATCGATCGCGTGACGGGCTACTTCGGCATGCGCAAAATCGCGCTCGGCACCCAGCGCGTAAACAACCGCGGGCCGGTGCAGAAACTCTTCCTCAACGGGCGCTTCGTCTTTCAGCTGGGACCCCTCGATCAGGGCTTTTGGCCCGACGGCCTTTATACCCATCCGACCGACGCCGCGCTGCGCTGGGACGTCGACGGCATCAAGGCCTGGGGTTTCAACATGGTGCGCAAACACCTCAAGGTGGAATCCCGCCGCTGGTTTTATCATTGTGACCGCGCCGGCCTCCTCGTCTGGCAGGACATGCCCGGCACCTTCAAGCCCCGCAATCTCGAGGAAAAAGCCCAGTTCGAGATCGAGTTGGCGCGCATGGTCCGCGGGCATTGGAACAGCCCGAGCATCGTCAACTGGATTGTCTTCAACGAACATTGGGGCGCCTACGACGTCGAACGCCTGACGAATTTCATCATGGCCCTCGACCCGTCGCGCCTCGTCACCGGCAACAGCGGCATCGACGCCGGCAAGCCGCATTTCGATTACCAGGTGGGCCACATCATCGACAACCACCACTACCGGCCCCCCACCTACCCGTTCGCCACCAGCTCGCGCGCCGCGGTCAACGGCGAGTACGGCGCCATCGGTTACCTCATCCCCGGGCACATCTGGGACGCCGATGGACCGTGGGTGCATTACAATTACAAGGGCAAGGAGGACGCCACCGCCGAGTACGAAAAATTCGCGCTCCTACTCCGAGACTACAAGGAGGTGCAGATGCTCTCCGGTGCCGTGTATACGCAATGGACCGATGTCGAGAACGAGCTGAACGGCCTCTACACCTACGATCGCAAGGTGGAAAAACTCGACCGCGCACGCGTGACCGCCGCCAACCGCGCTTTGTGGGCCGGCGACCTCGCCGGTGCGTCCCAGACCGCTGTCCGCGCATTCCGCAACCGCACCGACGGTGGCGCCGACCTGACCCCCGACGAAGGACGAAAGAAGAAGTAGCGCCTTCGCCGACTCCTGCCAGTCGGATCAACCTATGGTGTCTGCCGGCCGGTCCGGAGGCGAAAGGTTGAGCCGGACGTGGTGTTGCCCGCCTGGTAGCCGACGTCGGTGTCGGCCCGCACCTCGAACGGCGAGAGCACCAGCGTGTCCTCCCCGGCCGGCGGGGCGACGGGGAGCGTGGCCTGGGCGGCAGCGCCGGGGAGGCCGGCCGCGCTCAAGGCGAGCAGCGCGGCCCGGGTGAGGCGGCGCAGGGAGGATGGGAGGGAGGTGTTCAGGGGTTCAAAAGCACGCATGCCGCCACCGCGTGGCCAGGATGCAAACGGAAACCGCTCCGACGGAGGGACGGGCACGGCGGATTTTTGCACGGCGAACCGGCCCGAAAATGACTGGTCTCATCCCTCTTGTAGGAGCGGCTTTATGCCGCGATTCAGCGCGTGCGAAATTCCATCGCGGCATAAAGCCGCTCCTACAGCGCGACCGACCGTGCATAAATCCGCCGACGGAGGGACGGCAGTGTCCCCGAATCAATACTCGAATGTAAACGTCGCGATGAAGGTGCGCGGGTTCGTCCGGTTGTAGCGAATATACTGGCCGGTGGTGAGCGCCTTCACCGGGACCAGCGTCCACTCGTTGAGCGCGTTGCGCACGTTGAGTTGCGCCCGGTAGCGCAGACCGTTCATTGACTCGGCGAAGCCCTTGAACGCGCTGATGCGCCCGCTGTAGATGAGGCCGAGGTCGGTGTTGATCGTTTCCAGGCCCTGGTAGGATTTGGTGACGTCATAGGTGAGCGTGGTCGTGCCGGGCAGATAATATGTGCCGTAGCCCAGCGTGGGCGCACCGCGGTAACGAAAGGCCACATTGGTGGAAAGCCCCTTCAACCGGCCTTCGGTGAAACGATACTGGGCGACAAGGTTCGCACGTTTCTCGCGCGCCTGATCCAGCGCCAACCCATCGACCGCCTGCAGCCACGCCATCGCGGAGGTGACGTCCTGTTCGTAGTACTGCTGGAAGGTTTTGGCGTTGTTGTTGCCGTTATAGGGCGCGTTCGCCCAGGTCCAGGTGCCCACGACCCCGTCGCCGTTGACGTCCCGCGGGTTGTCCTTTCCGCCTTCCGGCACCTTGAGGGCCTGCCAGACCGGCAGGCGTGCATTCATCCAGGCGAACCACTCGGTGCCGATGTTGGTCTGCACGGACTGGTTCTTGGCGGCGTTGAAAATGAAGCTCCAATTGCGGGACGGCTGCCAGCTCAGGTCCAACTCGTAACCCTTGGACTGGCTGTCCAGCATCACCCAGTAATTCGCGCGACCCTTTTCGCGGTAACCGCCGGAGCTGAGGTTGAGCGTGTTCAGGCTCGGATCGAGCAGGCGCATCTGATTCTCGATGTTCCAGAGATTGTCGCGCGTGGGATCGTTGTAGCCGCTGTTGCCGCCGCGGGTGGGCCCCGAGGTGTTCTCGAAATGGGTCAGGCGCACACTCAACTTCTCATCCAGCAGGCGCACGGCGACCCCATAGTCGGTCGCCTCGCCGGTCGCTCCGGGATACTCGCCGCCCAACGGATCGTACTTGCCGATGTTGAGCTGGAACGTGCTCGAGCGGTTGTAGATTAGCGAAGCCCACTTGGTGACATGGACCACGGCGCCGTAGGTGCGGGTGGTGCCGATCTGGGACGGATTCCAGGGCAGGAAGGCCGACGCCCGCCAGGTGGGATACAGACCGCTGTAATCACGCACCTGATACTGGGGATCGAGGGTCGCGCTCTTGCCCTGGTCGCGCCGCCAGCCGAAGAGCAGGACGAGCCGGTTGTCGATCAGGTAGTCCTGCCAGGCGAGAGCGAGGGAATCGGTGCGCGTCTTCGTGCCTTCGGGACCGGAGCCCGAGCGGGTGAGTTCCACCCCCTGCGCATTGGTAAACGGCGTATGGAACATGTAGGCGCCATACGGATTGCCGGCGGTATCCTTGCAGGTCCACGTATCGAGCAGGTTGCCAAACGGATTGGTGGTGGCGTTGCCTCCGGGTCCGCCGAGATAGAAACGCGTGGTGAAATCGCGGGTGGCATCGGTGGCCCAGTTCCTGATGCCGGTGCCGGTCACCTGGCCGACCGAACCCTGGGGCAACGCCGCCAGACCAGTGGGCACCGTCACGTTCGTGGCGGACCGGTACATGATGCCGGGGATCGCCGGCGCCTCAAGAATGCCGCGCTGGTATTGCTCCCCCTGCCGCTGGTAATTGTCCTGCGTCACCAATCCGGCCCAGCGGTGCCGCCCGAACAGGTACTTGCCCAGCCAGCCCGCCTTTTTGCTCAGGTCGAGTTCGTACGAGAGCGTGGCGCGGTAGTCGTCGCGTTGGTTGTCAAACTCGGTGCCCGTGGCGCGACCCTGGACGTAATAGCGACTCGCGTTGGGGTTGAGCGTCACCCCATCGGGCAGGTACTTGTTGGCGTCGACCTGAATCGTGTCCGTGCCAAAGCCCGCGCTCGCCGACCGTTCGGTGTAACGCTGGTGATTCCAGGCCGCCTCGAAAAAGAGATTCTTCGCGATCTGCTGCTCGAAGAACACACTCAGGGTCTTGGTCTTCATGAACAGCACGCTCGAGGTGCCCTCGATGTTGGTGTCAAACGGCACCGGATTGTTCTGCCGGGCGCTGAAGGAGAGCCGGTCGAAGGAATTAAAGGGATTGAAGGCGTCGGGCACGTTCTGCCATTCGCGGACGGAGACCGAGTTGTTCCAGCTCTGCGTGTTGCCTTCGAGGGCACCGGCGTTGAACAACATCACCGCCGGATTGCCGCCGCGGGCGAACACCGGGTTGTTCGTGAGGTTGGCGACGGTGAAGTTGCCGGCATTAGCCGCGCCCGTCATCCGGTTGTCGAAGATGGGCTGGTCGGCGGAATAGATGCTGGGAAAATACTGTCCGGCACCAAGCCAGGTGGAATACCCATCGTGGTTCAGCATGGTCTTCGGGCGATTGCTGTTCCAGTACGCGTCCTCGTAGGCCACGGTGAGCGAGGTCGTCTTGAACGGTTTCGCGGTCACCGCCCCATACCAGCGCGTCTGCCGATCCAGGTTGGGTTTGAGGTGGCGGAGGCCCTCGTCGGTCATCGTATCGAGCCGCAGCGCCAGCCGATCCGGCACGATGACCCGGTTCAGATCGAAGGCCGCGCGTTTGCTTTCATCCGACGTGATCTGCAGCTGCAACTCGGCGGAATTCTTGCGCAGGTTGCCGCGCTTCAACGTGGCGTCGACGATGCCGGCCGGGCTGCCCAGGCCGAAGAGAATGGCGTTGGGGCCGCGGGCAATCGTCAGCCGCTCCGTATTGTAATTATCCGACGGCAGGTCGCTCTGAAAGAAGTCATGCGCCGTGGTGCCGCTGTTGAGGCCGCGAAAGATGTTGTTGTTCTTGGGCTGCCCGGCGCCGAAACCGCCCCGATCGATCCCCGTGCGATCGTTGGGGCCTTCAATGTTGGTCGCATAGTTGAGGGCATCCTCGAAGTTGTTCGCCCCCATGTCCTGCATGAACTCCATGGTCATGACCTCGATGGGCTGCGCGAGATCCTTGAAATCGGTCTTCATGCGGCTGCCGGCGAGCGTCTGGGACGCCACCCAGCCGGTCTCCGCCGAGGCCTGAATCACAAATGGCGAAAGCTCGACCACCGAGTCTCCGGACATCGCCGCCGCGGCGTCGCGAGAGCGCACCGTGTCGGCATCCATTTTGGACTGTTCCGCCGGGTCGATGACGCCGTTGCGGTTGGTGTCGTACCTGGCCAGCACCGCCGGGCTGATGGCGCTGGCGGATTGCTGCGCACGCAGCGTGGCGGCGGGCAGCAGGCCGACCAGGAGAACGCCCATCGCGCCGCGGACGGGGAGCGGACGGCGGGAAGCAGGGGTGGTCACTTTGATCTTCATGGGGACGTTGGGTGGCTGGGAGGAGCCCGAACGGTCGCGGCGGCAGGCCGATCGTTCGGTTGGCGCGGAACCGCGAGGGTGGTTGAGGTGGCGCACCTAACCACTCCGTCTGCGCCCCCGTAAAGCGCGCCTCCGTTAAACCGTTGACGCGACCGCGGGAGTTCGGGTTCGCTCACTGTCCATCCCCGCCACTGCCGCATGCCCCACGTGACCATGGCCCAACTCGCCGCCCGCGCCGGGGTGTGCAAGGCCACCGTATCCCTCGCCCTCCGCCACGACCCCCGCATCTCACCCGAGACCAGCCGGCGCGTCAACCAGGTCGCCGCCGAGCTCGGTTACACCCGGCATCCGGTCATTGACGAGTTGATGAGCCAGCTGCGGCGTTCCCGGAGCGCCGGCTATCAGCGGACGATCGCGTTGCTCAACGCCCATCCGGACCGCCGGGCGTTCGTCGAGAACGCGACCATTCCCTCCTGGGTCGCTGGCTGTCGCAAGCGTGCCGCCTACCTCGGCTATTCCACCGACGAATTCTGGCTGCACGATCCGGAGCTGGACGGCGCGCGCCTGCAACGCATCCTGACGGCCCGCGGGATCAAGGGCGCGGTGGTCATCGGCGCCTTCACGGTCGACTCCATCCCAAACCGATTCGCGAGCTTATGGCGCGAACTGGCCTGCGTCGTCACCGGCATCCGCACGCACTCCCCCCGGCTTTCCTTCACCTGCGTCGATCACCACAACCTCGTGCTCGACGCCATGAACGAATTGGGCGCCCTCGGCTATCGCCGGCCGGGACTCGTCATCAGCCGGACCGTCGATCGCGTGACCGACGGACGGTTCACCGGCGCGATGTGGCTCGCCCAACAGGCCATGCCGGCCGCCGACCGGATTCCTTCGCTCACCCGTTTTCCCACCGACGACGAGGGTTTCGACGCCTTCGCGCGTTGGCACCGCCAGCACCGCCCCGACGTCGTGCTCACGTTGCACACGGTGGTGCGCGAATGGCTGGACCGCCTTGGCTGCGTCGTGCCTCGTGCCACCGCGCTCGTGCATCTCGAACGCACCCGCGAAACCGCCGACTGGGCCGGCATGGATCAGCACAATGATGTGGCGGGTGAAGCGGCCATCGATCTGCTCTCGAGCATGCTGCACCATCACGAGATCGGCGTGCCCGCCTACCCGCGGGCCACCCTGATCGGCGCCACCTGGGTCGCCGGTGCCACGGTGCGCAAGACCCCTCCGTCCCCAGCCGCTCCCGCCCCCGCCGCGGTGCCGAAGCGCCGCGGCGCCGGCTGAGCGCACGGTGCGCCACTGAGCCAACCCACCGCGTTGGGGCCCGCGTAGGGCCGCGCGCGCTTCGGTCATGGACGAACCTGCTGACTTCCACCTAACCTTCGTCGCATGTCCGCTCCGAGCCGCCCCAACGTCATCGTCTTCTTCACGGATCAACAACGCCACGACACGACCGGCGTGCACGGCTGCCCGCTGGGCCTGACGCCTAATTTCGACCGCATGGCGCGGGCGGGCACGCACGTCCACCACAGCTTCACCTGCCAGCCGGTATGCGGACCGGCGCGTTCCTGCCTGCAGACCGGCGTGTACGCGACGCAGACGGGCGTCTGGCGCAACGGGCTCCGGCCGCACGCCCACCTGCCCACCCTGGCCCATTACTTCAACGACGCGGGCTATCACACCGGGTACATCGGCAAGTGGCACCTGATGTCGCACGAGTACAAGGGGCCCGTCCCCCGCGACGGCCAGGGCGGCTACCGCACCTGGCTCGGCGCCAACCTGCTCGAATTCGTCTCCGACGCCTACGACACCCACCTCTGGGACAACGACGGAAAGGAGCACCGCCTCCCCGGCTACCGCGTCGACGCGCAGACCGACGCGGCGATTCGCTTCGTCGACGGCTGCACGACCGCCCGCGAAAACTTTTTCCTCTTCCTCTCCTTTCTGGAGCCGCATCACCAAAATCACCGCGACGATTATCCGCCGCCCGCCAGTCTGACCGGCCAGTACGCCGGTTCCTGGATGCCGCCCGATCTCGTCAGCCTCGGCGGCACCGCGCCCCAACACTGGCCCGGCTACTGCGGCATGATCCGGCGGCTGGACGACGCCCTCGGCCGGTTGCAGGACGCGTTGCGCTCCCTCGGCCAGCTCGACCACACCATCATCCTTTTCACCTGCGATCACGGCAACCACTTCAAGACGCGCAACTCGGAGTACAAGCGCGCCTGCCACGATGCCGCCCTGCGGGTGCCGACCGCGTTTAGCGGCCCCGGCTTCGACGGCGGCGGCACCCTCCGCCAGCTCGTGAGTCTGGTCGATCTGCCCCCGACGCTGCTCGCCGCCGCGGGTATTCCAGTGCCCGAGCACATGGAGGGCCGCTCGATCCTCCCGCTGCTGGGCGGCCGCGCCGTGCCCGACTGGCCCGAAGAAGTCTTCGCGCAGATCAGCGAGAGCCAGACAGCCCGCTGCGTGCGCACCGCCCGTTGGAAGTACAGCGTCACCTGCCCCGACAAGGACGCCGCCGGCAACCCGGTCTCGCAGGCCGCCGCCGCGACCTACGTCGATGATTTCCTCTACGACCTCCTCGCCGATCCCTGGGAACTGAACAACCTGATCGGACTGCCGACGCATCAGCCGGTGGTGTTGCGGATGCGCGAACGTCTGCTGCGCCGGATGACGGCCATCGGCGAGGCGACCCCGCGGTTCATCGACGCGCCGGTGCGGGCCCCGTTCCAGCAGGAACTCAAGCCGGGCGAAATCGACGCGTAGCCCGAAGCCCGCGATGACCGCCCGGGCGCGAGCGAACTTCGCCGGCGGTCAATCCCGCGGCCCGTTACCCGGCACAAAAAAAGCCGCCCGGATTGCTCCGGGCGGCTTTGAATTCGTTGGCGGGCAGGAGGCCTTATTCCTTCTTGGCCGCCTCGTCGAGAATGTCGCCGAGGTTCATCATGTCGTTGCTCGCGCTGCGATTGAGCGCCTCGTAGGCCGAGGTCTCCGCCGCGAGTTCGGCCTCCGAGTAGTTGGCCGCCTTGATCGACAGGCCGAGCCGGCGCTCTTCGCGGTCGATCTTGACCACGCGCGCCGTCACTTCCTGACCCGGCTTGAGCACGTCCTTCACCTTCTCGATGCGTTCCTCGCTGATCTGGGAGATGTGCACGAGACCGTCGATGCCATCCTTCAGCTCCACAAAGGCGCCGAACGAGGTGATCTTGGTCACCGCGCCCTTCACGACGTCGCCGATCTTGAAGAAGGCGTCGATGTCGGTCCACGGATCGACCGCGAGCTGCTTCATGCCGAGGCTGATGCGCTGTTGCTGGGCATCGACGTCGAGCACGATGGCGTCGACCTCGTCACCCTTCTTCAGCACTTCCGACGGATGGTTGACCTTGCGGGTCCAGCTCATGTCCGACACGTGCACCATGCCGTCGATGCCCTCTTCGAGCTCGATGAAGGCGCCGTAGGTCGTCATGTTGCGCACCTTGCCGCGGACGCGGGCGCCGATCGGGTAGTTGTGGCGGACCATGTCCCACGGGTTCGGCTCCAGCTGGCGCAGGCCGAGGGAGATCTTCTGATCGTCCTTCTGAATGCCGAGCACCACTGCATCGAGCTCCTGGCCGACCTTGAGCAGTTCGGAGGGCTTC
Organism: Opitutales bacterium; assembly: GCA_038249085.1. GTDB lineage: Bacteria > Verrucomicrobiota > Verrucomicrobiia > Opitutales > Opitutaceae > ER46. The sequence continues at coordinate 84,795 of JBBRWR010000015.1, forward strand.
GTGATGCGCTTCGTCCAGGACATTTCGGTGATGTGCACCAGGCCTTCGACGCCGGGTTCGATTTCCACGAACGCACCATACGGCACCAGGTTGACCACCTTGCCGTGAACCTTCGCGCCGACCGGATACTTCCGGTCGATCTCGTCCCACGGGTTCTTGGTGGTCTGCTTGAGGCCCAGTGAAACGCGTTCCTTGTCGCGATTCACCTCGATGATCATGACCTGAACCTCCTCGCCCTGCTTGAGCATTTCGCTCGGGTGCGAGATCCGGCCCCACGACATGTCGGTGATGTGCAGCAGGCCGTCCATGCCGTCGAGGTCGATGAACGCGCCGAAGTCGGTGATGTTCTTGACCACGCCCTTGCGGACCTGGCCCGGCTGGATGCTGTCCAGCAGCGCCCGGCGCTTTTCGGCGCGCTGCTGTTCGATCAGCTCGCGGCGGGAAAGCACGATGTTCTTCCGCTCCAGATTGATCTTCAGGACCTTGAAGTCGTAGGTCTGGCCCACGTACTGGTCGAGGTTCTTGGGGGGCTGGATGTCGATGTGCGACGCCGGCATGAAGGCATCGACGCCGATCGAGATGATCAGGCCGCCTTTGACCTTGGCCTTGACGCGACCGGCGGCCACGGAGCCCTCGGGAAACTTGGTGAGAATGTTATCCCAATTCTTCTTTTGCTCGGCCTTGTCGAAGGACAGCACGGGCGCGCCGCTCTTGTCCTCGAGTTTTTCCACCATCACTTCGATGGTGGAGCCAATCTGGAGTTCGCCGATGTCGAGGAACTCGTTGGCCGGGATGACGCCTTCGGATTTGCCGCCGATATCGACGACGACTTCGTTCTGGCGGATTTCGGTGATGGTGCCCGGCACGATGGCGCCTTCCTTCAGCTTGTCGAAGGAGGACTGAGCGAGCAGCTCTTGCATTACTGAACTCATATGCGGAATACGTCGGCCGTCCGCCTGCTCCAAGGGCGTTCATCCGACGGAGTGACCACGCCGTTAGGCGCGATCAGTTGGTTGAAGGTTGCACTAACGTTGGGAGGTTGGCGGGAGCTCGCGGTCTTACGCCAACCCAACCGACCGACGACCGCGAAAGGTCAGCGTCCCTGCTGAAAACCCAGGGTGCAAGCTGAAACATGACCCGCAGGGCCCGCCGAACAGAGCGGGGTCAAAGTCGACTGCCCAATCTTTCTCGCACCTCTTTATCTTTCTCTTTCGTCAGGGTTTGTCCGCCAGAGAGAAGGAGGAAAGAGAAAGACCACGAGGCAAGCGGACGACTTCGACCCTGCCCCGGCTGCCACCCGGACCACCGCCCCCCCTTTCCCCATTCGCGGAAGTCGTTGCCCCTCCGACCTCCGGGAGGCAGGGCCGACGCCCCCCTCGCCTCGCGGCCAAATCCTGCTTGCCGACGCCACCAGGCGAGCGAACAACTTACCCGATGCACATCATTTGGACCACGGTAGGAATCCGGGCCGACGCCGATCGTCTCGCCGCCGACGTCGTCGACCGCTCGCTCGCCGCCTGCGTGCAGATCGAAGGCCCCGTCCTCTCCTTCTACCGCTGGCAGGGCGCCCTGGAGCGCAGTGAGGAATTCAGGCTTTGCTTCAAATGCCTGCCCGAAAACACCCCGGCCCTTGAGCAGTACGTGATGTCGGTGCATCCTTATGACACCCCCGAGTGGGTCGTCGTCGCCGCGGCCCACGTGGGAGAAAAATACTTGTCATGGGCCAGGGCGAACTCTACCACTCCGCCCCCCTAGGAAGTCGCAACCATCAAATTTCAACGCCATGTCACAGCATAAAAGTCTCCAAGGTGTCTCCGGTCTCGTAGTTAAACGCAACGTCCTCAAGCGCTTCGAGCGTGTCGACCTCCTCAAGAAGCGTGGTCTCTGGAAGGTGGGCGACCGCATCCAGGGCCTGCGCAAGACCAAGCCCGACATTTGAGGTTTTCGCCCGGCGAAAACCTCATGCACGACCTCTTTCAGGGCCTTTTCGACTGGTATAGCCAGTCGCTCGATTCGGGTGGCTATTGGCTCGTCGCCCTCCTCATGGCGATGGAAAGCACGGTGGTGCCGCTTCCGAGCGAGTTCATCATCCCACCGGCAGCGATCATCGCCCAGCGGACCGGCAACATGTCGCTGGTCGGTATCGTGCTTGCCGGCGCCATCGGCTCGTGGGTGGGCGCCACGGCCATGTATTGGGTTTCGCGCTGGGCCGGCCGGCCGCTGGTGATGCGCTACGGAAAATACGTCCTTATCTCCCCCGAGAAGGTGGAGAAGGCGGAACGTTGGGCCGCCCAATTCGGCAGTTTTGGCATCTTCGCCTCCCGGCTCCTGCCGGTCGTGCGCCACTTGATCGGCATCCCCGCCGGCATTGTGCGCATGAATTACGGCACCTTTTCACTCTACACGCTCATCGGTTCCGGGCTCTGGTGCGCGGTGCTGTGTTGGGTGGGGCTCAAGGCGGGGCAGGACGAGGCCCTCATGAAGGGCGAACTTCATCGGGTCGCGCTCTGGCTCGTTGGAGCGCTGGCGGTGCTTGGCGGCATCTATTGGGCCTTTGTCCACCGCCACATGGCGGCGGAGAGAAAATAGGTCCTCCGCCGCAGGGTGGGACAACACCCCATGGCGCCGGGAGACCCTCTCCGACTACCTTGGTGGAACGTAAATACGGACGCCTCGCGCCGACTCCGCCCGCCGGGGAGCGCCCCAGCGTCGCCAGCGCCCGGTCCCACTAATCCCACCATCACCACCCTCCTGATAAACTCATCCCCCACTCTCATGGCCCACCTCTTCCTCGCTGCCTTTCTCATCATTTTTGGCCTCAATATTCTGGTCGACCTATCCCTGCCGGTTTGGGTCCTGGGTGTGCTGGCGTTGGTGGCCGGCGCTCTACTCTTGGTCGAGCGATTCAGCTCCAGGTCGAAAAAATAGACGCCGCATGCCACTCCCCGATCGCACGATTCGCGCCCCGGCCGCCGCGCCCGATGCTCCGCCCGCGGGCCGGGGCGCACCCGCAGGGGATCCAAGACGTGGTGCGGAATCTTAGCCTATGCCTGGTGCTCCTGGGGTGCGGCGGCGCGCGGCTCGCCGGGGCGGCGGCGGAGTCGGTGGTCGCGCCCTTTTCGACCTGGGACCTCAGCGACGTGCTGGATCATCTGCCCAACGCGGATTTCCTGAGGTTGCCCGGGATCAACCCGGACAGTCCTTATCGCATCTACGTCCGACCCCACCTGGGTGATTTTCAGCGGCGGGATTATTTGCGCCTGCCCGTGGGCGCCCGGGTGAAGTTGACCGAACGCAACGCCCTCAGCGCCGAGTTGGAGGGGTACTTCACCCACGGGCTCAAGGGGACCGCCGGCTACGGCTTGTCCCGGCTTCGTCTCGGGGCCAAACACGACCGGCTGGTGAGCAAACTCCGGCCCATCGGCTGGAGTGTCGGCTTGGATTTTGAAACTCCGCTGAGCCGGCCACCCCGCGAACTCAGCGATGGCTACCGTCACACCCTGCCCTACTTCGCCATCACCCGTGAACTCGTGGCCGCCTGGCATCTGGTCGGCTACTGCGGCATCGGGGCGGACCTTATTTCACGGACCGCGCTGCCCAGCACCTTCGGCGAAAATCAGCTCCACGCCAATTCCGTGACCGTGGCCCCGGGCATCACGCGCGACTGGCCGCGTTTCCGCGCCGCCCTCACCGTCAGTTGGGGCAGCACCGCGTGGCTCAGCGACGAAAACCAAAACCTGTTCATCCTGCGTCCCGAGGTGATCATTCCGCTCTCCCGCGAGATCGGACCGAAAATCCGCACCCATCTGCTGCTCCTCCTCGGGGCCCGCGCCATCTGGGGACCGGACGGACACGATTTGGGATTCAACAGCGGCCTGCGCATCGAGTTTGCCGCGAAACCGGACCGCACTAAACCCTGAGGGGTAACGATACAGTCGAGGTGGGGCGCGGTGGGGACAACCCGCCCCCCCATTAAGGGGCTTAGTTATAACCGGTGGAAAGGAAGTCGAATCGCAAGGCGGAGTTTTGCACGACCGAGGCGTGGTTGTGGCGCCACGCGGCGCGATGCGAG
>JBBRWR010000016.1:0-86150 GCA_038249085.1 Opitutales bacterium
AACCCCGTGCGCGCAAACGACGACCGAAAAACTACCAGTTTCTCACCCGCCCCCGCCGCCTCATGCGCGTATCCGCTTCCCGGCGACTGCGATGATCCCGGCGCGCCGTCTTCCCTCGGGGCTTATCTTAGCGCCATTCCGACATGACCCCGTCCGGCTATTTCTGGGGCGGGGCGCGGCGTGGTTGGTGGTGGCGGTGGCAGAGGAGCGATGGCGGGAACCGGCGCCGATTGGATTTTTTTTCGCCAAACTCTGGTATTTCGAACGCCTCTACCCGTTGATTTTCGCCACGGGTGCGCTCGTGCGACTGGCGCGGCTGCGGTGAAGCGGATTCACCGCCGTCGGGCACGGAGCGCACCTGTCGCCCGATGGGTCTTGGTGTGAGTGCAACGCGCCGACTTGAAATACCAACGCAGCGCGAGGCGCGCGCCCGGACGGGCCACCGGCAGCGGCACGAGGGCGAGGTATTCCCGCGAACGCGCCACGGTGACGGGGGCGTTGAGGATCGCGCAGTACCGCAGGAAGCGGCTGATTTCAGTGGCAAAGCGCCAGCGCTCGCCCCGGGAAGAACCCGCTGCCTCCAGCACCTCTCTCCACTGGGGAAAGGAAACGGGATCGTCTTTCCGGGTACGCACGCTGCCGGTCTGAACCATGCCTCCAGTGAGACAGGGTCCGGCCAACTTGTCAGGCCTGCGGTTACCCCAAATTAGGGTATAGACAAAGGGGCGGGCGGTCCGGGGGGCGCCCGGCCCGTGACGATTCAGTCGCGGTGGTAACGTGTCGACCTCAACGCGCTCGAGGTACGAGCGAACGCACCAAGTCGCGTTGGGGACAACGCGCCCCACCATTCAGTGGCTTCGTGTTCGTCGCTGGCAGGCACGTCGAGTGGATGGATGCAGCAAGGGCCGTCAGCGGCGCGGGCCCTCATCGACCGCGATGCGGAAAAGGTGTCGCTCGGTGCGGATGAAGAGGCTGCCCCCGGCCATCGCGTAGGAGGCGAGCGTGCGTTCGCCGAGCGGGTTGACGGCCAGCTTCGTGAACGTGCGGCCGGCGGCGAGCACCGTGCCCGTGCCGGCTTCGTTTTGATAATAGATCCGACCCGCGGCCGCGACGGGCGAGGCCGAATAGGTGCCCTCGAGCCGCTCCTCCCAGTGCACCTTGCCGGTCCGGGCGTCGAGGCAGCTGGCGATGCCGGCGTCGGACACCGCATAAAGCTCGTCCCCGACGACCAGGAGCGAAGGGGTGAGGGGGGCGTTTTTCGACGTGCGCCAGACGATGTGGGTGTCCGTGACGTCTCCCTCGCCGCCTGGTCGGATGGCGAGCAGGTCGGGCTTCATGAAGCCGGTCGCAATGAACAGCAGGCCATGGGCGTACACCGGGCGGGGAATCACGGAATACCCGGTGCCGTAACGCACGCGCCAGAGCTCGCGGCCATTTTTGGGGTCGAGTGCGGTGACGGCTCCGCTGCCGGGGGCAATCACCTGCGGGCGACCGTCCCACAGGATGAGCAGGGGGGTGCAGAAGGAAAACGCCTGCTTGGCCGGCACCGTGCGCGGCGCCTTCCAGGCGAGTTTTCCGGTGTCCTTGTCGAGGGCGATCACTGCGGGATCGCGGGCGCCGTCGGCGGTGAAAATCAACCGGTTGCCGACGATAATGGGGGAGCCGCCGTTGCCGTGCACCGGGTTGTAGCCGAGGGCGTGGTTGCGCCAGAGGATCCGGCCTGTCCAGTCGAGGCACGCGGTGCCGTGGTGGCCAAAGTGAACATAAATCCGGTCGCCTTCCACCACCGGGGTCGGGCTGGCCGGGGAGTTTTTTTTGTGGATTGGCTGGTCGGCGGTCTCCGCGGGGGCAAACACCTCGGTGTTCCAGAGCAGGTCGCCGGTGCGAGCGTCGAGACACAGGGTCCGCAGGGAGGGAGGTTCGTTCTTTCCCGCCACGCCGGCGGTGAGGAAGATCCGGTCGCGACTCACCACCGGGGACGACCATCCTGTGCCGGGAACCGGCACCTTCCAGCGGACGTTCTTGGTCGCCGACCACTCGACCGGCAAGCCGGCGGCGAAGGCCTGGCCCTGCCCCGTGGCGCCGCGAAATTCCGTCCAGTCCTCCGCGGGAGGCGGGATCGCGCCGGGGAGCGAGGACTGGGAGGCGCCGAGCCCGAGGGTCAGGGCAAGGGTCGAAAGGGTGCAGCCGGCGCGGCGGAGGGGCAGGGGGCGATCGGTCATGGCAGGGGTGGGCAGGGCGGAGAGCGGAGCTCGCGGGGCGGGATCCGCGCGGAAAGAGTCGAGGGGTCCGGGTGGAGGCGGGCGAATGTGCCGCTCATTCCGGGGCGCGCAAATCGTAGCAGAGCAGGCGCGGCGGCGTTCCCGTGATCGTGTCGCGGGTGTTTTGGGCTACGTACAGCAGTCCCCGGCTCAGGACGGGCGGGGTCCACGACTCGGTGGCGGCGAACAGCCAGGTGCGCGCCAGGATGCGGCAGCCCTGGGGTGAAAGATCCAGCCACAGCAGGTGGCCGAACTCTCCGAGGCAGAGGACGCCGCCATCGACTTTCAGGAGGGAGGCGCGAAACGTGCCCACGGTCATTTCGCGGGGTCCCTTGTCGGTCGGAGTCGTCTCCTTCCACAGCGGTTGGTCGCGCCACACCTCCCGGCCGGTCGCAAGTTCCACGCAGACCAGCTCCGCGTCCTGGGGCCCGTGTCCGTGCACGCCGTAGAGATGGTCCCCGAGGGGAATCGCCGTCATGAAGTGCATGCCGAAGGTGGGGTTGATCCAGACTTGGCGAGCCGTGCCGTCGGCGCGAGCCTCGACCAGGGCGCCCCCGGACCCGTAACACTCCGAAATGAAGACCCGATCTCCGAGGACGACCGGGGAGGCGGCGTTCACCGATTCATAGCGCGTGCCGCGCCATGGAAAGCGGAAGTCCACGTGGCCGTTCGCTGGGTCGAGACAGAGCAGGCCACCCGTGGCGGGTTTGCTTTCGCCGCCGGCGAAGACAAAGACGCGCCGCCGGCCGTGCACGGTGGCCGGGATGGGCGAGGCATAGCTGGGACCCCACTGATCGTCGGCCCCCCAGAGGATCTTCCCCGTGTGGCGATCAAACGCGACGACCCCGGGTCCGCCGGGTGCGCCGAGGTTGAGGATGAGCGTGTCGCCCTCAATGAGCGGGGTGGCGCCGACCCCGAAGAAGTTCGGGCGAAGCTTGAACTCGGCGGGAAGGTTGCGCGCCCAGAGCACCTGCCCGGTCGGCAGGTCGAGGCAATGCAAGCGGCCCTCGGCGCCATAGGTGAAGACCTGGCCGTCGCCGATCACGGGGCTGGCCCGGGGGCCGTGGTTGTAGCCGTAGCGATCGTGGTAGGTCGTGGGATAGCGGAATTGCCAGTAGCGCCGGCCATCCAGAGGGTGGAGACAGTCGACGACCTCCTCGTTGCCGACCCGGTGGAAGAGAACCAGGCGGTCACCGGCGATTGCGGGGGCGGCGAAGCCGTCGCCTTTCTTTATTTCCCATATCGGGTGCAGGCCCGCCAGGGGGAATTCCTTCAGGATGGCGGTCTCGGGCGAAACCATGTTGTGGCTGGGCCCGAGGAAGGACGGCCAATCGCTGGTCACCGCCCGGCGGGAAAGTGGCTTCGGCGCGGCGTGGTGGGTCACCTCGGGGTTATCCCGGGGTTGGGGGGCGGGCGCCGGGCCTCGTCGGGCGAAGGTCGGCAGTGCCGAATCGGCATGGGTTTCGGCCGCGCCGACCCAGGGCGGGGCACTTCCGAGCGTGAGGAGCGCGCCGCAAAAGCGCAGAGGGGACAGTCGCATGGTGGCACGCTTCGCCGGGGAGGGTGGTGCGGTGAAGCGCCTGGATCTCATCCGGAGCGTCGGCGTAGACGAGGCAAATTCCCGGCGAGGGTGTTTTTTCCGGAGCTGGGTGGGAGTAGGCTGATGATGACAATGTATAGATTGCCACGATTCGTGGCGTGCAAGGTAAAGATTGCCATCTGTCGCTGGCCTTGGGTGCAGGCCCGAGTCCCGTGGTTGCCCGATCTGACCTGTCCCTTAAACGAAGCCCGAGTCCCGGGTTTACTGATCTAACCTGTCCCTAAGCCGTAGAAATTCAGTCGCGGTGGAGCGGCTTGACCCCAAGACGCTCGAGGTGAGAGCGAACGCACGAAGGCGCGTTGGGGTCAACGCGCCCCACCGTTCAGTGGTTTCCTGCTCCCGGCTGAAACGCTCTCCGATTGAATCGTTACGGCTAAGCGAGCCAAGGGACGAGCCGGGCTGGCTTTTTTTGGGGGGCGCCGCATCGTCGTGGCATCGGTCCCCTCTTCGTATGGCTTCCCCTTCCCCCTTCTCCCTTCTCCTTCTCAGTGCCGGCGCGTTGGTCCTGTTTTCTCCCGGGGCCCGGGCGGATGACTGGCCGCAGTGGCGGGGGCCGGGCCGGGATGGGGTCTGGCGCGAGACCGGGATCATCGGGGCGTTTGCGAGCGCCGAGCTCAAGCCCGCCTGGACCGCGTCGATCGGACCCGGTTACAGCGGTCCCACGGTGGCCGGGGACCGCGTTTTCCTGACCGATCGGATCACGGCGCCGGAACCGCAGGAGCGGGTGCGCTGCTTTGACCGGCTGACGGGGCGTGCCCTCTGGACCCACGCCTACGCCTGCGTTTATCGCGACATCGATTACGCGTTGGGGCCGCGGGCCGCCGTGACCGTGGCGGACGGCCGGGCATTTTCCCTGGGGGCGATGGGGCAGGCGCATGGCATCGACGTGACGGACGGCCGCGTCCTGTGGGCGCGGGATCTGGCCGCGGACTTTCATGCCATCATCAATGTCTGGGCGGTCGCCTCGGCGCCGTTGGTGGCGGGTGATCTCGTGATCTTTCAAATCGGCGGCCAGCCGGACGCCTGCCTGGTGGCGCTGGAGGTACAGACCGGTCGCGAGCGCTGGCGGGCGCTCGACGGCCGGGCGTCGTACTCCGCTCCCCGGTTGGTGCGGTTGGGCGAGCGCGAGCAGGTGCTCGTGTGGACGGGGGATTGGTTGGCGAGCCTCGAGCCGACCACGGGCAAGGTCATCTGGAAAGTGGCGTACAAGCCCAAGAAGATGGTCATCAACGTGCCGGATCTGGTGCTCGATGAGGCGGGGCGGACTATCTTTCTCAGCTCCTTCTATGACGGTTCGTACCTGTTCGACCTCGGGGCGGATGGGGCGCCGCCGCAATTGCGCTGGAGCCGGTCCGGGGTGAGCGAACGCAAGACCGATGCGTTGCACAGCATCATCATGACTCCCTTCATCCGGGGCGGTTACGCCTACGGCCTCGACAGCTACGGTGAGATGCGCTGCCTGAACCTCGTGAAAGGCGACCGGGTCTGGGAGGACACGACGCTGCTGCCGAAGGGTCGTTGGGCCACGGCCCACTTCGTCCAGAACGGGGATCGCACCTGGATCACCACGGAGCGGGGCGAGATCGTGATCGCCCGACTCACGCCGCAGGGATTTGAGCGGATCAGCAGCGCGCGTTTCATCACGCCCGAGACCACGCTGCGGGGCCGGGAGTACCCCATCGCGTGGTCGCATCCGGGTTACTCCCACCAGAGCCTGTTTGCCCGGAACGACAGCGAATTGGTGTGCATTCCGCTCGCCGCGGCGATGCCGTGAGGCCGGAGCACGGGCGAAAGGCGCCATTTTACGAATCGCCCCCGGGGACTCGCGCGTCTTTATCCCGGACCGGGCCGCGCGGCGGAGGGTGGGACTGACTTTTATCCTCCGTGCGAACCGGCCCTTGTCATGCCTCTCCTTTTAACGCTCCGCCGCTCCGCATCCTCCGACCGCTGTCCTTCGATGACGTCCTCACGATGAAGACCCGCCTTTCCTTGTGCCTCGCCGGCGCGATCCTCCTGCTGGGCTCCGGCTGCAAACCCTCCGGGGGCGCAACCAAAGGCCCCGGCGCCGCGCCACCCGTACCGGTGCAAACCGCCGTCGCGCAGCAGCTCGACATCCCGCGGGTGGTCGAAGCCGTCGGCACCGTGCAGGCGTTGCGGACGGTGGCCGTGAAATCCCAGGTCGATGGCATGATTGCGCGGATCCATTTCCGGGAGGGCGACGAAATGAAGGAAGGCGATCTCCTCGTGACCCTCGATCGCCGCCCGTTTGAAAACTCCCGGCAGATTGCCCGCGCCGATCTGGCCAACGCGCGGGCGGAGGCGGCCAAAGCCACCGCCGATCTCGCCCGCTACCAACAGCTCGATCAGCAGGACGCCATTTCAAAGGAGCAGTTCGCCCAACTCTCGACCAAGTCCGAGACCACCCGCGCCCTCGTCCAGGCGAAGGAGGCGGCTGTCGCCAATGCGGAGCTGCTGCTCGGCTACACCCAGATCCGCGCCCCCATTGCGGGTCGCACGGGGCAGCACCTCCTGCATGAGGGCGCCCTGGTCAAGGCCAACGACAATAACTTCCCCATCGTCACCCTTAACCAGCTGGCCCCGATCGCCGTCGCGTACGCCGTGCCGGAGCACAGCCTCAACCCCATCCGGGCCGCCCTCGCCGCCCAGCGCGCCGTCGTGACCGTGAGCGACCGCACGGGCGAAATGCGCCGAACCGACGGCAAGCTCGACTTCATCAACAACACGGTCGATCCAGCCACGGGCACGATCGTGCTCAAGGCCATCTTTCCCAATACCGACCACTCGCTCTGGCCGGGCGAATTCATGCAGGTCTGGACCCAATATGACTTCGACCGCGGCGCCGTCGTGGTGCCGTCGACCGCCGTGCAGACGTCGCAGAACGGGTCCAATATCTTCGTGGTGAAGCCGGATCGCACCGTGGAATTCCGGGCCGTGCAGATCAGCCGGACCGACGGCGAACGCACGCTCATCGCCAGCGGTCTGCGCGCGGGAGAGACGGTCGTCACCGACGGGCAGTTGCGGCTCCTGCCGGGCGCCCGGGTGGAACTCAAGTCCATCGTCGGTACGGCCGTCGTGCCCGCCGGCGAAGGCCGGGAAGGAAAGAAGCCATGAACCTCCCCGCGCTGTGCATCCGCCGGCCGGTGATGACGACGCTCCTGACCGTGGCGTTGTGCGTCTTTGGCGCGATGGCCTACCGGTTGCTCCCGGTCAGCGACCTGCCGAACATCGATTTTCCCACCATCGTCGTGTCGGCGAATCTCCCCGGGGCCACCCCGGAGACGATGGCCTCGGCGGTCGCCACGCCGCTGGAGCAGCAATTCTCCACCATCGCCGGCATCGACTCGATGGTGTCGGCGAGTTCGATTGGCAGCAGCACCATCACGCTGCAGTTCAGCCTGGAGCGCAACATCGACGCGGCGGCGCAGGATGTGCAGGCGGCGATTGCCGCGGTGCAGCGCCGCCTGCCGTCGGACATGCCGGCCCCGCCCTCCTTCCGCAAAACCAACCCGGCGGATCAGCCGGTGCTCTACCTCGCGCTCAGCTCGGGCACGCTGCCGCTCTCGATGGTGGACGAGTTTGCCCAGACGATGATGGCCCAGCGCATCTCGACGGTCGACGGCGTCGCGCAGGTGATGGTGTACGGCGCCCAGAAATACGCGGTGCGCGTGCAACTGGATCCCCGCGCCCTGGCCAGCCGCGGCCTGACGCTCAACGACGTGCAGGTGGCGTTGGCCACGCACAACGTCAACCTGCCCACGGGCGTTCTCGACGGCAATTTCCAGGCGATGACGGTGGTGGCGACGGGCCAGCTGACGAGCCCCGCCGAGTTCAGCCAGATCGTGGTGGCCTACCGCGAGGGCGCGCCGGTGCGCCTCGGCGAACTCGCCCGCGTGATCAACAGCGTGCAGGACAACCGGGTCGCGAGCTGGTATTACACCGGTTCGCGCGGGGATCGCGCCATCGTGCTCGCGGTGCAGAAGCAGCCCGGCACCAACACGGTCGAGGTGGTGGCGCGCATCCGGGAGCTGCTGCCCACCTTCCGGGCCCAGTTGCCCGCCTCGGTCAACCTCGACATCCTGGCGGACAAATCGGAGTCGGTCCGCGAATCCGTCAACGACGTGCAGTTCACCCTGCTGCTGGCGATCTTCCTGGTGGTCCTGGTGATCTTCCTCTTCCTGCGCAACCTCACCGCCACCTTCATCCCGGGCACGGCGATCCCGATGGCGCTGCTGGGCACGTTTATCGCGATGTATTTCTTTGGATACACGCTCGACAACCTTTCCCTGCTCGCCCTCACGCTCTCGGTGGGCTTCGTCGTGGACGATGCGATCGTGATGCTGGAAAATATCGTCCGCTACACCGAACAGGGTATGCCGGTGCGCGAGGCGGCGCTCAAGGGATCCGCCGAGATCGGCTTCACCATCCTCTCGATGACGCTGTCGCTCGTCGCCGTGTTCCTGCCCGTGCTGTTCATGGGCGGCATCCTCGGGCGCCTGCTGCACGAGTTTGCGGTGACCATCACCGCCTCGATCCTGGTGTCGGGCCTGGTGTCGCTCACGCTCACCCCCATGCTCTGCAGCCGGTTTCTGCAGCCGCACCGGCCGGGCGCGACGGAGCGGCACGGGCGGATTTACCGGGCCTCCGAGGCGGGGTTTAACGCGATGCACGCACTCTATGCGCGGACGCTGGGAGTGGCAATGCGCCACCGGCGGATCACGGTGAGTGTGGCCGCGTTGATGGTGGTGCTGACGGTGGCGGTCGGCCGCCTGCTGCCGACAGGGTTCATCCCGACCGACGACACCGGGCAGATCTTCTGCTTCACCGAGGCGGCCCAGGATGTGTCGTTTGCCGAAATGATGCGGCACCAGCAGGCCGCGGCGGCCATCGTCGCGCAGCATCCGGCGGTGGAGGCCTTCATGTCGGCCATCGGCGGCGGCTCGATGGCCTCGACCAGCAACCAGGGCCGGATCTTCATGCGCCTGAAGCCGCGCGACCAGCGGGCGCCGGCGAGCCAGATTGTGCAGGAGCTGCGCCGGCAATTTGCCGTCATTCCAGGCTTGCGCGTCTATCCGCAACTCCTGCCCCCGATTCGCCTGGGCGGCTCCTTCACCAAGGCGCTCTACCAGTTCACGCTCTTCGGATCCGATCTCAAGGAACTCTACGGTGTCGCGCAGCAAATGGAGGCGAAGATGCGGGGTTTGCCCGGCCTGCAGGACGTCAATTCCGACCTCCTGATTTCAAGCCCGCAATTGCGGGTCGACATCAAGCGCGACCGGGCGGCGACGCTGGGCATCACCCCGCAGCAGATCGAGGACGCCCTCTACAGCGCCTATGGCTCGCGGCAGGTCTCCACCATCTACACGCCGACCAACCAGTATTTCGTCATCATGGAGATGGCGCCGGAATTTCAGCAGACGGCCGAGGCGCTGTCGCTGGTGTACCTGCGCGGCAAAGCCGGCGGCAGCGTGCCGCTCGATGCGGTGGCGACGCTGCGCCATGAGGTCGGCCCGCTCACGGTCAATCATCTTGGCCAGGTGCCGGCGGTGACGATCTCGTTCAACCTGAAACCGGGTTACTCGCTGGGGGCCGCCGCCGAGCTCATCACCGACCTGGCGCGGCGCGAGTTGCCCTCGACGGTGAGTTACGGGTTCCAGGGTTCGGCGCAGGCCTTTGCCTCCTCGATGCGCGGGCTCGGGCTCCTGCTGGTCCTGGCGGTGCTGGTGATCTACATCGTGCTGGGCATCCTGTATGAGGACTTTATCCACCCGCTGACGATCCTGTCAGGCCTGCCGGCGGCGGGCTTCGGCGCCCTGGTGACGCTGTGGCTGTTCAACGAGGAACTGAACGTCATGGGCTATGTGGGCATCATTTTGCTCGTGGGCATTGTGAAGAAGAACGCGATCATGATGATCGATTTCGCGCTCGCCGCCCGGGCCCAGGGCGAAACGTCGCCGGAAAAGGCGATCGTGCAGGCCTGTCTGGTGCGATTCCGGCCGATCATGATGACAACCTTTGCCGCCCTGGCGGCCGCCCTGCCGATCGCGCTGGGCCTCGGGGCCGGGGCCGACTCCCGGCGGCCGCTCGGCCTGGCCGTGGTGGGCGGGTTGGTGGTTTCGCAGCTGCTGACCCTCTACATCACCCCGGTCATCTACGTCTATCTCGACCAGTTCACCGCCCGCACCCGCAAGCGCCTCGCGCAACGGGAATCCGCGGCGAGCGCGGTGCCGGCGGTGGTGGCGGGACCGACGTAAGCGCCCAAGCGCCCGTAAGCCCGTGCCGGGCGAATCGCTGCCAGCTTCTGCAAACCCGGTGAAACCTTGCGTGGCATCCGTTGTCGGACAGACTGTCTCCACCATGAAAGCCTTCCTTACCCTGTCTCTCGCCTTGATCACCGTCGCTGCCTGCCCGGCTCAGGTTATCCGGCCCGGTGGGGTGGGCCGGGGCGGCCCGGGGGACGGCCATGGCGATCGGCGGGACGGCCATTACGATCGCCGCGACGTTCACGGGGCACGCCCGGGATACCACCCTGGGGCGTATATCTATCGCAACCGTCCATCGGTGTACGTGGGGATCGGCCCGTCCTACTACCCCTCCTATTATCCTTCCTACGGCTACTACCCGGGTTACGGGGCCGACTACCCGTATTATGGCAGTGTGGGTTATGCGGGCTCCGGGAGCGCGGCCTCCAACGGCCTCCTGCTCGGTGCCCTGGCTGGCGGCATCATCGGCAACAATAGCGGCTCCCTCCACAACAGTGGCTGGCGGGGGGCGGCCTGGGGCGCGGGCTTGGGCTGGTTGCTGGGCTCGGTGGCCGACGCCAATCGCCGTCCCGCGACGACCTACGGACAGGCTCCGGCCGTCGTGACGGCGCCGCCGCAGGCCTACGCTGCGCCGGCTCAATCGGCGGCCCCCGCCGCCGCCCCGCAGCAGATCACTATCATCAACAACTACTACAATTCTTCGCCGATGAGCGGGGCCAATAATCTGTTTGGCCGCTGATGCGGCCCCGGGGAGCCTGCGGGATGACCGCCGCGGGAGTCCGGGCCCTTGGTCCGGATTGAATCACCACCATCCGCCCTTCGTCCCTCTGCCTGACACCATGATCACCACCTCTCGTATCCTCCTTGCCGGCGTCATCGCGGGTTCGGCGTTCTTCGCCGGCTGCGCCACCACCGAAGGCGTCAAGAATCCCGCGGGCGTGCCCGTCACCGAAATGCGGCCCGACGAACGCGGTTTTGTGGCCGGTACCGGCATCGAATCCCAGGACCTCGTCTCGGTCACCGATCGGATGGCCCGCAGTATCCTCGGCATCCCGCAGATTGCACGGGCCCAGGTCCAGCCGAGCATCGTGCTCGAGCCGGTCGTCAACAATACGCGCTTCCCGATCAACAAGGACATCTTCCTTACCCGCATCCGCACCCAGCTCAATTCCAAGGCGACGGGCCGCGTGAGCTTCCTCGACCGGGAGATGATGAAGACCCTCGAGCGGGAGCGGGAGCTCAAGCGCAGCGGTCAGGTCACCGCCAGTTCCGACCCGAACGTGGTCGAATTCGGCGGGGCGGATTATTTTCTCACCGGCAAACTCGATGGCATGACCACGCGCACCTCCGCCGGCACCAGTGACTATGTGCTCTACAGCTTCCGCCTGACCGATGCGCGCACCAGCCGTATCGTCTGGGAGGATTCGGCCGAGGTCAAAAAGCAGGGCCTTGAGGACGCCGCCTATCGCTAGCCGGGAATTGGCACCCTTTCGTTTGTCTTGCGAAGCGAGGCAGGGAATCCGGCAGAAGGGGCTTGGCCCTCGGCCCCGGCGTTCCTGCCCCTGAGCTTCACTCCTTCGTCTGGCATGACACATTTTCCCCTCATTGGACTCATGGCCGCCGTCGTCGTGCTGCTGGCAGGTTGTGTGACCGAACCCGAGGCCCCGCGGTCGCGGCAGGTCGCCG
This sequence comes from Opitutales bacterium, assembly GCA_038249085.1. GTDB lineage: Bacteria > Verrucomicrobiota > Verrucomicrobiia > Opitutales > Opitutaceae > ER46. The sequence continues at coordinate 11,829 of JBBRWR010000016.1, forward strand.
GGGCGCGGAAGACGGCCGCCGATCGGGCCGTCCCGATCCCGGAGCGCGAGCGGGTGCTGTATGATTATCGGAATGCGGCCTCCGCCATGCACACAGGCCGATACGACGTGGCCAAGACGAAACTGGATGACGCGATCGCACGCATCGGCGGCATCATCACCAACGACGCCGATGCCGCCCGGGCGCGGGGCCTCTTTTCCGCCGAGGCCGCCAAGACGTTCATCGGTGAGCCGTACGAGCGGGTCATGGCTTATTATTACCGCGGCATCCTGTATTGGCGCGACGGTGAACCCGACAATGCCCGGGCCTGCTTTCGCTCCGGCCAGGTGATCGACAGCGGCACCAAGGAGGAGAAATACGACGCCGACTACGTCCTGCTCGATTACCTCGATGGTCTGGCCTCCAGCCGGCTGCAGGCCGATGGCAGCGATGCCCTGGCCCGGGCGCGGGCCCATGCCGGCGACCGCCTGAGCCTGCGTGATTACAATCCGGCGGCCAACGTGCTCATTTTTTCCGAGTACGGCTACGGCCCCCGCAAATACGCCGCCGGACGCTATGGCGAGGAGCTGCGCTTTCGCGTGGACGACTCACCGACCCGTTCCGCCCGCCTCCTGCTCGCCGACGGCCGCATGGTTGTGCCGCTGCCGGTCTACGACGACTTGGGTTTCCAGGCCACCACCCGCGGGGGGCGGGTGATGGATCATATCCTCGGCAACAAAGCCTACTTCAAGGCGGGTGCGGATGTCGCCGGGGGGGTGGCCCTGGCCGGGGCCGCCATCGCGCAGGATCAAGCCCGTCGGCGGGAGCGGCAGGGCAAGGATGGCGATGGCGCCGAAGCCACCGCCTTTGGGCTCGGGATCCTCGGTCTCATCGGCAAGGTTGCGGCGGCCGCCACCCGCACCGAGGCCGACACCCGCCAGTGGGACAATCTGCCCCAGCGGCTCAGTTTCGCGACGATCAAGCTGCCCCCGGGCGAACACGCCGGCCGCATCGAATACCTTGATCGGGACGGCAACGTGTTCGCCGCCCGGACCAAAGCGGTCACGATCACGGTCGGTGCCCCCGACCGCGACACCGTGGTATTTTTCAGCGAACTTACGCGCTGAATCGCAGTCTCACCTCTCACCACCGCGCCCCGTGCACCGCATCATGAACTCCTCGCCCGTTGCCCTCCTCGTTTCCGTGGCCGCCCTGGCCCTTGTCTCCGGCTGTGTCACCCAGACCGGTCCCTTCCCGCCGCTCGACACGACGAAATTCACCCTCGAGAACTCCGATCGTTTCGTGCTGCTGGATCAGCCCGCGCAGAATTCCGTGACCTGCACCGGCCTGCAGGAGACGCCGTTGGACGACGGTCGGATCGAGGTCGTGGCCAACGTCAAGAACCGGGAGAACCGGCGCATCGAGGTGCAGATCAACTGTGTGTTCAAGGACAGCCAGGGTTTCTCCACCGGCGACGAGACCCCCTGGCAGACGCTGATTCTCTCCGAGTATGCCACCGAGGCGGTGCGCTTCACCGCGATGAATGCCCTGGCCAAGAAGTACACGGTGCGCGTGCGCCAGGCCCGCTAAACTCCCAACCGCTCCCCCCCATGAATCGTTTCTTCCTGCTGGCGCCCGTTACCTTCAGCCTGGTTCCTCTGCTCCTCGGTCAGTCGCCGTCCGAGCCTCCACCCCTGCCGCCGCCGATTGCCCAGGCCATGCCGCGATCGCCGGCCCCGGGCCTGCAAATCGGCGAGGCGCAGCAGCGCCTCTACGCCCCGAGTGCCGACACCCTGGTCGCGCAGCCCACGGCCGAGGGCATCCTCGAGGGTTTTCGGAAGGCGTACAAGACGGACGGGGCGCCGCGGGTGGTCATCTATGTGAATCGGGCGCTCATCGACACGGCGTCGGGCCTGAAACTCACGGGCCGCACGGAGCAGTTCGAGAAGACCGAAGTGGCGCTGAAGACCAGCGGCACCAATTCCTACAAGGCCAGCGAGGCTCCCGCTCCGACGCTGGCCGATCAGCAGACGGTGCGCGAGATCGAGCGGCTGTTTGGGCGCGCGTTTCGCCATGCGGGGGCGCAACTGGCCGACCAAACGGTCGCCGCCGCGCTTCTGCCGGAACAGCCGGGGGCGCACCTAGTGGACGAGTCCGCCAAGGATCGCCAGGCGCTGGCCAACATCGCCGACATCGCGATCGAGGTGCTGATCTCGAGCCGCAACATCACCGTGCCCGAGGTCTCGGGCGACGCCTCCTACCCGGTGCCGGACATCCAGGCCACCGCGATTCGCCTGAAGGATGCCGCCATTGTCGGCCAGGCGGCCGCGAGTGACATCATCGGTCGCGGCATCCAGGCCGGCCGGGTCGTGCGCCAGTTCAGCGTGCAGGACATCACCGAGGCCACGGCGCTCGCGTTGATGGAAGACATGCTGACGGGCAGGAAGTGATCCGCGTCGCGGCGGGTCTTCCCGCCGGATAATCAGGCATCGGCGGCCGGGGGAAAAACCGCCGAGGGGCGCCTCTCCGAGTTGGCGGTTGTAGGCGGGGTGCCCCCACCCCGCGATCGGTCGTCCCCGCCGGGCCGCGCGGTGAGGGCACCGCGCCCACATGGAAGTCACCGTCAACTCGGAGATGCGCCCCATCGGGCCGGCCGGCGCAGCGCCGGCTTGCGTCCCGTCTCCATCCCCCTTCGGCTCTCCGGCTTGCAGTCGGCTTCCGCCGCTCTCCCGGAGGAAGTCGCCCCCAACTCCGCCCTCCGTTCATGACCTCACTCGACTGGTTCGTCATTGCCGCGTATTTCATCGTGCTTGCGACGATCGCGTGGCGCAGTTCCCGTCACACCGCGACCACGACCGACTACTTTCTCGCGGGTCGGAACCTCCCCTGGTTCGTCGTGGGGTGCTCGTTGCTGGCCTCCAACATCGGCTCCGAGCACATCGTGGGCCTCGCTGGCAACGGTGCCACCAGCGGCATGGCGATGGCGCATTGGGAACTCCACGCCTGGATCATGCTCATGCTCGGCTGGGTGTTCGTGCCCTTCTACTACCGCTCCGGCGTGTTCACCATGCCGGAGTTCCTGGAACGCCGCTTCGACAGCCGATCGCGCTGGACCCTCTCGATCGTCTCCCTGGTCGCCTATGTGTTCACCAAGGTTTCCGTGACTGTCTATGCCGGCGCCGTCGTCTTCATGACGCTGCTGCCGGACACGTTCGGCTCGCCGGAGAACGCCTTCTGGATCGGCGCCCTCACCACCGTGCTCCTGACCGGCATCTACACCGTAATCGGCGGGTTGCGCGCGGTGGTCTACACCGAGGTGGCCCAGACCGGACTGCTCCTCTTTGGCTCGCTTTTCATCACGCTGTTCGGACTGGATAAACTCGGCGGCTGGGGCGAACTCAAGTTGGTGCTCGGCGAGAACGCCTCCCGCTTCGCCCTCTGGCGTCCGTTGTCGGATCCCAACTTTCCCTGGCTGGGCATCATGATCGCCTCTCCGGTCGTCGGCATCTGGTATTGGTGCACCGATCAATACATCGTGCAGCGCACTCTCGCGGCCCGCTCGCTGCGGGAGGCGCGGCGCGGCGCCATCTTCGGCGGTTTCCTCAAGGTTCTGCCCGTATTCATTTTTCTGGTGCCAGGCATGATCGGCTTCGCCCTCCACACCAAGGGCGTCATCACGATTCCGGCCGCCAGCGGCGGCGGGATCAATGGTGACATGGTCTTTCCCACGATGGTCGCCTCCCTCCTGCCGGCGGGGTTGCGCGGCATCGTCGTCGCCGGCCTGCTCTCCGCGCTGATGAGTTCGCTGGCTTCCCTCTTCAACTCCTGCGCCACCCTTTTCACCGTCGACATCTACGGCAAACTCCGCCCCGGCCGCTCGGAGAGGGAAATGGTCCGCGTCGGCCGCCTTGCCACCGGCGTGGTCGTGGTCCTCGGCGTGGTCTGGATTCCGGTCATGAAGTACGTCTCCGGGGGCGGTCTTTATCAGTACCTCCAAAGCGTGCAGGGTTATCTCGCGCCCCCGATCACCGCCACCTTCCTGCTCGGACTCTTCTTCCCGCGCATCAACTCCCGCGGCGCGTTCGCCGGGCTCACGATCGGCTTCGCCCTCGGCATGATCAAACTCACGCTCCAGGCGCTCGACGGCGTCGGCACCTTCGGCGATGCCGGCCTGCTCCATGCCATCGGCTCCTACAACTTCCTCTACGCCTCCGGTTGGTTGATGTTGATTAGCGTGCTGATCATCACCGGCGTCTCGCTGACCTCGCCGGCCCAGCCCCTCGCCCAGATCGAGGGGCTCACCTATCGCTCGATTACACCCGAACAGGCGGCGGAGAACCGGGCCTCTTGGGGCTCCCCCGAGGTCTGGGCCACGGCGGGCGTGCTCGCCCTCGTCGCTGGCATCTACATCTACTTCAGCTTCTGGCTCAGCTAGCGGGACGCGGCCGGCTTACTTCTTGGACGGCGGGAACGTGACGTCCTTCGTCGCGTCGGCCATGTCCTTCAGGGCGCGATCGAGCGCCTCCTGATCCTTGCCCTGCCGCTTCACCATCGGTGCCCCGAGTGAAAAATCGATGGTGGCGCCATCCTGGATCGGGACCTCGAGCGGTCCCGGCACCGGGTCGTTGCGCGGCGCGACGATGGGTCGCGCAATGCTTGGCGGTGGAATCGTGGGGGTGGTGACGACGACCTCGGGCAGGCGCGGCGGCGTGATCTCCGGCATTTTGAAATCCTTGAAGGCCCGGTCCAATTGCCGCCGGTTCACCCGGGGGGCTTCGTCGCGCATCGCCGGCCGGATCGTGACGAAGTAGAAGCCGACGGCGGCCGCGAGGACGACGGCGGCCCAGATGAGGCGGGATTTCATGGCGGGTGAGGGGAGAGGTCGACCCAAGTTAACCGGGCCGGCGTCGGGGGCGAGTGCGATTACAGCGCCCCCGCCTGGACCCGGCGGCGTCGTCAGGTGGCCGGTTCAGCGTTTCAGATACGTGTCGAGCCAGGTCTCCATCTCCCAGAGCAGGTGCAGCAGGCTTTCCCGGGCGCGGTAACCGTGGCTCTCGTGCGGCAGCATCACGTAACGCGTGGTGGCGCCGTGGCCCTGGAGCGCGGCGTAGAAACGCTCGCTCTGCAGCGGAAAGGTCCCGGAGTTGTTGTCGGCGGCACCGTGGATGAGGAGCAGCGGATCCTTCACCGCCGGGGCGAAATTGAAGGGCGACATCACCGCGTAGATCTGCGGCGCCTGCCAGAGGGAGCGTTTTTCGCTCTGAAAGCCGAAAGGGGTGAGCGTGCGGTTGTAGGCGCCGCTGCGCGCGATGCCGGCCCGGAAGATCCGCGAGTGGGCGAGCAGGTTGGCCGTCATGAACGCGCCATAGCTGTGCCCGCCCACCGCCACGCGGCTGCGGTCCACCACCCCGCGCCGCACGAGTTCATCGACCGCCGCCTGGGCGTCGGCCACGAGCTGTTCGACGTAGGTGTCGTTGGGTTTCCGGCCTTTCGGGGCCACGATGGGCATCGCGGGATCATCGAGCACCGCATAACCCGCCAGGAGAAAGGGCAGCGGCCCCGTGGAACTCACGCGGGTGAACCGCTCGGGGGTGGCCTTCACCTGCCCCGCGTTGTCGGCGTCGAGAAACTCGCGGGGATAGGCCCAGAGCAGGGCGGGCAACGGGTCCTGCCGTGGCGTCCAGCCCGGCGGCAGGTGCAGGGTGCCGGAAAGCGCCACGCCATCGGCGCGCCGGTAGTGAATGACCTCGGAGCGCACGCCGGCAAATTGTGGATACGGGTTGGCCAGGTGTGTGAGCTGGGTCAGCGCCCCGGTGGAGTAATCGCGGACGAAGGTGTTGGGCGGCTCGGTGGGCGCCTCGCGGGAAACCAGGGCGCGCGTGAGCTCCGCATCGATGAAGGCGAGAAACTGTTCGTAAATCGGGGGGGCCGATCGCCAGAGACGGCGGATCTTTTTGGTCGCGAGGTCCAGTTCGTCGAGGAACGGCCGGTCTCCGTCCGGCGACGCGCCGGCCCCGGTGAGAAAGACCTTTCCGCCGTCGGTACTGCGGGCGATGACGAGGCGTCCGAAGGCGTTGCGCGTGGTGGCCACCCGGCCCGGGTCGCCGTAACGATCCTCGCTCTTGCGTTCAAACAGCCGGGTGCGGGCGCCGCCCGGCTGGCCGGGGGCCACGAGCCAGGTGCGCAGGGTGCGCGTCGTCGCCCAGGACTCGGTGACCAGCGCGAGCGCGTCGTCACCCCACTGCACGGAGACGACGCGATATTCGAAACGCTGCTGCTCGACCGGCGGGCCGCTGAAGGGTGCCGCATGGGTAAACCAGCCGTCGCGCGCGATCTTCTTTGCGGCGGTCGTGGCGCCGCGGCCCAAGTCCCGCACCCAACTGAGTGTCGCCGGGGCGTCGGCCCGCCAGGCGAGGGCGCGCGGGCCCGGTCGCACGGCGCTGGAAACCGTGCCTTCGTGGAGCGGCAGCGACGCCACGTGATGTTCGCGCGCCCCCAGGCGATCGACGACATCGAACTCCGCCGGAAACCGGCTCGAGGGCACCAGATAGGAAAAGGGTCGCACGAGGGTTTCGACGAGGAGGTGCCGGCCATCGGGGGACGGGAGCACCGCGGCCAGCAGGCCGCGCACCGGTAGTGGCGTCAGGGTGCCGTCGAGGCCGATCCGCGCGAGTTCGCAGCGGCCGAAGTATTCGAACAAGGCCTCGTCGTGCGGGCTGCCCAGCAGGCCGTCGTAGGTTCGCGCGGCGGCCCGACCGCCGCGGGTCTCCTGCGCGATCGGACCGGCGGGCAGCCGGGGCTCGGCCGGGAGTGGCCCGCGATTGGCGGGCACCCGGCGGATTACGAGGGTGGCCTCGTCGAGCCAGACCATGGGCTCGCCGAAGACGGCGTTGAGGATGGGCCCGGTGAGCCGGCGGGCCTGAGCCGCGGAGACGTCGACGAGCCACAACTCGATGCCGTGGTCCTGCAGGACCGTGAGGGCCAGGTGCCGGCCGTCGCGGCTCCATTCGTGGTCGCCGATGCGCACGCCGGCGGGCAGGCCGGAGACGCGTTGCGGCGGTCCACCGGACAGGGCCTGGAAGGTGAGACCGGTGAAGACGGGCACGCGGCTGCGGCCGTTGGTCGCGGGATTGAGGCGCAGGCCGGCGAGCTTCAATTCGGGTTCCGCCAACTCGGCAATCGACGGCGCCCCGGGCCGGTCGAGCAGCAGCAATCGGGTGCGATCCGGGCTGAACACGACCGTGGGCGGCAGCGGGGCATCGACGATCGCGGCCAGCGCGGGGGAGGGCGTCCGGTAGTTCGCATTCTCCCCGGCCCGCAGGGCGGGGGCGAAAAGCGCGGTGGCGACGAGCGCCAGGCGGGTGGAAAGGGCGCGGAGCATGGTGGGGAGAGCCGGCGTTCTACTTGGCCCGGTCGGAGCGCGGCGGCTTCACGTACGTGTCGAGCCAGTGCTCCGTTTCCCACAGCACGTGGAGGACATTTTCGCGACCGCGATACCCGTGCGATTCGTAGGGCAACTGGACGTAGCGGGCGGTTGCGCCGTGGCCTTTCAGCGCATTGTAGAAGCGTTCGCTCTGGATCGGAAACGTGCCGGCGTTGTTGTCGGCTTCGCCGTGGATCAGCAGGAGGGGATCCTTGACCTTGTCGGCGTGGTTGAAGGGCGACATCGCCGCGTAGACCTCGGGGGCCTGCCAGAGGGTGCGCTCCTCCGATTGGAAACCGAAGGGGGTGAGGGTGCGGTTGTACGCGCCGCTGCGGGCAATGCCCGCGCGAAACAGATCCGAGTGGGCGAGCAGGTTGGCGGTCATGAAGGCGCCGTAGCTGTGCCCGGCGACGGCGACCCGCTGCCGATCGGTGACGCCCCGGCGGACGAGTTCGTCGATGGCGGCCCGGGCGCTGGCCACCAATTGTTGCACGTAGGTGTCGTTGGGTTCCTTCGCGCCGGCGCCGATGATGGGCATCGCGGGGTTGTCCAGCACCGCGTAACCAGCAAGCAGGTACGGCATCGGGCCGCTCGGACTGACGCGGATGAAGCGGTACGGCGACTCGCGCACCTGGCCGGCGGCGGCGGCGTCCTTGAATTCACGGGGATAGGCCCAGAGCAGCGTGGGCAGCGGTCCGTCCAGGGGCTGGCGGCCGGGCGGCAGGTAGAGGGTGCCGGACAGGGCCACGCCGTCGGCGCGCCGGTAGGTGATCAGCTCCTTCGTGACCGCGGTGAATTGCGGAAAGGGGTTGGAAAAATGCGTCACCGGTGTGAGGGCCTTGCCGGCCTCGGTCGCGTCCAGTTGGCGGGCGTAGTAATTGGGTGGCTCGGTGACCGACTCGCGCTGGGTCAGCGCGCGGGTGTGGGTGGCGTCGAGAAACGTCACGAACGACTCGTAATAAGGGGCGGCGGATCGCCACAGCCGCCGCGCCTTCCGCGTGGTGAGATCGAAGGCGTCGAGAAAGGGCCGGTCGCCTTCGGGGGAGGCGCCCTCGCCCTCGAGGTAGATCGTGGACCCGTCGGCGCCGAGCAGCAGGGTCGGGCGGCCGTACGCATTGCGGGTGAGCACGGGGGATCCCGGGTCGCCGTAGCGATCCTCGGAGGAGCGCTCGAAGAGCAGGGTCGGGGCGGTGCCGGGCGCGCCCGGGGCGGCCAGCCAGGTGCGCACTTGGCGGGTCTTGCGCCAGGCCTCCGTGACCAGGGCGTGGCGGTCGTCGCCCCAGGTGAGGCCGGAGACGCGCAACGCAAATTTCTGGAGGGACACCGGTGCGCCGGTGAACGGGGCGGTCTGGACCAACCACTCGTCGCGCTCGGCCGCCTCGCGGCCCGCATCGCCGCCATCGAGGGCCTCCACCCAGCTCAGCGTGGCGGGGGCGTCGGCCCGCCACGTGACACTGCGCGGACCGGGGCGCACGGAGCCCGTGGGGATCGGAATGCTCTCGGCCAGCGGCAGGTCGGTGACGGTGTGGATCAGTTTGCCGCTCCGGTCGTGCACGGTGATCCGGGTGGGAAAGCGGCTCGCGGGCACCAGGTAGGAATAGGGTCGGTGCCATGCCGTCACGAGAATGTATCGACTGTCAGGAGACGCCACGGCATTGGCGATGAGGCCGCGGAGGCCCAGCGGTTGCACGGCCCCGTCGAGCGCGACAAGCGCGAGTTCCGCGGTGGCGTAGTAGTCGAAGAGGGCCTCGTCGTGCGCGCTGGCGAGCAGGTCGGGATAGGTGCGCGCCGGCCGCTTGCCGCCGAGATTTTCCTGCACGATGGGACCGCGGGGCACCGGGGAGGCGACGGGGACCGTGCCGCGTGCCGCGGGCAGGAGCGACGCGATGATGGTCTGGTCGTCGAGCCACGCGGGCGCATCGAGGGTGCCGTTGAGGGCGCGGTCGGTGACCCGGCGGGCGGTGGCTGCGGCGACATCGGCGACCCAGAGTTGCAAGCCGTCTTCCCGGATCAGCGTCAGGAGCACGTGGCGGCTGTCGCGCGACCAGGCGAGGTTCGTGAGCCGGGCCGCGGCGGGCAGGCCGGCGAGGCGTTGCTCCGCGCCGTCGGCGAGGGTCTGGACGACGATGCCGGTATAGTAGGATTCGCGACTGGGGCCGTTGGTCGCGGGGTTGAGGCGGAGGCCGGCCAGCCGCAATTCAGGCTCGGCGAGTTCGGCCACCGGCGGGAGCGACGGCCGCTCGAGGAGGAGCAGCCGCCGTTTGTCCGGGCTCACGCTCACCAACGGCGGGAGCGGCGCGTCGACCATGGCCGCCAGCGCGGGGCTGGGCGTGCGGTAGGCGGGGCTGTCCTGGGCGCACAGGGCGCCGGTCAGGGCCAGGAGGAAGAGCAGGGCGGCGGAGGGCGCGAGGCGCGACGGCATGCGGCAGACGCTGGGAGAGGGGAGGAGCGTTGGCAATCCGCCTCGCGCGCACCCGGATTTGCGCCCCCGCCGCGCCCGTCGGGGCCGTTAAAATTGATAGGCCACGATCGTGTTCTTGCCCTTGAAGTGGAAGACGCGGTTCATCGGCTCGTCGACGGTGTACTCGGGTTCCTTTTCCTTTAGCGGCAGCTCGCGATTGGTATCGCCGGTGGCGAGGTTCACGCCGACGACGCCGATGTCCTTGTTCACCTTGGTGAGGATGTAGGTGTAGGACTCCGACGACTTCGAGCCTCCGGCGCGCTTGGCGGCCTTTTCGGTGTAATTGTTGTAGCGGTCGAGATTGCTGTGGATCGTGTTCACGCCGCTGCTGTAGCCGCCCGAGGCGTAGCCTCCGCTGGCCGCGACCTGGGCGTTGCCGTAGAGCGCGGCGGCGGCGGTGACGGCAAACATCGCGACATTGGCGAAGGCCTCGCTCGGAGCGGCGTAAAACAGCGACCAATTCGAGGTCTTGGTCATGGGGTCGAAGCCCAGCAAGTGCTGTTTGCCCTGCACGACGACGCGATCGCCGGAGAGACTCACCGCCACCGGCACGTCGAGCAGGCCCTTGTTGGCCGCGATCACGCCCTTGGCCAGTCCCGTCAAACCGCCGAGGGCCCCGAGACCGATTTTGGCGGCCCCGGCCATGCCCATCTTTTTCTTGAACTCGATCGGCATCTTGAAGGCTTCCACCGGAGTCGCGGCCGCGGTGTCGATGCCGTAGACGTTGGCCCCGTCGGCAAAGACCACGGTCTTGGTGGCGTCGACCACAACCATGTTGGTGATGCCCTCCTTGGCCTGGTCGAAGTGGTAGAGGGACTTACCATCCGCCGGATCGAGGACGACGATGCCGAGCGGTTCGCGCAGGGCGGCGGTCTTGCCATCGGAGAAATTGCCGCCGTAGCGCGCGAAGATTTTGCCACCGACGATCTCCAGTTGGGCCACGATGGCGTTGTCGCGCGCCTTGAAGAGGCCGGCGTAGTCCGAGATGCGCTCGCTCTTCCAGACCTGCGTGCCGGTCTTGCGGTCAATCGCGTAAACGCTGCCGCCGCCGCCGCCGTAGATCCGGTCGCCGTCGATGCGCAGCGGAGCGTAGGTCTTCTTCAGCGCCTTGCTGCCCGGAGGGAATTCGACGCCCCACTTCAGGGCGCCGCTCGTGAGGTCCACGCAATGGATGCCGAGATAGCCGAGGTACATCTCGTTGCCGTCGATGAGCGGATCGTGATAGCCGGAGAGATCCATCGTCGGTATCCACTTCCCGCTGTTGTCGGCGAGATGCAGCGGAATGCCGCCCGGCTTGGTGAACTTCGTCGACCATTTCGCGGCGCCGGTGTCGAGGTCGTGGGCCATCAGGTAGATCCCGTTGTCCTTCGCGTCGAAGGTGTTCACGACGAAGATCACCAGGTTTTTTTCCGGCACTGGAATCGTGCCCTGGTACTGGCCGAGAATCTGCGGTGCGGTCCAGAGGGTTTCCCCCGTCTGGTAGTCGATGGCCATGAACGTGACCTTGCTGTTCATCATGCCATCGTAGGTGTTGCAGATCAGCAAAGGGGTGCCGGCGATCTCGCGGGCGTTGTTGCGGTTGGACTTCTTGATGTCGGTCCGCTTCCACGCGACCTTGCCGTCTTCCGGCGTGATCGCCATGAGCGCGTCGTCGGTGCCGACGAGCAGGGAGCCGAGGCCGGTGAGCGCGTGCCATTTGGCGTCGCTGCCGAGGGGAGTGGTCCAGATGTTCCTGGCCGGGGAGGCCAAGAGGACTGGGGCGAGGAGGCCGAGCGCGAGCCAGCCGAGGGAACGCAGATTGGTTTTCATGAAGCGGGAACAGTGGGTGAAGCTGAGGCCACACCATCCTGCTGCAATTGACCTCGATCGGGAATACGCATACCTGCGTATGCCGAACCGGCGGCCGGGCGGGTCGAACCCCTCATGCCGCCGCCCCCGCCGTAGTTCGGGCTGCCTTTCCGCGACCGGGCGGTGCCAATCTTGACAGCACGATCAGGTCCTTCAGCTTGTGCCGCGATCCCGGGCCGGTTTTCAAGGTCCAATCGCCACCTGCCAAGGCGCTGCCACCAGGCAGTGTTCCTGGCCTCAACCCTTTGCAACCTCCCTGGAACTAGCGTGTCTGGCCCTGGCTCAACCCTGACGCCGCAGCGCATCACCGACTCAACTCCGGCCCCAACCCGGCGAGGGTTCGGGCGGTCCTGGCTGGGCTGGGCCTGCGGCATCGTGGCCATCGTCCCGCTGGTTTTCATCTCCCTCCAGGTGGCGATGTGGGCGAGGAACATTCCCAATTGGGACGACTTCGATTCCGTGCTGGATTTCCTGCTGAACCTCGATGCCGCGCATTCGGTGCGGGAGGTGGTGGCCCAATTGCTGGCGGTCAGCAACGAGCATCGCATGCTCGTCAGCCGGCTGATCTTTGCGGCGACCTTCGGGATTTGGGGACACGTCAATTTCACGGCGATCACGGTGCTCGGCGACCTGTTCATTCTGGCCGTGGTGGGATTTCTGGTGGCGCGGGCGGAGGCCGGTCTGCCGCGGCTGCGCCTCGCGGCCATCCTAGGGGCCGGTATCTTTCAACTGCAGCACTGGGAGAATTTCTTTTGGGGCGGGTCCTCGATTGATCACTTTTTTGTGGTGCTGGCCTCTGTCGTCGCCCTCGGGGCCGTGCTGGTCCCCGGTCGCGGGATGCTCGCCGTGGGGTGTGTCAGCGGTTTTTTGGCGACGTTCTCGCTGGCGCACGGGCTGGTGGTCTGGCCCGTGGGGGGGCTCTTCCTCCTGGCGGCGCGGCGGCGGCGGGCGGCGTTGGGGTGGGCGGCGGCGGCCGCGCTGACGATTGCGCTGTTCTTCGCGGGCTTCCAATTCAACTCCGGTCATCTTCGACCGGGTCTCGCCGACCTGCCCCGGGTCGTGGTCTTCTGGCTGACCCTTCTGGGAAGTTCGCCGGCCCTGGACAACCCCACCGTCGCGCCCTGGCTGGGGCTCCTGTTGGTGATCGGGGTGGCGTTGACGCTGGGGCGCAGGTTGCAGGAGCGGGAGTTCCTGGCCGGCGCGGTGGTCTGCTGGTGCCTGGGCAGCCTGGCGATGATCGCCTGGGGTCGGGCGTTGCTGTCCGATCCCGAGACGCTGATCACCTCCCGCTACATGATCCTGAGCTCGCTCGCCTGGGCGATGGGGGGCTGGGTGGTCCTTGAGCGCCGCCTGGTGCGCGGGAAATTCGAGGCGCTGGGAACGGTCTTGCTGCTGGCCGCCTTGGTCGCCTTCGACTTTTCCACCAACCAAAGCCATGCCGGGGAGGGCCGCTGCTACACCGCCCCCGTCGAATGGGGGGCGCGGATTTTTCTCCGCGACGGCACGTTTGGAGACAAGGAGATCCTCTATCCCGATCCCCTCCGGGCCGATGCCATCCTGCGGGCGGCGGCGGCGCGCCATATCTACCACCTGCCGGATCCCGCCACGCTGCCGACGGCTGACGCCGAGCAAGTGAGGCTGCGCGAGCCGACGGAAATCGCGAACGGGCTCTACTTCATCGAAAAAGTGGAAAACACCCCGGCGGAGGTTTGGGTGAAGGGGTGGGCTTTCCGTCCGGCGCACCGGATGAAACTCGGCGAGATCGCGGTGGTGTTTCGCTCGGCGGGAAAATTGGTGGCGTTCAAGGCGACGCCGACCCGGCGGCCCGACGTCGCCAAAGTTTACCACCGGTGGGATGTGAACCATGCCGGCTTTGAGGTGCGGGTGCCGGGCGGGCGGCTCCCGCCTGGCCCACTGCAGGTGGGCGTGTGTTTTGATTGGGACGGCAAGCCGGAATACATGATGACCTCGAGCCTGCTCGAGGTGCGGCCGTGAAACGAACGTGAGCTGCGCCTGGCCATGGATCGCGCCGCCCCGGCAACCGGAGGGCGGCCGGAAGGTGGGCCGGCGATGGGCCGCCGTGGTGCTGGGTCTGCTGCCCCTCCCGCTGCGCGCGGTCGCGTTCGATCCCGAGGCGGGCCTGCCCCTCATCCGGAATTTCCCGCCGGAGGTGTATCGCGGTCACAGCCAGATCTTCGCCACGGCGCGGGGCGCCGATGGCGTGATGTATTTCGGGACCTATGGCGCCGTCGTATCTTTTGATGGGGAACGCTGGCGGCAATTCGCGCTGCCCGGCACCTGGACGCGTGCGCTGGCGACCGGCCCCGACGGCCTGGTTTACGTGGGCGGAGGGAGCATCCTCGGCCGGCTCGAACCGACCCCTGACACCGGCGAACTTCGCTTCGCCTCACTGGTGGATCGGGTGCCGGCGGCGTCGCGGGATTTTGCGAGCGTGTGGAGTGTGGCGACCGCGGGCGATGAGGTCCTCTTCGCGATCGACGGCGCGGTGCTGGGTTGGCGGGCCGGCGGGTTTCACGTTTGGAATTTTCCGGGCCAGCGTCCGGAGGTGCGCGCGGCCGGGTCGCTCGTCTTCTGCCATGTGGGCGAGCGGCTGCTGCAGTGGCGGGACGGCGACTGGCGGGACTTCGCGCACGACGCGCGGCTGGGGACGGCGCGCCGGTTGACCGTGCTGCCGGCGGATCAGGGCGTGCTGGTGGCGCTGGACGATGGCACGATCCTCCACGCCGACTCCGACGGGAAGGTTGTGCCCTGGCCCACGCCGGCCGGGGCCTTTCTGCAGGAGGCGGGAATCCGCAACGGTCTGCGGTTGAGCGATGGCAGTTACCTGCTTTCCACCGCAGGTGAGGGCATCCTGCGCCTGGCCGCCGATGGCACCCCGGTTCGCCGGTTGACGGCCGCGGAAGGGCTGGCCAATGCGGCCACCTACGGCCTCGGCTTCGGCAGCGGGCGCCAGGTGTGGATCGAAACGGCCAACGGCCTCTCGGTCTATGATCCGCTGGCGCCCTGGAGTTTCTTCGATCCGCGTAACGGCCGGCCCGATACCATCGGGGGTGAACCGGTGCGGTTCGACGGTACCCTCCTCCTCTCGATGTCGGATGTGCCGCCCCGGCGGCTCATCCCCGCCCCCAACCCGCTGGGCACCGCGGTCCTCACGCCCTACGCCCCCGGTATTTCCGGGCGGCTTTCCAACGGGGTCGTGATGCACGGCGCGTTGTTCAACGGCTCCGAGCGAGGCGTCATGCGGATGGATGGGGAGCCGCGCCTGGTTTACCCCACCTCCAGCCCCATCGAGGACATCCTGCCGCTGCAGGCGCTGCCCGAGGTGCTTGTCGTCGGCATGCTGCACGGCGTCGAATTCGTGCGCCTCAGCCCGTCAGGGGCCGCCCGCCGACTGGCACTGGTGCCGGACTTCGACCTCGAGACCACCAATATCGCGGAGACGGTCGATCGCACCGTGTGGATCGGCACGACCGCCGGGGTTGCCCTGCGCCTGAAACTCGATGCCGCCGGGGCCATCGTGAGCCAGACGCGATTCGACGCGGCGCGTGGCCTGCCGGCCGGGGCGGGATGGGTGAGGCCGCATGCGCGGGGCCACGACTTTCTGGTCTGCGTGAAGTCCGGCGTGTTTCGGCTTGAGGCGGCGCCGGATCGCCTCGTGCCCGATCCGCGTTTTGCCCGCTGGTATCCGACCGGCGTCAACACCCTCCCGGTGGAGAGCGATGACCGCGGCCGTTTCTGGTTCCAGGTACGCCGGGCCGACGGCACCTTCGAGGTGGGATGTCTCGACGCCCGCCAGCCGGAAAACCCGGGGTGGACGCCGCTGCCGGCGTCGATCGGCGCGGCGCTGGGTTTCAGCGGAGCGCGCAACATCGTCTATTTTCCCGAGGCGGGCCGCGAATTCCTCTGGATTTCCGGGACGCGCAGCACCGTGCGCATCGAGCTCGACGCCATGGGGCCCGCGCCGGCCCCGCCGGGAGTCGTCCTCACGGAGCTGGTGCGGGGCGGGCAGCGCTGGCGGCCGGAGGCCCGGCCCTGGCGCCTGCCGTACAGTCGCGAACCGTTGCGACTGTTGTTTGCGAGCCCGGACGCAGTGGCGGCGGCGGTGACCTATGAGACCCGCCTGCTGGGTTACAACCACGATTGGGCGGCGGCAGAGTCCCCCGAGGTGTCGTTTACGAATTTGTTTGGCGGACCCTTCACCCTCGAGGTGCGGGCCCGCGACGCGCTGGGCCGGACGGGGGAGGCCGCCCGGACCACCTTTTCCATTGCCCCGCCGTGGCCACGCACGCCGGCGGCTTACGCCCTGTACGGGTTTGCCGGCCTGGGGGCGATGCTGGGTTTCGTGCGCTGGCGCCTCGGCCGCATCGAGCGGGAACGTCGCCGGCTCGCCGGCCTGGTGGCGACGCGCACGGCGGAACTCGCCACCGCCCGCGATCAGGCCGAGGCGGCGAACCGCGCCAAGAGCGCCTTCCTGGCCGCGATGAGCCACGAGCTGCGCACGCCGCTCAACGGAGTCATCGGCTACGCGCAAATCCTGCAAGCCGACCCCCGCCTGGCCCCGGATCAACACGAGCGCATCCGCGTGGTGCAGCAGAGCGGCGAGCACCTGCTGCGCATGATCAACGACGTGCTCGATCTGGCCAAGATCGAGGCAGGCAAGATCGAACTCCGGCCGGCGCCGTTCGCTCCGGTCGAACTGCTGCAGGAGGTGGCGGCGAGTCATGCGCCGGCGGCCGCCGGCAAGGGGCTCGCCTTTGCCACCGAGGTTGACCCCACCGTGCCGTTGGCCGTCGAAGGGGATGCCCAGAAACTCCGGCAGGTGCTGGACAACCTCGTGGGCAACGCGATCAAGTTCACGGCGCAGGGCCGGGTGACGTTGCAGCTCCGCGGCGGTGCCGGCGCGGACGGCCGGGCTGCGCTCGAGTTCAGAGTGACCGATACGGGAGCAGGGATCACGGCGGCGGATCGGGATCGATTATTCCAACCCTTCGAGCAGGCGGCGGCGACACGGGGCGACGCCCCGGGCACCGGATTGGGCCTCGCGATCAGCCGCGCGCTGGTGGCGTGCATGGGCGGGGAAATCGCGCTGACCAGCGCACCGGGCCAGGGCAGCACGTTTGCGTTCACCGTGTCCCTTCCGGTTACGGCCGCGCTGACCGTGACCGCGGGGGCGCCCGCCCCCATCTGCGGCCACGACGGTCCCCGGCGCAACGTGCTCGTCGTCGACGACCATGCGGTCAATCGCCGCTTGCTCGGGGATCTGCTCACCCCGCTCGGCTTCGACTGCACCGAGGGCGCCTCCGGCGCGGAGGCGCTGGCCCACCTGCGCGAGGCTGCTCACTCCTGGCCCGATCTCGCGGTGATCGACGTCCGGATGTCGGGCCTCGACGGCCTCGCGTTGACGGCTGCGATCCGCGCCCTGCCCCGCGGTCCGGAGGTGAAGATCCTGCTGATGTCGGCGTCCGTGCTCACCTTCGACCCGGCGCAAGGGCGGGCCGCGGGGGCGGATGATTTCCTGGCGAAACCGTTCCGGGCCCCGGAGCTGTTTGAAAAGATCGGGCGGCTGCTCGGACTCCAGTGGCGGACGGCCGAGGTGCCGGCGGCTGGCCCTCACCCGGACGGTGCCAATGCCGGGGCGTTCCCTCCCGCCGTCCGCGCGGTGCTGCGCGATGTGCTTGAGCAAGGTGATCTCGAGGCCTTTCGGGCGGCGCTGGCGGTGGCCCGCATGCAGCACCCGGAGGCGGGCGGGCACTGGGATGCGCTCGACGCGGCGGCGGCGGCCTTTCAACTTTCCCGGCTGCGCCAGATCCTCGAAACCTCATGAACCAACCCGCCGTCCTGGTCGTCGACGACACGCCCGCCGCCCTCGGGGTGGTGTGCGACGCGCTGCGCCGCGAAGGGGTGCGCGTGTTGCTCGCGGACAGCGGTGCCGCCGCCCGTGCGGTCCTCGCGCGCGGCACGCCGGATCTCGTGCTGCTCGATGTGATGATGCCGGGCGAGGATGGCTTCGTGGTCTGCGCCACGATTCGGGCCGACGAGCGGTGGCGCGAGCTGCCCGTGATCTTCCTGACCGCGGTGGACGACCCGGATCAGAAACTGCGGGCGTTTGCCGCCGGGGCGGTCGACTATGTGACCAAACCCGTGCAGGTGCCCGAGTTGATCGCGCGCGTGCGGGTGCAGCTGGCGCTGCGGGCGGCGCGGCAGGCGCTCGAGGCGAAAAACGCCGAGTTGGAATGCGAGGTCGCGCTGCGGCTCGACGCGGAAAAGCAGCTCGCCACCTCCCTTGACCGGGCCGTGCTCGTGCTGGCGCGGGACGGTGCCCTCCTGTTTGCGACGCGCCTGGCCCACGACCTGATGGCGAAGTTCTCGGTCGGCGCGGCCGCCCTGGTTCCGACCACTCGTTTCACCGGTGAGGCGGGCGCGCTCCGGGTGCGGCACTTTACCGAGCCCGGTCGTGACGACCTTGTGATGCTGGCGCTCGAGGAGGAGCATGCGCCACCCGGGCCGGCGGCGTTGCTGAAGCTGGGCCTTACGCCGCGCCAGGCGGAGGTCGCCTATTGGGTGGCGCAGGGCAAGACCAACCCCGAGATCGCGGTGATTCTCGACGCCAGCCCCCGGACGATCGACAAGCACATGGAGCGGATTTTGGAGCGGCTCGGGCTCGAAAACCGGGCGACGCTCACGATGCGCACCTCGGAGTTGCTGCGTCCCGCGCGCTGATTTCTCCCCCGGGCCGGCGCTGGCCTTACGCAGACCCACGTAACGACAACGGGGGCGACCGTATGCTACGCTGCGGCTTTCCCACTTCCCATGAAACGCCCCCTCGTTGCCACGCTCTTCCTCGCCAGTCTGCTCACGACGGCCTCACTGTCCGCCCAAACCCTCAGTTGGACCAAGCGCGACGCCAAGGTCCACCCCGACTTGACCATGAACGCCGCCACGTTCGGCGCCGGCAAGTACGCCGTGGTCGGCTACCGCGGGACCTTCGTCAACAACGTCAACGGCATCGAAAACCAAGTTTCCACCAGCACCGACGGCGCGACCTGGACCACCGCCACGGTCGTCCCGACCACGGGTTCGATCCGCGATCTTAAATACGGTGGCGGGCTTTTCGTCGCCCCGGTGGAGGATGACAATAAGACCAGTCTCATCCTCACCAGCCCCGACGCCGGGACCTGGACCGCGCGGGCGACGGGTGTCGGCAATCTCACCAGCGTCGCCTACGGTAGTGGTTTCGTGGGCACCGCCGCCACCAACTTGTGGATCGGCGTCGGCTCGGCCAACGGGGGCAACAATGTCGTTCGCAGCACCGACGGCATTACCTGGACCCGCGTCAGCACCGGGAGCGCCGTGGATCTCTTTCAAGTCACCTATGGGAGGAATGTCTTCCTCGCCATCAGCCGCAGCGGCACGTTGCTCTACTCCAGCAACGGCACCACGTGGACCAAGGTCACGGTGCCGGGCCTTCCTTCCGGCGCGACCTTCCTTGGCCTCACCTGGGACGGCTCCGAATTCCTGCTCCTTGTCAACGATGCGGCGCGCAATCCCCAGATCTACGTGAGCGGGGACGGTGCCGCTTGGGCCGCGTCAGGCCCCAAGCTCACGGCCGCCACGATCTTCGATGCAACCATTGCTGGCAACGGTTCGCTCGCCGCCATCGCTGGGGCCACCCTGGCCGGCGGTAACACGGTTTTCACCGCTCCCGTCACCGCCGGATTCTTTGCCACTGTCGGGGCCTGGTCGACCGCCCAGGTGGTCGATGCAGAGGGCTTTGGCTTCGTGTTCATCACTTACACCAACGGTCTCTGGATCGCTGGAGGATACAGCACCGACCTCTACACCGCCGCCGGCACGGGTGGCGGATCCGGCGGTGGTGGGGGCGCGACGGCGCCCGCGATCACCACTCATCCCAGCGCGCAAGCGGCGAGCGTCGGCGGTTCCGTCACTTTCACCGCCACGGTTAGCGGCACCGGCCTCGCTTATCAGTGGCTTTTTAACAATACGGTCATCGGAGGCGCCACCGGCGCGACCTACACCATCCCGTCCGTGGCCCCCACCAACGCCGGCAGCTATAGTGTTCGGGCCACCAATAGCGGCGGCACCGTCACGAGCAACGGCGCCGTGCTCACGGTGAACTCCGCCGGGGCCGGCATTGCTTTTCTCAGCAACCTCTCGGTTCGCGCCCGGGCGGGCAGCGGTGATCAGACGCTCATTGTGGGGGTCACGGCGGGTGGCGGCACCGCGGCGACCGCGAAAACGATCCTCATCCGCGGCGTCGGTCCCACCCTGACTGCCTTCGGCGTGGAAGGGGCACTCGCCGATCCCGTCCTGACCGTACTGAGCGGCACGACGACGGTGGCGACCAACGATGACTGGGTGGCTGATGCCAATCTTGCGGCCGCCAGCGCCGCCGCCGGGGCTTTCGCCCTCACGCCGGGATCGCGCGATGCCGTGATCTTCGGCAGCGGCATCGGCGCGGGCAGCTACACGGTCCAACTCACGGGCAAGGCGGGCGCCACCGGCAACGCCCTCGTCGAACTCTATGACACCGCCGCCGCCGCCAGCGTGACGGCGGCCAGCACCCGCTTCACCAACCTCTCCGCCCGCACGTTTGGGGGCACGGGCAGCGAAACCCTCATCGTCGGTTTCAACGTGGCCGGGACGGGTTCGAAACGCCTTGTGATCCGGGCGGTGGGTCCGGGCCTCGCCGCCTTCGGGGTGGCCGGCACGATGCCCGACCCGAAAATCGAGCTGTACCAGGGGCAGACCAAAGTCGGCGAGAACGACAATTGGGACGGCGCGACGCTGGCGGCCCAGCAGGCGGTCGGCGCGTTTGGGCTGCCGGCCAATTCAAAGGACGCCGTGCTCGTTTCGACCCTGCAGCCCGGCAGTTACACGGTGCAGGTGACCGGCGGCACGACCGGCGTCGCGATCGTCGAGGTCTACGAGGCGCCCTAACGCGGAATCCCGGCGGCGGATCCGCGGGTTTCGCCGCCGCGAGGACGCGGGGACGGACCCGGTCCGGTGTCGGGAAGGTGCCCGGATCGTTGACGCCTGCCTCGCCCCCGTATTCGTTGCCCGCATGTTCATCATCATCGGCGGCGACGGCAAGGAGTACGGACCGGCGACCACGGATCAGGTTCGGTCCTGGCTCAATGCCGGGCGGGCCAATCTCGACACGCAGGCCAAGGCGCTCGGTTCCGACGAGTGGCGGCGGCTCGGCGACTACATGGAGTTTGCCGGTCCGGCGGCGGCACCCCCGGTGATCGAGGGGACCCGGGCGGTACCGGCGGGGAGCGAGTTTGTCGCGCCGCCGGCGGGCGGCTGGACCGCCCCGGTGAGCAGCCAGCCCGAGCTTGCCAGCGTGGCGGCCCGCACGGGCGCGGCGCTGTTTAATTCTTTTATCTATTTCCTCAGCATCGTGCCGGGTTCGCTGATGTTGAGTCGTGGCTTGCTGGCGGCGAACCCCCAACTCGCCAAGGGAGGAATTCCGCGCATGGACGATCTCAATCTCACCGGGCTCGCGGAGGGCATGATTTGGGTGCAGGCCGGACTCACGGCCGCCATGTTGCTGCAGGCGCTGCTGATCACGGCGCGCGGGCAGAATCTGGGCAAGCTGATCGCCGGCGCCCGCGTGGTGCGGGCCGATACCGGTGGGCCGGCGGGTTTCGTGCGCGGTGTGCTGCTGCGGTTCGCCCTGCCGGTGACCCTGATCATCGTGCTCAACGGGCTGGTGATGCTGGGCTTTGTCTTCCTGCTGGTCGACTACGCCTTCATCTTCCGCGAGGATCGCCGTTGCCTGCACGATCTCATGGCGGGCACCAAGGTGGTGAAGGCGTAAAGGGATTCGCCGCAAGGCTCCGGCGAGCCGCTTTTCCGGCGCAAGACTCCCGGGACGCAGCCGTCAGACCACCCGATCGGTCATCGGTTTGCCGCGCTCAAAGGCGGCAAGATTGTCCAGGAAGTGCCGCACGATGGCGAGGTCCTGATCGTGACGCCCGCCCGCCGTGTGCGGGGTGACGTAGCAATGGGGAGTGTCCCAGAACGGATGGCCGGCCGGGAGCGGTTCGGTCGCAAACACGTCGAGATAGGCTTCGCTGATCCGGCCCGAGCGCAGGGCCTCGAGCAGGGCGGTCTCGTCGACCGTGGTGCCGCGCCCGACGTTGTAGAAACGCGCGCCCGGCTTGAAGCAGGCGAGACGGCGCGCGTTGATGTAGTTCAGGGTGCTGGCGTTGTCGGGCAGGATGTTCACCACGTGATCGGCCTCGCGCAGGGCGCTGCTGACATGTTCCTCGGGGAGGATGCGCACGCCGCGCTCGCTGCGAATCTGCCGGCGGACCGCCAGAAGGGTCACGCCGAACGGCGCGAGGAGTTCCGCCAGCCGCCGTCCGATGGCCCCGAAACCGAGCAGCAAGACGGTTTGGCCGGTGAGCACCCGCGATTCGTAGCGCCGCTCGTCGTAATGCCACGAGCGATCATTTAATTGTTCGCGGTGCGAGGGCAGCAGGCGCCGGCCGAAGGCGAGCATCATGGCGAGCACGTGCTGCGCGCAGGAGTCGGCAAAGACGCTCGAGGCGTTGGTGAAGGCCGCCCCGCGCGCGCGAAAGCCCTCGAGAAACTCCGGGGTGTCGTAGCGGGTGTAGCCGGCGGTCGTAACCTCGACCCAGCGCAGACGCGGGTGGGCGAGGCATTGGCCGGCGTCGGGCTGGCCGAACGCGATGTCGGCTTCGGCCAGGCCCGGGTCGGGTTTGCCGGCGGCCAGGACGGTCGGTGAAGGTTCGAGCGCCGGCAGGAGGCGGTGGCCGCCCACGCCCTCGTGGAGCAAACGCGTCTCCGCCGCAGGGAATTCGGCGTTCGTCCAGATGGTGAGCTTCATGCGGAAAGGAAGGCGGCGGGAAGGTGGCGGGGGCAAGACGGGGCGGCAATCCGCCGCGCGTCAACCGGGTAAATCGGAGGGGCCGGGGCGCACGGTTGGCTTCTTCCCGCGGCTGGGCGCCGGGGGCGTCGGCCCCCGGCTACCACCACTCCCGCGCGGCGGCGACCCGCAGGGCCTCCTCCAGCGGCGGCAGGTAAGGGTGCCACATTTTTTCCCACTCCAGGCTCACCCGCCCGCGGTAGCCCGCCGCGCGCAGGGCGGCCAGCAACGGCGCGATCGGAAACTCGCCGTCTCCGGGCAGTACATACGTAAACGGATGCCGCGCGCTGGGCACGCCGATGCTGTCCTTGACGTGGATATGCACCACGTGGTCGCGAATCGCCTGCCAGGTGGCCACCGGGTCTTCGCCGCCCTTCCGCCAGGTGTGATGCGAGTCCCACAGCATGGCGGTGGCGGGTGCGACGGCGAGCAGCCGCTCGATGGCGGCGGCCGTGAAGAGCGAATCGTGGGTTTCAACCATCACCTCCGTCTGCCAACCGTGTTCCTGCCGGAGGTCCCGCCACCAGCGCAGCGTCGCGGTGGCCTCGGCCAGCTCCGCGTCGTCGGCGCGGCGGCCGCCGTCGAACACGCGCAGCCAGCGCACGCCGAGGGCCTCGGCCCAGGGTACCAGGGCGACGAGTTGGTCGCGCTCCGCCGGAGTGGAGCCGACCAAGTGCAGCGAGGCGTTGCAGGCCGCAATCTCCACCGGCCCCGGGTGGGCGCGCCGGGCGGCGGCCAGCGCCGCGGGCGAACCAAAACGCCCGGCGAGGTAAGCCGGCAGATCGACCGTGCCGCCGAGGGCGCGCAATTCGATCGCGGAAATTCCGTACCTTCCCGCCAAGTCGAGCGTGTCCTCCAGCGAGAATTCGGGGCAGCCCAGACTGGAGAAACAGCGCAGCATCACGGGGGAGTAAGACACCCGACTGAATTGCGACAAACCCGGATTTTTTCTCGCCGCCACGCCGGCTTTGTTTACTTCCTAAGTTTCACTCCTCCAACTATGCCCCGTCCCGTAACCCTGTTCACCGGCCAATGGGCCGACCTCCCCCTCGATCAGCTTGCTCCGCTCGTCAAAAAGATGGGCTACGATGGCGTCGAACTCGCCTGTTGGGGCGATCATTTCGACGTGGATGCCGCCGCCTCCAGCAAGAAGTACGTTCACGAAAAGTGGGCGCAACTCAAGGACCACGGCCTCACCTGTTACGCCATTTCCAGCCATCTGGTCGGCCAGGCGGTGTGCGACAACATTGATGCGCGCCACCAGTCGATTCTGCCGCCCGATGTCTGGGGCGACGGTTCGCCCGAGGGCGTGCGCAAGCGGGCCGCGCGCAAGCTGGCGCTCGCCGCCAAGGCGGCCCGGGCGTTTTTCGACGCGAAGCCCGGCCGCGGTTCCAAGGACGACTTCCCCGCGGTCGTCAACGGCTTCACCGGTTCCTCGATCTGGCACTCCCTCTATGCGTTTCCGCCGACCTCGCAGGCGTATTGGGACGCCGGTTATGCCGACTTCGCGAAGCGTTTCGGTCCGATCCTGGAGGCTTTCGAGAAGGCCAACGTGAACTTCGCGCTCGAGGTGCACCCGACGGAAATCGCCTTCGACATCGCCAGCGCGCAGCGGGCGGTCGCTGCCGTGGGCGGGCACCGCCGCTTCGGCTTCAACTACGACCCGTCCCACCTCGGCTACCAGGGTGTCGATTACGTGAAGTTTATCCGCGCCTTCGGTGATCGCGTGTACCATGTGCACATGAAGGACGTGTGGTGGGGGCATGGGGATGGCACCGTGGGGGTGTTTGGCGGCCATGTGAACTTCGGCGACGCCCGGCGCCACTGGGATTTCCGCTCGCTCGGCCATGGCGACATCAAGTTCGAGGACATCATTGTCGCCCTCAACGATGTCGGCTATCGCGGCCCGCTGTCCGTCGAATGGGAAGACAGCCGCATGGATCGCTTCCATGGCGCGACCGAGGCCGCGGCCTTCGTCCGCAAGGTCGATTTCCCGTCGAGCGCCATCGCGTTCGATGCGCAGTTTGACAAGAAGAACCAGTAATCCATCCCCACCCTTCACCCTCAGCTCATTACCATGTCCAATAGACCTCTCAATGTCGGCCTCGTCGGCGGCGGCAAGGGCGCGTTCATCGTCCAGCCTCATCAGAAAGCGATTCACTTCGACGGCACCCGACGCGTCACCGCGGGTGCGCTCTTCCCCGATCCCAAGATCGCGCTGGAAGAGGCCGCCAATTGGCCGTATCCCATCCAGGGTTATACGAGCTATGCGGAAATGATTGCAGCGCAGAAGGACCAGCCGGCGGACAAGAAGCTGGACTACATCCTGATCGTCACGCCCAACCATGTGCACTTCGATCCGGCGATGCAGGCGCTGAAGGCTGGCATCCCGGTGTTTTGCGAAAAGCCCCTTTGTCTGAATCTGGCGGAAGCGAAGGCGCTGGTGAAAGCGGTGCGCAAGACCGGGGTGCCTTTTTGCCTGTCCCACACCTATCTGGGGCACTGGACCACGCGGCTCGCCCGGTACATCGTGACGAGTGGCTTGATTGGCGAGGTGCGCTGGGTTGACAGCTCTTACCTCCAGGGTTGGCTCGCGACCAAACTGGAGGCGACCGGCCTGCAACAAGCCACCTGGCGAACCAACCCGAAGCTGGCCGGGGGGAGCGGCTGCGGAGGTGACATTGGGACGCATGCCCTCATGCAGCTGCGTTTCGTCACTGGCCTCGATGTAACCAAGGTATCAGCCCAGCTTGAGACGTTTGTCGAGGGCCGGGCGCTGGACGACCACTTCACCGCCTACTGCCAGCTGAGCAATGGCGGCAAGGGGTTGGTTCGCGCCTCCCAGATTTGCATCGGCTACAAGAACGATCTTGGCATTACGGTCGCCGGCACCAAGGGCACGATTCGCTGGGCCCAGGAGGAGCCCGAAAAACTCGTCGTTTACTTGGCCAACCAGCCGGATCGGGTCTATTGGCGGGGCGCCATGCAGGCGGGCGACGGATTCCTGCCCAAGGATGAGAAGCTGGAGGCGCTGCTGAAGGAACCGACCGTCCCCTCAGGCCACCCGGAGGCATTCCACGATGCCTTCGCGCGCCTGCATCGCTTCTTCGAGGCGGATGTCCGTGCGTGGCAGAAAGGGGAAACCCCCAAGAGCGCCGGGGTCGATTACGCCAGCATTGACGACGGATGGACCGGGATGGCCTTCCTTGATACCTGCCTCAAGAGCAGTTCGAAGAAAGGGGCCTGGACTTCCATGCCCCGGAAGATCTGATCGCGGCCTTCCGTTTCCCAGTTCTTGCCGGCTCCCACTTCCGAGTGCGGGCCGGTTTTTTTCGGTCGAGACTTGCGACCTCTCCCGCATCCTTGATCCAAAGCGCGTTGCGGCGACCGCAGGGGCGAGGATCGCCATCGGAAAATCTCAGTCGAGCCACTCGTCGGCGGGATCGAACGCCGGTATGGCCACGTTCACGATTTGGAATTTGCCCACGAGCCGGTGGCGGCAACCGGGCTTGATGAAGACGGACATCATGGGCCGGGCCGGGATGCTTTCCCCATCGAGTTCGATGAAACCTTCGCCCTCCTGCACCAGATAGATTTCGGTCATCTTCTTGTGGTAGTGCGACTTTGCGTCGATCGAGATATCCACCAAGTGAATGGTGGCCAACTTGTTATCCGGAGTGGCAAATCCGCGGCGGGAGTGTCCGCAGGGACAGGGAACCGCCGGTACCGTGTCGAGTTGTGTGATGAGGTAGTTCTTCGTGGGGGTTTCGCTGGCAGCCGGCGGGTCGTTGGGTGGAGGGTTCGGATTCATATTAAAGGGTGCGGTGGCGCGCGCGGGTCGTTTTCTGCGGTTAGCCGGAGGCGGCGGAGAGGGTGTTTAATCTAGGTAGTGACCGCATCTTACCCTACGTGACAGCCGTCCTTTTTTGACCTTGAAGCAGCTGGGCGAAACGCCAATCCTTCTCGTTACTGCTCACTCTTGAGCGTTTATCATCCATAGTTAATACGTCAGTCGAAAAAGAAAACATATGAATATCCGTCAATCCGCCCAGAAGGGCTTCACCCTCGTTGAAATCATGATCGTCGTCGTCATCATCGGCCTCTTGGCCGCGATGGCGATTCCCGCGTTCCAAAAGGTGCGCGTCGCTTCGCAGGACAAGGCCGTTTTGAACAACGCCCGCCAGATGGCCGCCGCCGCTGACCAGTACTACCTGGAAAATGGCGCCACCTTCGCCGCTTCGAGCAGCTTGGTGGGTCCGACGAGCTATGTGAAGGCGCTGAACACGGTGGCGAGCGAGAGCTATCCGGCCAACTACACCCAGGGTATCACGATCACGATCTCGGGTATCGCCAACGCCCGCACGATCACCTACGCCCCGTAATTACCTCGTAGGCTGACAGAATTGCTGCCGCCCGCTTAAACAACGGGCGGCTTTTTTCTGCCCGGTGGCCGCCTGTTGCCGATCACTCGGGCAAGGTTTCGGTGACCCATCCGGGTTTCGCCTCGTAACCCCGTTTCGTTTGGTGCATCCTGTCGTCGATAGGCACCGCACGTCGTTTGCTGCATTTCAACCCGCTTTTGCCATGAAGAATTTTTGTCGTTCGTATCGGGGGTTTACCCTCGTCGAGATTATGATTGTGGTTGTGATCATCGGCATGCTGGCTGCCCTGGCCATTCCGGCCTTTCAGAAGGTGCGGATGGCGTCGCAGGACAAGGCGGTCCTGAACAACGCCCGGCAGATGGCGGCGGCGGCCGATTCCTATTTCCTCGAGAGTGGATCCACCTTTGCCGCCTCATCGAGCCTGGTCGGGGCGACCAGTTACGTGCGAACGCTCAACACCGTGGCGGGAGAGGTTTATCCCACGAATTATACGCAGGGAGTTACCGTGACCATCTCGGGAATCGCCAATTCCCGCACGATGACCTACGCTCCGTAATCATCCCAGCATCCGGCCCGGGACGCGGACGTCTGTGTGGTGGTTCGATGTTCGGCGGAGGGCGTAAATAGCGTTTGGCTCGTCAACGGGCTTTCATTTTTCTCAGTGCCCGCCAGCCTTTGCGAGTTCGTATGGCTTTTTCAAGATTCGTCGTAATTGCCCGGGACCGCCGCTGCCTGTTGCTGGTGCTCACCGTGGCGCTGGCGGTGGTGCTGGCGTTTTTCGCCGTGCCGGACCAACAGGCCATCGCACTGGTCTCGCACCTCGGCTATTGGTTTGTGCTGGGGGCCTTTATTCTCTGGTTGCGCGCCTTGTGGCAGACCTTTGAGGCAGATCTGCGCGCCATGCGCTGGCGGACGATGGATTGGGCGACCGTGACCGTGATCTTTTTGGGCGGTGGAGTGCTGCTCGCGCACGAGACCTTCGGGTTCAAGATCATCATGGACGAGCTCATGCTGCTCGGCACGTCGATGAGCATGCACCTCGACAAGACCGTGCTTACCCCGCTGCGCGGCAACGATATCCAAGGCGCCTTCATGATCGTCGAGGGCATCGTCGACAAGCGGCCGTTGTTCTTTCCCTTCCTCACCTCGGTTCTGCACGACTTGACCGGATACCGGCCGGAAAACGCCTTTGCGCTCAATGCGGTGCTCACCTTCGTGTTCCTCGCCTTGGTCGGCCAGCTGGGACGGTTGTTGGCGGGCCGCACGGCGGGCTGGCTGGGGATTGTCTTGCTGGCGGGGCTGCCGTTGCTCGGCCAGAACGCCACCGGCGGGGGCTTCGAGCTCCTGAATCTGGTCATGATTATGGCGACGATGCTTCTGGGCATGCGCTGGATGGAACGGCGCGATGGCCCGGCCCTCACCGCCTTTTGTTTCTCGGGACTGCTCCTGGCTCAGGTGCGCTACGAGTCCGTTATTTATCTGCTTCCCGTCGCGCTGATGGTGCTGCTGGTTTGGTGGAAGGAGGGCAAGGCTGTGCTCTCCTGGCCGATCATTTTCGCCCCGTTGCTGATGATCCACTATCCACTGCAGCATCGCATCTTTGATCTGCGGGCTTCGGCGTGGGAGATGTTCAGCAAGCCGGGTTACACGGAGCCGTTTTCGATCTCCTACGTGCCCGAAAACCTGGCCCATGGGCTGAAATTTTTCTTCGCCCGGGCCTCTGATCAACCCAACTCGCTGGTCTTGTCGATTCTCGGGTGCCTGGCGGTGCCGTTCTTCGTTCTGCTCGTCTTGAAGCGGGTGCGAACCCTGGGCAGCCAAACGTCGGTCAATGTTACCGTCACGATGTTCAGCCTGGGTTTCGCGGTGCAGTTCGCGCTGATGATGTGCTATTTCTGGGGCAAGTTCGACGATCCCGTGATCCGGCGACTGAGCCTGCCGACGCATTTGGGCATGGTGGTCGCGGTCCTGGCGGTACTGCCTTCATTCGCCCGCCCCGTGCTCATCCGCGCGCTGCTTGGGGTGGCGGCGCTCGGGTTGGTGGCCTTGAGCGTGCCTTCGATGTCGGCGCACGCGTACAGCCAGGAATACATTCCGGGACGCGAGACCGCCTGGCGTCGCGAGTTCATGGCGGCGCAGGCCCGCCCGGACTACCTGATGATCGACAACGACGCCACCTTGTGGGTCACGCATCTGGTGTCGGCCACTCCCACGGTGATGGCGGCGGAGAAGCGGCGAAAGGACATAGCCTTTCACATGCGCAATCACACGTTTTCCGACGTGTTCGTGTTCCAGCGCTTCACCATCGATCCGGACACGGGCAAGATGACGCTCCGGGATGGCGATGATCTCGGGCCGGCGTACGTGCTCGAGCCGGTGGCGGAACGGCGCCTGCAGATCCTGACGCTTTCGCGGATCAGTCGGGTGAAGGAGATTCACTCGGATGGAGAGGTCATCACGGCACCTGATCCCGTGACGGCCACGGTGCCGAAGTCGCGGGCGGAAGTCGACCGGGCGCGGCAGATGTTTCTTGAGAGCTACATGAAACAGTTGCCGTGAAGGCGCTGCCGCCGCCGTGAGTGCCCTCTTCTCCCGTCTGATGCGGCTGTTTCGCGACCGGTCCGACCGGCGCCGCGCGGTGCTGTTTCTGTTCAGCGGCGGGCTGGCGTTCGCCGGGGGATTTCTCCTGGTGAAACCGGTGCGGGCGGAGCGGCTGATTGTGGCCGGGGGCTATTATTATATTCTCGGGGTTTGTGTCCTGCTCGTGGCCTTTGGCTGCCGGGTCGCGGTGGCGCGGCGCCACGTAGGGTTGGCGTGGCTCCGCCGGCCGGGGTGGGTGGGAGTGGCGCTGCTGGCGGCCACGCTCTTCGTGATCTGGTCCGACACGTTTCGGCACAAGGTGTTGTTTGACGAATATGTGCTGCAGGGCACCGCGTGGCACATGCATGCCACCAAGGAGATCGGCACGCCGATCCGCGCCTTCGATATCAACGGAACCTGGCTGGCGATCGACACCTTCCTGGACAAGCGGCCGTATTTTTTCACGTTCCTGGTTTCGCTGGCGCACGATTTGAGCGGCTACCGGCTGGAGAATGCGTTCGCGGTCAACGTGATGATGGCGGCCATTTGCCTTGGGCTGGTTTTTTGGATCGTGCGCGCCCTCACGGGCCACCGCGCGCCCGCGTTGCTCGCGGTGGGGTTGCTCGCGACGCTGCCGCTCTTTGGCCAGAATGCGACGGGGGCCGGTATGGAACTGCACAACCTCGCCATGGTCGCCTTCGTGATGGTCGCGGGGATTCTGTACCTGCGGGCCCCGGATGGCGATCGGCTTTCGCTGCTGGTGCTCGCCACCGTCCTGCTGGCGCAAAGCCGTTATGAATCCGTGCTCTTCGTCGCGCCGGTGGCGGTGGTGATCGTGTTGGGCTGGTGGCAAGGGGGAAAGGCGCTCCTGCCCTGGCCGGCCATCATCGCGCCGCTCCTGTTGATGCCTTATGTCTGGCACAGCCGGGTCGTCGATACGAAGCCGGTGCTGTGGCAATTGCGGGAAGGCGATACGGCGCGTTTTGGCTGGCAGTACCTGTCCGGCAACCTCGAAGGCGCGCGCAATTTCTTCTTCGCCGTGTCGCCGGGCCAGCCCAATTCCCTCTGGTTGACTCTGCTGGGGCTGGTCGGGCTGTTGTGGGCGGCCGGGCGCCTGCCTGGCTGGCGGCGCCGTTCCGGAGAAGGGAGCCGTGCGTTCGCTCCGGCAATGGTCGTCCTCGCGCTGATGGGTGCGGGCATTTTGGTGAATCTTGGGATGTTGATGTTCTATTACTGGAGCCGGTTCGACGAGCCGATCACCGCCCGTTTTGCCCTGCCCTCCTGCCTGTTGCTGGTGATTTTGGCCGGCTGGTTCGTCCAGGCGCTGGAGCGGCGGCGCCTGCCGGCGACGCGTCTGGCCGCGCTCGGCCTCGGCGTCTGGCTCCTGGTCTTTGGCGCGCCGGCCTACGCGCGCCGCCTCTACACCACCCAGAATCTCGTGATGCGGGAGATCGAGTGGGAACTCGAACAGATGCGCCACCAGCCCGGGCCGGTGCTGGTCATCACCTCCAAGGCCACGATGCCGTACCTCCTGCATGGCATTTCGGCCATCAACACACCGGTGGCACGCGCGCGTGCCCCCCAAATCGCCTGGCATATGCGGCAGGGCACCTATCGCGAGGTGTTGGTCGCCCAGGTGGTGCGGCCCACCTCGGCGCAGGGGGAGGCCGGGATCGAGCCCGAGGATGTGCTGCCGCCGGAATTCAAGCTGGAGCCGATCGAACGCAAGCGTTTTGGCATGCGCTGGATTCGTATCAGCCGCGTGGTCGCGGTCGACGCCGGGTCGGCAGCGCCTAGTTCGGGCCAGTAGCGGACGTGTCCGCGACGGCCTGCTCGATCGCCGCCCGCCATGCCTGGGCGGAACCGCCGGTGGCGGCGGCGATTTCGGCGGCACTCAGCCGGTACACGCGAATAGTATATCCGATCACGGCGTCGGCGCGGCGCACACGGAGGTAGTGGCAGAGTCGCGCGAAGCGCAGCGTTTCGTAGCGTTTCCAAGCCGTCGTCCAGGATGCTTCCGGTGCCTCCACCAGGAGGGCGGTGCGCCGCGCCGGATCTTGTTGAAAGGTGAGCAACGTGGGCTCGAGCGCCCGCAGGCGTTGAAATTCGCGTTCGTTTTCGAGCGTCCACTCCCCCCGCTGGCTGCTATAGACGTGCTGCAGCATCGTCACGCTGATCGCATAGAGCCCAGGGGCGAGGGCCTGCCACTTTCGCGGCGGTCCCACCTCCGGGAGGCTGGGCAGGGCGGTGGCGACGATGCCCTCGTAGCGTGGATCGCCGGTGCCAAAGTAGGAAAGAAAGACCCGTTCGCCGCGGGCGTTGGCGTCGAGCCAGCGTTTCAGGCCGGGCAGGTCCTGGCCCCAGTCCAGCGAACTGTCCACGAGATGCCGCCACCCGTTCGCGGAACCGCCGACGATCGGGTTGAAGTAGGCCAGATAGTTCGGCCGGGCGTGCCAGGATGCGCCCACGTCCCAGAGCAGCAACCCGGCGACCCAGGCGGCGGCGACCGGCCGCCGAAAATCCAGCGCGGTCGCCAGCCAGCCGGCGGCGATGAACAGGACCGGATAGAGGGGCAGGATGTGGCGGTGGCCGATGTTCAGGTGCGAGAACAGGGAGGTGATCCCGTAAATCCCGAAGAGGACCGCCAGCGGAAGCAGCGGGCGCAACTTTTGCGCCAGGACCCGCCGCGGCGCGGCCAGTCCCCGCCGCACGGCCGCGACGAGGCCCGTGAGCAGCAGCAGCAGAAACGGCAGCGGGGTCTTGATGAGAAACGCCCAGGGAAAGAAGGCGATCCAGCCGGTGATGCCGTACTCCCCGCTCATGAAGGCACCGCGCGCGCGGGAGAATTGCAGCACAAACGTCAGCCCGTGCAACCAGGCCTCCGGCAGGAGCTGCCATTCCTTCAGCCGCCAGATGACCTTGGCCGGGAATCCGAGATCGGACAGCAGCCAGCCCCAGCCGTGGTTGAACGTGGCGCCTTCGCTCAGCCCGGGCGCAAAGGCGCTGAAGCGAAACCCGTAGAAAACCCAGATGATCACCCCGGCGACCACGACATGCACCCCGGTGGTGCGCGCCAGCCGTTGCAGCGGGCGGCGCCAGCCGCCGCGGCGCGATTCGCCCCAGGCCCAGGCGAGACCGAGGAGTGCGAGCATGGGTGGAAGCAGGACGGCGGAGAACTTGGCCACCAACGAGAGCCCCATCGCGCCGGCGCTGATCGCCGCCCCCTGGGCGCCCGGTCGCTCGAGGTGCCGCCACCACGCTCCCACGGTGGCGAGAAAGAAGAAGGTCATCGTCACGTCGGAGGTCGCCAGCGCGCCGTGGGCGAGCAGGGTCGGGGAGAACACGAACAGCCCGAGCGAAATGAAGGCGCCGCTCCAGCCGAAGAGGGCGCGCGACCAGAAGAAGACCAGCAGGGCCGTCGCCGCGCTCAGCAGCGAGATGACTGCGCGCCCGAGGAACAGCCGCTCCCCGGCCGGGAGCGAACCCTCGTAGAAGAAGGTGTGGCCATACTTCCACACATCGGCCGTCTGCCAGCTCGCGAGGCTGGGCGGCGGGAGGGGATCGCCGGCCAGGGTGAGGGGAAGGGCGGCCAGCCGCTGGGGCAGATTGCCGTTTTCCGGCTGCAATCGGTAGTCGTCCCGCGTGTTGTAGGCCTGTCCGGCGGTGAGATGCGCGATCTCGTCGGAGGTCATGCTTTTGTCGGCCATCGCCGTCACGGCGAGCACGGCGTGTCCCAAAGCCAGCAGGATCGCTAGCGTCGTGAGGAACGCCGGGGACGGCGGATGCGCGGGGCGGATCACGGCTTTCAGCGGGGAGGCCTTCTCCCGCCAAGACAACGGCGATCCGCAGTGCGGGCCGCGTGGATCCGCCGCGGCCCGGTGTCCGTACCGGGGCGGACGGAGGGATCGTGAGGGTGCAAAGAGGACACGCGCGTTGAAGTTGGACAAGCGCATGCCGGGAAACAATCGTCTTTCCACCCTCGATGGACGCCGCCGAATACGCCAACATAGCCGCGCTCGAACGCGATCACTGGTATTATTCCGGCAAGCGGCGGTTCGTGCGGGACTTGATCGGGCGGTTCCGCCCGCCGGCGCGGGAGGATGTGCTCCTCGACTGTGGCGCGGGCACGGGCCGGTTCGCGGAGGAGATGGCGGCGTCCTGCCGGGTGATGGTGCTCGACGATCACGAGGAAGCCCTGCGGCTGCTGCGCACCCGCTTCCAGCCGGAGCAGATTCTCAGCCTGGCCGGCGATCAGGTGCCGCTGCCGGATGCGTCGCTCGACTACGTGACGGCGCTCGACGTGCTCGAACACGTGCCCGACGACGCGGCGGTCGTGCGGGGGTTTCACCGCCTGCTCAAGCCGGGCGGCCTCGCGGTGGTGACGGTGCCCGCGAGCATGGCGCTGTGGAGTGATTGGGACGTGGCGCTGCACCATTTCCGGCGCTACGACCGCGCCCAGTTGCGGAGACTGTTCGCGGAGGAGCAGTGGGAGGTCGTGCATGTCAATTACACGAATGTGCTCGTCTATCCCGCCGTCTGGGCGGTGCGCAAGTGGCGCGCCTGGCGGACCCCGCCGGCCGGGGAGGCGAAGCAGCCGGTCAAACGCACCGAGGATCGCATCCCCCCCTGGCCGTTGAACACCCTCTTGCGCGCCCAGTTCGTGGGGCTGGCGCGCTGCCGGTTGCCGTTCCCCTTTGGCGTGAGCCTGGTGCTGGCGGCACGCCGGCGCGGGTGAGTCAGCGTTGCAGTCGGGCCAACCCGACCTCCTGCCCCGCGGCATTCTGCAGCACGATGGTGGTGTCGCGCGCCGGTCGCGGCTGTTGGTCGCGGTCGTAATAGAGCGAAACGGTGCAGGGGCCGGAGATGGCCAGCGGCCAGGCGGCGGGGTGGGCGGCGGCGGACGGATCGCCGCGGGGATTCAAGGGGGTAATCTCCACGCGGGTGTTGCTGGCATCGAGCCGGAAGGGTGGGGCGGCAGGCGCCGGCTTTGGCACCAGTTCGATCCACGCGATCGGCTGCGGGGTCGGGAGCAGCAGAGAGAACCGCAGGAGGGTATTTTCCCCAGAGGGTGCGACCCCGGCCGCCCCCGAGCGGGTGAGGATTTCTCCGACCAGGTAGGGCGTGATCCGGCGGGCGCGGTGCACGCAGAATTCGAAGTCGTCGAAGGTGAACACCGGCGTGAATTCCCGCGCGATGTAATCGTGCAGCACCCCCGTCGGGGCGAGCCCGCGCTGGGTCAGGAAGTTGACATGCTCCCGATGCACGATGACACAGGCCCGGGGGTGGCTTTCGAGCTGGTGGATGATGGCTTGCTGACGCTCGGGTGGGAGCAACGAGAACCAATGCGTGACGTTGGCGTGCGTGGGCGTCGGCACGCCACTCCAGATGTTGAAGCTGAACATGCCGGGCTCGGAGAAGAGCAGATCGGCGTGGGCGACGGCGTTGAGCGTGAGCAGCCGGAAAACGGCCGAGGAGCCCTCCGGCAGGCGCAGCATTTCGGCGCCGGGCAGCCCGAGGTATTCGCCCTCGCGGTAACGCTGGCCCACCTGAAAAAACTTCCAGCCGAGGGAGGCGGAGAAGATCGCCATGAGCAACCCGCCGGCCAGCGCGGCGCGGTGCCGCCCGGCGGAGGCCGGGAGCGCGTCCTCCCGGCGGCGGGCAAGCCAGGCGGCGGCATCCCATGCCCCGATGGCGGCAACGGGAATCGTGAGCAGGGATCCCCAGGCAATCTGGCTTCCTGCGACCGGAAAGACGTGGAGACATTGGCCCAGCAGCACCAAGATCAACCACGCCCGCGCCTGGCTGGTGGTCGACCGCTCCCCGGCGAGCGGCCAGGCAAAAAGCCAGAGGCACGGCAGCGCAAAACCGAAGACCAGGTAGTCCGCGCTGATGTCGGGGAAGCGGGCGAGGTTGACGGCCAGCGCGAGGGCGGCGAGGAGCCTCGCGACCGCGATGGCCGTGTCGACGCCGGGCTGGCCCCGGCGGAAAGTGCCCGCGATCAGGCAAAGCGCGAGAGAGGCGAGGGCGATCCCGCGGATGCCCGGGGCCCAAAGGTACCGGATACTGAAGGTGGTCGGCTGCCGCAGCGGCGCGAGCACCACGCCGCCCCACACGTCCGCCAGGCTGCTGCCGCGCCCGACGGTCACGGCGATCACCAGCGCGCCGACGATCGCCGCGCCCAACAAACCCCAGCCCAGGGTCCGCCCGTCCCCGCGGTCGCCGGCCTGCAGGGAAATCGCCCGGATGACCGCCAGCGCGGCGCAGGCCCACACCAGGGCGAAACTCTGCACCCAATCGGTGCCGAGCAGCGGGCGCATGAGCGCCAGCGGCAGCACGATGCCGCAGACGAAAAGCGCGGCCGGCGCCCAGCGACGGATTGCGGGCGCGCGGTGGTGCAGCAGGAGCCACGCGCAGGCCGAAAACGCCACGAAGACCCCGATGTTGATCTTGGTCAGGAGCAGCGCGGCGGTGACCGCCCCGACGAGCACCGCCCAGGCGCGCATCTGGTCGCGAACCAGCCAGTGATGTCCCAGGACCGCCACCGCCGTCGTCAGGAACACGATCAAGCCGCCGGGGTGCGTCGGTTCGCTCGCCATCACCCAAAGGTAGGCGAAGACGGCGGCCAGCACGGCGAGCCGCACCCCGAGGCTGCGGGTGACGCGGCCCACCAGCCCCGCGCAAAGGATGGCGCTGCCGCTCCAGGCCCCCAGCGTGATCAGCCGCCCGGCCGTATGCGTGAGCGGCAGGCCCAGCAGGTTCAGGACATAGTGAAAGACGAAGGGGAAGGGGCCGTATTGCGAATAGACGTCACGGTAGAGCCCGCCCTGCGCCGCGAAGTTGCGCAACGAGAGCAGCACGTAGCCCTCGTCGTCATAGAACATGAACGCACTGAACATGACCTCCGCCGCCACGATGATTCCGCCGGCCGCGGCGACGGCAAATACGAGCGTGCCCAGCCACGCGGGCCGGGGGTGCGGGCGGGGCTCAGTCACGCGCGGGAGATGAACCGGGCGTGCCGCGGGGGCCCGACGGGGATTTCAGGATGTAGTTGGGCCGGCGTTTCACTTCGTCGTAGATGCGCCCGAGGTATTCGCCGAGCACGCCGATGCCGATCAACTGCACCCCGCCGAGGAACGTGATCAACGCCGCCAGCGTGGTGAACCCCGTCGGGCTGCGCTCGAATTGGAAGAGTCGCCAGAGGATGAAGAACAGCCCGGCGGCGAAGCCCATGCAGGCGACAAAGATGCCGGCGTAGGTGAGCAGGCGCAGCGGCAGGTGGGAAAAACTGAACACCCCATCGAGGCCGTAACGCACCAGGCGGCGCAGCGTCTGCTGCGGCACGCCGGCCGCCCGCTCCCGACGATCGTAGAGTACATCCGCCGTGGGAAAGCCAATCCACGCGCGCAAGCCGGGGAAGAAGCGGTGCCGCTCGGGCAGGTCGTTGAACGCGGCCACCGCGTCGCGCCCGAGGAGGCCGAAGGTGCCGGTGTTGGGCTCGATGGGATAGTCCGACAGCCGGCCGAAGAGGCGGTGAAACAGATCGAAGCCGACGCGGCGCAGTCCGCTTTCGCTGCGCGATCGCCGGGTGGCCCGGACGACGGTGGCGCCGTGGCGCCAGGCGGCCGCGAGTTCCGGGATCACCTCCGGTGGGTCCTGCAGGTCGGCGTCCATGGTGACGACGGCGTCGGCGTCGCGGGCGTGGGCGAGGCCGGCCGAAAGGGCGGCCTGAAACCCGAAATTGCGCGAGAGCTCCAGCGTTTCGAAGCGGGAATCCTGGGCGGACTGGGCCTGCAGCAATGCGGCGGAGCGATCGCGGCTGCCGTCGTCGACGAGGACGGCCCGCCAGCGCAGGTCCGGATGCTGATCGAACACGACGGTGAGCCGCTGGAAGAGTTCAGGCAGCACGGCCTCCTCGTTGAAGACGGGGATGACGACAGCAAGGGTGCGATCGAGGTCAGCCATGGGAGCGGTCAGCATGAACGGCGCGGGGAACAGGGCGAGCACAAGCGCAGGGTCGGCGAGCGCAAGTGCGACTGCGGTAACGCCAGGGAGTGGGCGCTGGGGACAACCCTGCGGCGGCCCCGTTCGGCCTCTGCCTTCAAGGCGCAGGCCTCGAATCATGAAAACAGCGGCGCAGGGCGACCGCGAGCAAGGCGGCCAGTCCGCACCCGATGACGGGTGGCGGGAGCGCCATGCGGTCGGAGAAGAACGCGAGCTGGTGCTGCACCTTGGCCGCGATGTTCATGTAGGCGATCGAGTTGTAGGTGGCGAAGATCGCGTCGGGCGATCGGTCGGGCATGAACCAACGATCAAAGGCGAGATTCTGCACCCCGAAGTGCAGCATGATCCCGAACGCGAGATCGCAGGCCGCCCCCACGGCCAGCGCGCGCCGCCAAGGGCGGGGCAAGGACCTGACTTGACCGGCGAGGAACGCGAGGCCCAGCAACACCAGCGGCTGCAGGCAGATGTGCGCGAGGCCCCAGGTGTCGCGCGCGCCGTGCACGGCGATGCCGAGCAACGCGGTCGCCGCCACCGCCGTGGTCCAGCCAAGGCGGCGCGGGCGGGGGGTGACAGACCAGATGCGCCCCACCGCGACGCCCAACCCGACCCAGGCGACGCTGCCGAACGCGAAGATCAAGTTGACCTGATAGCTTTGAAAAAACCAGTCCCGCCACCAACCCCAGGGGCTGGTTTGCGTGATCAGCGAAGGATCGAGGGGCCGGAGAAAATGCGGGACCAGCGTGTCGCGGAGGTTGAGGGCAATGCGGAGGAATTGACCGCCGGCCGAGGTGTCGGCCGCCTGCACGGTGGTGTTGGCCAGCAGGGTGCCGCCGAGGCCGTATTGGGCCAGGGCCCAGCCGAACCAAGTGGCCAGCAGCGTGACGCCGCCGGCGGCCGCGGCGGCGGTGGCGCGCCACCA
Organism: Opitutales bacterium; assembly: GCA_038249085.1. GTDB lineage: Bacteria > Verrucomicrobiota > Verrucomicrobiia > Opitutales > Opitutaceae > ER46. The sequence goes on from JBBRWR010000016.1 coordinate 50,358, forward strand.
CGGTCGCTCCGCCCGGCGGACCCAGCTGCGGATGAGCCAGGCGACGGCCAGGACCACGGCGTAGGGTCCCGCGGAATAGTGGGTGAGGATCGCGGCGGCGAGGCACGCACTGAAGAGCAGGGCCGGTCCCAGCGGGCGATCGCTCTCCCACGCGCGCAGGAAGAACCACAGGGCGCTCAGCAGAAAAAAGGCGGTGGGCAGCTTCGTCCAGGCGAAGGTCGCGTTTTGCACCAGGAGCGGGTTGAGCATGAACAGCAGCGCCGCCACCGGGATCGCCGCGGTTCCGCCAAAGCGACGCGCCAGCAAGGCCGCGGGCGCGAACGCCAGGCTGGCCAGGAGGCAGGAGAACAATTGGAAGTGGGCAAAGTCGGCGTGAGTGAGCGAGAGCAGGACGGCCGTCACGACGTTGGCCAACGGCGGCCGGGCGGTGAGGCCGGCGTGGTCAATGAATACGGCGTTGAGCGGTCCGCGCGTGAGGAAGAATTGGGTGCGCTCCCAATGTTCGTACCAGTCGGCGGCCCAGCCTCCCCCGGAATACGTGGTCACGAGCGCGAGCCAGCCGAGGCACCAGGCCGAGACGATCAATTGCCCGAGCACAAGTCCCCGGGCGGCCGGATCGTGCCAGGTCGCGACGATTTCCCGGTGGCGGGCGGCGAGGCCGCCCCCGGCGACCAGAGGCAGTATCCAGTGGATGGCGACGGGCCAGGGCGCGACGAAGCCGGCCCAGCCGAGGAGGAAGATTCCGAGCAGCGACCCGGCCACGGTGGCCACGATCTTTTCCGCGGGATCGAGGGTGCGGCGCGCCACCAGGGGCCAGGCCAGGCCGGTGACCATGACGCCGCAGAGCGGCAGGGTGAGGCAGAGGGAGAGGATCATGGTCGGAGAGCCAGCAGGGCGGCGGCGGGTGGCGGGCCGTTGGTCCTACGGCGGGGTGACTGGGGCGCGGGAGGGCGGCAAGTCCCGGGCGGCGGGGCTGAAGAGGGGAGTTGCCTTGGCGCCACGACCGGCGAGATGGGCGTGCACCACCGGGTCCGTGACCAGGACCAGCCGGCCGGCGGCGGCATCGACCACGGCATCCCACACGGGCAGTCGCGGCCAGGCAGCCGCGAGGGTGCCGAATTCCCGCCAAGCGGTGGCGGACTGCCGCCACCAGGCGACCTTGGCTTCGATGGGGAGATAGAGGGAGCGTACGGCGGCATCGCCGCCGACAATCACGAGCAGCGCGACCAGCGCACCGGCGACGCGCGGACGTTGCCCTCGCGCGAGCAGGCTTCCACCCAAAATGGCGCCGACCGCCAGGGCGGGGGTGAGCACGCGTATCGAATAGGTGTAGCCTCCGGAAGTGTGCGGGATTGACCCAAGCCAGATGGCCGTGAGGGCGATCAGCGCAATCAACCCGGCGCCGTGCCGGCGAAAAGCGACGATGCCACCGGCGACACCGAGGGCCATCGGCGGAAGGGCGAGCAGGAGAAACGCACGGGCCACCATGCCGGGGCCCGCGGGATTATTTTGCAGCCCCACGAGCTCGGCTACACTCCGCATATAGTCGGCGTGAATGGGATTGACCGGAAACCAGCCGGCGAGGTCGTGACTAAAGAGAGGATGGCCGGTCTTGTGCCAGACCCGCAAATACCAGGGCAAAGCCACAAGACTGAACGCCGCGGTGAAAGTCCATCGTGCGCGCCGGCCGGCGCCTTGCCACGCCAGGGCCAGCCAGCCCAGGAAGACGAAGGCGAGGCCGTATTCGCGGGCGAGCGCGCCTACCCCCGCCGCCAGGCCCGCCCAGATCGGCCAGGCGGCCTTCGGGTCGTCGGCCTGCCGGGCGACAAACCCGAACATGGCGGTGAGGGCGAGCGCAGTGAGCCCGGTCTCCTGGCCCATCGCCACTCCCCACAGCAGCGCCGCGCTGGCCGCGAGCAGCGCCGCGGCCCAGAACCCTGCCGCCCGGCTACCGGCGCGCGCCGCGATCTGCCCGACCAGACCGAACAATAATACCGCCTGCCCCACGACGATCGGGGTGGTGGCCAGCGCCTGGGGTCGCCCGAGGCAGTGATAGGCCCAGAGGTACAACGACGACACGAGCGGCGGGATGCCATCGCACCAGCCGTAGACCTGGAAATCCTCCGCGGTCACGGGTGGGTAGAAGTCGAGTCTCGCATGGCGCAGCATCTGCCGGGCGAGGAAATCCCAGCGGAAGATCGTATCGAAGCCCGACAGGGGATCGAGGGTCGCGCGAACCGCGATGGCGAGCAGCCCGAAGGCGACTGGCACCAGCAGCCAGATTTCCCAAGCCCCGCGAGGCAAAAATTGTGCGGGGTGCCGAGGCGCGGCCGGCGGGGGGCGGCGCCGACGCGCGATTAGCTCGAGCAGCAGAGCCACGAGACCGATGCCGGCGGCGAGAGGCGCGAAACTGAGCGGCAGGTGAAGCGCATCGAGCGCGAGCACCACATGGAAGAGGATGGCGCTGGACCCGAGAAAAAGGCCGGCCCACCCGGGCGGGGTGTGGAGCGCCCGGCCCAACAGCCAGCCGGGCGCCAGCAGTCCGGCGGCGAGCAGCAGGGGAAAGAGAAGGTCGCGGATTAGAATGACCGGCTGCGATAGCGGATTGCCCACCGGAAGTCACGATCGGGCGATACGGACTGACGCTGCAAACCGATGGTGCGGGTGAAGTCAGCGGTCTGCAAAGGGGGACACGGGAGCTGCAAGGTCCGAAAACCCGCAGCAGTCTGGCACTGGAGCCGGGTCGGGCACTTGTGGTTGGACTGGCCATCATCCGCTGGCGGAGTTCAGCGCAGAAAATTGTATTTCGCGATCGCCCACAAGGCGCGGAAGCCGTCGCGCCAGCCGATCTTCTTTCCCTCGGCGTAGGTGCGGCCGTAATAGCCGATGCCGACCTCGTAGATCACCACGTCCAGTTTGGCCACCTTGGCGGTGATCTCGGGTTCAAAGCCGAAGCGATTCTCCTCGATCGTGATCCGGTCGAGCACGCCCCGGCGGAACACCTTGTAGCAGGTCTCCATGTCGGTGAGGTTGAGGTTGGTCGCCATGTTGGAAAGCAGCGTGAGCACCTTGTTGCCGATCATGTGCCAGAAATAGACGACGCGGTGCGGTTGCCCGCCCTGGAAACGCGAGCCGAAGACGACGTCGGCCTTGCCGTCGACGATCGGCTTGATCAACCGCGGGTACTCGTCGGGATCGTATTCCAGATCGGCGTCCTGCACGATCACGATGTCGCCGGTCGCGGCCTTGAAACCCGTGCGCAGCGCCGCGCCTTTGCCCTGGTTGAATTCGTGGTAGATGATTTGGTTGACCAGCGGAGCGATCTGGGTGCGGAGGAGATCGCGGGTGCCGTCGCGGGAGCAATCGTCGACAATGATGATCTCCTTGTGGGCGACCGGGGCGGCCCGCACGCGATCGACGATCAGGCGGATCGTCTTGGCCTCGTTGTAACAGGGGATGACGATGGAAAGCTTCATGCGGTCGACGCCGAGACGGTATGCAGCCGCCGGGAGGGGGGAAGCCTTTTCCCAACCGGGTGCCGACCTTGACCGCCGCGGGGCCGGAACTCATCGTGCGCGGGAATGCAGCAAGTGGCGGATGTCATGGCTGGGCCGGGCCTGAAGCGGGCACTCGCCAACCTGGGCTGGCTTTTCGCGGAACGCGGGGTGCGGCTGGGCCTCGGCGTGGTCGTGGGTTTTCTCGTGGCGCGCCACCTGGGTCCCGCCCAGCTGGGCGCCCTCAGCTATGCCGTGGCCCTCACCACGCTGGTGGGCGCGGTCGTCTCCCTCGGGTTGGATGCCGTCGTGAAACGCGACCTGCTGTGCCGTCCGGAAGCGGCGGCCGAAATCCTCGCCAGCAGTGCGATTCTGCGGTTCGCGGCCGGCGCGATCGGCGCGGGTGGTCTACTGGCGGTGGCCGCATCGGGCCGGGGTGGCGAACCCCATCTGCTCGGAATCCTTGCCCTGACCCTGCTGCAACCGGCCTTTCTCATGTCCGAAGTCTGGCTCCAGGCGCACCTGCGGGCCAAGTGGGTGGCGGCGGCGCAGATCGGCGCGCTGGTGGTGAGTTCCATCCTGCGCCTCGGGCTCATTGCGGCGGATGCGCCGGTGACGGCCTTTGCGTGGGTGGTCCTGCTGGAACTGGCGTTGACCGCGGTCGGTATCCAACTCGTGGCGCGACGGGCGGGCTGCCCGATCCGGCCGCGGGCGGCGCGCCGCACCGAGATGCGGCGCCTCCTGGCGGAGTCATGGCCCCTGCTGTTTGCCGGCGTCGCGGTGGTCGTCTACATGAAGATCGACGAGGTGATGCTGCGCCACCTCGTGGGGCCGGCGGCGGTCGGCCTCTATTCTGCGGCCACCCGGTTGACCGAGATCTGGTTCTTCGTGCCGACCGCGCTGGCCTCGAGCCTCCTGCCGGCACTGCTGCGCGCACGGGAGCGGGGGGACGCCGCTTACCGCCTGCGCCTGCAGCAGTATTTCGATCTCAGTGCGGCCGCGGCCTACGCGCTCTCGATCCCGATGGCGCTGGCGGCGCCCTGGGTCGTGCGCCTGGCCTACGGCGCGGCCTTTGCGGAGTCGGCCCCGATCGTGGCGGTGCACATCTGGTCGAGTGTGTTTGTCTTTCTGGGCGTGGCCCGGGGGCAGTGGCTCGTGAACGAGGGACTGCAACGCTTCTACCTCGCCTCGACCGTGGCGGGCGCGGTCCTCAACGTGCTGCTCAACCTCCTGCTGATCCCGCGCTGGGGCGGGTTGGGCGCAGCCGGCGCCACCGTGGTGTCCTACGCGCTGGCGGCGTGGCTGGCCTCGTATTGCCACCGCACGGTCCGGCCGACCGCCACGATGCAGACCACGGCTTTGTTGATTCCTCTCCTGGGGTGGCGTTATCTCCGGCGGTCATGATCCCTTCGCCCCGCCTCCGCCAATCGCTCAAGCGCGCTCGCCGCACGGTCTTCGAGGCGTTGGGCAGTGCCCGCTATTCGCGCCCGGCGCTGTACGATCTGGACCGCAAGCTGGAGCGCCACGTCGATTTTGACGGGGGCTTCTTTGTGGAGGCGGGTGCGAACGACGGCTTCACCCAGAGCAACACGTATTATTTCGAGGCCCGGCGCGGCTGGTCCGGGATTCTGATTGAGCCGGTGCCGGAGCTGGCGGAGCAGTGCCGCCGCAACCGCCGCCGTTCGGTCGTGGTGCCGGCAGCCCTGGTGGCCTCCGACTTCGCCGCCGCCGAGATCGAGATGCGCTTCGCGGGACTGATGTCGGTCTCCGCCGGGGCGTTCGGGGATGCGGCCCTCTGCGAGCGGCAGATCGCGCTCGGGCTGCAGCAACGCGGCGTCGCGGGCACTTACACCGTGCGCGTGCCGGCCCTGACCCTGAGCGCGGTGATCGCGGCCCATGCCGCCGGGCGGGAAATCGACCTGCTGAGCCTCGACGTGGAGGGCGCGGAACTCACGGCGCTGGCTGGGTTGGATCTGGCGCGCCACGCCCCGCGGTTCCTCTGCATCGAGGCGCGGGAGCCGGCGGCGGTCGCAGCGCGGCTGGGGTCCCGCTACGAACAGCTCGAGGTCCTTTCCAACTACGGGGGATACCAGGATCTGTTGTTTCGCCGCCGATGAACTCCCCATCATCCGGCATGAAGCGAGTGCTCCAGGCGGCCACCGGGCTGCCGCGATCGTGGTGGGCGGCCCTGCGGATTTTGAGCGGGCGCTTTGGCCACGCGCGCAGCGTGCGGCTGGCCGAACCGGTGGACGCGGCGGGCCGCGAGATCCCGTGGTTCACGTATCCGGCGATCGAGTATTTGAGCCAGCTGGATTACCGCGGCAAGACGGTGTTTGAATTCGGGGCGGGCAACTCCTCCCTTTTTTGGGGTCGGCGCGCCGCGCGGGTGGTCAGCGTGGAGCACAATCGCGCCTGGTACGGGCGCCTGCAGGGGCGGCTCCGGGCGGGCCACGAATTGCACCTGGTCGAGGCTCCCGCGGAATACCCGCAGGTGCTGGCGCGGAGCGCGGAGCGGTTCGACGTGATCGTGGTGGATGGCATCGAGCGCCGCGCCTGCTGCGCGGCCGCCGTGGCGCGCCTGCAGCCGGGGGGGCTCGTGATTTTGGACAACGCGGACTGGCACGACCGCTGTGCCGCGGTGCTGCGGGCAGCCGGGTTGCTCGAGGTGGATTTCGCCGGCTTCGGGCCGATCAACCGCTACACGTGGACGACGTCGCTGTTTTTCCATCGCGAATTCGCCTTTCCCTGCCGCGAAGCCCATCAGCCTCTGCACGGGATCGGCAGCCTGCCGCAGCGGGAGGAGGAACCGTGACCGCGCCGATTCCCGTCGTGCTCCTGGCCTATGCGCGGCCCGCGCACCTGGCGCGGGTGCTGGCGGGTCTGCGCGAGAATGGTGTGCCGTTGATCCAGGCGTTTGCCGATGGCGCGAAAGGACGCGCCGACGCCGCGGCGGTGGCGGAGACCCGGGCGCTGCTGCGAGCCGTCGATTGGTGCGAGGTGCGCCTGACTGAGCGGGCGGAAAATCTCGGCCTCGGTCGCAACGTCCTGGCGGGCGTGACGGCGGTGGCGGCGCAGCACGAGGCGTTCATCGTGTGGGAGGATGATCTGATTTGTGTGCCGGGCACCTACGCCTGGATGGAGGCGGCGCTGCGGCACTATGCCGGGGACGCGCGCGTGATGAGCGTGTCGGCCTGGACGCATCCGCGGGTGACACCGCCAAGCGTAGGCGAGGCGCCGTATTTTGATGCCCGGGCGGATTGCTGGGTCTGGGGCGGCTACGCCCGCAGTTGGCGAGGGATGCCGGACGAGACGGCGGCGGAAAAGCTGGCGGCGGCCGCGGCCCGAGGGGTGCCGGCCGACTCCTGCGGTGCGGACCTGCCCGCGATGGCCCGGGTCGAGACACGCAAGAACATCTGGGCCGTGCGTTGGCTGGCGCATCATCTGGCGCACGGCGGGCTGTGCCTGCGGCCGCCCTGGACGATGGTCGAGCACATCGGCTTTGATGCTGCGGCCACCAACGCCGGCGAGACCCTGGGCTGGGCGAACCAGCCCTTGCGACCGGCGCCGCCGGTGCCCACCGCATGGCCGGCGGTGGGTGAGCATCCCGCCTGTCGCGCGCTCTGGCAGGCCGCGACGGTGCGGCCGAAGTCGGGCCTGGGCGCGCGGGTGCGCCGGGCGGTGGAGCGCTTGGTGCCGGCGGCGCTGCTGGCGCCGGTGCGAGCGCGGTTTTTCCGGGTGCGCTGGGAGGGCGACTATGCGAATTGGGCCGGGGCCCAGGCGGCCTGCGCCGGCTATGCGGCCCCGGCGATCCTGGCGCGGGTTACGGCGGCGGCGCGGGCCGTGCGGGACGGCGAAGCCGCCTACGAACGAGACGGCGTGGCTTTCCAGGGTCCGCCGCCGTGGTGGCCGGGTATCGCGGTGCTGCGCGAGGTTGCCGGGGCGCGAAGCGGCGCGGTCACCGTGCTCGATTTCGGCGGGTCGCTGGGCAGTCTTTACCAGCCGGTGCGCGGCGCGGTGGGTGATGGCGTCCGGCTCCGCTGGCGGGTGGTGGAACAACCGGAGTTTGTCGCGGTGGGCCGGCGCGAATTTCAGCGCGGCGAATTGGAGTTTTATTCCTCGATTCGCGAGGCGGGTGCTGCCGGCATGCCCGATGTGGTCCTGCTCGCCAGCGTGCTTTCCTATCTGCCCAACCCCGCCGCCGTCCTCGCCGAACTGCTGGCCCTCGGTGCGAACTGGGTGCTCGTGGAGCGGACCGGCTTCACCACCACCGGTGGTCCCCGCCTGACCGTGCAGCGCGTGCCGCGCTCGATCTATCCCGCCAGTTACCCGTGCTGGTTTATGGATCGAGCGGACCTCCTGCGCCAGGTGGCGGGGTGCTACCGGGTGGTCGCGGACGAACCCGACCCCATCGAGGCGTCGGCTGGACTGGAATTCCGCTCGCTGCAATTGCAGCGCCTGCCGGCATGAGCGCGACCTTGCAGAGCGTGATCCAACGTTGGTGGTGGCGCCAACAATTTGATCCGGGGCCGGCCGGCCTGCTGCTCAATCCGTTTTACTTTGCCCGTCGGGGTCTGGTCGTCGCGATGCGGGATCTGCTCGCGCAATTGCACGGCGAAGTCCTCGACGTCGGCTGCGGGCGGAAACCGTACCGCGGCCTGGTGCCCGCGCAGCGCTATGTGGGCGTCGATCTCGACACCCCGGAATTGCGCGCGCTGGGCGAGGCGGACCTGTTTTACGATGGCGGAAAAATTCCGCTCGCCGACGCGCAATTCGACGCCGTGATTTGTTCCCAGGTGCTCGAGCACGTGTTCGCCCCGGCGGAGTTCCTCGCGGAAATCGGCCGCGTGTTGCGGCCGGGCGGCCTGCTGTTGCTCACCACGCCGTTTGTATGGGACGAACATTCGCAGCCGTATGACTTTGGACGATATTCGTCGTTTGGGCTGAAACACGTATTGGAGTCGGCGGGCTTCGAGGTGCGCGAACAACGCAAGACCTGCGCCGACGGCCGCGCCCTCGTGCAACTCGCCGCGGCGTATCTCTACAAGATTGTGCATTCGCGCAGCCGCGCGCTGAACCGGTTGACGCAACTGGTCCTGATCGCCCCGCTGAATCTCAGCGGTGGACTGCTCGCCTGGCTCGTGCCGTGCAATCCCGACTTCTACCTCGACAACGTGGTCCTGGCCGCGAAGCGCCACGACGTCCCGACGGCGCCGGGAGGTGCGCCATGAGCCTGCTCGACGCGGTCTTCGCCGAGCCGGAATTGCGGGCGGCACCACCCGTGCTGGTCGACGTCGGCGCGGCGGGCGGGGTGCATCCCGCCTGGCGGAGGATCGCGCGCTACGCGATCGGCGTGGGCTTCGAACCCGACGCGCGGGAGGCGGCGCCGTTGGACGCGGCGCGCGGCCAGTTTGCCCGGTGGATTTTCTGCCGGACCCTGGCGGTGCCGACTCCTACGACAGACGGCACGGCGGCGCTCCATCTCACGCATTCGCCGCAATGCTCGAGCACCCTGGCGCCAGCGGCGGGCGCGCTCAGCGAGTGGGCGTTTGCGGAATTTTTTCGCGTGGTGGAAACGCGCACCCTGCCGGCGACGACCATCGCCGGCGCGCTCGCGGCGGAAGACATCGCGCGGGTGGACTGGCTCAAGTGCGACACGCAGGGACTCGATCTGAAGTTGTGGCGCAGCCTGCCGGCGGAGTGGCGGGAGCGCCTGCTGGCCGTCGAGTTCGAGCCGGGCCTGATGGAGGCGTATCAAGGCGAGGACCGGCTGGCTGACGTGCTCGCAGCGATGGCCGGCGAACCGTTCTGGCTTGCGGAGCTGAAGGTGGGAAACACGGCGCGCGGTCGGGCGGACTTGTTGGCCGCACGGCTGGGGGCCGGAGCGGTGCAGTGGGTGCGGCGGCTTGGGCCCATGGCGCCGGGTTGGGCCAATGCCCGGTTCCTGCGCGACGTGGCGCTCCGGCCGGAGAGACTGGATCGGCGGGCTCATCTGCTCGCGTGGGTGTTCGCGACTCTCACCGGGCAGCACGGCCAGGCGCTCACGATCGCGACGCTGGCGGGGACGCGTTTCGGCGGCGCGATCTTTGAAGCGATGGCGCGGGCGAGCAGTCGCAGCCTGCGGTGGGCGATGCTGTGCGGGGTGCCGCGCCTGATCGGGCGGCGCCTTGCGCGCTCCTGAGCGCGCGATGAACCATTTCTGCACGTATTTCGACCGGGGTTTTCTGATCCCGGGCCTCGCGTTGTGGCGATCACTGCAGGCGCACGCCGCCGACACGGTGCTGTGGGTGTTGGCGCTGGACGACTTCACGGCGGAACTGCTCCGCGACCTCGGCGAGCCAGGCTTGCGCGTGGTCGCGCTCGCGGAGGTCGAGCGGGGGGACGCGGACCTCGCGGCGGCGAAGGCCAACCGCACCCGCGTCGAGTACCTCTTCACCCTTTCGCCCTGCTGGCCGCGATGGCTGCTCCGGCGGCATCCGGAGATCGATCGCGTGACCTACCTCGATGCGGATCTGTTCTTCTTCGCGAGCCCCGCGCCGATTTTCGCCGCGATGGACGCGGCGCACGCCAGCGTGCTCGTGACCGCCCACCGTTTCCCGCCGTGGCTGCGACACTACGAGCAGCATGGCACATTCAACGTCGGCGTGCTCGCGTTTCGCAACGACGACCCCGGGCGGGCCTGCCTCGACGACTGGCGCCGGGAGTGTCTCGCTTGGTGCCACGATCGCGTGGAAGACGGAAAATACGCCGACCAAAAATATCTCGACGCCTGGCCGGAGCGCCTGGGCCAGACGCTGCTCGTGCTGGATCGGCCGGGCGTGAATCTGGCGCCGTGGAACTGGGCGGGGCAGGACTTCGTGTCGCGGCAGTGGGTCGATGAGGGCGAGCTGATCGTGTTTCATTTCGCGCGTTTCCGTCCCCTGCTGGGCGACCGGTGGTGGCAATCGGGACAGCTCGATTACGGCGTGATGCCGTTCACGCTGCGGAATGCGCTGTACGGTCCGTATTGGCGCGCGCTCGCCGCGGCGCGGGCGGAGATCGCGGCGCGGCGCCCGGGGTTTGACTTCCCGCGGCGTCCGGCGCGGCGGGGCCGGGAGTTCTGGCGGGGTCTGCCGCTGCGTCTGCTTTTTGGCGGCGACTGGCTGCGCGTCGGCGACAGGTTCTTCAACCTTCGCTTCGGCCTCGGTCGCTGGTCGGGTCGGGCCCTCGCCGCGCTTCGGAAGTTGTCACGTAATACGTGACAAATACCGTTTCTCGCCCGGAGCCGATGTCACGTAATACGTGACATTATCACGGGAGGAAGGAATCCCGCAGGGGGCGGCGAATCCATGCGCGGCGGAGCGGATGGCGCGGCGATGCGAGGCGGTTGGGTGCGGTCCTGGCCGGGGGCTGCGCTACCGCGGGCGGGCGAAGGCCCGGACGAACCGCTTGCGCAGAAAACGTACGACCGAAATCCCGTCCCAGAGCAGGCAGCGTCCGAAGGAAAAGTAGCGGTGTCGCACCGTGATTTCCTCCCGATACACCCGCCAGGCGCCGCCATCGCTCACCCCGCCGACGCCGCAGGCCGCGATGCGGAGGGGAATCGGCTTGAAGCGAATCCGGCTCTTCCAGAGGCGGATGTTGAATTCGTAGTCGGCCTGGACGGCGAGGGTGGCGTCGAACGCCCCGTTTTCTTCAAACAGGGTGCGGCGATAAAAGGCGCCCTGATGGTGGACGAAGTTCCGCGCGATCGCGTTCACGTGCGAACGCAATTTGTAGATGCGGCCGTCGTCAAAGGCCGCTTCTCCGGCCACCACGCCCGCCTCGGTCTTTCGCATCCAGTTGACGGTCTCGCTGAGGACCATGTCGCCGGCCAGTCGATCGTCGGCGCCCAGGAAATACACCCAATCGCCGCGGGCGCGGGCGACGCCCTTGTTCATCGCGTCGTATACTCCGCCGTCCGGCTCGACGATCAGCGTGGCGATCCGCGCCCGTTGCGACTCCAGCCACGCGACGGTGCCATCGATCGAGCCGCCGTCGACGACGATCAGTTCGGGCTCGACGTGCTTCTGTGCCCACACACTGGCGAGCGCGGCGGGCAGGCGGGAACCAGGATTCTTGCAGACGACGATGACACTGAGGGTCGGTGCGGCGGACATTGCGTTTCGGGGGAGCATCACGCAGCGTCCGCGCGTGTCCACGCCGGAGTTGCCACTGCTGTCGATCGTCATCGTCGCCTACAAGTCGCGCGACGAGATCGGGCCGTGCCTGGCCGCGCTGCCGCGCCGGGTGGCGGGACGGACGGTGGAGGTGACGGTGGTGGACAACTCGCCGGGGGACGGGGCGGGCGACCTCATGCGGCGGGACTTTCCCGGGGTCGACTATGTGCCGGCGGAGCGGAACCTGGGCTTCGGCCGCGCCAACAACCTTGGCTATGCGCGCACTCGCGGCGAGTGTATCCTGTTTCTCAATCCGGACACGGTGGGCAACGCGGCGGCCCTGGAACATTGTCTCGGTCGCCTGGCGGCGGACCCGGCGATCGGGCTGATCTCGCCGCAACTCGTGACCGGAGAAGGGGCGATGGATCTGGCGTGCCGGCGGAGCATTCCGACCTTGTGGGACGGATTTTGCCGCGCGGTGGGCCTGGCGGGTGCCTTCCCCCGCACGGCGTGGTTCGCGGGCTACAACCTCACGCATTTGCCGGAGGATGGCACTTACGAGGTGGGGGCGATCAACGGGGCGTTCCTGCTGGCGCCGCGATCGGTGCTGGCCGCGGTGGCCCCCGACGGGGCCGTCTTTGACGAGCGGTTCTTCATGTACGGCGACGATCTCGACCTGTGCATCCGGGTGGGGCGCGCGGGCTATCGGATCGTCTACGACGGGCGGGTGCAGTTCACGCACCTGAAGGGCGTGAGTGTGGCGAAGGACTACGTGGCGATGGCGCGGGCGATCTTCGACGCCAACCGCGAGGTCTACCTGAAGCACTTCAATCCGCGGAACTCGGCGTGGGTGCGGATCAAGTACACCTTTGCCTTCGGGCTTTGGAAGACCGTGGCGTTGCTGCGCGCGAAGCTGCGGGGGCACCGGCGGGTGCGGCCGCTGTGAGGGAGACGGCGAGACGAGGCCCCGGGGGGTGGCTGGTCCCGGCCGCCGTGTTCGTCGGCGTCATCATCCCGCAACTCGCCCTGGTGGCGGCGGCGGGCACGGACATCCCTTTTTACGATCAGTGGAATATTGAGGGGCAATGGCTCTACCCGGCCTGGCGCGACGGCAGCTTGTCCCTTGCTGGGTTGATGCAGCCCTTCAACGAACACCGCATCCTGTGGACCCACCTGCTGAATCTAACCCTGTTGGTTCTGAACGGACAGTGGGATCCGCTGCTGCAAATGGTGGCGATTGCCGTTCTGCGAGCGGCGTGTGCGGCCGGGCTGGCGTGGTACCTGGCGAGGGGGCGGTCGGGGTTGGCGTCGACGGCCATCACCGCGGGAGTCGTGGGCGCCTTCCTGCCTCACTTGGCCTGGCACAATGTTCTGTGGGGGATCGAGTCCCATGCGTACTTTTCCCTCGGCCTGTCGTTGCTCGCGCTGGCGCTCCTCGGGAGGGAGCAGCCCACTTGGCGGCATGCGGTGGGAGGCTGCGTGGTCGGGTTCTTGGGTTTGTTTGCGATGGGGCCGGGGGCGCTGGTTCCGGTGGCCCTAGTGGGTCTGGCGCTCCTTCGCTTGATTGAGCGGCGGCGATTTGACCGGACGTTGATGATTACGGCCCTGCCGGCGTTGGTGCTGCTCTCGGCGGGACTGGCGATGCGGGTGGCCGTGCCGGAACACGCGCCTCTGCAGGCGCAAGGGGTGGGTGAATTCCTGGTCGCCGCTGGCAGGGTGCTGAGTTGGCCGCACGGGAACGGCCTCGTTGCCGCCCTGCTGCTCAATGCGCCGCTGCTTGCGGTGGTAATTGCCCGGAGCTTGCGCCGCCGTACTGCGGTGCCCGGAGAGGATTTTGTGGTGCTCGTGGGTGGCTGGAGCGCAGCGATTGGCCTCGCCACCGCGTGGGTGCGCGGGGGCGGGGTGGAATTGGCTGCCGGGCTGCCGTCCCGTTATGTTGATTTCATCGTTCTGTTGCCCTTGGCGAACGCTTGGTGCGGGGTGAGGCTGATGCGGGAGGCGATGACGCGCGGGATGCGCAGCGCGCGGCCCGTGGCGGCCGCGTGGGGCGTTTTCCTCCTGGTCGGTTGGCTCGGTGTTTCAGCCGAGGTCTGGCGTGGGCTGATCTTGCCCCGAGCACGGGATCGCGAGGCTCCGGTGCGGCTCATGCGGACCTTCCAGTTGACGGGAAATTCGGCGGTATTCGTGGGTCAACCCCGCCTGCTGGTGCCGCACCCCAATCTGGAGTCGGTGCGCGCGGTCCTGAACGATCCGCGGCTGCGCGGGGTGCTGCCGCCCTCGTTGCAGCCGGAGCGGCCGATGGGACCTCTCTCGCGGGCGGCGCGGTGGCTGCTGGGCCGTCAGTAGGCGTTCTTCCACCGCACGAAGGTGAGCAGGACGATCTGCACGTCGAGCCACCAGGACCAGTTCTCGATGTAATAGATATCGTGCTGCACGCGGGCGGCGAGGTCGCTGTCGCCGCGCAGGCCGTTGACCTGGGCCCAACCGGTCATGCCGGGCTTGACCAGATGGCGGGGCAGGTAGTGGGGGATCTTCGCGGAGAGGCGGTCGACATGGTAGGGGCGTTCGGGGCGGGGACCGACCAGGCTCATGTCGCCGCGCAGGACGTTCCAGAACTGCGGCAACTCGTCGAGGTTCCAGCGCCGCATGAAGGCGCCGATTCGGAGCAGGCGCGCATCGCCCCGGGCGGTGCTCTGCTGTTCGCCGTCGCGGGCGGCGGCGTCCGGGACCATGCTGCGCAGCTTCCAGACCGTAAACGAGCGATGACCCGTGCCGACGCGCGTCTGGCGGAAAAACACGGGGCCGTCCGGCGACTCGCGCTTGATCAGGGCGGCCAGCAAGGCGACCGCCGGAGCTGAGGCCACCAGGCCCACGAGCGCGCCCACAACGTCAAAGGCCCGTTTGAAGCCGCGATTGAAGAGGCGGCTGATGGCGAGTTCCTCGACCCCCAGCACCGGGACACGCCCGACCGTCTGCAGGTGGAGCCCGCTGAGAAAAATGTCAAAGGCCCCGGGCACGATCTTCCACTCGATGTAGGCCCGCTCGCAGGTTTCCACGATCCGCTGCACCTCCGCCCGCGGCAGGTCGAGGCGCGTGATGATGAGCACGTCGGCGGCCTCGCGGGCGAGAATGGCCTCCAATTCCGCCACGTCGCCGAGCACGCGGAGCGGCGCCGCCTTCGTGTCACCTATTAGGTGACACGAGGCGGGGGGCGGCAGGGGGGAGACGGTGTCGCGGGAGAGGGTGACGATGCCGGTGAGGGCGAAGGGGTGGGCGGGGTCGCGGGTGATCTCATCGGCGAGGGCGCGGGCGTCGTCGTTCCAGCCGAGCAGGACGGCGCGGCGACGCAGGCGGCCCACGATGCCCTCGCGGGTGATCAATGCGTAGGCCAGCGCCCGCCAGGCGTAGAGCAGCACGATGACGCAGAAAAAAGCCTCGAGCACGAACAGGCGGGAGATCGGCGGCTCGAATTTCAGCACGAGGGAAACGCCGAGGTAGATCGCGAACCAGAACGCGGCTCCCTTCAGGATCGCATTCAGGCTCTGGTAGCGGCGGAGCAGGAGGCGGGTGTCGTAGAGTCCGAATTGCGCGAAGGCCGCCAACAGCAGCGCCAGGCCGACGAGCAGGAGCGGCAGGTACCGCGCGAAGGTGGCGTCGGGCACGTCGATGCCCAGGCGCGCGAGCGGCGAGGCATAACGCAGCCAGTAGCCGAGGGAGAGGCCGGCAAACGTCACGACCGTGTCGCCGCCGAGCAGGGTCAGCGGCACGAAGGTCTCGCGGAACGGATTGGCGGTACGGGGCACGGCTCAGGGTTTGGGGGAAACCGGCGCGTCGAGCAATGTCAGCAGCAAGGGCGATGGCAGCCACCCTTTCGGTGGGAGGATGGCGGCGGCCGCCAGCGCGGACGGAGCGGTTGACTCCCGCACCTCGTAAAGATCCACGGGGGTTGGCAGGTCGAGGTCGCGCATCAACACCGGGTAACCGGTGCGTTCGCGTCGGTACACGCGTTCGGGTCCGGCGGGCACGCGGCCGAGTTGATCCGGGCGGAAGGAAGGGGGAGGGATTGAGGCCGGGAGTTGCCGCAGCAAGGCGGCCAGGGCCGCAGCGCTGGCGTCGCGGGTGGCGGCGATGGCGGGCTCCCGCCACCAGGGGGAGGAGAGAAACCGTGGGTCGTTGAGGCATTCGAGGGCGAAAGCGCGGGCGGCGTCTTCGGGCCGGCCCTGGTTGAGCCGCGCCAGGCCGAGGCCAAAATAGACCCCGCCCTTGTCGGGCACGAGGCGGGCGGCGGCGCGGAAGTGCTTCTCCGCGGCGGGCGGATCGCGGACGACCAGGAGCCAGCCCAGGTTGAAGTGGGCGATTTCCTGATCGGGATTGAGGTGCAGGGAATCGTGAAACAGCGCGATGGCGCGGGCGACCTGTGCCGGGTCGCGGCCGAGCGCCAAGGCGCGGACGTTGAGCTCCGGGGTGGGGTCGGGTTGGCCGACGAGTGTAATCACGGCCAGACCGGCGAGCGCCCCTCCACCCAACAGTCGCCTCGCGAACCGACGCCGGGGTGATTCATCAATGTAACGTAATACGTGACATGTTTCCGGAGCCGCCAGGAGGGCGGCGAACGTGGCGAGGGCGAGGGCGAAGACAGGGACGTCGAGCTGCCAGTCGGTGAGGGCAAAGGCGGCGTAGCCGACCAGCGTGATCGCGGCGATGGGTTCGCGGGAGGCATCGCGCCACGCCAGGCCGGCGAAGGCGAGCAGGCCGGCGATCCCGGCGAGGCCGAGCTCGGCCCAGAGGTGGACCGGCAGGCAATGGAGCTGGAGGACATTTTCGGCGCCGCCGGCGAGCCCGCCACGATATTTCGGATACACGAGCGGTGTCGTCCCCGGTCCCCAGCCGAGGAGGGGACGGTCGCAGCCCATGCGCCAGCCCGCGCGGAGCATGGCGGAGCGCTGCACCTCGCTGGCCGCGAGCACGGGCGCGCCGGCTCCGCCCAGCAACGTGGTGCGGGTGCGCGGGTGGGCGAGGGCGAAACCGAGGGCGACGACCGCGGCGACGCCGGCAAGCTGCCCTTTTCGTTTGCGGTCCAGGGGTGCCTGCCAGAGTGCCGCACCGGCGAGCGCCGCCAGGCCGATCAAGCCACCGCGACTGCCGCTGGTGAACAACATCACCAGGGCGAGGAGGGAAGTGAACCAGGCCAGTCGCCGCCAGATTCCCCGTTCCCGGAAGGCGGTCGCGACCCCGAGCGGCAGCATCAGCAGGGCAAGTCCGGCCGTGTAGTTGGAGTGACCCAACGGGAAGGGATTCCGTGATTCGGCCCAATTGTCGGTGCGAAGCAGCTGGAGCGCCCATAGTCCAATGCTGGCGACGGCCACGCTGGCGGCCACCGCCAGCGCCGCGCGGAGCAGCCGGTCGCGCCGGCCCTCACCGCCGCCGAGCCAGTCGACGACGACAAAGAAAGCCGCCAGGCCGCCGAGCAACGGGGCGCTCCAGAGGACGGCCGGCCCGCGGAAAGGGCTGACCAGGGCGGAGGCGACGACGAGACCCGCCGTCGCCGCGGCGGTCGCCGTCCAGCTGCGGTCAGGGAGGAGCAGCGGTTGCCGGCCGTCGAAAGCGCGGGCGAGCAGCGCCAGGGCGGGGGCCAAGAGGGTGCCGGTATAGGCCAGGGACCAGGGCCAGGCGTACATGCGGGTGGCACCCGGACTGGCGAGGGTGATGACGGCGAGGCACGCGAGACCGCCGACGCCGAGGGCGCGCGCGAGCATCGGGGCTGGGAAGGTGGCGCGCGTCATCGCGGGGGCATGAGAGCGGCGGGCCGCAGGGGCGGCAAGCTTGCGGCGGTTGGGCCCAGGCGGCGTCAAAGCCGATTGCCCAATCTTTCTCGTTCCTCTTTATCTTTCTCTTTCGTCAGGGTTTGTCCGCGGGAGAGAAAGATTAAGAGAAAGAGGAAAGAGAAAGACCACGAGACGAGAAAACGACTTTGCCACTGCCCGGCGGCGGCGGGTTCGAGGCGCGGCTGGCGCGGTCTTGACGGTGTCGCGCGGGGGTGGACAGGCTGCGTTGATGTTGCCCGCTGCTCCGGTTCAAAAACGCAAGCTGCCGATCGCCGCCCTGGCGATGGCGGGTGCGGTCGTGGTGATCGGGCTGGCCGTGTGGGTCAAGCTGGCCGGCTGGGATCACGTGGTGCAGGAAGGCCGGCGCTGGTGGGATGCGATGTTTGCCACCCTGGCCGGAGCCGGACCGGGCGTGTTTTTCGCGGCGATGGCGGTACTGCCGGTGTTCGGGGTACCCATGTCGCCGTTTGCCCTTTCGGCCGGGCCGTTGTTTGGCGCCCAGTTGGGCACGCCGGTGATCATCCTGTGCGGGATTGTGGCGATCACCTTTAACCTGACGGTGGCCTACTGGCTGGCGCGGCGCTGGCTGCGACCCCTCCTGACGCGGCTGGTGGCCCGGCTTGGCTATACCCTGCCGCAGGTGGAAAGCGGGGACGCCACCGATCTGATCGTGCTGTTGCGCGTGACCCCCGGCCCGCCGTTCTTCGTGCAGAACTACCTGCTCGGCCTCGCGGAAGTGCCCTTCGGTCGCTACCTCGTGATCTCATGCGCGGTGCAGTGGTCGTACAACGCCGCCTTCATCCTGTTTGGCGACGCGTTGAGCCACGGGCGCGGCAAGGTGGCGATGATGTCGATCGGCCTGGTGATGGCCCTGGCCGTGGGCACCCACCTCGTGCGCCGGCATCTCGGGCGGAAGAAAGCGGCGCCATGAAGATCAAGGCAGGAAGCGGGACGCCGGAGTCCGACGCCGGCGGAAGCGACGGGGCGCGGGCGGAGAGCGTGACGGAATTCACGCGGCGGGTGAAACAATTGCTGGAAAGCGGCCTCGGCCCGGCCTGGGTGCGCGGCGAGGTGTCGAACCTCCGGGCCCAGGCGAGCGGGCACGTCTATTTTTCGTTGAAGGACGCGGGCGCGCAGCTCAGTGCGGTGCTGTTTCGCGGGAATGCGCTGCGCCAGACGGTGAAGCTGCGCGACGGACTGCAGGTGATCGTGTTCGGCGAAGTGAGCGTGTACGAGGCGCGTGGGCAATATCAGTTGATCGTGCGCGTGGTGGTGGATGACGGCGTGGGGCGCCTGCAGCGCGAGTTCGAGGCGCTGAAGGCCCGGCTGGCCGCCGAGGGGGTGTTTGCCGCGGAGCGGAAGAAACCGATCCCCGCGATGCCGCGCACCGTGGGTTTTGTGACGTCCCCGACCGGGGCGGCCGTGCAGGACTTCGCCCGCATTCTCATCCGCCGGGGCTGGCGGGGACGGCTGGTGGTCCTGCCGGCCAAGGTGCAGGGGGAAGGGGCCGCCGCGGAGATGATCGCCATGCTGGAGCTGGCGGAGCAACTGGGGATCTTCGACCTGCTCGTGATCGGCCGCGGCGGCGGCAGCCTGGAGGATCTGTGGGCGTTCAACGAGGAACCGCTGGTGCGTGCGGTCGCCGCCTGCCCCGTGCCGATCATCGCGGCCGTGGGTCACGAAATCGATTTCACCCTGTGCGACTTTGCGGCCGACCTGCGGGCGGAGACCCCCAGCGCGGCCGCCGAGCTGATCACGAGCCGGTACGTCGCGTGCGCCGAACGCGTGCGCCAGGCGGACGCCCACCTCGGCGGGAGCGTTGACGGCGCGGTGCAGCGGGCGAAGGCAGCGCTGGATCACGCGCGGTCGCGGTTGCGGTTGCTCACGCCGGCGGCGCAGGTCGGGCAGGGGTGGCAACGCGTGGATGACCTCGGCAACCGGCTGTCGGCCGCGCTGCGGCACGAGGTGCAGGTCCGTCGGCAGCAATTCGGGGAAGCGCGGGCGCGGCTCGCGCAGGCCTCGCCGGAGACGCGGATCCAGCTGGCGTCGCACCAATTGCTTTCCCTGTGGAAACGGCTGCAGGCGGCGAGCCCGGCCTCGGTGCTCAACCGGGGTTTTGTGCTGATGCGCGACGAGGCCGGCCGGCCCGTGACGCGGCGGGCGGCGGTGGAGGTCGGCCAGGCGCTGGCGGCGGAGTTTGCCGACGGCACGGCGCGGGTGCGGGCGGAGTGACGGAGCTGGGCGGTGGGTCTGCCCCCGGTGCGCTAGGCGTCGTCCAGTTTCGCCAGTGCGGCGCGGGCCAGGGCCTTGGCGGCCTCGTCGTGTTTTTCGCGCGAGGGCAGGGCGAGGCCGGCGGCGAAGGCGGCGCGGGCGCGGTCCGGTTCCCGGGCGGCGAGGCAGGCGAAACCGAGTTCGAGGTGGTGGGTGAGCTGGTCGGGTTCGAGGGCGACGGCGCGTTCGAGGTGCCGCACGGCCTCGGCCACCGAGGCGTCGGGCAGCCCACCATAGAAGATCCGCACGAACCAGCGGGCGGTGACGCCAAGGTCCGCCACCTCGTAGTGCCAGCGGCCGAGGACATGATGCGCCCAGGCATAGTTGGGATCGAGCGCGAGGGCGCGGACGGTCTCCTCGCGCATGAGACGCGAGTAGCGCACCTGGTCGCGGGGACCGCTGTACAAGGCGAGTTTGCCCAGGCAGATGGCCACCGAGAGCACGTTTTCGGCCTGATCGGGAGCGAGGGCGACGGCGCGCCGGGCGTAGTCGAGGGCGCGTTCGACCGAAGCCTTCTGCTCGGCTGCGTTGGGCAGATCGACGACGAGATCAGAATACTGGCGCGCGATTTTCTGCAGCAAGAACGGGTCGTCGGGGCGTTCGCGGGCGAGGGCCTGGAAAAGTTCGAGGGCGCGGCGGGTGTCGAGCCGGGCCTCGGCGGCCAGGGCGTCGCGCAGTCGTTCATCCGGCGAGGCCACGGCCGGACCCCCGCTCAACAGGAGAGCGGTGGCGAGGAGGGCAAACGAGCGGAGACCAGGCATCGGGAAGGGATACGAGTGAGGGGCGCCGATGGTTGCACCGGGGAGGTCGGGCGCTGGGCGGCGGAAAATATTTTGCGTCGTCTGCGGGCCTGCCTACGGTGCGTTTGCCCATGCGCAAACGACCCGCCATCCCCCGGATCGATGGAGGAAACCAGATCGTCCTGCTGGTGGAGGAGGTCGAGCGTTCGGTCGAGTTTTACGGGAATAAATTGCTGCTGCAGGCGCGGGACGGCGACCCGGGCCGCTACGCGGAATTCGACACGGGCGAAGGCGGGGTGCTGGTGGTGGTGAAACGCGACGGCACCATCGCGCCCCTGGCGGCGCCGGTGGAGACGGATCCCGCGGCCACCCTGACGTTCACGATTGCGGCGGAGGCCTTCGATCCCTGGAAGAAGTGGTTTGCCGAGCGGGGGGTTCGCATCGAACGCGAAACCCGCTGGATCCACGGCGGGCTCAGTCTTTTTGTGCGGGATCCCGACGGCCGGAGGATCGAGTTCAAGACGCCGTCGGCGGTGGTGCCACCCAAGCCGGTGGTGCTGGAGAAACGGCAACGGGAGGACTGATTGGCGGCGGCGGCGAAAACGCGATTGCGCCGCGACGGGGATTGCGGGGATGTTGGTTGCCCGGGGTCGGGCCGACCGGGATGGGCGGGCCGGAACCGGGAGTATCCGAAACCATGAATGTCATCCACCTGCCTGAACCACGCCGCGAGAGTGGCGTTTCCGTCGAATCCACGCTGCAGCGCCGGCGCTCGGTCCGCGAGTACCGGCCGGAGCCGCTGACGCTCGCGGAAGTCGGCCAGTTGCTCTGGGCGGCGCAGGGCGTCACCGCGGGTGACGGCAAGCGGGCGGCGCCGTCAGCCGGGGGCACGTATCCGCTGGAGACCTACCTGGTCGCGGGCGCCGTGACGGGACTGGCTGCCGGGGTTTATCATTACCGGCCGGGGTCGCATGACCTCGCCGGGGTGGTGGCCGGCGATCTGCGGGCGGAACTCGCCGCAGTCTCCATGAACCAGGAATGTGTGCGGACCAGCGCCGTTTCGATTTTGTTTGCCACCGTGGTGGCGCGCACGGCGGCGAAGTACGGCGACAACGCCACGATCTACGTCGACATGGAGGCCGGGCACGCGGCGCAAAACGTGTCGTTGCAGGCGGTGGCGCTCGGTCTCGGCACCGTGATGATCGGCGCCTTCGACGAAGCGGGGTTGGTGAGGCTCCTGCAATTGCCGGCCGAGCACCGGCCGCGTTATTATGCGGTGGCCGGTCGGCCGCGGTAGGCGAAACGGTGGCGGGCGGGTACCTCTCAGACCCGCGCCTTGATCACGACCTTCTTGATCGGGCCGGGCGCGCCGCTGAGGCAGCCGGGCTTGTGGCCGTCGGCCGGGTAAAAGAGGGCAAAGCTGCCCGGCGACAGCCTCAGGGGCGTCGCGGCGGAAGGTTCGGCGTAGAGCAGGAAATCCTTGGTGGCATCGTACTCGGTGGCGGGGACGAGCGTGCTCGTGGGCGCGTAAAAAATCGTCTCGGTGCCGGCGGCGATGTACTGGATGTCGAGATACATCCGGTGGGACTCGAATTTCTTTTCGGTCGCCGGCACGGTGGCGTAGCTCTGCACCAGCGCAAAAACGTCGTCGCCGGCGAGGTCGTAGCGCCCATCGGCGGTCGACGGATCGAAGCGGGCGAGCCAGTCGAGGCCGAGGGCAATGCGGGGGCCGAGGCCGGTGTAGCGCGAGGCTTGGGGGAGAAGATCGAGGATCATGAGGAAGGAAGGACCGGGCGGATCAGATGGTCGACCTTACGCCGTGGGAAGGCTTAAGCCAAGCCCGCGGCCAAGGTCCCGGGCGGATCGGCAGGGCGGTGTCAAGGTCGATGGGCCAATCTTTCTCTTTCTTCTTTATCGTTCTCTTTCGTCAGGGTTTGTCCGGGGAAGAGAAAGATTAAGAGAAAGAGGAAAGAGAAAGACTACGAGGCAAGCGAACGACTTCGACACTGCCCGGGCGGATCGCCGCAGGGTGGGAGGCGGCGCCGCCGGGATCAGCCCTCACCGCGGCGGGCAAACTGGCGTTTCACGTTTTGGCGGAACTCCGCGGCGGCGGCATCGAATTCCGCGCAGATCGTGCGCCGGGCCTTGCCGCTGCTGTTGCGGGCGGCGGGGATGAGCGTCTGGCATTCGTTGCTGTCCATGAAGCGTGCCGCCTCGAGCAGATGCGGCTCATCCCCGAAGGGAATGGCGAGGAAACCGTGCTTGTCGGCGTGGATGAGCTGGCCGGGAAGAACCTTTCGGCCGAACACCTCAACCTCGCAGTTCCAGCGCACGGGGCACGAATGGGCGTGGCCCACCGCCATCCGCCGGGCGAGCGCCTTGAAGCCGGCATGGGTCATTTCGTCCACGTCGCGGATCGCGCCGTCGCAGATCGTGCCCACGCAGCCCAGGGCGCGATGGAGGTTGCTGTTCACCTCGCCCCAAAACGCCCCGAAGGTCGCCGGCTTGTCGAGGTCCTGCACGACCACGATTTTGGGGCCGGGCAGCGCGGCGACGTGGCGGCGGTACTCCGTCCACGCCGATGGATTCGATTTCGGATGCTCCGGGTTGCCCGGTTGGCACACGACGGTGACGGCGTACCCGACCATCGGCCCCATCTGTGGCATGAAATCACGGGTCTCCTCCAGGTTGAAGGCGTCCGCTGCGGCGTTGTGCCGGGTGACCTGTTCCCAGCCGTTGTAAACGGTCGGGGTATTCCAGCGCTGGAGTTCAAGCAGGGTGCGATGCGGAAGCGGACGGAGGGGGGCTTTCATGGCGAAAAGAGGGCCGACGGGAGGGGAACTTTTCCCGTCGATGGTGGGGAAGCGGGTGGGCGTCGAGCCGCCCGGGGAGGTTCTGCGCGTATACCACCGTTATCAGCCCTCGGCTGGTCCGTGCTCGACCCTTGCGATTGCGAGGACGATTACGAGCAAGAGCACGAGGGATCAAAGAGCACGAGGGGTCATTGGGCTGCGGCCTCCGGCTGCGCGGTGAATCAACCGGGCAAGCGTTGCCGCGGCGGCGGGCCGATCGAGGTGCCGCGGATGAACTCCGGCATGATGCTGGTGGCGGGGCTCAGCACCGCGCCCGTTTCGACGAGTTCGATCACCGGCCGGAGCAGTTTCCGGGCGAAGACGTGGGGAGGGATGATGTAACGCGCGGGCGGGGGCACGAGGAAGGAAAGGAACGGATCTTCGTCGCGGGACAGCACCGAAATGTCCCGCGGCACCCGCCAGCCGGCTTGGGCGAGGTGGCTGGTGATGGTGAGATAATAATACGGGTTGGCGACCAGGAGGGCGGTGGGGGGCCGGGGTTGATCGATCAGCCGCTGCAGCGTCGCGCAGACACTGGCCGTGGTGGGTTCATGGCCGACGATGAGGGCTTCCGCCTCCGGATGGCGGGAAGAGCGCACGCCTTCGATAAAGCCCTGCTCGCTGGCCGCGTCGCCGGCGCGCCGCGTCCGCTCCGTGACAAACGCCATGCGCCGGTGACCGAGGGCCAGCAGCACGCCTGCGGCATGGCGGCACAGCGCCTGATGGTCGAGATCCACGAAGGGTAACGTGACCCCGGCGCAGGCCGAGCCGGCGATGACGCACGGTTCGCCCCGGTCTTGAAACCACCGTTGCGTGCCCTCGCTGGCCCGCGTCAGGATCCAGCAGCCGTGCGGGTGCTGGCGTATCAGGCGATCCAGGACCGCTCCGGGACGGGCGCGAAAATACTGCTGGCCGTGCAGCAGGTGCAGCTTGCAGTCGTGCTCGATGAGCAGCGCGCGCAACTCGTCGATCCACAGGACCTGGGTGGGACGCAGATGCTCGAGCGGCTGGGCGGCGAGCAGGCAGACGGTGCGTGGCCGCTCCACCACACGCCGGGTGGTCCGGGACCGCACGATGCGGCTGCCCAGGCCGTGTTCCGGACGAATCACGCCGGCGGCGGCGAGTTGATCGAGGGCGGCGCGCAGCGTATTGCGGCTCACCTGCAGCGACGCGCAGAGCCGGCGCTCACCGGGCAGCCACTCCGCCCAGACCCCGCGGGCGATCTCGGACTTCAGGTAGGCGGCGGTCTGCGCCACCAGCGACTGGCGTTGGGGGATGCCGGGCATGTCAGTGGGGTTTCGTCGCCCGAGCGGACCCGAATGTCGAGACTGCTTCGCTGGGGCGACGGTTGCGGTCGCTCCCGGCGGGAGCGCCTCTCCGGGTTGACGCTACAATATGCCCGGTCCTCCCCAGAGCGCCAGTCTTCGACTGGCGCCCGCCGGTCAGAGACGCGGCGCTACTCCCAGAGGCATCACCGCCAAAGGACGGATGCCCCCCTCCGGCGGGCTCGAGCCCGATTTGCATTGATTTGGTTTCCGGGGCCGCTTGGCCTAGCCGCCAATCAGGTTCAGCCTGCCGCACCCCCCCCACCCACACCATGCACTCCCGCGTTTTTCTCGCGTTGGCGACCGCCTTCCTTGCCGCCGTTCCCCTGTTCGGTGCGCAGCCGAACCCGCCGGTACCCGATGAGGGTGTCGTCGCCCTCTCCCCGTTCACCGTCTCCGACAGCGACGACAAGTCGTGGCTGGCGACGACCACGCTCATCGGCAGCCGCACCAACCAGGAACTGGCCAAGCTCCCGGTCACGGTCGATGTCATCACCGCCGAATTCATGCGGGACCTCGGCGCCTTCGACCTGGAGGACGCCGCGCAATACGTCGCGGGCGTCAATGTCACGCCGCGCCTCGAGTCGCGCAACGACGACCGCATCACCTACCGCGGCCTCAGCGGCAGCGGCAGTTCGCGGAATTTCTTCACGTGGTATGTCCCGTCGGACGCCTACAACGTCGAGCGCTTCGATTTCAACAAGGGCTCGAACTCGCTTATGTTTGGCGATTCCCAGCCGGGCGGTCAGGCCACGATTTACACCAAGCGCGCCCGGTCGCGCAACCTGGCGGAGGTCTTCGCCAGCGTCGGCTCGTATGACGCCTATCGCTTCCAATTGGATGTGAACCGCAAGGTGACCGACAACTTCTTCGTGCGCGTGAATCTCGTCAACCGGCGCAACAAAACCTACGTCAAAGGCACCAACGACGTCTTCCGCGCCGGCGATCTCGCCTTCACCTACGAGCCGTTCAAGACCACGACCATCCGCGTGGAGCTGGAGCGCGGCGAAACGAACCGCGTGCGGGCCGACAGCGCCCTGGCGATCAACGATGGCGCCGCCGCGGGTCGCGGCTTCAACACCAACAACCAGTGGTATTACACGTCGGACGGGGAGATCGTCCAGCGCACCAGTACCTCACCCGCCGCCGTCGACCGCAGCGGCCCCTCCGGCAACCAGGTCTCGCTCCTCCAGGGGCAGACCCAGGCCGTCCGCCTGCCCAATGGCACCTACAAGACCTTCAGCGGGTTCGACCAGTACACCAACATGCTCGGCACGGGCGATTACAACAACCGGATCTTCAATGTGGCCAACCTCACGATCGAACAGCGCATCGGCAAGCTGGCGATCGAGATGGCGTTCAACCAGCAGTTCCAGCACGAGGACCGGAACGACAACTCCTTCGGCACCAGCCAGACTCCGCCCGTGCTGAGTGTCGACGGCGCCGGCCGGCCCTACATCGACGAGGCCATCGGCGGCGCGGCGTTCAAGGTCTTCGGCAACGTCGTGAAGGCGGGCCGCATCGCCGCCGTCTATCCCTTCGACTTCGGCCGCTGGGGCAAACAGCTCCTCGTCGTCACCGCGCTCAAGCAGCGCGACGTGAAACTCTCCCGCCGCACGGGCCTGGCCAACGAACTTGGCACCGGCACCTACGTGAACAACGGCGTCCGCCTGCGCGCCTATCTCGACGATCCGGCCTTCGGCACCCGGGCCTTCTGGGATCAGTTTCTCCTGCCGAATCTAAAGACGACGCCGACGTTCAAGCCCGTCCTGTACGAGAGCACGGCCGTCACGGGCCCGTTCGTCGACATCCGTTACGCGCAGACCCAGACCGCCTCGCTTTCGGGCGAGTATTTCGGCGGCCGCCTCCACTCCCTCTTCGGCATGAGCTGGAACCGCCTGCGGCGGAAGATCCCGAACGATGCCGCCTTCGTCCCCGACGTGCGGGGCAAATTCCATCATCCGGGCATGCCGTGGGACAATCCCGGCGCCTACGAATACGACCCGGGTTTCGATCTGGCCGCCACCAGCAGGATGGCCGGCCTCACGCTGGCCGTATGGCGCGGCGACAATTTCAATATGAACGTTTACGGCGTGAACTCCGAATCGTTCAACTGGCAGTCCCGCCAGGTGTTTTTCGGGCCCGACATCGGACCGGTCCGCGGCAAGACCAAGGAAGTCGGCATCAAGGGTGACCTCTTCGAGCGCAAGCTTACCTACACGCTCGGCGTCTACGACCTCAAACGCGTCAACGCGGCCTACGCCTGGTCGCCCGATGTCCTCAATCTTTCCAGCCTCGAGGATTTGATCAACCCGAACAATATTCTGCCGGGTGCCCCGACGTATCTCACCGTCGTCAGCGGCCTCAACAACGAGCGCCGCACCGTGAATTCAAACGAACAGTCGCGCGGCCTCGAGCTGACCCTCCAGGGGCAGCGCTGGCACGGCTTGCAGACCCGTCTGTCGTTCTCCACCACGCACGTGCGGGCGCAGGCTGACTTTTCGCAGTTCCGGGCCTATCTCACCGCCGCGGAGGAGCGCACCAAGGCGGCGCTCGCGCCGGGCGGCAATCCCGCGATGGCGGAAACCACCACGATCCTGAACAACGCCCGCACCGTGCTGGGCTCCAACACGCTCACGGACGCGATCGCCGGCCGCCGCAGTTCGCCGTACACGGGCAGCTTTGTCGTCGATTACCAACTGCCGTTCCTGCGCGGGCTGCGTCTCGGGCTCAATGGGATCTACGGGCCGGACTACAACATCGCGATCTTCAACGGCGTCGTCTACAAAGGCGCCGCGTCGCTGCCCCTGCACAGCTATGTGCTCTACGATCGCCGAATCATGAAGCGGCAGATGACGTTCCGGCTGGGGCTCCAGAACATGTATGACGTCGTGAACGGCAACAGTCCCTACCGGAAGACCGGCGCGACGTCGTTGAATGCGATCACGCAAAAGCCGAATTACATCTACCGCTACGTCGAACCCACGACGTGGAGCTTCAGCGTCACGACCCGGCTGTAGGCGGCGGGGCGCCCGCGCCGGCGCGCAGGGAAGGACGGTGTCGAGCATGAGGCCCTGCTGCGTTGGATCGCTGGAGCCGATGGGGACAGGCACGGTGGGCGATTGTGTTCGTGGCTCTCGTCGCGGGGCAGGGAACATCGCCAAGTCCCCAATTCGCGCGAAAGGGTCCGGTCAGAAAACTCGGCCGGGCGGCACGCGCCCCCGGTCGGGACGATCGCGAGAGTGTCACGTATTACGTGACACTGCGCGTCGCTCCGCGAAACGGATCAAAGCAGATCGCGACCGTTGCGCCGGGCCTGCACCCACGCCAGGAGCAGCAACGTACGTTCCGCGTCGGGGCAGGCGGTCGTGTCGCGCAGATACTGGTGCACGCGCTGGCGGGGTACGCCGAGAATCCGCGCCAGGCGGGCCTTGGCGCCGTAGCCGGACAGTTGTTCGCGGGCCGCCACCACCAGCTCGTTCCACAACGGAGTCTCAGGCCCCGGGCGGAGCGTTGCTCCCTGGTGCCGCCGCTTCCGCTCCTTGTAGGAGGCGCGCGCCGCCTTGGCAGATTCCTCCGCCGCGAGGATGAGGAGTTCAACCAATGGAAGTACTTGCTTCATCCGCGCCGGCCAGGGGTGGTTCATACCAGAGGACCCTGGTCGCGGGTGGGAGTTTGTCACGTATTAAGTGACACTTTGGATCGGGGTCGCCTGCCGATGATGACCAGTGTCACGTAATACGTGACATGAGCTTGATGGGCGGGAGGACGGAAGGGCGCGCTGGGCGACCGGGGCGGGGTGGGGTCTGTTCCGCCGGGCTTGCGGCGGGCGGGAGGAGTGGATGTAGCTCGGCGCCGTGCTCCCACTGGCCGACACCGTAAAACAGAAGGGCCCCGCAGCCGTGACGAAGCTGTTGATCGCGGCGAACGTCGCGGTGTTCGGCTGGCAGGTGTGGCTGTCGCTGCACGGCGGGGATCGCGTGCTCGCCGGGTTCATGACGGAACACGCGCTGGTGGCGCAGCGGCTCGTGCAACACCCCGCCGATGAACTGCAGTGGCGCACGGGGCTCACCCACTTGTTCCTACACGGCGGTGTGCTGCACCTGCTCGGCAACATGTGGTTCCTGTGGATCTTTGGCGGCAACGTCGAGGACCGGCTCGGTTCCTTTCGCTTCCTGCTGTTCTACGGCGCGGCGGGCGCCGGGGCGGCGGCGGCGCAGATCGCGGCGGGGCCGGCCTCGGTCCTGCCGATGGTCGGGGCGAGCGGGGCGATCTCGGGTGTGCTCGGCGCCTATCTCATTTTGTTTCCGACCGCGTTGGTGTGGACCCTGGTGCCGTGGATCGTGCCGATTGTACCGGTGCCGGCGGTCGTCTTTCTCGTGCTGTGGTTCGTGCTGCAGGCCTGCAACGGCCTCGGTTCGCTGGTCAACGGCGCGGCGGCCGATGGCGGCGTGGCCTGGTGGGCGCACGCGGGGGGCTTCGTCGTCGGCGTGCTCCTGACCCTCGGGGCGAAAGGCCAGGGTTGGGTGCGGCGGAGGTAGGAAAAGAAGAAACGGCAAAAACGGCAAAAAGAAGAAACGGATGGGAGGGAGAACGACGCGCTGGTCGCAACCTGTGCCGTTTTCCCAGTTTCTTATTTTCCCCGTTTCTTCTTTTCAGTGTCCGGCGTCGAGGTCGCCGGGTTTGAGGAGGTGGGCGAAGGTGCCCTTGTTGGCGGCCTTCATGTAGGCTTCCTTGGCCTCGATGGTGCCGTCCTTCACGCGGTTCATGAGGCTGAGATCCATCGTGATCATGCCGTCGTTGCCGCCGCTCTCGATGATCGACTTGATGTTGGCGATCTGGCCGCTGCGGATGGTGTTGGGCAGCGCCTCGTGGGTGAGGAGAATTTCGTGCACGGCGCAGCGTCCCTTGGGGATCCGTTTGCAGAGCAGTTGGGCGACGACGCCGGCGAGGCAGCTCGAGAGCATCACGCGCACCTGGTTCTGTTCGTCGGCGGGAAAGGTGTTGATGATGCGGTCGACGGTCTTGGGGGCGTTGTTGGTGTGCAGCGTGCCGAAGACGAGCATGCCCATCGAGGCGCAGCCCAGGGCGAGCTTGATCGTCTCCATCTCGCGCATCTCGCCGAGGAGCAGGATGTCGGGATCGTGTCGCATCGCGCCCTTCAGGGCGGCCGCGAAAGACTCGGTGTGTTCGCCGACCTCGCGGTGGACGATGACCGACTTCTTGACCGGGTGCACGAACTCGATCGGATCCTCGATCGTAATGATGTGCCGGGAGAGGTTCGAGTTGATGTAGTCGATCATCGCGGCGAGCGTGGTCGACTTGCCACTGCCGGTGGGGCCGGTGACGACAACAAGACCCTGGTCAAGGTGGCAGAGTTTTTTCAGCGCCTCGGGCAGCTTGAGATCATCGAATGACATGATCTTGGCCGGGATCTGGCGGAAGACGGCGGCCTGGCCCCAATGGTTGTAGAGGTAATTGCCGCGGAAGCGCGCGACGCCGGGAATCTCGTGGGCGAGATCGAGGTCCTTGCGATCGAGGAAGTCCTCCCAGCGTTTCTCCGGGCAGATTTCGCGCAACAGCGACTCCATGGTGGTGGTGTCGATCGGATCAGTGCCGATGGGGATCAGGGAGCCGGAGATGCGGGACTTGGGCGGAAGCCCGACGGTCAGGTGCAGGTCGGAACCGCCCTGGTCGAGCATGGTGAGGAGAAGGGAGTCGATGGCGGCCATGATCAGGAGGAGTTTTTTTCACGGAGGCGCTGAACCTTGTTGCGCAGGACCATGAAGCGGAAGATGTCGGGGCTGAAGAGGAGGAGGGCGACGATGAGCACGGCGGAGAGCAGCGCGGGCGGCAGGCCCATGACCTGGCGCAGCACCGCCGCCACCACGCAGCAGCCTACGATGAAGACGAGATGCAGGAGCACCTTGAAGAGGGCCTGGCGGTAGGCCGCCTCGGCGGCGGCCAATTCATCTTCGGTCGAGGTCATCCGGTGATTCGTTGGCGCAGCACGCGGTTGGTGATGTTGGCGCGGCCGATCTCGGCGGAGATGCGCCGCTCCTGGGTGAGGCCGAAAATCACATTGTCCATGAGACACATGCCCTCCTTCACGCCGGTCTCCATCGTGTTCTTGAGCCCGGCGGACTTACCCTCACGAATGAGGTTTTGGATGGCCATGTTGCTCACCAGGATCTCGCAGGCGAGCACCAGCTTGCCGTCGATGCCCGGCAGCAGGCGCTGGCAGACGATGCCCCGGAGCGACTCCGCCACACTGGAGCGAATCTGGGTTTGCTGGGACGGGGGGAAGACGTCGAGGAGCCGGTTGAGCGTGGTCGCGGCGTCGCTCGTGTGCATGGTGCCGATCACGAGGTGTCCGGTCTCGGAGGCGCTGATGGCCATTTCGATGGTCTCGAGGTCGCGGAGTTCGCCGATGACGATCACATCGGGGTCCTCGCGCAGGGCGCCCTTGAGCGCGGAGGCGAAACTCCGGGTATGGGGGCCGACCTCGCGTTGCGTGACGTTGCAGCCCTTGGCCGGCTGCACCACCTCGATCGGATCCTCGACGGTGATGATGTGGTCGCTGCGGGTCTCGTTGAGGTAGGCGACCATGGAAGCCAGCGTCGTCGTCTTGCCGGAACCCACCGGCCCCGTGATGAGGATCAGGCCGTTGTGGTAGGACAGCATTTTCCGCAGCGTCTCCAGGTGCTTCGTGTAGCCGAGGGCCTCAAGCGTCTGGGTCTCGGCGGGCACCATGCGGTACGCCCCGGCCGCGCCGTTCTTGTGAAACATCAGATTCACGCGGTACCGGTCCTCGCCGCTCAGCGCCAGGGCGTAGTCGTAATCCTTGCGCTCGAGAAAAATTCGCTTCTGCCCCGCGGAAAGCAGGATGGTGTTGACGCGCAGGCTGTCCTCCGCGGTGAGCACGTAGTCGGTGATATGGGACAGGGCGCGGGCCTTGCGGATGAACGGCCGGGCGCCGGTGGACAGGTGCAGGTCGCTCGCGCCGTTGGCGGCGGTGGCGCGCAGGAGGGCGCGCATGCCCTTGGCCAGCGCGACGTCGTCGAGCTGGCTGATCTGGTCGAACGCCAGCACCGCCACCGGCGACGAGGTCGGGGCGGCCTTGCGGAGCACGCCCGCCGCCATTCCGGGGCCGGTCTCGACGAAGGACGCCTTGATGGCGTTGGCGGTGAACGGATCTTTCGGGGGCGGTCCCTTGGCGGCCTCCTCGATCGCGATTCCGGCCAGGTATTCGAGTTTCTCGACGTCGGTGACGACCGCGCTGTCGATCATCTCCTGGGCAAACGACATGAGATTGATCTCCCGCCCGAGGACCGAGTTGACCTGCAGGATTTGCGGGATCGTGAACATGCCCTCGATGATCCCAAGGTGAGCCAGCCAGCGGAGATCGTCGTTCATACGTGGGTGGGAAACATAAGGGCGCAGCTTGCGACGCGCCGGGGATCAAGCCAAGCGCGAAGGCCTTGAAGCCCCGCGAACCGGCGGATTTTTCTGGCGATGACCGCGCGGAGTGGCGTCACCCGGCCGAGACGTCGAACGTGATCCCGGCTTGGTCGCGAGGCCTGGCCGCGGCCGGTCGATCGGCGTAGACCTCCAGGCCGTTGTCGTCCGGGTCGGAGAGGTGGAGGGCTGCGCTCACCCCGTGATCCGAGAGGCCGTCAAACGCCACGCCGCGGGCGGTGGCGAATTTTATCCAGGCGCCCAAGGCCGCCCGCGTCGGCAGCAGAACGGCCGCGTGAAAGAGCCCCGCCGCATCGCGTTCGGCGGACGGAGCCGCGGAGTCCTCCGTAAGTTCAAGGAGCTCCAGGGCGCCCGTGTCCGTCGCCAGCAAGGCGCGTTCCGCCCCCGGTTCCGCCACAGTGAAGCCAAGGCGTCGGATGTAAAAGCGGAGACTTTGTTCCAGCTTGGAAACGTGTAAGTATATGATAGACAATAGCAAGGTAGGTGCCATGGGCGATCTTTCCCAACGAGCTGGGTTTGTCCCCGGCGGGCGCCTTCAGCCCGGGGTGCGGCCGTCGTCCGGCAGATCCGGCTCCGTGCGGCCGCGCCCGGCAGCCAGGAGGCGTCCCGGCGCCCCGGGACGAGGCCGACGGGAAACGCCGCGCGGATGGGGTGAAGGACGGGGCACACGTTTGAGCCAACCCAGGTGCGGGAATTGTGCCCGTGGTCATGGGGTGACCCGGCGGAGAAGGGCGAACATATCGAAGGTTGCAAACCCGGGTGAATCGCAGACGCTGGATTCTTTACCCGATATGCTGAAGAAAATATTTGCGAAGCTGCGTGCCTCGATCACGCCTTCGCGTTCTGCCAAGCCCGCTGCGGCCGGCGCCAAATCCACTTCCACTGCCCACGCCAAGCCGCATCGCGGCGACGGTCGTCCCGAGCGCGGCGGCCACGGTCGCGGTGCCGGACACTCCTCCGGTCACGGCGGCAAGCCGGCAGCCAGGGCGGCCGCGTCCCCCGAGGGTCACGCCGGCGCCCACGAATCACGTCCGCGGCGCGAAGACCACGGTCCGCGCGGTGGGCCCGGTTCGCGGGACGGGCGCGGCCCCAGAGAAGGGCAATTGAGCCGGGAAGGGCAATTGAGCCGGGAAGGGCACGGGAGCCGGGAAGGCTACGGGAGCCGGGAAGGGCAGGGAAGCCGGGGGGCGCAGAGCCGCTCCGGCGGGAGCAGCCGGGGCGGGCGCGGACCGCGCGGCGAGGGCTTCGGCCCGGCGCACGCCAAGCGCGAGCGACCGATGGTGGACAAGACTTTCGACCACCCGCGGACCGGCGAAATCAAGCCCGCGGTGCCGGTGGATATCCCCAAGATGGATACGCTTTTCACCGCGCTGGGCATGAGTGATGCGCTGGCGTTTGCGGTGCAGGAGATGGGTTACGTGGAGCCCACCCCAATCCAGGTCCAGGCCATTCCGGTGGTGCTGCAGGGCGGGGATGTGATTGGATCCGCCCAAACGGGCACCGGAAAGACGGCGGCGTTTGCGCTGCCGATCATCCAGCGGCTCGGCACGCACGGGAAGCTGCGCTGCCTGATCCTCGAGCCGACGCGCGAACTTGCGCTTCAGGTCGAGGAGGCGTTCCAAAAATTCGCCAAGTTCACCGATCTGCGCGTCACGATTGTCTATGGCGGCGTGGGCTACGGGAAACAACTCGAGGACCTGCGGCGGGGCATGGACATCCTCGCGGCGACGCCGGGCCGGCTGCTGGACCACCTTGAGCAGGGCAATTGCTCGCTGGCGGATGTGGACATCCTCGTGCTGGACGAAGTCGACCGCATGCTCGACATGGGCTTCCTGCCCGACGTGAAGCGCATCGTGCAGAAGTGTCCGAAGAACCGGCAGACCCTTTTTTTCACCGCCACCCTGCCGCCGGAGCTGGAGCAGCTGGCCGGCTGGGCGCTGCGGGATCCGCTCAAGGTGGAGATCGGCCGGCAGCGCGCGCCGGCGGAAACCGTCACGCATGCGTTTTACCCCGTCGTGGCATCGCAGAAATTTGACCTGCTCCAACTGCTGCTCGAGCAGACGGACTTCAAGAGCGTGCTGATCTTTTCGCGCACCCGCATGGGGGCCGATCGCATCGCCCACCGGCTGGTCAGCAAGGGCCATACGGTGGGGGTCATGCACTCCGATCGCAACCAGCGGGAGCGCATCGAGGCGTTGCAGGGCTTCAAGTCGGGCAAGTACGAGGTGCTCGTGGCGACGGACATCGCCGCCCGCGGCCTCGACATCGCCGGCGTGTCGCATGTGATCAATTACGACGTGCCGGAGAATGCCGAGGACTATGTGCATCGCATCGGCCGCACGGGGCGGGCCCACCACACGGGCGACGCGTTCACGCTGGTGACCGAGGACGACGTGCGCGACGCCCGCTCGATCGAGCGTTACATGGGGGTCGCGGTCGAGCGGAAGAAGATTGAGGGCTTCCCCTACATCTACTCGGCGCTGTTCGACGAAAAGGCGCTGGCGGAAACCGCCGCGGCGGCCGTCAAGCCGACGAGCCGGCTGCACCGCGGCATGCGGCGCTCGGGCTAGCGCGGGCCGCGGGCTGGGGCGGGGGGCGTTGGGCCGGGCTCGGCCCCGGATGGCCGGGGCAGTTCCCGGCATCGCGGCGGAGGGGATGCCGCTCCGCGATCTGCCCCCCCGGGAACTTGCAAAGTAATATTCGCCTCGTGGTGGCGCGTGGAATTTTTGTCCGCCAACCAGTTCGATCGATGAGTAACAAATCATCCGTCTGACCACCGCGGCCGGGAATCCCGTTGCCGCCAACCAGAACTCTCTCACGGCCGGAGCGCGCGGACTGTTGTTGATGCAGAACTAACAACTGCTCGAAAAACCGCCCATCAGAACCGCGAACGCATTCCGGAGCGCACCGTGCATGCCAAGGGTTCGGCAGCCTTTGGCACGCGAAGATTGCGCACGACATCACCCGTTATGCGGAGGCCGCGGTGTTCAAGCCCGGGGCCAAGACCGCGGCCTGCTGCGGAGCCTGCGCCATGTGAACGGGTACGGCCGCCACACCTACAGCCTGATCAATGCGCAGAATGAACGATTTTGGGTGAAGTTTCACTTCAAGACGCTGCAGGGCATCCAGTGCCTGACCAACGAGGAAGCCGCGGCCGTCGTCGCCAAGGACCGCGAGAGCTCACAGCGAAATCGGTTTGAAGCCATCGAGCGCGGCGAGTTTCCCCAGTGACGCGTCTGCGGACAGATCATGGCGGAGGCGGACGTGGACCAGCGCAACGCCCATGGCCAGACGCCGCTGGGCGGCGCGGCTTCAAGGGTTACCGTGAGATCGCCGCGCTCCTGCTGGCGCACCGCGCGGACATCGATGCCGACAACGGCGTTGGCACGCCCCCCCATCATGTCCGCGGCCAGGTTTGGCCGGACTGGAATGGCCGGGCCACTTCGGGCCCCTGCTACGTTTTCCGCGAAGCGAATGGGGATGAGGGGAGGGGCGGGTGAAAATATTCGCCTGCCGGCGCGACCTCTGGAGGCCAGGGCTCCTCACTGCTTGGATGTAAGTGGTTGAAACAGTTCACGGAGGGCGCAGGGCAGATGACGATTGTTGCGGTTGATGAACGCCGGGGCGCAGAGATTGGGGTGACGGCGGCGCCAGTAGGTGAGCACGAGGCCA
>JBBRWR010000017.1:0-85709 GCA_038249085.1 Opitutales bacterium
GGCAGCCCTCGGCGTCCCGCCGAGGGCATCGGAGGCTGCGGCGAGACGCCGCAGCCAGCACCCGAGACGGGGGCGCTCCCCGGACCGGAACTGGAGACGGTGGCACATGGATTTTGGGCAATGCCCGAAGCTTGCTCCGGGGTTCGTTACTCCTTTGCGGCGGCCGCCGTTCGCTTCCGGATCTGAATCACGGCGTCGTTGGCCTGGCGCGGCCCCGGGGTGCTGCGGCCCTCGGCGATGATTTTTTCCAGCAGCTTCGTCAGCCGCGCGACCACTTCCGGATGGCGTGCCTCCTGGTTGTCGGTTTCGGCCACATCGGCGCTGAAATTGTAGAGCTGGGTCGCGGGCAACCCCTGCGCCTCTTTGCTGCCGGGCTTCGGATCGCTCCAGCCGCCGGAGTCCGCACAGAGTTCGAGCTTCCAGGCGCCCTGCCGGATCGCGAAGGAGCCGTTGATCGAATGATGCACCACGGCTTCCCGCAGCGGCGCCCGCGCCGTGCCGAGCAGCGCCGGCAGGATGCTGAAGCTGTCTTCCCCGGCGTTGGCGGGCAGTTTCGCACCGACAATCTCGGCGCACGTCGCCATCAGGTCGGTCAGGCAAATGGTCTGATCGCTGCGGGTGCCGGCCTTGATCCGGTCCGGCCAGCGGGCGATGAACGGGATGCGGTGGCCGCCGTCGAAGATGTCCGCCTTGGAGCCACGCATGTCGGCGCTGGGATAGTGGCCCTGCGCCTGCAACGCGGGAATACCGGCGGCCTTCGAACAGCCGTTGTCGCTGGTCATGATCACGAGGGTATTGCCGCCCACGCCGGCCCGATCGATCGCGGCGAGGACTTCGCCCACGGCCCAGTCCGTCTCCATCACAAAGTCGCCGTAGTCGCCGATCCCACTCCGGCCCTGCCACTCCTTCGTGGGCACAATGGGAGTGTGCGGGGCGTTCAGCGGCAGGTAGAGAAAGAAGGGCCGCCCGGTCTTTGCGTGCTGGCCGATGAACCCGGCCGCCTTCCGCGCCAGCGTCGGCAGGACGTCGATGGCCTCGAAACTCGCCCCCGCCGGGCCGGAGCGCAGCCATTTCTTGGTCGCCGTCAGCGGTTCGGTGAAATGGTCGTTGTCGATGAAGGCGAACGGCGGCATGTCGAGCGACGCGCTGATGCCGAAGAAGGAATCAAACCCGCGGGTCGTCGGGCCCTCGGTCAGGTGCGGCGACGGATTTCCCTTTTCGATGCCCAGGCCGAGGTGCCATTTGCCCATGGCGGCGGTGGTGTAGCCGTGCTGTTTCAGCAACGCCGGCACGGTCAGGCGGTCCGCGGCGATCAACGGTTCGCTGTAGCCATTCAGCACCCCTTTTTGCAGACGCGTCCGCCAATTGTACCGACCCGTCAGGATGCCGTAGCGGGTCGGGCTGCAGACGGAGGAACTGGAGTGGGCGTCGGTGAAGATCATTCCCTGCGCCGCCATCCGATCCAGATGCGGAGTGGCGATCTTGCCGCGCCGCGGATTGAGACAGTGCACATCTCCGTAGCCGAGATCGTCGGCGAGGATATAGACGATGTTGGGTTTGGATTTCTCTGCGGCGCCAAGCCCGGCGAACGAAGCAAGCAGCAAGGCCGCGATCTGTATTGGGGTGTTTTTCATGCTTTTAAGTGGCGTCGTGGGGTGACCGTCTGGCGGGCGAGCCGACGCCCAATACGGTCGGTCTATTGCTGGAGGACGGAAAAGTGGCAAGGGGTCAAAGGTAGCGCAAACATGGCATGATGCCACAACTTGGCATTCCGATGGATATTCTTGTCCGGGCTCGCCGGAGTTGATCCGTCCGACCGCCGTACGGTAAAGGTAAGGAAGGGGGGAGCGTCACCCCGTTCGTGGCAGGGTTGTCATCATGACTTCGATCGCCTCGGCCGCAAAGCGCGGCGTCACTTCGTCGTGCTTGAAATCGGGTGCGATCGGTCCGGCCCGCCAGAACGCCCCCTGGATGTTGTTCCAGCCCTCGGCTCCGCCTTCGCTGGTGCTCGCCGCCACGGTCGCCGTCGGCGGCAGGAGAGGAGTACGGTCGCGGATGAAAAAATACGGCGGGATGTCGAGCGAGGCGTGCATGCCGAAGAACGAATCAAAACCCCGGTCCAACGGCCCCCCGCGCAGCGGCTTCGTGGTGTCGTAATTCCCTTTGGCCCGGTCCGAGGTCGTCACGAAGCCCTGATGCCACTTGCCGACCATCGCCGTCGCATAGCCGCGCTCGCGCAGCATCGACGCCACCGTCATCCGGCCGTCCTCGATCACGGGCCCCTTGGCGATCTCGAGCGCGGCCCGCGCGGCGAAACGCCCGGTGAGCAGTCCATAGCGGGATGGCACGCAGGTCGATCCGCCCGCATGCGCATC
Source organism: Opitutales bacterium (assembly GCA_038249085.1). GTDB lineage: Bacteria > Verrucomicrobiota > Verrucomicrobiia > Opitutales > Opitutaceae > ER46. The sequence goes on from JBBRWR010000017.1 coordinate 2,376, forward strand.
AGTGAAACGCACCCCGCCGCCGCGAGCCGGTCGAGATGAGGCGTGGCGATTTTGCTCTGGGGATTAAACGCGCCGACGTCGCCGTAACCCAGATCATCGGCGAGGATGAAGAGAATATTGGGCTTGGAACTGGCGGACCCGAGTCGGCCGACAAGTGCCACCAGCATCAGGGATAAGTAGGCAAAAAAAGCGTTCTTCATTATTGCGGGTTGAAGGGTGGTAAGACCTGATCGACCAGGAGGACATGAAGGCTAAGTGGCAGGAACCCACCGGTCAACGCCAGCGCCTCGTAACGCTGATCATCCGCGAATTCATGAATTTATTGGTCCCGCCATTTCCGCGCTTCAGGACAAACTACCTGCCCATGGAATGCACATACAATGTTTTGGCGGCCCGCTCGTAATAGTACTGCTCCGGCCTTTCCATCATCTTCTGCCATGATGAAGCCGCCGTCAACGTGACCTCTCCTGCCATAACCCGCGACACCTGCCGCACGTCCATGATCTCGCAATGGATCGGTTTCATGCACAAATCATCCATCTTGATCTGAAGGACAACCGCACCTTGGTTGTTTTCATAGGAAACGACGCCAGCGGGAAAATCGGTCCGCGCAGCATCATTCACCGGAAAGACCTGAAAAGCATCGATGGCCGGGTTTGAGTAAAGCGCCGTGCCGGCACTCTGGAAATAAGAATGGCCTGGCTGGGGCGAGTTACGACCGAGCCGGAGCGGCAAGATCACGGGTGCTCTTACATAAACCGGCATCTGCTCCCACCCCTTGCTCGTCTCGGCCATGGTTGTTTTCCCCGACTTCCTCTCATGGGTGAAAAGATTGAACCAGGTACCTTCCGGCAGATAAACTCGGACGGGACCCGCCTCTTCCATCACCAAGGGAGCCACCATGATGCTGGGGCCGAACATATACTCGTCGTCCCGATAGGCATTCGCATCGGTCGGAAACTCGATCGGCAAGGCCCGAAGAATTGGAATGCCCTCCGCGGATGCAACCCGACCACACGCTCGGATATAGGGAACCAGGGAAGCTCGCAACCAGGTGTAGAACTTGAAGGCTGCCAGCATCTCCGCATCGTACTTCCACGGGCGCATCTCCTTGTTCTTTCTTTGCCTGCGTACCCCCCGAGGAGATCCTTCCTCATGGCGGCGGGGTTCACGTTGAAGCCCGCTGGGTGCACCCACCCTTCGTTCCAAATCAGGTCGTCCCACACTCGGATAATCTCATCCTCCGAACTCCCTCCATACCGGGGTTGCCCCCCATGCGAGTCGCGATAGGCTCCGACCTTCTCATAGGCAGCGCGGAGCCCCTCCCCTGCATCTTTTGCCGGAAGCATCCCAGCACCGGCCAAGGCCCAAATGGCGAACACGTTCCGGGTCTTCATCATGGCGCGCCACGACCTTCTTTTCGGGAAAACATGATCCTCATCGCCTGCATCACGCTCTTCGCCAGGTCAGAGCCCCATGCCCTGGTGGATCTTCTTCAATTCCGCCGCCGGTATCTTGATGACTTTCCGGTCATAGGTGATCAGTCCATTGATTTCCCCTTCCACGTCGGTGGTCTGGGTGTAGACGCCGGCCGCCACACCGCTGGATTTGAGCCCGCTCAACGTGCGAACGGATTTGCGATAGCGGTCCTTGAATTCCTGGGCGTCTTTCGGCAGCCCGCCGTAACCCCAGTGCTGTTTGTCGCTTTTCCAAAGATGTCCGTCCACCGGCCAGCCATGGCCACCGAACTCCCCGACCACTCTGACGAAGTCCTTATATTCAGGAGCATTCAGCATGAAAGACGGATCCGGATAGGAATGCTCGTCCGCCATATCACCAACCGGAAAGAAGTTGCCCCCACTGGCGAGGTTGACCGGGCGCGTCGGATCGTAGCCGACAATCCACTGGCCGACTTCCATCGTTCGATGCTGACCCCAACGCTCGTTGAAAGGTGTCCAGACGACGACCGACGCATGATTGCCGAGCAGGTCGACCATGCCCTTGAACTCGGCCATCCACTGCTGGTGCGCCCACTCGGGCCAGTCGCCATCGAGTTGGCGGTCGGTTGGCGGGTTGTTCTTTTTGTCTTCACGCAGCCGCTTCCATTTCGGCCACTCGTTGTTCTGCTGGCTCGTTCCGCCGGAGACTTGGTCCTGCCAAACCAGGAAGCCCAGCCGATCGCACTCATAATAGTAGCGACGTGGCTCAACCTTGATGTGCTTCCGGATCATATTGAACCCGGAGTCCTTGAGAAATTTCAGATCGAAGAGCATCGCCGCAGCGGAGGGCGGAGTAAGGAGACCATCGGGCCACCAACCTTGATCGAGCGGTCCAAAGTGGAAGATGACATCGTCATTCAAGGTGAGCCGCCAGTTACCGTCCCGGTCCTTCACTTTCCCGACCTGGCGGATCCCGGTGTAGGATTTTACCACATCCACCGCCGTCCCGTCGGCGCCGATGAGTTCGATCTTCAGGTCGTAAAGGTTGGGCGCAGAAGGGGACCAAAGTTTTGGAGCGGGAACGGCCAGCGTAGTTCCGCCCGTGGCGGCTTCCTTGCCGTTGAAATAGGCCGTTGAGCGCAAGGTTCCCGACCCGACAATCTCCGGTTGAAGGGTGATCTTACCCGACAGTTCCGTACCGATCCTGAGGCTCTTGATATAGCTTGCGGGAACCTCCTCCAGCCAGACGGTTTGCCAGATTCCGGACACGGGAGTGTAGAAGATGCGGCGATCCAGATCCAGCGTCTGCTTGCCGCGCAGCTGGTAGGTGCCCGGTGTATCCGTCGCATCCAGGACTCTCACCACCAGTTCATTGCTGCCGGCTGCGACGCGCGCGGTGACATCAAAGCTAAAGGGCAAAGACCCACCCACGTGTTGCCCAACCTCCTGGCCGTTGAGCCAGACTTCCGCCGCGTAATCGACGGCTTCAAAGTGCAGGAGCAGACGTCCATCCGGCTTCTTCGCCAAATCGACGAAGCGCCGATACCAAAGCGCCTCGGTCGGCTGGAGTCGGCGACCCACGCCGGAAAGCGGGGCTTCGATCGCGAAAGGAACCAGGATCTTCCCGGTCCACTCCGAGGGTTTTTCGGCGTCCTTTTGCGCGACCGCGTAGGCCCATAGACCATTCAGGTTACTCCAGCCTGCGCGCTCCATCTGCGGTCGCGGATAGTCCGGCCAAACCTCGGCGGGATTCAGTCGCTCACCCCAAGGGGTCAACATACTGTTCGCCGTCGGCCTCCACGGGCCTTCCGCCCCAAGCCAGGTTTGAATCCAGCAGCAAACGGCCAGACCAACGAACGGCATTCTCATCGGTGTTCGCATGATTTTTCCCGCGCCTTATTTTGCCGCCGGCGGGACGAACTCTTCGCGGCTCAGCTTGCCGTCGCCATTCCGGTCGAAGTTCTTGAAACGCTGCTCCAGGTTCGAACCTTTCTGGGCGGCGAGATACTCCGGGAGGGTGATGACACCGTCGTGGTTGGCGTCGATGCGCACGAACGCCATGGACCGGTCGGTCGCGGCGGCCTTGGTCGGGGTCGCCTCCGCCTGGCGGCGATTCGGACGGCCGCTCTTATTCTCCGCGCGATCGGCCGCGCTGATACAGGCCGGATCGGGCTGCGCCGGCAGCGTCTTGGCCCAGGCGAGCACCCGCGCGCTGAGTCGGGCCACAAGGTCGGGATGATCCTTGGCGACGTCGGCGGACTCGGTGCGGTCGGCGTCGAGTCGGTGCAGCTCGACGCGCCTGGCGTCGTCGGTGAGCGCGAGTTTCCATTCACCCTCGCGCACGGCGAGCCGCGGCCACCAATCGGGCTCGGCCGCCTTGCCGGTCCACTTCCAGAAAATCGGCCGCGTGCGGGTGAGCGGCTGGCCGTTGAACGCCGCGAGCAGGTTCTCGCCGTCACCGGCGTAGGAACCGGGCAGCGCAATCCCCGCGGCGGCACAGAGGGTGGGCAGCAGATCGACGGCGGTGAAAACGGTCGTGTCGTTCTTCGCTCCCGCCGGTGCGTGGCCCGGCCAGCGCACGATGAACGGCACCCGCACCCCACCCTCGAACAGGCTGCGTTTGCGTCCGCGCAAACCGCCGGTTGAACCGATGCTGTAATAACCGCCGTAGCCGCGCTCCGGGGTGTTGGGCCCCATCTCCTTTTCCGTGCCGGTGGACTCGGGTCCGTTGTCGGTGGAGAAGAGCACGAGGGTGTTCTGGTCCACGCCGGCCGTCTTGAGTGCGTCGAGCACGCGGCCCACGGCGTTGTCGCCGTCAGTGATCACGGCCGCATAGACGCGCTGCCGCTCGTCGAGGTGCTTCCACTTATCCAGCGAGGCCTGGGTCGGCACGTGCGGCAGGTGGCTCTCGTGCAGCCAGACGTTCAGGAAGAAGGGGCGGTCCTGGTGGGCGAGGATGAACTTCACGGCGTTGGCGGGCGTGTCGTGGAGGCCGGCCGACTCCGTCCCGGCCCCGCCGTTGAAGACCGCAAACTCGTCAAAACCGTAGGCGGTCGGCGCCGGCGCGCTGTGGATGTTACGGCTGGTGAGGTGCCACTTGCCAAAGTGCCCGGTGCGGTAGCCGGCTTCATGGAAGAAGCGGGCGACGTTGGGCGCCTTGGGATCGAGCCAGTCGGGCATGCCGCGCTCAAGGTTCTGCGCCGGGGTGGCGAAATGCTGATGGATGCTGAACTGCGAGGGGAAGCGGCCCGTCATCGCCGCCGCGCGGCTGGGCGAGCACACCGGATTGAGCACGTTGAATTGCTGGAAATCGATGCCCTCGCTCGCCAACCGATCAAGGTGCGGCGTCTTCAACCACGGATGCCCGTGGCTCGAAAGATCACCCCAGCCCCAGTCGTCGGCAAAGATGAACACGACGTTGGGCCGGGCGGCCGGGGCCGCAGCGGTGAGTTTCGCCGCGGACGCACCCCCCAGCAGAGCGGCACAGAGGAACAAGGGGAATCGCTTCATGGTGGAAAGGAGGAGGTCGTTGGGAAAGGAAACGAAAGGAGTGGCGCGGTCCTTCAATAATCCGCGCCGCTCAGGCTCCGGTCGACGGAGCGCTGCCAGGCTTCAAGCTGCGCCTTCATCTTTTTCACGATCTCCGGATGTTGGGCGGCGACGTCACGGGTCTCCGTCGGATCGGTCTGCAGGTCGTAGAGGCTCAACGCGGACGCGCTCGCCTGCTTCTTTTTTCGGGCCGCGGCCGCCGGGAGGACGACCAGCTTGTAGCGCGCGCCGGTCCACGCCGCGTCACCGCCGAAGTTCTCCGTGCGGGCCACGGGATGACGGTAATTATTGAAGAGAATGTTCGCCTGCTTGGTCGTGGGCGTGGTGCCGGTGGAGAGTTCTGCGGCCACCCAGCGCTCGTTCTTCGCCTCGCCGGCGGAGGGATACTTCCAAAAACCAATGGGTGACGGCCGCTCCCGCATCGTGCCGTCGACGATAAGGGTCTTCAGGCTGATCCCATCGATCGGCCGCTCCGGCTTGGGGTGCTTGAGGCCGAGGAGATCGAGCACGGTGGGCAGGATGTCCGACGTCACGCAGGCGACGCTGCTGCGACGGTTTTGGCGGATCACCGCCGGCCACTCGATGATCGCGGGCACCAGCAGACCGCCCTCGTACACGTCGCCCTTGCGCCCGCGCCAGCCGCCGTTGAAGGAATCCTCCGCGTTGGCCACGGGAATGCCGTTGTCGGAGTTGAACCAGAACAGGGTGTCGTTCGCCACCTGCAGGTCGCGCAGGGTCTGCCGCATCGTGCCGATGGCGCGATCCATCGCGGTGATCTCGGCGAAGCGGCGCTGCATCTCGTCCTTTTTCACGCCCTGGTAGAGCGCGAGGTCCTTCGCCAGCCCCGAATACGGCCCGTGCGGCGAGCCAAACCAGACCACGATGAGGAACGGCTTGCCCTCCGCGCGCACCTGTCGGGCGAACCTCGCCGCCTCGGCCACGACGATCTCCGAGCTCTCGCCCTTGATGATCTGCGGCGGCTCGCCGTTGCGGCTGAGCGGCGGATCCATCTCGAAGAAATTGTCGTGCGAGAGGTACTCGTCGAAGCCCATCTGGTGCGGGTTGAGGGGAGACTCCTTCTTGACCGCGCCCAGGTGCCACTTGCCAAAATGCCCGGTGCGATAACCCGCCGCCTTCAGGATCTGCGCGAGCGTGATCTCCTCCGGTCGCGTGGACCAATTCGGCGCAAACGCCCCCGAGCGGTTCGCGTGGCGCCCGGTCATCACGCTGGCGCGCGTCGGCGAGCAGACCGGAGACGCCGCATAAAAGCGATCCAGCCGCAGGCCGGTGCGCGCCATCTCGTCGAGCACCGGGGTCTTGACCTGGGGATGGCCGTAGTAGCCGGTCTCGCCCCAGCCCTGGTCGTCGGCCATCAGGAGCACGATGTTGGGGCGGGGATCCGCGGCCGTGGCGCGAAGGGCGATCAGCGGAGTCAGCAGAATGAGGGCAAGGGACGGGATGAGGTTTTTCATGGCGAGGCGGAAACCCAACGCAGGTTGCGAAACTCCGGTTTAGCCTCCTGCCCGTCGGAACCCAACTTGATACTCACGTCTTTTTTCCGGTCCCGCAGCGTCTCCCCGGCACCCAGGCGGAATTCCTTGATCCCCGCCCACCCCGGCCTCGACTCGCCGCTCGCGTTGTGAAAATCGGACGCCGCCAGGACGACCGACTGCCACTGGCCGTCGCCGGCGAGTGCGACCTCCGCCGCATGCTCGTCGATTCCAACCACGAGTAGGTTGGGTTGGGCGGCGCGGACCTCCAGCGCGAGTTTCGCCCCGGGCGGAGCCTGCCATTCCGGTTCGTGGAGCTTGTGCGTCCTGCGCCCCCACTCCTCGGGCTTGTAGGTGAACCATTCCTTCTCCCAATCGCCCGTGAAGGATTCGATCAGGGCCGACGGTTGCCGCGTGGCCTTGACCCTCGCCGCCTTCAGCTCCGCCGGCGATACCATGGCCGTCAACGAAGAGAGGGTGAACTCGTTCGTGGCATAGGTCCGATAATAATACCCCGCCCCCGTCACCGGCTGCTCCAGGGCATAGAGCACGTTGGCGTACGCCCACAGGGGTCGGTCCGTGTCCAACACCGGCAGCGCCGCGGTCCAGGTATCGCCGTTTCTCGTCGCCACGGCGTGATGCCAGAAACGGGCGATCGTGGCTTCGCGGTCATCCTTCCCTCCCACCTGTTGCGCTTCCCGCGGCCCCTGCTGCGAATAAAAGATATCCACGGCGAAAATCCGCCTCGCGGCGTCCGGACGCACGGAGAAGACCGGCACCCCGTCATTGGTTTTTAATGACAGCGCGGTCTCCGGGGTCCGCGGGAAGGCAAACCTCCCCCGCAAATGCTGGTCGAACCACAGCTGGGTCGCGACCTCGTAGCTGGCCGTATCCTGGTGGTTGTGATGCGGGGAACACGTGACCCGCCAGTCCGGCGTGCGGATCTCCGTCACCGCCTTCTGCAGGTCGGGCAGGCGTCCGTGGAAATCATTTGACGGACTGAGGAACATCACCGGACAGGCAATGTGCCGCAGGTAGACATCGTCCCCAAGGGTGGCGCGAAACAATGGGTCTTCGTTGTAGCGGTCGCTCAAGCCGCCGCAGGAAGGTGCCGCCGCCTTCACGCGAGCGTCGGCCCCGGCGGTCAACACGGTGAGTTTGCCGCCCATGGAATGACCATAAACGCCCAGCTTGCCCGCATCCACTTCCGGCTGCCGCTCCAGAAAGGTCAGGGCACGTCGCGCCCCCAACGTGCAGAGAAACCAACTGTTGTTGCGCGGGGACTTCACGGCATCGAGGGTCCAGGCCGCGGTGGGGATGGTCGGGAATTGGTTCTTGGGATTCCGGCCGGGTGCATGGTAGGCATCGAGCGCACCCCAGTCGGTCGTGAGCTTGTAGGCGGGATCGCCCGTGGCGCCGTCCCAGAAGAGCTGCACTTCCTTGGGCGTCACCTTGTAGCCCGGGGCATCGATGCGCCCCGCCCAGGCGAGGGAAATGGTGGCGTAGCCGCGTTTGGCATTCGTGAAGACCGCGTTGGAGTGCGCATACTGACCGCCGCCGTGGATCTGGACGAGACCCGGAAGATTGCTGCCGCCCTTGGGATAGCCATAGACGGCCGCCATCAGGGCCTTCCGGCCCTTGAAAATTCCGATGCGGTAGCGGACCACCTGCAACACCACCCCATCCTGTTCCCACGCCTTCAGGACCTCGACGTCGAGCGGTTCAGCGCGCGGATCATACCCCGACCAAAGCGCGTCGTAGGTTGGCGGAGCATTCCCGTCGACGAGCGGCGGCAGCGACTCCTGACTCGAAGACCACGCATTCCCGGAAATCCCGGGATCGCCAGCCGGTTTCGCCTCCGCCGCGAGCGCGCCCGCCACGAATAGCAGGCCCAAACTCAATCTTGCCATGGCTGATTTCATAGTTTGTCCCCGGTCATTTCTTCCTTCGCGGTGGGTCCGAATGCTCCGGAGTTTGCTTCGGGTGTAACCCACGCTTGGCGCGGTGCAACGGTCCGCGGGCGCCTGCGTCCCGCAGGCAGCCCGCGGCGTCCCGCCACGGGCATCGGAGGCTGCGGCGAGACGCCGCAGCCAGCACCCGAGACGGGTGCCTGTCTGCCGTGGCGGCACAGGCAGGCGCTCCCCGGACCAGCAGTAAAACCTCCCCGGAGCAAGCTCCGGGGCATTTGACCGAACCACCATGAGTGTATTCCCACCACCCGTCGCAGGAGCGGCTTTACGACGCGAAGATCCCACGAATCGCGGCGTAAAGCCGCTCCTACTCCACGCCAAGCCGGAGCCCGCTCTGGGGGATCGGACCCATTGCAATTGAAGATTGCGGTGCACGGATTTTCGGTCTTGTCCCGACGCCTGGCCCGGCATTCGGTACGGTACTGCTTTGGGTTGGCGGCGCTCATCGCAGCGTTACCTCCAGCGCGTAACCGTCTTCCTCCGGGTCCAGGTCGGCGTGATTCACCTCCAGCGCCGCGTTCGTCTGCTTCCAGTCCAGCTTCCGGTCCCGGCCCAGCAGCCGCACCTCGCTGATGCGCCCCGCTCCCGTGCCGAGTGATCGGATACGGACGGTCTGCCGGGCCGGCGCGAGCGCGATGGCGTAGACCCGCTCCCCCGGGGCGCCTGGTTCCGCCCCGGGCCGGGCAGTGAACCAAAACTCATCACCGGTAAACGCGCGCTTGCCCCCCTTGGCCCCGCGCTGGCCGGTGCCGGCCGCGAGCGTCTCCCCGGGCGCTTCGTGGCTGGTTTTCCAGCGGGTGGTGCCGTAAATCGCATCCCCGTTGACCCGGAGCCAACGCCCCATCTCGCGCAGGTGTTGCGCGGCCGGCTCCGGCACCCGTCCCCGGCCGTCGGGACCGACATTCAGGAGATAATTTCCGCCCTTGGACGCGATTTCGACGAGCCAGTACAGCAGCTCACGGGTGCTCTTCCAGTCCTGGTCATAGGGCTTGTAGCCCCAGGAATGATTGGTGGTGCCGCAGGTCTCCCAATACTTGGCCAGCGTGTCGGCGGCGGACGGGATCTTGTTGTCGCCCGCGTCGAGATAATCGCCAAATTCATAGCCGACGCGCCGGTTGACGAGCACCCTGGGGTTGAGGTCGTAGACCAGCTGATAGAACCGGAAGGCTTGCTCCTCGGTGATGAGCCCTTCCCCGTCGAACCAGATCAGACGCAACTGGGGCAGCAGGTGCAGCAATTCCGCGATCTGCGGATACGCCTTTCTTTTCAGGTACTCCTCATAGCTGTTCGGACTGGGGTCCCACGTATTCTTGCCCTGGGGACGCGTGGCGACGCCCAGGGCGTCGTTGCGCTTTTTGACGGCGGCATAGTTGCCGTCCGCGCCATCGTGCCAGTCGTTGCCGTGCGAGTAGTAAACCCCAAATTCCAAACCCTCCTTCAGGCAGGCGTCATACAGCTCCTTGACCGCGTCGGCGTGGTATGGCGTCGCGTCCACGATATCGAAATCCGAACAGGCCGAGTCGAACAACGCGAAGCCGTCGTGGTGCTTGGCGGTGAGGACCACGTATTTCATTCCGGCCTCGCGGGCCAGCCGGGCAATGCTGGCGGCAAAGGACTTGTCGGGGTTGAAAGTCTGCGCGAGCCCGGCGTAATCCGCCCGGGAGATGCGAAAGGTCGACATCAGCCACTCGGCCACCCGCGGCCCCGGAAAGCCGGAGTCCTCTATTCGGGTGCCTTTCCAGCTGCCGCCCGCCTGGGAATAGAGGCCCCAATGAATGAACAGGCCAAACTTGGCCTGCTTGAACCAAGCCAGCGCGGCCTGCTTTTCCGGCGATCGATGCATGGCCAGCCATGGCTCCTCGTACCGTCCGGAAGCCACCTCGAGTGGTTCGGCCGCGAGGCAGAGTGCGGGCAGGCCGGCCAAGAATAACGCCGATCGCAACCAATTCCTGCTGGGGATCGGAGGGTCCATTGACAACGGGTGCGGTCTCCCGGGGCTTGCTCCACCTTGGATTGAGGTAGGAGCGCCATTATGCCGCGCGAATTCCACCCCTCGCGACGTAATACCAATCGCCTTTGTGTGTTGGATTTTTGGTAGGGCGCGGACTCCGCTCCGCGCCGAGGTCACCGACCGGGTTTCATCACGATTCTGCGGCGGCGAAGGGACTCGCCGCCCTACCCATGCGTCGCCGATGGAAAGTCCCAATGCCAGGGAATGTTGGCGTGAAGCCGCTCCTACAAAGGATGGGGAAAAGTCGCACATGGTGGTTTGATCTCAATCCCCCAGAGCTTGCTCCGGGGCCCTCCGGGGAGGTTCTATTTCCCGCCCGGATTGACGAACTCCTCGCGCGTCAGTTTCCCGTCGCCGTTCCGATCAAAAACCTTGAAACGCTGCTCGAGGTTATCGCCTTTCTGGCCGGCCTGGTATTCCTCAAGGCTGATGACGCCGTCGTGGTTGGTATCGAGCCGCGTGAACGCCTTGCTCCGATCCGGCGTCGCCTTCTTCGCGGGCTGACCGGACGTCGCCATTTTCTTGGCGCGATCAGCGACGCTGATACACGCCGGATCTGGCTGCGCCGGCAAGGTGGCCTTCCACGCGAGCGCCATCCGGCTCAATCGGGCGACGATGTCGGGATGCTGCCTGGCCACGTCGGCGGCTTCGGCGCGGTCGGCGTCGAGGCGGTGCAACTCCACGCGCTGGGCGTCGGCGGTGAGCATCAATTTCCACTCCCCTTCCCGCACCGCCAGGCGCGGCCACCAATCGGGCTCGGCGTTCTTGCCCTGCCATTCCCAGAAGATCGGGCGCGAACGGCTGAAGGGTTGGCCGCTGAAGGCGGCGAGAACGTTTTCGCCGTCACCCTGATAGCCGGCCGGCAACGGCACGCCGGCGGCGGCACAGAACGTCGGCAGCAAATCGACGGCGGTGAGCACGGTGGTCCGGTCGATCTTTCCCGCCGGCGTGTGGCCGGGCCAGCGCACGAGGAAGGGTACGCGCACGCCGCCCTCGAACAGACTGCGCTTGCGCCCGCGCAGGCCGCCGGTCTCGCCGACGCTGTACCACGTATCGTAACGCCCGGCGCGGCCTTTCATGGCCGGGCCTCCCGTGCTCTCGGGGCCGTTGTCGGCCGAAAAGACCACGAGCGTATTCTCCTCCACGCTGGCCGTCTTCAGCGCGTCGAGGATCTGACCCACCGCGTTGTCGCCATCGGTGATGACGGCGGCATACACCTGCTTCTGCTCGTCGAGGTGTTTCCAGCGCGCCATGGATTCGGCTGTCGGCACATGCGGCGTGTGGCTTTCGTGGAGCCAGACATTGAGGAAGAAGGGGCGATCCTGGTTGGCCTGGATAAAGGCGACGGCGTTGGGAGCGGTCGCGTGCAGGTCGGCCGACGGCTCGTCCGCCCCGCCGTTGAAGACCGCGACCGCGTCGTAGCCGTAGCTCACGGGCCGCGGCGCGCCGTGGGTCTGCGCGTTGGTGAGATGCCATTTGCCGAAATGCGCCGTGCGGTAGCCGGCCTGTTGCAGGAGGCGGGGCAGCATCACCGCCCGCGAATCGAGCCAGTCGGGCATGCCGCGCGTGGCATTGTCCGTCGGCGCCGCGAAGTGCTGATGGATGCTGAAGCGCGCGGGATACCGACCCGTCATCACGGCGGTGCGACTCGGCGAGCAGACGGGATTGAGCACGTTGAATTGCTGGAAGTCGGTGCCCTCGCTCGCGAGCCGATCAAGCTGCGGCGTCTGCAGCCAGGTATTTCCGTGGCACGAGAGATCGCCCCAACCCCAGTCATCGGCGAAGATGAAAACGATGTTCGGCGGACGCGGCGCAGCGCCGAACAACGAGGTCGCGAGGAGGAATGACGAGAGAAGGACCGTTATAACTTTCATCTAAAAAACCGGGTTGGAACCACTGAGACACGGAGAACACAGAGGAAGAACGGCACGCAGCCGATTTTCGCCTTTGCGGCGCAGACCAGCCTCCCTTGGGGTTTCTACCTTGGGACCGCTCTGTGCGCTCTGTGCCTTAGTGGTGAGATGCATCGACGGGATTGGGTTTGGTCAGAGGCGCGCAGGTGAGCTACTTGGTCCGTGTCGCCGAGCAACACGCGGGGTCGGCCTTCCTGGGCAGCGTCACCGTCCACGCCGCCAGCAGCGCCTGCAGGCGCGCCACTTCGGCTCCATCCTGCACGGTCAGGTTGGTTTTTTCAAAACTGTCCGACGGAAAACGGAACAGCTCGATCTGCTTGGGATCGCGGCCGACGAGCAATTTCCCTTCGCCGTCGCGCACCGCCAGCGCCGGCCACGTGTCGCCCGACTTGGTCGCGGTCGTCCATTGCCAGAAAATCGGCTTGGTGCGGTGCGCCACCGGCCGGCCCAGCAATGCCGCGGTCTGATCGATGCCATCCGGCGCGTAGCCCGCCGGCAGCCCGACGCCCGCGATGGCGCAGAGCGTGGGCAGCAAGTCCACCGCCGTGATCGGCGTGGTGTCATCAACCTTGCCGGCGGCAATCCGGCCTGGCCAACGCGCCAGGAAGGGCACGCCAATGCCGCCCTGCAGGAGGGAGCGCTTGCGCCCGCGGTGCCCGCCCGTGCTGCCCACCGAGGCCCAGCTGCTCAGCCCGGGGCCGGTCGAATCGTCTTCCGCGATGCGACGGTCGGCCGGACCGGTGTTCTCCGGGCCGTTGTCCGTCGTGAAGACGACGAGGGTGTTCCGGGCAAGATCGAGCCGGTCGAGCGTGGCGAGCAATTCCCCGATGCGGGCATCGGCATGGGCGATCACGGCGGCGTAGACGCGTTGCGCCTCGTCCTTCAGGTGCGCGAACTTCGCGAGGTACTCCGGTTTCGGGTAATGCGGCGTGTGGGGCTCGTGGATCCAGAGGTTGAGGAAGAACGGCTTTCCGGCCGCATGACTTTGCTCGATGAACGCGATGGAGCGCGCCACATCCTCGTGCACCGGCATCTGCGGGCCGGAGCAATTGAACGCGCCATAGGTATCGTATCCGTATGCCAGGGGCAGCGGAGCGTCCGGCACCATGATGTTGGTGAGATGCCATTTTCCGAAATGCGCCGTGGCGTAACCCGCCTCGTGGAGCAGGCGCGGCAGCAGCACCGTCTTCGGGTCCAGCCAGTCCGGCATGCCGCGCTGCACGTGACTTTCGACGGTGGCGAAGTGCCCGTGGATGCCGAAGCGGGCGGGAAACTGACCCGTCATAATCCCCGCCCGGCTCGGCGAGCACACTCCGCTGGCCACGGTGAATTGCTTGAAGTCGGTGCCGGCGGCGGCGAACCGATCGAGATTCGGCGTCTTGAGCCACGGGTGGCCATGCACGCCCAGATCGCCCCAGCCCCAATCATCCGCGAGGATGAAGATGAGGTTGGGGCGGGCGGAAGCGGCCGAAGAGGCAGCGGCAGACGCAGGGGTGGAAACGGCCGGCCCAACAAGAGCGAGGCCCATTGCGCAGACAAGGGAGCAGTGATGCATGGTTGAATTATTGGAAGGATTTGCGGCGCGCATCAAGGTGCGGCCCTACCCTCAAGCTCTTCGTAACCCAAATCGTGTAGGGCTGGAACTTGGTCCACGCCGAGCCCGCACTGACCCTCGTGCCGTTTTTCCGGCGCGCACCAAGGTGCGGCCCTACCCGCACGGAAGAGTCGTCGCGATCGGGGTCGTTCTGGCCCGGAATTGGCATGCGCGGAGGCCCGAAAGTTTCGCCTCAGAAATCGAACGCCGTCGTCAGGATGAAATTACGCGGCCGCCTCACTTCCCAAAGGATCGGCACAATCTGGTTCACCGTCCCATACAGGCCCATCGTGTCGTAATCCGATTTCACGAGCCGGGGCGACTGCCAGTCGGGCAGGTTCTGGATGTTGAGTTGCACCCGCATGTTCATGTCTTTGAACACGCGGCGGCGATAGGAGATCATCGCCCCGAGGTCCCAATAATCCTTCCCCTTCATCGGCCGCGCGACGTCGATGAGGCCGCTCGGCGAGCCGTTGGCGTTGTAGATGTCTTCATAGCCAATGGTGTTCGCGCTGCGCCAGCGGAAGTTGGTGCCGACCGACCAGCCCTTCAGTCGCCCCTCGTTGGCAAAAACGTGCGTGATGAGGCCGTTGACGGCGTACTTGCCATTGCGGGCGGTCGTGATGCCCACCAGGGACTGATCGTCGCGGTAATTCTTATCCTGCGTGTCCACCTGCTGTTGGATATAGATCGCATCGGCCTCGGCCTGCGCCTTATGGGCGGGATTCGCCGGATCAAGATCGAAGAAGGCGGAACGCTGGCCCGCCACGACCTTGTTGAGCTCGGCGACAAATTTCCGATAGGTCCCCAAGCCCTCGAACTTCGAGTCGGTGGCGAGATAGCGGCCCAAGGCCTGCAGATGCGTGCCCAGGGTGTTCGTGTTGGAACTCCCGGACAGCGCGATGCGCCAGCGAGGCGACGGATTGTAAGTGACATTCAGCTCATACCCTTCGGCGACATAGCTCCAGGTGTCGGAGACGTTGCCGGTATCGACCGGGTAATAGTTCACGTCCTGCAGATCGGTGAAGTGCGAGTCGCCGGCGTTATTGTAGTTGGCCCGCAGCCGCGTCAGGATGTTGCGAGTCGGACCCACGCTGCCGTTGGCGTTGCGGGACTGATCGTCGGCCGAGGTTTCGAAGCGGCTCAGGCCCACCGAGAGCTTGCCCTGGAGCAGCGAGAGTCGCACCCCGTACTCCTCGGTTTTCCCCGCGGAATTCGGGGCCGGCTCGCCCAACGCATTGCGCCAGGAGGCATTCGTCACCGGAAGGAAGTTGCTCGAGCGATTGTAGGTGAACGAGAGCCAGGGCAGGGCATGGAGGACCGCTCCATACGTGCGGGAAATGCCATCCGCGGAGATGGTCGGATTTGCATCATACGGCACGTCCTTCGCGAGGGCGAAATACCGGCTGACCGGGTTGGTCGCCGCGCCCGGGATGTCGGAGAGTATCACATCGCGTTGGGTCTGCACCCCGTAGCTGTCGGTGGTGTCCTTCCGGTAACCCACCACCGTGACGAGGCGGTTGGCCAGCCACTTGGCTTGCCAGCCGAGCGAGAGCGAGTCGTCGTCGAACCGGCTTTTGATGGCACTGAGAAACGACTGGCGGCTGAGATTGACCGGCGCGGACTCGTTGGCCGTCGCACCCTGCAAGGAACCATAGCCGTTCAGCGTCGCGATGTATTTCTGCACCTGCACCGAATCCGGCATGATGGGCACGTTGCCATTCAGGAAATACACCCGTGTGCGGAGAAGGTTGGTCGCGTTCACCGCGTCCGGCGACCATCCCGCGCCCGCGCGGCCCACGGTGGCGAGGTTGAACACGCGCGTGAGGTCCTGATCCGCATCGGAACGGCTCGTCTGGTACAGTCCGGAGAGGCTGTGCTTGCCGAACCAGCGGTTGATTTTGGTCAGATCTCGCTCGTAGGACAGGGTCGCCCGGTATTCCGCCACCTTGTTCGTAATCGGGCGAAACTGCATCTGCCCATTCTCGTCGTAGGGCACGAGGTAGCCGGGATTGAGCGAGCCATCCGGCAGGTACCGATTGGGGTCGATCGTGATCGACGTGAAATTATTCGGGTCGAGATTCTGGTGATACACGGCCACGTTGCCCGCCAGCTCGAGATAGAGTCCCTCCGTGATCTTCTGCTCCACGAGGAGCTGGCTCCAGCGCCCGTGCTGTTTGTTGGAGGGATCGTCCCAGGTGCCGCCGTTCAGGTTCGTATCCTTGCTGATCCCGATCATCTCCCAGGGGTTCATCGATTGATAGTTGGCGCTGTTCTGGCCCCCAAAACTGGCCAGGGAAAGCGTACCCTGGTAGCGCATGTTCCACAGTGGATTGGCCATGGGCAATCCTACCACCCACACCTGCGTGTGCCCGGCAGTCTGCCCAAGCGCATTGTTCGGATCAAAATCCGTCTTGGCATCGAC
The DNA here is from genome assembly GCA_038249085.1 of Opitutales bacterium. Lineage (GTDB taxonomy): Bacteria > Verrucomicrobiota > Verrucomicrobiia > Opitutales > Opitutaceae > ER46. The sequence continues at coordinate 18,767 of JBBRWR010000017.1, forward strand.
GAACCCGTCGGCGTCGACCACGCCGGGGGCCACGGGGATGCGGTTCCCCTTGGCATCGACATAGGCCCGGGTCGCCGTATAGGTCAGCCCGGCGGGCACAAAATCGACCGCCGGCTTCCCCGCGGCCAACCAGCGCAACATGCCGCTGTTGAAACCCCACATCAGGCTCGAGGCGTTGGTGTGCACCGTGTAGCTCTCGTGATTGAGCGTGACGCGGGTGTTGGCCCACGGCTGGGCGGTCACACTGACCGTCATCCGCTCCTGGTCCTTGCCTTCAAACTTCCGGAACTCCCGGTGCTGGTCGTGCAGGAGGTTGAGACGCAGGGCCAGCTTGTCCCGGATCAAGAGCTGATTGTGGTCGAGCGACAGCCGGGCGGATCCCCAGCGATCCGTCTGCGCCTCCACCGTCGTCTTTTGCCGCTGCAATTGCGCGCGCTTGGTCGTGGTGACGACCGTACCCTGCGGATTACCGACGCCGATCAGCAGCGCGTTGGGCCCCAGCGAGAGCGTGATCCGCTCGGAATTGTAGTTGTCGGCCGTCTCCAAGGCCGTGAAGAAATCGTGCGAGATCGACTGGTTGCCGGCGTTGGTGTTGAAGCCGCGAATCGAAAACGACTGCCCGGTGCCGTAACGCATCGCGGTGCCGCTGGCGCGGTTGGCGTCCGTGTTGTCCCCCTCGACCAAATCCACGCTCGGGGTGTAGATCAGCGCCTGGTCGAAGGAATTGACCGCGAGGTCCTGCAGGAACTCGGGCGTGAGAATGGTGAGCGCCGCGCCGACGTCGCGCAGGTCGTTGCGCATGCGCGTGCCGGCCAGTGTTTCGGACGCCGCGTAGCCCGTATCCTTGTCGGTGTTGACGATGAAGGGGGTGAGTTCAACGACGCCGCCAGGATTGGATGGAGACGGGGAGGTAGCGGAGACGGTCTGCGCTCGGGCGGAGGCGGTCAGGGCGAACAGACTGGCGAGGACGGTGAGGCAACGTCGGGATTTCATGGTCGTGGGTGTGGGGGGGGGAATGAGGTCGATCTGCTTGACGAGGGGCGAAAGGGGGTAGGGTGAGCAGTCAAGTGGAGGGATCGCAGGGATGACTCCCCTCCACGGTTCGGTCGGGTTGACCACAGCCTAGGGATCCTTTCGCGCCGGGAGAATGGATAATCCTGGCAATCACATGGACAAAACCGGCGCTCCTGGACCCGGCAATAAACCGGCACCGCGATGAACCTCCACCGAACCGGCGCCCCCTCACCTTCGCTCGTTTCGCACCATTGGATACACTGCGGACGTCACTCCACGCCGGCGGACCCGCCCACCGGGGAGCGGGACGGGCGCATCTGTCTTTTGGCGGTGCGGCTCTTGCGGCTGGCCTCGCTGAGCCGTAGAAATTCAGTCGAGGTGGAGCGGCTTGACCTCAAGACGCTCAGCGTGAGAGCGAACGCACGAAGGCGCGTTGGGGTCAACGCGCCCCACCATTTAGTGGTTTCGTTTCGGAGGGAAAAGGCACATCGACTGAATCATTCCGGCTGAGGCCGGCCTACGGGTCGGCGAACCCGGCCACATCGTCGCCCGTCGCCGCCAACCGGCAGATGCGCGCCCACTCGGGCGCAGCCGGTGCGATTCGGTTGGCCACAACCTGCTTTGCGATTTCAAATCCGGCCCCACCCGCATGACACCCTTGAACCTCGCCGTCGCCGCTTTCCTCCCGGGCCTCCTGTTGGCGCTCGCCGGCAACCACGCGATCGCGGCTTCGCCTTCGCCCCGGCCCAACGTGCTCTTCATCGCGATGGACGATTTGAACGACTGGGTGCTGGGCGGCCGCGCCGGCCTGCGGTCCCCGAACCTCGAACGTCTCATGGCCCGCGGGGTCACGTTCACCAACGCCCACTGCGCCTCGCCCTCCTGCCATCCCTCGCGGGTCGCAGTGATGACGGGCGTCCGCCCCTCGACCTCGGGCATCGATCACAACGTCTATTCCCAAAAGCAGGCCTCGTGGCGCACCGGACCGGACAGCGGGACCGGCGCACTCGCCCGCGCCGTGGTCCTCTCGCAGCACTTTCGCAATCACGGCTGGCGGGCGGCCGGCGCCGGGAAAATCTTCCACGGCCTCCAATGGACCGACGGCAGCGAGAACGAACCCGGCGACTGGGACGAATATTTCCCCAGCGCGCTCGACCAGATCCCCCACCAGGTCCGCCCCGCCGACCTGGTCGACGACGGCGAGTCCGGCATCGTGGGCCCGCGTCCCATCGGCGGGGGTACGGGCCGCCGCGGCCAGGTCTTCGGCGCGCACCCGCTGCAGATTCCCGATGATCAGATGTCCGATGCCCAGGTCGCCGCCTGGGCGATCGCGCAATTAGGCCGGCCGCACCCGCAACCGGTGTTCCTCGCTGTGGGTTTCTTCCGGCCGCACATGCCGTGGGAGGTGCCGCAGCGCTACTTCGACCTTTATCCGCTCGATGGCATCCGCCAGCCGGTGGTGCGGGATGACGACCTCGCGGACACTCACGGCCACAACCGGGTCTCCTGGCATCAATGGGTGCTGGCCAACGAGGCGAAGTTCCAGATGTGGGAGCGCCTGATCCAGGGTTATCAGGCCAGTATCACCTTTTCCGATGCGCAGCTCGGCCGGGTGCTCGACGCCCTCGATGCCAGCCCGGAGGCGCGCCGCACCATCGTCGTCGTCTGGAGCGATCAGGGCATGCATTTCGGCGAGAAGGAGAATTGGGAGAAATTCACCCTGTGGGAGCGCTCCACCCGCGTGCCCTTGGTGATCGTCGCCCCTGGCGTCACCCGGGCCGGCGCCAAGGTGAGCAGTCCCGCCAGCCTCATCGATCTCTATCCGACGTTGTGCGAACTCTCCGGCCTGCCCATCCCCGCCCAGTGCGAGGGCACCAGTCTCGTGCCGCAGCTCCGGGATCCCGCCGCCCCGCGCACCATCCCGGCCCTCACCACCCAGACTCTCGGATTGCAGAGCGGCCACGCCGTGCGCGACGGGCGCTGGCGCTACATCCGCTACTTCGACGGCTTCGAGGAACTCTACGATCACACGACCGACCCCGAGGAATTCACCAATCTGGCCGCCAAGCCGGAATTCGCCGCCGCGAAAGCGCGCCTGCGCGCCTGGCTGGAGAAAACCAAGGCCCCCCTCGATGGGCGCTATCGTCGGGCCGACGGTACGGTGGTGCGGCCCAAGGCCGCGAAGCAGTAGCACCACGCCGACAAACTGTAGGAGCGGGTTTATCCCGCGACCGAATGTCGGACGCGTTTGGGTCGCGGCGTAAAGCCACTCCTACACGCCAATCGAGCCCGGATCCATCCGGCCGGCCACGATGAACCCACGTTGCCGTACTCCGGCGACCTAATACCGATCGCAATTGCAATTTGAACCTTTGGTAGGGCGCGGACTCCGCTCCGCGCCGGATCGGACGCAACGAGAATCGTAAGACAATTGCGGCGGCGAAGGGACTCGCCGCCCTACCCATGAACCGAGGCGGCAAGGTGAAAATGCGAGCGGACGCTGGCATAATCGGCAACGATCTCAGTGCTTCAGCACCACCGGCAGCCACACGCTCATGGTCGACGGCCCGCGGTTGGCCCAAGCGTAATACGGAATGAGCGTCAGGTCGATTGGCCGCGAGGGCTCCCGGCTCAAAGGCCGGTAGAGCGGCGCGGTGCGCGACTCGGGCCGTCGCAGCCCGGGACCGCGGAGGATCACGCTCGTGCGGGCCAGCTTCTCCCCGACCCCCGGCACGCCCACCACCGGTTGATAGACGGCGTCGGACGGCACATACACCGAGGGCACATCGATGCCGGCCGTCAGGTCCGGCGACTCCACGCAATACACCACTGGCCCGCGCATCACCGCGACCTGGTTGCGCGTCTCCTCGACGCGCGGATCGGCGGCGATCAAGCGCGACTCCAGCGGCAGGCGCAGCGTAAGTGTGTCGCCCGTCTTCCACGCCCGTTTGACCGTCGCATAGCCCCGCTCCGCCTTGACCTCCTCCGGCGGCTGATCGCCGACGGCAAGGGTACCCCGCCCCGCCCACGCGGGCACGCGCAGGCGCAGGGCCACGGGCCGCGCCGGCGCGGTCCGGATCACGAATTTCACCTCTCCGCTCCACGGATAATCAGTGACCTGTTCAAAGGCGAACGGCTCACCCGAGGCGAGCGTGCAGGCCACCCGGTTGCCGCCGTACTGATGCACCCAAAGGCCGGCGTCATCGAGGCTGTAGCAATAGGCACTGAGCTCCGCGAGCGTGCGCAGCAGGTTCGAGGGGCAGCAGATTTCCTTACGACCCGGCTGGCGGCGCGTCACCATGTCGTTCCAGCCCGTCGACTCGTAGTTCTCGTCGTAACGCCGGATGATGTTGCGATAAAACCAACTCCGGCCGTCGAGTCCGAGGCAGGGCAGGAAGCCATTGTACATCTCCCGCTCCATGATGTCGGCGAACTGCCCGTCCGGATGGTTGGTCAACATGCGATAGCCCCACATGAAGACGCCGATCTGACCGCAGGTCTCGTTGTAGCAGGTGCCGTTGGGCAATTGGTAGGGAGCGCCCGCCGCCTCGTTGACCGGCGCATTGTTCGACAGCCCCCGCGGCAGGGCGCTCACGCCGCCGTGAATGAACATTTTGCGCTGCGTGAGATCGGTCCAGAGCCGCCCGAGGGCGGCCCCGAGTTGATTGTCACCCGTCTCCGCATACAAGTCGCCCGTCCCCGTGTAAAGGTAGGTGAAGAACACGTTGTGGCCGACGACCTCGGTGGACTTGCGCACCGGTACGCGATCCTGGATCACGTCGTTACCGTTGAGGCCGGGCTGGATCGCCCAGAGGTTCTGCCGCTTCCCCTCGGTGCCGCGGCGATCGACGATCAGCTGCGCGCCCGCGAGGTATTTCTTCTCCCCGGTCAGCCGGTACAACTCGACCAAACCCATGACGGCGGAGGGATTGTGCGCCATGTACGGTTTCACGGTGACACCCACGTTGGCGCAGAGGAAGTCCGCCACGCGTTTCGCGACGTTCAGCAGCTTGTCCTGCCCCGTCATGCGATGGTGGATCACGGCGGCGGTGAGCAGGTGCCCCATGTTGTAGATTTCGTGGTCCTGCGGAGTCTGAAAGCGGGCCTTCTTGGTCACGATCGAGAGGGTCGAGAGGTACCCGTCAGGCTGCTGCGCGGCGGCGATGAGCGTGATCGCCTCGTCCATGCGGCGCGCAATCGTCGGATCGTGGTTGATGCGCCAGACACAGACCGCCGCCTCCAGCCACTTGTACAACCACTCGTCCTGCCACGTTGTGCCTTCGTATTTTCCCGTGCCGGGCCGGGCGGCGAAGCGGAAATTATCGAGCACGTGCCCGGCCTCCGGATCGGCCAGGAGCCGCCAGGACTCGTCGAGCGTCACGTCGCACAATTGCTGGTAGCGCTCCGCCCAGAAGCCGTGCGTCCATTGTACGGCATCAAGGGGCAAGGGGCGCAAAGGCGTGTGCGGACTCCGCTGATGGGCGACCACGTACGCGCCCTCCGCCCCGACTTCCGCCCGGGCGGAAGCTAACAGCGCGGCCGTCATCAATCCGGCCAACGCGACCAAACGGGACCAAGGCAGGGAAGCATGAGTATTCATTCGCAAGGGGTCCGATACTCCGGAGCTTGCTCCGGCTGGGATGGGGGTGTGTTTTCTGGAGCAGGATCTGATCCGGGGGCAGCCTCATGGCTGCGCTGCGCCGAGGACTCGAAACTTCTGCAGGCCCTCCCATGCGATGCGTTGCAGGTCGGCGCGGTCGCGCGCCGAGAAAGTGCGCTTGAGTGGGGCGCCGTCGCGGTCCTGATCGCGATGCTGATTGTCGAGGTACCGGATGTCGGTCACGTGGTCGAGGGCCAGACCCACGGGACTGCGGTCAAACAGCACCCCGTAGAAAGTGCAGGCGGTCAGGTAGGCCATGGTTTGATTGAGGTGGCCGTCGTTGACGAAACGCAGCGGCAGGTCGGGGCGCACGGTCTGGCAATGCCAGGCCACCATCGCCATCGGCACGACCGTGGCGCCAATGCGTTTCGCCAGCGCGGCGATCGCCCGCTCCTTCGCCAGCACCGGCGCCAAGTCGGGCGCGCTCGTCAAAGGCTTCTCGTTTTGCGTGGTGGGCGTGGTCTCGTAGAGCACCACGCGGGCACCCTGCGCGCGGATCAACTCCGCGAACTTCGGCGCGTATTCGTTATACGGCGAACCCGCCGCGAGGTCGTCGCGGTACGACTGGAGCACGACGATGTCCCATTTGCGCCGCTCCTGGTTCAGGGACGCGGCAAATTCCTGGTGCCGTTTCAGGGCGGACGCGGCATAAGTGTCCTTCGCATCTTTCGCGATCGCGTCGCGCAGCGACTGGATCGTCGCCTGTTCTTCCGCCGCGGTCAGTGCATACTGGCGGACGATGTTTTGCGTGCCCAGGCGCCAATGGTCCTTGAGCGTCCGCCCGCCATAAATCACCGTACTTACCTCGAACGTCAGACCCGGCTGCCCCTCTTCCGCCAGGGTCTTGATGACCTCCGAAAGATTGTGCCGCCCGGTGTAACTGTTGCCGATGAAGAGGACGTTAAGCGACGGCGCCGCGACGGCGCCGTTGGCTAAAAGCACGGCGAGCAGGCCGGCACGAATGAGAAACTGGGTAGGATTCATCGGAAGATCATCAAACCACCGAGGTGCAAAGGACCAGACTCAACGGAGGCCTGCTCCGCGTCTCTGTGTCTCGGTGGTTCATCCAAGGTCTGCTGGTTGCGGCGGCGGCCATCATCAGCGCTCCAATTCAATGAGGTGAAACACGGTGTCGGCGCCGCCGGCGTGGCGCAACGCGAGGTCGGCACCACCGGCGAGGCGATGATCCCACATGGCGTCCACCAAGGTCAGCGTGACGTCGCGCCAGGTGCCGCTCCCAGTCAACTCGACCGTCCGCGCCACCCGTTCCCCGTTGGCCGCGGCATACACCAGTTCCCACTTTCCTTGACCGGCATCGAGATAAACCACCCGCAGGCGCACCGGCTGCGGTTGCGCGGGCGCGGCAAAGAACCCGGCGGCCAGGCGAAAGCTCATCGTCCTCTTCCCGGAGGCCGCATCGAAGCGGCGGGCGAAGAGCCCGTAAGCATGCTTCGCCGGACCAATATTCCACAGGCCGACGCTCGTCTCCTCGGGGCGCACTTGCGTCAGGTGCCGCTCGAAATTCCCCGGCAGGATGCCCCAGCCGACATCGTTCTGATCATCGGCCTGGCGGTTCTTCATGCCGCCGCCCATCGCCTTGTCCGGATCGCCCTGCCGCGCCCCGAGGGGCGCGTAGGCGGCGGCGATGGCGAGGTAGCGATCGCGGTTATTCTTGGTTGCCGGGCCGAACCGGGCCTCGGGAAACGTCCCGGTATCCGCCGCGTCGAGACCCCGCCGCAGCGCGCAAAAGGCTCCCGGGCTGCCGGCGGGTTCGTTCCAGCCGGCGTAACGGTTGAAGACCCGCACCGCCTCCCCGATCGGTTGGGTGGCGAGGGCGTCGACCGGGATGTTCCAGACATCCAGCTTGCAGTGCAGCGCGAAGAGGCCGGCCCAATAGAACGCCCGCGGCGGGTTCTGCTTGCTCCAGCCGCAAATGTTCCACTCGCCGTCCTGCTCGCCGCGGGAAAAGATCTTGATCCCGCGCGCCTGCGCCTCCGCCCGGAATTTTTCCCAGCGCGCGAGACGCGCCTGCGACTCGCTCACCAGATAGCCATGGCTGAACATGCCCTGCTTCACGCCAAACGCCCGGCTGTGCTCGAGCAGCCACGCGTTCTCCTTCGGACCGTTGGCGTCGCCGTTGACGAGCAGCGGCACCTGGAGGGAACCGTCGGCCGGCTGGAAGGCCGCCTGATAGGCCTGCCAGGTCTCGATCCGGAAGTCGCCCCATTGCTCTTCCGTGATCTCGTACTTGCGCTCGATGGGCCGGCCCTTGTAGGGCTGGCCGTCACCCGTCGAGCCCTCGGCGGCCTGCACAAAGATGATCCGCTCTTTCAGGTGCGGCGGCAACCCGGCGATGTACGCGCCCATCGCCCGAATCGCCCGGTGGAAACGCTCCTGGTAGATCGGGCTGAAATAATAGGGAAAGGTCGGGGTCTGTTTCGTGCGAAACGGCGTGATGCGCTCGGGTACCGCCACCCGCGGCACCCCGATGCCGTAGAGCCACTCGGGGGTCTTCGGCGCCACCCACATCATCAGGTGCACATAATAGCCGCGCGCCGCCGCGGCTTCGAGTGGCTCGCGGATCTCCGTCTCGAACGCGAATTTCCCGGGCGAGGGTTCGAGGTCGCGCCATTGGAAGGTCAGCGGCGTCCCGCGCACCGGGATGTCCGCCGGGATTTCGAAGCGTCCCCGGCCCTCGTTGCCCCAGAAATACACGCCCCAAGGGTGACCCGAGACCGCCACCATTGGGGCAGGAGCCAAGGCGCCGCTGGTGGCGACTGGCGCCGAAGAAGCAGCGGTGCAAGCGAGGCCGAGCGCGGCCAAGGTGGAAAAGACGGGAAGGATCTTCATGGTCAAAAGGCAGACTGTAGGAGCGGGTTTACCCCGCGACCTCACCGATTCCCTCGTGCATCCCTCGCGGCATAAAGCCGCTCCTCCATCCAAAACTGAGGCAGCAGGCTTCGCGTCATCGGAATCAGGGCGAACGATCGAATGGTGGCGCACGGTTGGAGCCTAGCCACGGTTCCGGGCGGCAACAAAGGGGAAACTTCACCGATCTGCGTACGGCAGCGCCGCCGCCGGACACCCCTTTTGGTTCTTTCGACCAATCCCGATTGGCGGACTGTACTGGGCCGCTACCCCTACCCCGCTTTCACCGCGCCGCAAGGGGTCGCTCCCGCGCGAGGGCGGCGAGGCGCTGGATTTCTTCCGCCGACAGCGCGCGAGCAAACACCGCCACGCCCCCAATCCAACCGGTGAAGCCGACGCTCCGCGAACTGTGGATGACCCGACCGATGGTGAAAGGTCCGCCACTGGCGGCGTCGGGCGCGTAAATCCCATGCGGATACCACCAGGGATTCAGGCGCAGCGCCGCGAGATCGCGCGACACTTCGGCAAACCGCCCCTCCGCGTTCCGGCGGAGGACAACCTGCACGCGGGTGTAATTGAACTCGCGCAACTCCACGCGTTCGTCCCCGCTTTCGCTCAGCACGGTGACGGAAACCGGCGTGCCTTCCGGCGGGTTGTAGAACTGGTCCGGGGGGTACGACGCGTCCTCGCCCGGCTGGAGTCCGGGCTGGCGGTGGAGTTCGCCCTGCCGCCAGGCGTTATAGGCCGAGGAAATCAGTTTGTCCTGCTTCGGATTCTCCAACCAGCGATCCCCCGACTCGCCGTTGAGCCAGCCCGTCAGCTCATGACGCTCGTGATCAAAGGTCATGGCGAAACACTGCCACGAGGCATCGAGCACGGCGGCCGGCGCGTCCGCCGGCACCGCGGGCGAGACCGCCGCGGAGTTGCACTTGTGCAGGGCGTAACGATTCAGGAATGAACTCCCGCCGTTTTCCGAAACGTGGCCGCACGCCGAACCCTCCTTGTTCAGTCCGGCGAACAACGCGAATTGGCGCTGGCCGCGTTCGACTTTGCGGATGCCGGCCGTCGAGTCCTGCTTCAAATCTGTTCCCTCGTGCCAGATGCCGGCGAGCGCGTGGCCACCGCTCTCGCGAATCGCCCACACGACGACCGTCACGGACTGACCCGCGCCCTTGAGGTCGAGGGCGGAGTCGTGCAACCGGGAGCGCGGCACCGAGAGCAAGGGGCGAAACGTCGCGTCTGTCTCCTTGCGAATCCGGATCGCCTGGCCAAACGGTCCGCGCCCCAGCAGGGGAAAGTCCGCGTACGTGGCCTCGCGGCCCTCGCCCCAATAGTCCTTCACGTAATTGCCGGCCTCGAGGGCGAACGTGTTGGTCGCCCCGCGCGGCACCTGGGCCACGAAGCGCCGGGCGCCCGCCGGCTCGCGCTGCACGAAATCCCAAAACGCCACCAAGCCCGGCGTGCACGTGACGCTGGCAGTTCGCTGCTCGTAGCTGGAGGCCTGGGCCACCGCGCCGCCCGCAGACGCGACAACCGCGAACACACCGCTGACAAAGCGAACGAAGATAGGTTGCATTATTCGAAGAAAGTCCAAGCCAGGGTCTCACGCGAAGCCGCGCAGGACGCGAAGAAAAAAGCGCGCCTTCACCTTCGCGCATTTCGCTGCTTCACGTGCGCCTCCAGCCATTACACGACCTTCCTCGGCCTGACCTCGGGTTTCCTCCTGTGCATTTCCGGAGCCTTGGGATCCAAGCCTGGGCACAGGAGTCGAGCCGAGGACAGTCAGAGGGGAGGAACCATCCAAAATCCGGGATTTCCAGGCAAAAGTCGGCGTCGATCATGCCCGCGGTGCTTTTAAGCGCTTGGGAGAGCGGCGCCGGCAGGACGGATGCCTTTGCGCTCTTTGCGGCTAAACCGGATTGGGAAAATTGTTACCGATCCCCAAACGCCAAACCAGATAGCCGCGAAAACGCGCAAAAAGGCGATGACGGCTAAAGAAAATCGGCGTGGCGGCCATAGCCGCCGCGAGGATCGACTTCGCAAGCCTCGCGCCTTCGCGTGAGCCACTCTCCCCCGCCTTCACTTCAGCCCCCGCAGGTGAATCGCCACGCCGCCACTCGCGCGCAGCTCGAAGGTCAACCGTGTCTCGCGGGTGACCGGCACCGTGCGCTTCGCGATCGTCTTCCCGCCGGCGTCCTCGAAAATGTCCGCCGCGAATTTCGTGTCGGGCGGGAGAAAATCCAACGCCATCTCCAGCTTGCGCGCCTCGACATTCGTAACCGCTCCCACCCACCAATCGGTCCCCTTGCGGCGCGCGACCGCGACGAACTCGCCGGGCGTACCGTCCACCACGCGCGTGTCGTCCCACACGGTCGGCAGGTCTTTCCAGAACTCGATCTCGCCGCGCTCCGCATACATCTCGGGGCGGTCGTACCAGCAGAGGTACTGCAGCGGCCCGAAGTTGATCGCCGCCAGCGCGAGTTGATGCGCCTTGGTCTTCTTGAGCCGCTGATCCAGGAAGCAGTAGGTGTGGTCCGCCGCGCCCGCGACGAACCGCGTGAAGGGATAGATCGTGCTCTGCGTGGCGGCCGGCATCGTCTCGTCGCCGGCAATGCCCTCCTGCTGCAGCAGGTTGGGGTAGGTGCGGCTGAAGCCCGTGGGGCGGTAATTGTCGTGGATGTCGACGACCAGGTGGTGCTCCGCCGCTTGCTTCACCGCCTCGTGCACCCACGTGACCCAGCGGTGGGAACCGGTGTGCACGAAGCCGAACTTCACCCCGTCGACGCCCCAGCTGCGATAGAGCGGAAAGATCACGTCGAGCTGCCGCTCCAGCGCCCGGTGATTGACGTAGAGGATCACGCGCCGACCCTTCACCTTCGCGTAACGGATCGCCGCCGGCAGATCCAAGTCACCCTTGGGATTGCGCCGCGGGTCGACCTTCACCTGCGTGGCATCGGACGCGATCTCGTACTCGTAGCCATACCAGCCGGCGTCGAAGTGGATATAGTCGATGTTCTGCTCCACCGCGAAATCGACGAGCCGCTTCGCTCCGGCCGTTGACAGCGTCACCTCGCGCATGACCTTGCCGGGATGGATCCATTTCGGGTCCGCGATCTGGTTCGGCGGATTGAGGTTCAGCACGAGGTAATTGTGCTCGAGCAATTGTCCCGGGCGATCCGCGACCAGCACCACCCGCCACGGCGAACCGAAGGGCGAGGTTTCGGTGACCTCGCCGTGCAATTGGGTGATCAATCGATCCTCGCCGGCCGCCTTCAATCGCATCCGCGGATAATTCGTCTGCGCCGCCTCCGCGAGACAGAGCCAGGCGCGGCCGGGTAATTCCACGGTGAGCGGGATCTCGCTGTCGCTTTTCCAATCCCGCACGGGAAGCTTTTCATACGAACGCTGCGCGCCCGGCGTCCAAAACCCCTGTGCCCCGGCCGGCAGGTTGAACTCCGTGCGCTCGCCGGAGATCTCGATCACTTGGGTCTTGCTGCTTTCGGGAAAGAAGTAGCGGAACGCGACGCCCTCGTCGTAAGCCCGCACCTGCAATTGCAGGGGACCGCGGTCGGCGCTCGCGTGCCGAAGATCGATTTTCAGTTCGTTGTAGTTGTCGGGGATCTCGGCGCGCTCGCCCCAGACCGGCTTCCATGTGATCTGGGCCCCGCCGCGTCGCGTGCCCATCACCTTCAGACCACCGGTCCAATCCGCCCCACCGCCCTGGCGATGGGCCACCAACCCGAGCTTCGACGCCAGCACCAGCGGTCCCGACCGGCCGTGGATCGCGTAGGCCGGTACCCCGCCGTCCGCGAGGGTGAATACGAAGTGCAAGCCGCCGTCGGGCGACGAGACTTCAAGCGCGGAATCGGCCACGCCTGCCCGCAGGGTGGACGCACCGGCGAGCAACAGCAGCGAGAGCATGAGACGGTGCATGAACGACGTTCCTAACTCACCAGCACCCCTGGCGTCGAGACCACACCGCCCCCTGCGGATCCAGCCGCGCCCGTCGCCAGCGCCGATCGGCTTCCCCGGAATCGGCCGCTCCCCCGGAGTCCGCCGGCAGGGCAAACTCTACCAGTACTCCTCCACGTGCATCGTGCCGGAGACTTTGCCCTGGTCCTTCGTGAAGCCCCGGCTTTCCAGCAGGGTCTTGACGTGGGCGATCATGTCCGGATTGCCGCAAAGGAAAACATCCGTCGCGGCGGGATCCAGGCGCACGCCCGCCCGCTGTTCCACCAGACCTTGCTCGAGCAATTGCTGGATCCGCCCCGTGAACCCGCCGAAATGCGGATCCTCGACGGGCCGCGTGATGGATGGAAGGTAAGTGAAGTTCAGCCGAATCCGGGCCAGGCTCTCCAACTCCGCCCGGTAACCCAGATCCCAGCTGCAGCGCGCGCCGTGCAAGACGACAAATTTTCTCACGGTGTCGGCGATCAGCATCGTGCGCAGCATCGAGACGTACGGCGCCAGCCCGGTGCCGGTCGCCACGAGCACCACCGCCTTGCCCGGCGCCACCCGGTCGAGCGTGAAGAGTCCACTCGCCTTCGGTCCCAGAAAGACCCGGCTGCCGTGCGCCAGGGCAAAGAGCCGCGGCGTCAGCTCGCCGCTCGTGACCAGCGTCAGATAGAACTCGATGTACGAGCGCTCCACGCTGGAAGAGGCGATGCTGTAGGCGCGCCGGATCATCTTGCCCGCTTCGGGGGTCGTCTCCTCCGTCGCCGCCTCCACCACCCGCGGCTCCCGCCCTTGCAGGCCGAGCACGGCAAACTGCCCGGGCGTGAACGAATATTGGCCGTTATCGGGGCGCACGCGCAGGATCAACAACTGCGGGTTGATGGCCTCGCGGCCGACCACGGTGGCATTGTAGGGGCTGGTCAAGTCGTGGGTACTCATGCGGGAGGGGCGGAACTCTGGAAGATCCCCCCGACGGACTGCAATGGGGAAAGCCGGCCAGCGCGGCGCGAACACCGCTGGGTGCCCGAGCGGCGGCGGCGAGGGCCACGCCGGCCCACCGACGAATCCTCAAGGCCCGCCCGAGGGCGGGTGGCCCTTGACTTCGGGCAGATAGCGCCGGAGGGCCGCGCGCTTTCCGACCGGCACGAGCTCATCCCATTCCAGCAACGGGGTGATTTCGGCCACCGCGCCCGCCGGGCGGAAGCGCAGCGTCACAATCTGCTGCGCTCGCACCGGAAACGTGTAGCGCGGGCCGCCCGCGAGCTTCTGACGATGCGCGCCCATCAAATCCGTCAGCGCCGCGTCGCGGTGCGGCAGGTTGAGCGTCACCGTGGCCGTGCCCGCCTGTCCGAGACATTCAGCCAGTCGCAGCTCAATGTCTCCGCCTTCGCGGCGCAGCGCCTCGACGATCACATTGTCGCTGGTCTGCACGAAGGACCGCGGTTTCGCCGGGGCGCCCCCGCCCACCACGAGCGGCGGCTGGTTGAATTCCCAGGCCGCCTGGGGAATGCGCGCCGTCGCAAACTCGCCCGCGTGGGCCACGAGCGCATAACGCAGCACCCGGCGCCCCACCCCGCTGAGCCACGCGTTGGGATAGCCGTGATACTTCTCGGCGGCGTTGAGGAGGAAGATCACCGGGGTGTCGCCGGTGATCTCGCGACCACTCAGACCCTGGTCGAGCAACGCCACGCCGGCATCGCTCATCTGATAATGCGACCACCGCACCGCGGGCGTGATGCCCTTGGCATAGCCCGGCTGTGCCGGCGTCGGCTCGGGCCACGCGGCCACCGAGAATCCGTACGGGATGCCGCGGCGGACCTCGCGCACCGGACCCGCCAGCGGAAATTCGGCGATCACCACCGTGCGATCGGGAATATCGTTCAACTCCGTCTCGAAATCGATCCGCGCCTGGTCGTGATGGATGATCGTCAGCCGGCGCAGCCGCCCGCCGCCGATCCACCTCGAATCCGCCGCCACCACCGTGGCGAGCGGACCCGTGGTCACGGTGAGCGTCGACGGCGTCTGATTCGAGTCGGCCACGCGCTCGCGTTCGGCCCGGTTCACCATCTGATCGCCGGGACTGCCCTGCCGCTTCTTGGGCCGCTCGGCCACAATCACATTGGCCGGCCCGGCCAGAAGTTCGCGACCCGTCGCCTTTAGTTGCAGGCTGGTGAGCGCGCCCGTCGCGGGGTCGAGGCGCACGCGAAGAAAGCGGGTTTCGATGACGTTTGGGAGCGCGATGATCCTGGGCGGGGCGACCGGCGCGGCGCTGAACCCGGCCAGGCCGGTGGCAGGGAGATCGAGACGGCAGAGGACGTCATCCGTGCCGGGCAGGGCCTGGCAGGTTTCGCCAACGGCCGTGGCCAGACGCGCGGCGTCGTGACGCGGCCAGTTGAGCGGGTTGAAAACCGTCACTCGATCCGCGCCGGCCACCGCCCTGTCCGATACGGCGCCGAGGGCCTGGGCCGCCCGCCCGAGGGTGTCGCCGCTGATGCGATCGACCGACTCGAAGCGGTCGCGCACATCCCAGCTTTGCTCGTGTTCGAAGACCATGCCGCCCGCGGCGCCCCAAAGGGTGTTGCGGTCCATGTTAAGCAGCATCTGCAGCCAGCCGTGATAGAGCGGCTGCACCGGGTAGTCGAAGCGCGCGGTCAGGCTCGCCGCCGTCGCGAGCATCTCGGCGGCCTGCAATTGCTGCTCGCTGCGGCGATAGGAGGATTTCACCTGGGGATTCTGGATCCAGAACGAGAGATAGGTGAAACCGGTGCCGGTGCGCACGACGGGCAGCGGCGGCTCGCCGGAGCGGAGGAAGGGTGAAATCGCGTCGAGAAACTTCCCCGGGGTGGTGAAGCTCACGTCGTACTCCGGCGCCACGGCCTGGAAGTCCCGGAGGAATTGCCCCGGGTAGTCGCGGCAAAGCGGCGCGAGGTTGTAGTCGCCACTGCCCCCCAGGATCAGCACGGGGGTGCCGGGCGGAGTTCGCCGCGGCGGGCTGCGCAGGTCGGCGGCGTTGGGCCGCTGCCGATCCTGCTCCGGCGGCAGGGGAACAATCCGCGCCTCGATGTCCGCCGCGAGTTTGCGCAGTTCCGGTTCGGCCAGCGGTGCCTTGGCGCCAAACATCGGGCGCCACTCGAGGTAATGGCCCGGACTGATCGCGAGCGCCCGGGTGCCGTCGGGCGACTCGAACCAATGCAGGGTGCGGCCGGAGGGGTTGCCCCGGCAATAGACGAGCGCCTCGAGGCCGAGGCCCGTCACGATCTGCGCCATCTGCTCGTGCAGGCCCGTCACGTCGATCATCCAGCTGAAACGCGGCCGCACGCCCAGCACCTGCTGCTGCCAGCGCAGGCCCTCGACGCCCATCTTCACCAGCGCCTCGCCCCCGGAGAGGTTGACGGTCGGCTCGAGGAAGAACGCGTTGCAGAGCTCGACCCGGCCCTCGCGAATGCGCTGCTTCAATTCCTCCCAGCGTTCCGGGCGGAAGTTGCGCATCGCGATCAGGTTGTTGCACTCGGAAAGGGCGAAGTTGTAGGTCGGATCATCGCGCACGCGGTCGAGGTGATCGAAGTAGGAATTGGCGCAATAGTTCCGCTCGGTGGACCAGTCGGTGAGCCAGCCGCAGCTGGCCGGATGGAAATTCGGCACGACGAAGACCGGGCGCGGTGCTTCCGCCGCGGTGCCGGGCCCGGCCAGGACGGCGCCGAGGAGAAGGGAAAAGGAAACGGCGCGGTGCAGGCGGTTCATGGCGAAGCGGGTCAATTTTGTCGCCGGCGCCGGCCCACTTCCTCGAGCGTGGCCACATCCGCGGGATGCAGCGAGCCGTCGGGCAGCGGACCGACATTCAACAGCAAATTGGCCTGTTGGGCCGCGGCTTCATCCAA
Source organism: Opitutales bacterium (assembly GCA_038249085.1). Classification (GTDB taxonomy): domain Bacteria; phylum Verrucomicrobiota; class Verrucomicrobiia; order Opitutales; family Opitutaceae; genus ER46. The sequence continues at coordinate 35,141 of JBBRWR010000017.1, forward strand.
CATGCCCAGGACTTCGTCGGCGGTCACGTGGTCGGCCCCCTCGAGCCAGCCCCACAGGTGACCCTTGGCCGCCTTCGGTCCGCGTTGCTGCAGGGTGCGGCAGATCTCCATCGGCTTGCCGCCCCGGTTCTTCTGGGCGGCGGCGATTTGCGGCTGCTCGGGCGCCACGAAGTCTTCGAGTTCAGGATACAGGCCGGATTTGTAACAGATCAGGCCCTGCGGCTGCAGTTGCCGGATCCGCGCGTAAAGCTCCGGCACCCGGAAAAGTGCGCGGTCGCCGCTCAACGGAATGCCGATGCCGTCGAGCCACACGCCGGCCAGCGGTCCGTAGTTGGAACAGAGCTCGCTCACCCCGTCGAAGGCATATTGCACATAGCGGTTGAAATCGTACTCCCCGCGCGACGCGTAGAACGGATCGGGTGGATCGTAGGCCGGACGCACGGCCTTGTTCTTCCAGTCCCACGGCGCGGGGCCGTGGGGATGCCGCCAATCGAAGCCGTGTTCGTAGAAAACGAAGAAGCCCAATCCGCGCGCGCGGCAGGCCTCCGCCATCTCGGCCACCAGGTCGCGCCTGGCCGGGGAGTTGACGCTGTTAAAGTCCGTGGTCCGGGTGTCCCAGAGGCAGAAGCTGTCGCAGTGTTTGCAGACGAGCGTGACGTACTGCATGCCCGCGGCCCGGGCCACGGCGGTGATGGCGCGCGCGTCGAACTTCGCCGCCGTGAAGCGATCCTTCAGCTTCGCGTAGTCCGCGACGGGGATGCGCTCCTCGTATTGGACCCACTCCCCTTTGCCGAGCAGGGAGTAGAGCCCATAGTGAATGAAGAGCCCGAACCCGGCCTGCTGGAACCACGCCAGCGCCGCGGCGCGCGGATTGCCGGCATGGAGATCGGCGAAGTTGCGCAGGTAGGAGGGCACGCCCGCCGCGGCGCCGGCCCCCGCGGTCCGCCCGCCCGGGACGAAGCCGCCCGCCGCCGCGCCGCTCATCCAGTTGAGGAAGGTCCGGCGCTTCATGGCTTCCGATCCCGCGGGTCGTGCACCTTCGCCGGCAACGGTTTGAGCAGGCGCGGGGGCTGGAGTTGCACCCGGTACTTGAATTCATGCGGCAGACCTTCAATGCCGCCGATCAACATGCCGGCCCACCCCCCGTGGATCCGGTCGAGCAGGGCCGCGCGCGTCACCGTCGCGCTGGACGCGACCGGCCCCGCGGCCCACCCCGGCGTGAGGAAAACAAGGGCGAGTGCGGTGATACGGACCATTCGCATGGGGTGCCACTGCCTCCGCTGCCCGTCAAATCCGGACAGCGGGCCTACGGGCTCACACCTCTTTCCACTGGCCCGGAATGGGCACCGGGAAATGGCCGTCGGGCCCGGCCAGGGCCGGCGGCGGGCTTTCCTCGTTCAGCGTGTCGAGGTGATCGCAGAACTGGAATTCGGACTTCATGATCTCGTCCCACGTGACCATCTGGCCGGTGTGGCAGGCGGCGCGCCCCATGAGCGAAGCGAGGTCCGAGTAGACCGCACGCCTGGCTTCGTTGTGCGGCCGGTTCCGGCGGATGCTCGCGATGAAATCGTTCCACTCGTACTGCCACGGGCTGACGGCGTCCGGCGTCGGCGTCCAGGCGATGTGTTCCTTCCCAATGCGCTGATCCTTGAAGCGATGGACGGTCGCGGCGTGCACGTTGCCGGAGAACTGCGCGGCGCACTTCGTGCCGTGGATGTACGTGGCAAAGTCGGTGCGCGTCTTCTGCATCCGGCGAAAACCGCAGAAGGCCTTGGTGCCATCGGCAAACGTGTATTCGATCGAATACACGTCGATGTTTTGCCCGCAGTCCCGGCTGCCCGGCACGCGCCCGCCCATGCCAATCGCGGAAACCGGCCAGGCGTCCTTGATCCAGCAGCACTCGTCGATCTGGTGGATCAGGTTGTCCACCATCTGACCCGAGCCGATCCAATAAAGGTGGGCTTTGCCGAACACCAATTGATCCAGCAGGCGGTTGGCTTTTTCGCCCTGGTTGCCGAGCCAGTTGGCGCCCCCAAGGCGATTGGCGCGGATCAGCGGAATCTCGCCCAGCTTCCCCTCGCGAATCTGATCAATCAACGCCTGACGTGCCGGGGAGTGACGACACTGAAAACCAGCCGCGATCTTCACGCCCTTCTTGTCCGCCTCTTCGCCCGCCCGGAGCACGCGGCGCAGTCCGACAGGATCGGTGGCAAACGGCTTCTCCATGAAGACGTGGATGCCCTTCCGGACGGCATACTCGACGTGCACCGGCCGGATGTAGGCGCGCGTGGTGCACATGGCGATGTCGCCGGGTCGCAGGATGTCGATCGCCTTGCGATACGCATCGAAGCCGATGAAGCGGCGATCCTCCGTCACGTTGACCTTGTCCCCCAGTTTCTTCTTCAGCGCGTCGTGCGCGGAGGCCAGCCGGGTCGGGTTGAGATCAGCCATCGCGTAGAGTTGCACCGGCCCTTCGTCCTTCACCGAGAGTGCGTCCACGACGGCGCCGCTGCCCCGGTTGCCGCACCCGATCAACGCGAGGCGAATCGTGGTGTCCTCGACCGCGCGCACGGCCGGCACCAAGCCACCGAGGGCCAGCGCGCCCACGGCCAGCGAACTGCTTTGTTGAAGGAACTGCCGACGGGTGGTCCGGGTGGTGGCGAGCGACGGGGTCATGGCATGAATCGGGTTGGAGAACGGGGTGGTGAAAACCGAGGCGACGGTCTTTTAGCAGCGCAGCAATTCCTCCCGCAAGGACCCGACCACTCCGCCCGGTGGTTAGTCTCCCTTCAAATGTCGATCGGTTGATTTCTTATACCCCCGGTCCGTTGAAGACCGGTGCTGGCACAATTTTTCCCACCGACTCTGACTGGGCGGTGCGCCGCGCCATCCTGCCGTCGCCGGCCCGTAAACCAGCCCAAACCGATCAAACGTCTCCAGCCCTGATGGATCCCGATTACCTTCGGACGCACGCCTGAGTTGCCATGACCACCGCCCGCCCGCGCCACCCCTCCCCTTCCGGGTTCCCGCTCCGTTTTCTGCGCGGGCTGACGCTGATCGCGGCGATCTCCCTCCGGGCGGATCTCCCTCCAGCGCCGCCGGCCGACCCTGCCTGGCCGCGGTTTGAATTCGTCGCGCCGCACATGGGCACGCTCTTCCGCATCGTGCTGTTCGCGCCCGACGCCCCCCGCGCCCAGGCCGCCGCCGCCGCCGCGTTTGCCCGGGTCGCCGAGCTCAATCGCATCCTGTCGGACTACGATCCCGCGAGCGAGGTCATGGGCTTGACGCGGCAACCCGTCGGCACCGCGGTCGTCGTCAGCCCGGTGCTGTTCGATCTCTTGCAGTGCAGCCAGGAACTCGCGGTCGCGTCGGGCGGGGCTTTCGATGTGACCCTGGGGCCCATGGTCCGCTTGTGGCGTGAAGCGCGACGTTCGCAAACGCTGCCTTCCCCCGCCGAGCGGACCGCGGCCCGCCGCGCCTCGGGCCACGCGCGCCTCCGGCTCAATCCCGCGCATCGCGCCGTCACGCTGGGCGCGCCCGGGATGCAACTCGACTTCGGCGGCATCGCCAAGGGCTTCGCCGCCGACGAAGCCCTCGCGGTGCTGGCCCGGCTCGGCCTCACCCAGACGTTGGTCGCAGCGAGTGGCGATCTGGCCCTGGGCGATGCTCCGCCCGGTACGCTGGGATGGAAGGTCCAGGTCGATCCCTTTGGCCAGCCCTCGCCGGAATCGTGGTCCCTCGTCGCCACCCATGTCGGGGTGTCGACCTCCGGCGACACGGAGCAATTCGCGGAAATCAACGGCATCCGCTACTCCCACATCGTAAACCCGGCGACCGCTCTGGGCCTGACCTCAAACGTAGCCGTCACCGTCATCGCATCGCATGCGGCGCTTTCCGACCGCCTGGCGACCGCCTGCCGCGTCCTCGCCGAGGGCCCAAGTGATCGGATGGACGAATGCCTGGGCGCCTCGGCCCGCGCCATCGTGCTGCGGCGGAGGGAAAGCGGGCCGCTGCGCCGCGAGGTCCACGGGGGGAATCCGCCCGGCCTGCGCTCTCACTTATGAATACCAACATCGATCCGCGGTCCGCGCGGCCGGCGCCGGTCTCCCGCGGCGGCAGGTTTCCCCAGCTGGAATGGGTGATGCTTGCCGGCCTCCTGATCCTGCCGGGCCTGGCCGGACGTCTGGCCGCCGGCGAACCCGCCATCATTCCCGCGCGACTGGCCTTGGTGCGGCAACTGCACGAACGCATCACGCGGGTGACGGCGAAAACCGCGGCGGCGGCCCAGCCCTATGCTGAGACCATTCCCGGTACGATCGTGAAGTTCACGCTGGTGCCGATTCCGGCCGGCACCTTCACGCTCGGCAGCCCCACCGGCGAGAAAGGACGCCGGCCGGACGAGGGCCCGCAGCGAAAAGTTTCTCTGGCGGCATTCTGGATGGGCCAGTACGAGGTGACCTGGGACGAGTACGAACTCTTCATGCTGGCGCCCGACCTCACCGGGCCGGCGGAAGGCGAGAAACCCGACGCGGTGTCGCACCCCACCAAACCCTACGGCGACCCGACCTTTGGCATGGGCATCGAAGGGTATCCGGCGGTCTCCCTGACTCACCACGCCGCGGCCAAGTACTGCGAATGGTTGAGTGCCAAGACCGGACACTTCTATCGTCTGCCCACCGAGGCCGAGTGGGAATACGCGGCGCGGGCGGGCACGACCACGGCCTATTCGTTCGGCGACGATCCGACGCCCCTCGCCGACTATGCCTGGTTCGGAGCGGAAAAATACGAGAAGGTCGGTGGTCGCAAACCCAATCCCTGGGGCCTCTACGACATGCACGGCAACGTCGGCGAGTGGACGCTCGATCAATACCAGGCGGACGCCTACGCCCGCCTGCCGGGCAACCCTTCGCCGGGGTCCTGGGTGCGCTCAACCGAGCCCTACCCGCACGCCGTCCGCGGCGGAGGCTGGAACGATGCGCCGGAGCAATTGCGCAGCGCCGCGCGCCTCGGCTCCAGTCCCGACTGGAAGAAGGACGATCCCGGACTGCCCAAGAGTGTGTGGTACCTCACCAACGCCCCCTGGGTGGGTTTTCGCCTGGTCCGGCCCAGCGAGGTTCCTTCCGCCGAAGAGATGTATCACTATTGGAACAACGGCGTGGCGATGGACCAGTGAGCGAAAGAGGTTCGGCCGTGGTGCCGCTGGGAGTAGCGCCGCGTCTTTGACCGGCGCAACGGGGAACATCGAGCCCGATGTCGCACCGGCAGCCACGAGAGGCACCTTGGATCGGGCGGAACCGGCAAAGTGGATTGCGCCCCGGGGCCCGCCGGGTAGCTTCCCCGCGCATGAACCCGAAAACGCCCCCGACCGCGGCCACGATATTACCCTCCAATCAAACCCCTGATTTTCTGGACATCGTGACCGCCCTGGCCCACTGGAAATTTCCCGGGAAGTTCGACGGAGTCGTCGGGATCGCCAGCGGGGGCCTGGTGCCGGCCGCCCTCGTCGCGCAACACCTGCGGGTGGGGCTGAAGACGATCTCGATCTCCTACCGCAACACGGTCAACGAGCCGCAATTCGCCCAGCCCAAGGTGATTTCCGCCGTGCCCGGCCTCGGCGGGTGGAAACGCGTGCTCCTCGTCGACGACGTTTGGTACAGTGGGAAGAGTTGGGACACCGCCCGGGCCCATTTGCCGAAGCGCATCGAAATCCTCCCGTTCGTGCTGCAAGGCGACGTGGAGTTCGCCCTCTTCCGGGGCCCGGCCCACTTTGTCCGCTGGCCTTGGAGCGCGGCGTGAGCGGCGGGAGGGGCGCGGGCGGCGACCTACACCCAGCGCCGCAGTACCACCCGCAGTTTCTCCCGGGCCCGGTGGATGCGCGTCTCGACGGCCTTCGGCGTCGCCCCCACCACCGCCGCGATTTCCGCGTGGGACATTTCTTCGTATTCAAAAAGCACGATCGCCTCGCGCAACTCCAGCGGCAGCGCCGCGATCGCCGCGCGCACCGCCTCTGCCCGCTCCGCCGCCTCCAACCCCGCCGCTCCCCGCGGTTGCTCCGACGTCTGGCCTCTGTCCTCTGATCTCTGCGTTTCGCTCCATTCATCGAGCGAAACACCCGGCCGCCGCCGCCACCACCGCAGCCGGTTGCGCGCGAGGTTGACCGCAATCGCAAAGATCCAGGGCCGAAACTCCGCGCCAGCCCGGAATTTCTCCCGCTGCTGCCACACCCGCACCATCGTTTCCTGCGCCAGATCTTCCGCCTCGCTCGTGTTGAAAACCAGCCGCGCGATCACCGCCTTCACCGGCCGCTCCCAGCGCTCCATCAGCGCGGCAAACGCCCCCTCGTCGCCGCCCTGGACGTGCGCCATCAGCCCGCGATCCATCTCCGCGGCGGCGGACCCTTCGTCATCACCCTCGACGCGCGTGGTCAAGGTGTCACCCGCACATTCGGTGCGCCCTGATGGGAGTAACCGGCGACCCGCGGCAGCACGATACCCAGGTAGCGCGCCCCCTGCCCCGGCGGCATGAGGGCCGCCACGCGCCGGAAATGCGCCGACATCGCGTCGACACAGACCTTCTCCAGCGCCGCCACCTCGCCGGCCGGCGCCTTCCGCTCCCGCGCCGCCAGGATCGCCGCGCAGTGCCGGCTGCAGGCGATACTGTAGTCGTCGTGCAGTTGCTTGATCGCGGCAAACTGCGCGGCGTCCGGCCGGAATTCCGCCCGCAGCCACAACATCGCGTCCCCTTCCCGGGCGGCCGCCCGCATCGCCGGATCGGCTCCCACCAGGTAGGAAACCCCGAAGGCGGCCGCACACGCCAGCAGGACCACTCCGAGCGTGATGAGAAAATTCTTCATGACGGGGTGCAGGTTCCCGACCGCCCGCTCACGGCAGCTGCATCGCACGGGCGTCGAGCCCTTCCACATAGGCGGTGGCCAGCCGTTCACTGTCGGCCACCACCCGCGCCCGGGCCCGCTCGTGCCCGGTCAACGCGCCGAATACGACCGCCAACGCCAGCGCCCCTGCCACCGCGGCGGCATACCGGCGGGCGTAGACCGTCCACGGTGGCGCCACCGCTTGCGCCTCGAGGCGCGCCCGGACGTGGGTGCGAAACTGCGGGTCGCGCGGCGCCACCACTTGCCAGCCGGCCAGCGTGCGCGAAAGGGAATCAGGAGTGCGGGAGGGATTCATGGCAGGTGTTTTCAACCACTATAACCCCACCCCGCCAAAATCCCGCAGAAAATTTCCTGAGGGTTTCTTGGGGTTCGGGGTTATTGTCGGTGAACTCTCCTCATGAACCTAAAAAAAATTCTCCCCGCCACCCTCCTCGCCCTGGCCCTGCCCTTCGGGGCTGCGCTCCTGGCTCAGACAAATGCCGGAACCAAAACCGATGCCGACCTCATCGCCCAGGCCCGCGCCACCTATCCGCTCAAGACCTGCCTCGTTTCCGGCGAACCCCTCGGCAGCATGGGCGAGGCCACGGCCTACATCCACCGTGCCGCCGGCCAGCCCGATCGCGTCGTCTTCTTCTGCTGCGACGGCTGCATCGACGACTTCAAGGCCGAGCCCGCCAAGTTTCTGAAGAAGGTCGATGACGCGGCGAAGGGCAAACCCGCCAAGGGCAAGAAGAAGAAGGCCTGAGGCCAGGCCGCCAGCCAGAACTGAGCCGCCATGCGCGCGCCGCTCTTCCCGCTTCCGGCCGCCCTGCTCGCCGCCGGCCTGCTCGCCGGCTGCGTCAGCGCCCCTCCGGCCGAAAGGGCGGCGCGCACCCAGTTGAATCAGGTCGGCGCTGAGCTGCGTCCGGGGACGGCCCAACCGGCGCTCCCCGTCCTCACCGCCCACTCGCCTCCGGGCGAGTTCGTCCGATACGCCGTGCTCAACCACCCGGCCGTGCTGGCCGCTTACTACGACTGGCGCGCTGCGGTGGAGGCGATCGCGCCAGTCCGCGCCCTCCCGGACCCCAAGCTCACCCTCGAGGCCAACATCGCCGACACGCTGATGACCTTCATGCCGGGCCTGATGTTCGACATTATGAACACCGGCAAGCGCGACGCGATGAGTCGCGAGGCCGCCGCCATGAGCGAGGTCACGCACCGCACCTTCGTCACGGCGGTGTTGCGCACGGCGGCGGAGGTCCGCAAGGCCTGGGTTGAGCTGGCCTATGCCACCGCGGTTGGCGAGCTCTACGGCACCACCATCATGGCGGTCGAGGAGGCCTTGGCTCTGGCCAACGCCAACTACCAGACCACCCGCGGCATGGCCGGATTCGACCCCCAAATCCGGCTCCAGAATCTCGCCGCCCAACACCACGCCCATCACATCGCCTTCGCCGACCGCTTCGTCGCGGCGCAGGCCCGATTCAAGTCCGCCCTCGGCCTCCTGCCGACCGACCCCGACCCCGTCTGGCCGCGAGCCCTCCTCATGGTCTCGCCGCTGCCGGACGCTGACGAACTCTGGCGCCTCGTCCGCACCGCCAACCCCGAGCTCGCGAAGATGCGCGCCATGGTCGACATGGCCGTCGCGGGCGCGACCGCCGCGCGGGCCGCCGTCACCCCCGACTTCACGGTCGGCGCCATGGTGGATCTCCTCGCCACGCCGCTCATGGTGCGGCCGTCCGCCAGCGTCACGCTCCCCGTCTGGCGCGAAAAAATTGCCGGGAGCATCGCCGCCGCCGAGGCGCGTCGCGAAGCCGCCGCGGCGCGCGTCGGCGCCGAGCAGCTCAACCTCGCCGCGGAACTCGCCCAGATGCTCTTCATGGTGCGCGAGGCCGACCGCATGCTCGCCTACCTTGACGACACCGCCCTGCCCAACCTCGCGCGCGGCGTCGCCTTTGCCGAGGCCGGCGCCCTCTCGGGCATGGGCAACCCGGGCATGATTTCGGAAACGCGCATGATGGCGATCGACCTGCGCCACGAGCGCCTCGAACTCCTCCGCCAGCGCGAAACCGCCGCCGTCGACCTCGCCTTGCTCACCGCCGCGGTCGCGCCCGCCGGCACCACGCTCGTCGCTCAAACTCCCTAAGCCATGTGCGTCAAAAATCCTTTCTCTTTCCTCTTTCTCTTTCTCCTTCTCTCCGCCGCGTTCGCCGCCGAGCAGCTCTACACCTGCGGCATGCACCCGCAGATCATCAAGCAGGAGCCCGGCAATTGCCCGATCTGCGGCATGAAGCTCACGCCGATCCGGGCGAACGCTCCCGCCCAGTCCCCCGGCGGTGAGCGCACGATCAAGTTCTACCAATCGTCGATGAAACCCGGCGAAGTCAGTCCCAATCCCGGCAAGGACTCGATGGGCATGGACCTCGTGCCCGTCTACGATGACGCCGGCAGCGGCGCCGCCGCGACGACTGTCCAGATCGACGCCGTCACGATCCAGCGCATGAATCTCAAGACCGCCGTCGTCGGCCGCGGCCCCGTGCGGCGCGAGTTCCGCACCGTCGGCACCGTCGCCTACGACGAATCGGGCCTGCGGGATATCACCACGAAATACGAAGGCTGGATCGAGAAGCTCTTCGTCGACACCACGTGGACCACCGTGAAGCAAGGCGACCCGCTGTTCGAGATCTACTCACCCGATCTCTACAACGCCCAACTCAATTATCTCGTCGCCCGCAACTCGGAGGGCAGCGCCGGGGGACCGCTCACGCGCGCCGCGCTCGGCCGCCTGCAGCTCTTCGATCTTTCCCCCGATTTCCTCACCGAGGTTGCCCGCACCGGTGAGGCGAAGCGCACCTATGTCTATCCCGCGCCGGTCGGCGGCGTGGTCATCGAGAAGATGGTCGTCGGCGGCCAGATGATGAAGGCGGGCGAGAAATTCTTCCGCCTGGCCGACCTCTCCCGGGTGTGGGTGCTCGCGCAGGTGTACGAGCAGGATCTGCCATTCATCCACACCGGCCAGCCCGCCCTCGTGCGCCTGACCTACGGACCCGACCGCGATTTCGCCGGCGAGGTCACGCTCCTGCTCCCGCAGGTCGAGGAGCAGACTCGCACCGCCACGGCGCGCATCGCCCTGCCCAATGCCGACGGGGTGCTGCGCCCGGGCATGTTTGTCGACGTGCGGTTCAGCGCCCAGCTCTCCGATTCGGCGGTGCTCGTCCCGGAGATGGCCGTGCTCCGCAGCGGCGAGCGCGACACCGTGTTCGTCGCCCGCGACGGCGGCAGCTTCGAACCGCGCGAAGTCAAACTCGGCGCCCGCAGCCAGGACGGCCGCTACGAAGTGCTCGGGGGACTTGTCGCCGGCGAGCGCATCGTCACCTCCGGTCAGTTCATGCTCGATTCCGAGAGCCAGTTGCGCGAGGCGATCCAGAAAATGCTCAAGCCCACCGCTGCGCCACCAACCGCGGCTCCCGTCACCGCTCAACCTCTCGCCGCCGATGCGCTGAAGGCGCTCGCGTTCGCCAGCGCCGATGCCGCCGCGGCCCTCGCTGCGGATGACCTTGCCGCCTACCAGCAACAGCTTCCCGCCCTGCGCGGCGCCCTCGCCGCGCTGCTCGCCGCCGACCCGCCCGCGACGCCGGGTCCGTTCGCAAAATTCAAGGACGCGCTCCCCGAGCCCGCCGATCTGAAGGGCGCCCGGCAGGCCTTCGAGCCGTTCAGCACGGCCGTGACCGACGCGGCGCGCGCCCACCACCTGCAGCACACCGCCGGCCTGACCGCCTTCGAATGTCCGATGGCGCCCGTGCTCGGCAAGGGCCGCTGGCTCCAGCGCGATTCCACGATCAAGAATCCCTTCTTCGGCGCCCGGATGCCCAAGTGCGGGGAACAATTGAAATGATGGCGCCGACGCATCGCCCGCCGACTGTAGGAGCGGCTTTACGCCGCGACGGATCGCAGGGTCTCACGGTTCGCTCGCGGCCTAAAACCGCTCCTTCCACCCACCCCGTCGCAGCCGGCTCGACGCGACGACACCCCTCACCGCAACCCCACTCCGGCTAGCGCACTCTTTCCTCTCCTCCGCATGACCTCAGGGTTTTTGCGGAGCAAAAGCCCCATGCTCAAACGCATCATCGAGTTTTCGCTCAAGAACAAGTTCCTGGTTCTCGCCGCCACCGCGGCGTTGATCCTCGGCGGCATCTATGCGCTGCGCAAAATCCCGCTCGACGCGATTCCCGACCTCAGCGACACGCAGGTCATCGTCTACACGGAGTGGCCGGGCCAGGCGCCGCAGATCGTGCAGGACCAGGTGACCTACCCGATCACGACGAAGATGCTCTCGGTGCCCGCCGCCAAGGTGGTGCGCGGCTACTCGTTCTACGGATTCTCGTTTGTCTACATTATCTTCGAGGACGGCACCGATCCGTACTGGGCACGCAGCCGCGTGCTTGAGTATCTCAACGGCCTCGCCAGCAGCCTGCCCGCCGGCGTCACCCCGCGGCTCGGGCCCGACGCCACCGGGGTCGGCTGGGCCTTCATGTACGCGCTCAACTCGCCGAAGCACGACCTCGCCGAGTTGCGCTCCATGCAGGACTGGTTCCTGCGCTACCAACTCTCCAGCGTCGAGGGCGTGGCCGAGGTCGCCTCGGTCGGCGGCTTCGTGAAGCAATACCAGATCACGGTCGATCCCCACCGCCTGCACGCCTACAACCTCTCGATCTCCGATGTCGCGATGGCGGTGCAGAAGAGCAACGGCGAGGTCGGCGGCCGCTCGCTCGAGATCGCGGAAAAGGAATTCATGCTGCGCGTGCGCGGTTACCTCACGGGGGTCGAGGACATCCGCAAGATCGCCGTCGGTCGCGGTCCCGGCGGCACGCCCCTCCAGCTCGGCGACGTCGCCACCGTGCAGGTCGGGCCGGACATGCGCCGCGGCATCGCCGAACTCAACGGCGACGGCGAAACCGTCGGCGGCATCGTCGTGGTCCGCTACGGCGTCGATACCCGTGAAGTGATCTCGCGCGTGAAGGCGCGGCTGGAGCAGGCCATGAAGAGCCTGCCCGAGGGCGTGACCTACACCGTCGCCTACGACCGCACCACGCTCATCGACCATGCGGTGAAGACGCTGCAGGAAAAACTCCTCGAAGAGAGCATCGTCGTCGCGCTGGTGTGCGCGCTGTTCCTGCTGCACCTGCGCAGCGCGTTCGTCGCCATCGTCATCCTGCCCATCGCGGTGCTGGGGTCGTTCCTGATCATGTTTGGCCAGGGGCTGAGCTCGAACATCATGTCGCTGGGCGGGATCGCCATCGCCATCGGCGCGATGGTCGACGCCGTCATCATCATGGTCGAGAACGCCCACAAGCACCTCGAGCACGACGCCGGCAAGAAGCCGCATTGGGACATCATCCGCGATGCCGCCGTCGAGGTCGGCCCCACGCTGTTCTATTCCCTGCTGGTGATCACGGTTTCCTTCCTGCCGGTGTTCACCCTGCAGGCGCAGGAGGGACGGCTCTTCAAGCCGCTCGCCTTCACCAAGACCTACTCCATGGCCGCCGCCGCCCTGCTCTCGATCACGCTCGCCCCGGTGCTGATGGGTTTCTTCATCCGCGGCAAAATCCCCGCCGAGGACCGGAACCCGATCAACCGCTTCCTCATCTGGCTCTACCACCCGCTGCTCGATCTCATGATCAAGTTTCGCTGGGCCGTGGTCATCTCCGCCGCCATGATTGTCGGCTGGGTCTTCTTCCCGTGGAACGCCTGGGTCGTGCAGCCCCTGCCCGAGGGGGGCGTCAAGAACTTCGCCGCGAAGCTCAACCCCGCCTTCCCCTACCAGAATCTCGGCTCCGAGTTCATGCCGCCCCTCTACGAGGGCGACCTGCTCTACATGCCCACGACGTTTCCCGGCATCTCCCCCACCAAGGCCCGCGAGGTCCTCCAGCAAACCGACCAGATGATCCGCGCCTTCGCAGAGGTGCAGACCGTGTTCGGCAAGATCGGCCGCGCCGAAACCGCCACCGATCCCGCCCCGATGGACATGATCGAGACCACGATCACCCTCAAACCTGAGGCCGACTGGCCCGTGGTCGACATCCGCGACGCGTCCGGCCACGTCATCGCCCACCGCCGCCGCACCATCGACGAACTCACCACCGCGCTCAACGACGCTGTCCAGATTCCCGGTCTCACCAACGCGTGGACCATGCCGATCAAGACGCGTATCGACATGCTCGCCACCGGCATCAAGACGCCCGTCGGCATCAAGGTCGCCGGCCCCAAGCTCGAGGAACTCGAACGCATCGCCGGCCAGATTGAGGCCCTGATCCACCGCGTGCCGGGCACGAGCAGCGTCTTTGCCGAACGCGTGATGGGCGGCAACTACATCGAGTTCGACCTCAATCGCGACGCCATCGCACGTTACGGCCTCACCACCGGCGACGTGCAGGAGGTCCTGCAGGTCGCCCTCGGGGGCATGCCACTCACGACCACCGTCGAGGGCCTGGAACGTTATGGCGTCATCCTCCGCTACGATCGCGACTACCGCGAAAACCTCGAGGCCCTGCGCGCCATCGTCATCCCGATCAAGTCATCTGGCATGAGTGGCAGCGCGGCCGCCGCGCCGATGAAGGCCGGCAGTGGGTCCGCCCCGGCGCTGATGGCGCAGGTACCCCTCAGCCAACTCGCCCAGGTCCGCGTCGTCTCCGCCCCGATGGGGGTGAAGAGCGAAGGCGGCGTGCCCAACGCGTGGGTTTACGTCGACGTCCAGGGCGTCGACATTGGCCGCTATGTCCGCCTCGCCCAGCAGACCGTCAACGATGCCCTGAAAAGCGGCGAACTCAAGGTGCCCGCCGGCTACAGCATTTTCTGGAGCGGCCAGTTCGAATACATGCAGCGCGCCGAGCAGCGTCTCCTGATCGTGATCCCCCTCACACTGCTCATCATCATTTTCATCATCTACCTCAACACGTCGTCGTGGATCAAGACCGCCATCGTGCTGCTCGCCGTGCCGTTCTCCCTCGTCGGCGCCTTCTGGGCGCTTCACTTCGCGGGCTACAACCTCAGCGTCGCCGTCTGGGTCGGCATCATCGCCCTGGCCGGCCTCGATGCCGAGACCGGCGTCGTCATGCTGCTCTACCTCGACCTCGCCTACGAGGACTGGAAGAAGACCGGGCGGCTCCGCTCGCCCGCGGATCTCCGCGACGCCATCTACCACGGCGCGGTGAAACGCGTGCGCCCCAAGGCCATGACCGCCGCCGTCATCATCGCCGGCCTCATGCCCATCCTCTGGAGCCACGGCGCCGGGGCCGACGTGATGAAACGCATTGCCACGCCCATGGTCGGCGGCGTCATCACCTCGACCCTGATGGAACTGATGGTGTATCCGGCCATCTTCTACATCTGGCGCCGCCGCAGCCTGCCCGCCGCCGGCGACCCATCCGTACTCGCCCGCGGAATCGGCGGCGTCCACGCTCCCGGCGCATGACCTCTCCATGGGTATTCCGTCTCCTTCTGGGCGGGGTGGCGCTCGGCGCCACCGCCGCCGGGCGCGCCGCGGAATTCCCCCGCGCCGCCCAGCCCCAGCTCGCCGCCAATGCCGGCGGGCAAATCTGGGTCGCCTACGGCCACGGCCAGGAGATCTTCGTCGCGCGCTCCGACGACCGAGGCGCGACCTTCGCTCCGCCCGTGCGGGTGGCGGCGCTGCCTTCGCTCATGCTCGGCCGCCGGCGTGGTCCCCGGATTGGCGCCCACGGCGACCGGGTGACGATCACGGCGATGGCGGGCGACTGCTTCGCCTTCACCTCGAAGGACGCCGGCAAGACGTGGGCCGGCCCCGCGCGCGTCAACGATGTGCCGCGCCGCGCGCGTGAAGGTTTGAACGGCCTCGCCGTCGCACCCGACGGCCGCGTGTTTGCCACCTGGCTCGACCTTCGCGGCGAACGCACCCAGCTCTACGGCGCGGCATCCACCGACGGTGTAATTTTCCACGCCCGCCCCGGTTCGCCGGAAGAACGCATCGCCCGCGGCACGCAATCCGGCGCGGCGGCAACGCCGAAGCGGACCGTCGCCGTGTGGCAGCAAGGCGCCGACTTGTGGACGACGGCTATCGGCGTTACCTCCGCGCCGCGCCTGCTGGCGTCCAAAGGCCGCTTTCCCACTCTCATCGCTCTGCCCGGCGGCGACCACCTGCTTCTGGCCTATGAACACGGCCCCGACGCGGTCGTCGAACGGTTCTAAGCCCCCTTCAACCTCTTTCATTCATGCATCACGGCGCCCCAGACTCCGATGCCCGCGAGCCCGTCTACATGGGCCTGCCCCACGAACGCTTTCTCCGCCCCAAACTCTACGTCGCCGCCGCGCTCACCGTCCCCGTGCTGGTCCTCGCCATGGGCGAAATGCTCTGGCCCCACGCCTTTCACTGGCTCCCCGCCGGTGCGTCGGGCTGGCTGCAACTGGCCCTGACCACTCCCGTGTTTTTCTGGTGCGGCGCGCCCTTCATCGGGCGCTGGTGGAAATCGATCCGCGAGCGCGACACCAACATGTTCACGCTCACCGTCACCGGCACCGGCGCCGCCTATTTCTACAGCGCCGTCGCCGTGCTCTTTGCGCCCCTCTTTCCCGCCGCCTACCGCGGCGCCCACGGCCTTCCGCTCTACTTCGAGGGCGCCGCGTTCATCACGACGATCGTGCTCCTCGGCCAGATCATCGAGCAGCGCGCCCATGCCCGCACCGACGCCGCCATCCGCGCGCTGATGCACCTCGCCCCCAAGATCGCCCACCGGGTCACCAACGGTACCGAGGAGGACATCCCGGTGAGCGAAGTGCACCCCGGGGACACGTTGCGCGTGCGCCCGGGTGAAAACCTGCCCGTCGACGGCGTGCTGGCCGACGGATCAACGGAGGTCGATGAATCGATGCTGACCGGCGAGCCCATCCCGGTCTCAAAGCAGGCGGGCGACAAGGTCAGCGCCGGCACCCTCAATACGACCGGCTCCTTCGTGTTTCGCGCCGAACGCGTCGGGGCCGACACCCTGCTCGCCCAAATCGTGCGCCTCGTCGAACAGGCGACCGAGAGCGAGGCGCCCATCGCGCGGCTCGCCGATCGCGTTTCCCAGTGGTTCGTGCCCATCGTTCTGACGATCGCGACCACCAGCTTCCTCGCCTGGACATTCTTCGCGCCCGAACGCGGCTGGCTCCATGGCCTGATCAACGCCGTCTCCGTGCTCATCATCGCCTGCCCCTGCGCGCTCGGGCTTGCCACGCCCGTCTCCCTTGTGACGGGCATCGGTCGCGGCGCCCAGGCCGGCGTGCTCGTGAAGGATGCCGCCGCGCTTGAGCGGCTCGCCGGCGCGACCACGTTGCTGATCGACAAGACCGGAACGCTCACCGCCGGCCAACCGCAGGTCGTGGCCGTCGAACCGGCCAGCCCTTTTTCCTCCGACGAACTGATCCGCCTTGCCGCCTCCGCCGAGTCGCCCAGCGAACACCCGCTGGCCCGCGCCCTCGTCGGCGCGGCTCGCCTACGCGGCCTCGACCTTGCGCCAGCCACCGACTTTGCCGCGGAGCCCGGCGCCGGCGTGCGCGCCCGCGTCGACCACCGCGACATCGTGATCGGCCGCGCTCCACCCGCCACCACCCTGGCCGCCCATCCCACGGCGACGCTCGTCTCCGTGTCGATCGACGGCCGCGACGCCGGGCTCATCGCCTTCGCGGATCCCATCAAACCCACGACGCCCGCCGCGATCGCCGAACTGCGCCGCCTGGGCCTGCGGGTGTACATGGTCACCGGCGACCGCACCGCGACCGCCCAGGCCGTGGCGGCCGAACTCGGCCTCGATGGTTTCCACGCTGAAGTTACGCCCGCGCGGAAGCAGGAACTCGTGCGCGAGCACCAGGCCCGCGGCGAGCGCGTCGTCTTCGCGGGCGACGGCCTCAACGACGCCCCGGCCCTCGCCGCCGCCGATGTTGGCATTGCCATGGGCACCGGCACCGATGTCGCGATGCACAGCGCCGGCCTGGTGCTCGTCAAGGGCGAACTCACCGCGCTCGTGCGGGCGGTGCACCTCAGCCGCGCGACCCTGCGCAACATCAAGCAGAACCTCTTCTGGGCTTTCGCCTACAACGTCGCCGGGTTGCCGCTCGCCGCGGGCGCGTTCTACCCGTTCTTCGGCTGGTTGCTGAATCCCATGTTCGCCGGCGCCGCCATGAGCCTCAGCTCCATCACCGTCGTGACCAACGCCCTCCGCCTCCGCCGCGTGCGCCTCTAGCCCCCTCCGACTCCCCCCGCGAACAATGTCACGTAATAAGTGACATTCCGCCGGTGCACCCTTTGCCTTTTGTCACTTAATAAGTGACAAGTTCCCAGGGCGTCGGGCAGGGCGGGATCGCTTCGGCGCCCGCCGGACTGCGGCTGCCGGCGCGCCCTTCACCACGGTTGCCGGAGCGCCCCCATCCTGCCACATCACAGTTCATGAACTGGCTCACCTGGTCCCTGCTCTCCGCCGGCTTCGCCGGGCTGACCGCCATCCTGGCCAAAATCGGCGTCGCCGGCGTCGACTCCAATCTCGCCACCGCCGTGCGCACCACCGTCGTGCTGGTCTTCGCGTGGGCGGTCGTGCCGCTCACGAGTTCGCCCGCCGCCGTCTTTACGCTCTCGCGACGCACGCTGCTGTTCCTCGCGCTTTCCGGGCTGGCCACCGGGCTGTCGTGGCTCTGCTACTTCCGCGCGCTGCAGCTGGGCGACGCCTCCAAGGTCGCCCCCATCGACAAGCTGAGCGTCGTCTTCGTGCTCGCGTTCGCCGCGCTGTTCCTCGGCGAATCGCTCACCCTCAAGACGCTGCTCGGCGGCACCCTCATCGCCAGTGGCGCCGTCGTGCTCGCGTTGAAGTAGGCCCACCGCGAAGACCGGCCTTCCCCGAGCCGCGGTTGTCGCGCACACCCGCCCGCCCCCGGCCGCTACAGATTTTTGTCACACGTGTGACAGTAATCTGCAGCTCGGGAACGGGCGCGGGTTCGGCCGGCCCCGGGGTGCGAGTTCGGCCGGACCGGGGTGAGCTCGGGCGCAGCGGTCGTTTGGCGGTGATGCCGCTGGGAGTAGCGCCGCGTCTCTGACCGGCGGGCGCCAGCCGAAGACTGGCGCGACGGGAAGGACCGAACTTGATGCCACCGTCAACTCGGAGAGTTGCACCGGGTGAGCTCCCGGGGTGAGCTCTACACTCGCCTTGCGGCGGAGAGCATTCACGCTGCCCGTCCCTGTTGCATGATCACTCCCCGCACCTCCCTTGCCCTCGTCAGCCTTGTCTGCGCGTTATTGACGCCCCCTCCGGTTCGCGCCGCCGAGCTCACCTCGCCCCAGGCTCACTTCGGTTTCACCATCGGTGATGACTACCAGCTCGCGACCTACACGCAGACCGAGGCCTACTTCAAGAAGCTCGCCGCCGAGTCCGACCGGCTGAAACTCGTCAACATCGGCCCGACCGAGGAAGGCCGCACGCAGTGGATGGTTGTCTGCTCCTCGCCCGCCAACCTCGCCAAACTCGATCGCCTCCGCGACATCTCCCAAAAACTCGCCCGGGCCGAAGACGTCACCGAGGAGCAGGCCCGTGCCCTCGCCGCCGAAGGCCGTGCCATCGTCTGGATCGACGGTGGGCTGCACGCCACCGAGACCGTCGGTACGCACCAATTGATCGAGACCTTGTGGAACTTCGCCAGTCGGACCGACGCCGAGACGCTGCGCATCCTCGACCAGACTGTCATCCTCTTCGTCCACGCCAACCCCGACGGCCAGGAGCTCGTCAGCTCCTGGTACCTGCGCCGGCCCGAGCCGGCCAAGCGCATCGTCGATGCGCTTCCCCGCCTCTACCAAAAATACATCGGGCACGACAACAACCGCGACTTCTTCCTCTCCGCGATGAAGGAGACGACGAACATGAACCGCCAGCTCTACCTGGAGTGGTTTCCCCAGATCGTCTACAACCACCATCAGTCCGGCCCCCCCGGCTCCGTCGTCGCCGGCCCGCCTTACCGCGATCCCTTCAACCACGTCTACGACCCCCTGCTCGTCACAACGCTCGACGCCCTGGGCGCGGCCATGAACAGCCGCCTCAACCTCGAGGGCAAACCGGGCTACACCCAGCGCACCGGCTCCGTCTATTCCACCTGGTGGAACGGCGGCCTCCGCACCACCACGTATTTTCATAACATGATCGGCCTGCTCACCGAGATTGTGGGCAGCCCCACACCGATGGAGATCCCGCTCGTCCCGACCCGCCTCGTGCCCAACGGCGCGACGCCGTTTCCCGTCACCCCGCAACCCTGGCACTACGCCCAGGCGATCGCCTACGAGGTATCCCTCAATTACGCGGTGCTCGACTACGCCGCGCGCCAGCGAGACGAGCTCCTCTTCGGCACGTGGCGCATGGGCCGCAACTCCATCGAGCGCGGCAGCCGCGATACCTGGACGCCCTACCCGCGCCGCATCGAGGCCATCAAGGCCGCCTACCTTCGCGACGCTCCGCCGGCCAAGTCCACGTCCACGTCCAAGTCCAAGTCCACGTCCAAGTCCACGTCCAAGGCGAAGGCGCCGGAAGACGACGCGGAGTCGTCCCCGCCCGCGCCGACGACCAACCCGCGCATTCCGACGAAATATTACGCGGCGGTCATGAAGCGGCCCGAGCTGCGCGACGCCCGCGGCTACATCATCCCGGCCGACCAGGCGGATTTTTCCACCGCCGTGAAGTTCATCAACTCGCTCCTCAAGACCGGCATCGTCGTGCATCGGGCCACCGCAGCGTTCACCGTGGCGGGCCAGAGCTATCCCGCCGGCTCCTACGTCGTGAAAACGGCGCAGGCGTTTCGCCCGCACGTGATCGACATGTTCGAACCCCAGGATCACCCCAACGACTTCGCCTATGCCGGCGGCCCACCCATCGCCCCCTACGATTCCGCCGGCTGGACCCTCGCCTATGAGATGGGCGTGAAATTTGACCGCGTGCTCGAAGGTTTCGACGGCCCGCTGGTGCGCATCCCGTATGGCGAACTGCAATCGCCTCCATCCACGCCCCTCCGCGCCGCCTCCGCCGGCTGGCTCCTGAGCCGCACCACCAACGACGCTTTCACGCTGGTCAACGCTCTCCTCCAGGCCGGCATCGAGGTGGCCGTGGTGCCGGCAACGGGCGACTTCTTCGTGCCCGCCTCGGCCCGTGCGCTCCTGGAAAAGTCGGCCGCCGCGCTCGGCGTCGCCCCCACGCCGCTGACCGCGAAGCCGGCCGACGCCCGCAAGCTCTCGCCCGCCCGGATCGCCCTCTGGGATCGTTACGGCGGCTCAATGCCTTCCGGATGGACGCGCTGGCTGCTCGAACAATACGGCTTCGCGTTCGACGTGGTTTATCCCTCGCAGCTCGACGCGGGGAAACTCCGTGAACGCTACGACGTGATCGTGTTCCCCTCCGGCGCCATCCCGCGACCGGGCACAACCGGCGAGGAGAGCACGGGCAGCAACACCACCACCCCCAAGGTGCCGGCGTCCCGGGACATGCCGGAACCGTACCGGAACCGGATCGGCCACATCACGACGCAGAAGACCATCCCCATGCTCCAGACGTTTCTGAATGCCGGAGGCACAATCGTCACGGTGGGCACGAGCGCCCACCTCGCCTCCTACCTGCACGTGCCCGTCCGCAACGCGCTCGTCGAGACCGGGCCCGACCACCGGGAGCACCCGCTGCCCAAGGACAAGTTTTATATCCCGGGCAGCATCCTGCGGGTCACGCTCGACCCCACGGCCCCGGCGAACCGCGGCATGCCCGGCGAGGTCGATGTGTATTTCAACTCCAGCCCGGTGTTCAGCCTCGCCCCGGAGGCGGTCGCCCGGGGCGTGCGCCCGCTCGCCTGGTTCACCAGCGCCACCCCGCTCCGCAGCGGCTGGGCCTGGGGGCAAAACTATCTGAAGGACGGCGTCGCGGCCTTCGAGGCGCCCGTCGGCGCCGGCCGCCTGCTCGTCTTCGGTCCCGAAATCACCTTCCGCGCCCAGACTCACGCCACGTTCAAGCTTCTCTTCAACGCCCTCTACGTGACGACGGTCCGCTGAAACACGGCCGGCCGGCCGGCGCGATTGGCGACTGGCCACGCCGCCGACAACCGGTCATCTGGTACTAATGCTCTTCCCCTGCCGCCTCACCCTTGCCGGTGCCCTGCTGATCGGCCTGACCGCCTGCGGTCAGAAGGACCCCGATCACGATCCTGACCACGCCGCTCCCGGCGGGCACGGGCACACGGCACCCCACGGCGGCGTGCTCGTCGAACTCGGCGAACACGCCTACAATCTCGAATTTCTGCGTGATGCCAGCGCCGGCCGGCTCACCGTCTGGGTCCTCGACACCCACGCCGAAAATTTTGTCCGCATCAAGGCGCCCGCCCTTGAACTGCTGGTCACCGTCGGCACCGAAAAGCGACCGCTCTTTCTCCCCGCCGTGGCCAACCGCGCCACCGGCGAGACGGTCGGCGACACCTCCCAATTCGAGGCTCAGGCCGACTGGCTCAAGAGCACCGCCGGTATTCAAGGCATCATTCCGCTGCTGGAGTTTCGGGGCGTGAAATTCCCCGGTGTCGCCTTCGCCCTGCCGCCGCCCGCGCCGTAATTCGCCGCCCGCCCTCTCGCGCCGCCCAGCTTTCGAGTCACCTATTGGGTGACACCAGACGACTGCGTCGACGGAGCCCTCCCTCGGTGCAAACTTCCCCACGGGCTTGCCTCTTCCGGTTCCTCCGCGTCACTTGAACCCCGACCTTCATCTCATCGCATGATCCCTGTCACCGTCCTCACCGGCTTCCTTGGCGCCGGCAAAACCACGCTCCTCAACCGCATCCTGACCGAGCACCACGGCAAGAAACTGGCCGTGATCGAAAACGAGTTCGGCGAAGTCGGCGTCGATCACCAACTCGTGATCCAGAGCGACGAGGAACTCTTCGAGATGAACAACGGCTGCATCTGCTGCAGCGTGCGCGGCGACCTCATCCGCATCCTCGGCCGCCTGCTCAAGCGCAAGGACCAGCTCGACGGCATCCTCATCGAGACCACCGGCCTCGCGAATCCCGCACCGGTCGCCCAGACGTTCTTCACCGATGATGAGATGAAGCAGGCGTTCCGCATCGATGCCATCGTCACCGTGGTCGACGCCAAGCACGTGGCCCAGCATCTGGATCAGGACGACGAGTCCGTGAAGCAGGTCGGCTTCGCCGACGTGATCATCCTCAACAAGACCGATCTGGTCTCCCCCGCCGAACTCGACGCCCTGGAGGCCCGCCTCAAACGCATCAATGCCGTCGCGAAGATTCACCGCACCACCAACTGCGCGGTAAACCTCGACCACGTGCTCGATGTCGGCGGGTTCAACCTCTCCCGCGCCGTCGAGCTGGATCCAAAATTCCTCGAGCCGGAATATCCCTTTGAATGGGCTGGCGCCTACGCCCTGCCCGCCGGCACCCACACCCTCGAGATCGGCCACTGCGACCACGACCACGGGCCCGATCATGACCACGGGCACGGCGACGACGACCACCACCATCATCACCACGGCAATCCCAACGAACTCGACGTGGTGATCATGCCGCTGAATGTGCCACCCGGCGGTGATTTTGCCTCGGGTGAAGCCAAGGCCGCCCTCGACGCGGCGGTGGCGGCGGCCGTACTGGTGTTTTCCGACTGGGAGTCCCGCACCAAGGAGGGCGAAACCGTCGCACCCGGCGCGACCCTGCACCGCCTGCTCCTGGCCGATGGCAACGGACGTTTCCCCCTGAAAATCGACGCGCCCGGCCACTATCTCGTCTTCGAGTCCTGCGGCCACGATCCCCTGCACATCCACGTCGGCGACGACACGGTGAAGCCCGCCTGGCAGCAGGACTTCCACGCGGCCCACGAGCACAGCGAGGCCGTGACCTCGGTGGGCATCAGCACCCCCGGAGACCTCGATGGCAAGCGGCTCAACGACTGGATCAGCGAGTTGCTCCGCCTCAAGGGGGGCGACATCTACCGGATGAAGGGCGTGCTGGCCGTGCAGGGCACGCCCAAGCGCCTCGTCTTTCAGGGCGTGCACATGCTCTTCGACGCCAAGTTCGACCGCGAATGGTTGCCCGGCGAAGCCCGCACCAACACCCTGGTCTTCATCGGCAAGAACCTCGATCGCACCAAGCTCACCGAGGCGTTCAAGGCGTGCCTCGCGTGAGGAGTTCGCCGTGAGCGAATTCCTCTTTGCCCGGATGACCGAGGTCTCATGCCGTTTCGCTGCGTCTGGCCCGAACTCCTGATGGGCGGGGTGCCCCACCCCGCGCCTTTTGGGCAAGAAAAAGGCGGGGTGAGGGCACCCCGCCTACCGTAAAGGCAACGCAACAAATTACGCCACGACCGCGTCCATCTCCCAACCGCGGCGGTAGGTCGGATACAGCAACGCATCCGCTTCGGGCCGGCCCGTGGTCATCTTGATGGGATCCCAGCCAATCTTGCCGCCGACCTGGATCGCCGTCGTGCCGAGACAAACCATCTCGGTGAACGGCACGGAGTATTCGAAGTTGGAACCGGCATGCGTCGGGTTGTTGGCCCGGATGCCCGCGATCCACTCCGTGTGCGGATTGTTTTCCGGCACGCGCGGAATCGTCTTCGGCGGGAAGGAAGGTTGCAGCTGCTTGTGCAGCGTCTCCGGGATGATGCGCGGGCTGTTGCAGTAATCGTTACCGTCGTAAACCGTCGCCTTGGAGCCGATGATCAGCTGGCCACCCTTGGCCAGCTGGCGGCTCTCTTCCATCTGCGCCGGCTTGGCGGGCTTCTTGCCGCCCTCGTGCCAGGTGAGCTTGACCGGGGGCATGCTGCCGCGCGCGGGGAATTGATACTCGACGATGGCTGACTTCGGATGCGCCACGGGACTGGCCGCCTCGATTTCCTTGAGCTCCACACTGATCGGCGCACCCAACCTGAGATCCCAGAAGGCCGCATCCATCAGGTGGCAGGCCATGTCGCCCAGCGCCCCGCAGCCGTAATCGCGGAAGCCGCGCCATTTGAACGGGTGAATGGCCGAGCTGTAGGTCCGCTGCTGCGCGCGACCGAGGAAGATGTCCCAATCAAGCCCGGGCGGCAGCGGCTCGGGGGCCGGCCAGGTCTGGAAGCCCTGCGGCCAGATCGGCCGATTGGTCCAGATATTAACCTCGCGAACCTCGCCCAGCACGCCCGCATTGAACCACTCCTGCACGAGGCGGATGCCTTCGCCCGCGTGACCCTGATTGCCCATCTGCGTGCAGACGCCATTGAGCCGCGCCAGGCGGAGCAGTTCGCGCGCCTCGCCCACCGTCTGGGTGAGGGGTTTTTGCACGTACACGTGCTTGCCCATCATGATGGCCATGTACGCCACGAGGAAGTGCATGTGATCCGGAGTCGCAACGCCGACCGCATCGATCTTGTCGTCCATCTCGAGCAGCATCTTCCGGAAATCCGTGTAGATTTTCGCGTTCGGGAACTGGGCCTTCAACTTGCTGAGGCTCCCCTTCTTCGCGCCCTCCCAGTCGATGTCGCACAACGCCACGACATCTTCGTCCACCTGCGCCATCGCATCGCTGAAGCCCTTGCCGCCGCAGCCCACCTGAGCAAAGCGAATCTTGGCGCCGGGGGCGATGGGACGCGGTTTGCGCGGCTGTTTGGCGAGGCTGACGCAGCCCGCGAAGCCCAGCATGGCCGCAGCCGTGGCCGAGAAATTAATGAAATCGCGACGTGTGAGGTAGGATGATGGCATGGGATAAAGGTTCGGAACCCAGCATGACGTTTCAAACGGCGGCCGGGATGCGCAGTTTCTTGGTCGGCGAGCGTAGCGCAAGCCCGCACCCCCCGCTCCGCGTTTTTTGTCTTCCTTGCGGCGGCAAAAGCCGCGCCCGGCTCCCATCACTCCGACCCGCGGCCGACGAGCAGCGTCGAGACAGGGGAATCCGGCCGACCACGCACGCGAGGGTGCGGCCAAACCGAAGCGTAGGGGCGAAGCAAACCTGACCTGCGGAGCGAAGGGACCAGGATATTCATCGGTTGGGACGCCGCAGGCTTTGGGGGAAAATCATCGGGTCCGCTCACCCCTCGCTCGGCAGCGCGTCAGGCAGGACGATGTCGATCTCGGCGGCGGAGGCGAATTCGCGGGCACCCGCGCTGGACCGGATTTCCAACTTGAGGTGCCGCGTGGTGAAGGGTCGCGGAAAATGCACCTCGTGCTCCTCGGCCGTGTTGGGCCAGCGCCCCACCACCAGCGGTTCACCCCAAGCGCGCGCATCGCTGCTGGCATAAATGGCAAACTCCGCGATCCGGCCGCGGTCATTGTCCCGGCGCGGCTGAATGCGCAGGCCCTTCACCGCGGTCGGCTGGCGCAGGTCGATCATGATGGCATGGGGCGGTCGCGGCGCGCCCGGTCCCCACGGCGTGTGCCAGAGCGTGGCGGGATCGCCGTCGATCAAGTTTGTCGCCGGGTAATCCGCCGCGGCGGAGCTGGCCGTGACGAGCGCGCCGCCCGTGCGAAGCAGATTCCGCCGGCCCGGTTCGAACAACGCCGCCACGGCCTCGGGCGCGACCGCGTCGCGCGGTCGAAACTCCGGCGATTGCAGGTAGCGCAGCAGGCTCGCGCGGAACTGGCGCGCCACCGGACGCGACGCAAGATCGTGCTCAAGGTCGATCGAGCAGACCGCCAGCCGGCCCGGACCGACACGCGCTTCCGTGACGACCGCGAGTTTTCGGTTCACCTTCCAACCGTCGATCATCTGCACGAGCGGGCGATGCGCCTTCGGCCAGGGCACCGCGCGGCCGGGCTCGTCGAGGATCATCGGGCTGGCCCGCGTCAGCAGTTCCCACCATTGCCAGTTGGTGTGGGCTTCCGTGGGGAAGTCGCGGAAAAGCGGATGCGCGGGATCGCAGAGCAGCCCGGCCGCCGATGACTGGCCTCCCGTCAGTCCGAAGGTGGTCCAGTAGAACGTCGTGAAACACATCGGCAATCCCCCGGTGAGGTCGCCCGCGCCCGCCAGAAGCAGGACGGTGCCGCCGGCCGCCAGCCGCGCGCGAGCGCCGGCGTCGAGCGTATGCGCCAGCAGGATTCCATCCGCCGGAACGTCGGGCAGGTTCGCCGGATAGACCCAGAAATCCCAGTGGTTGCGCACGGTCGTGCCGGGCAGCATGAGCCGCAGGGTATAGCGGGCCGGCGCCGCCAGGCGATCGAGCGGCACACTCACCGCGCCGACGGGCAGCGCCGTGCCACGCGCACAGTCACGCGCCGGCCACCGCGTCTGCCAGACCACGCGTCCCGTGGCATCGACGATAACGGCATCGACCGCCTGCTGCGCCAGTGGCGTGGCTCCATAGTGGGTAATTTCGACTGTCGCCGTGAGGATCTCACCAGTCAGCCAGACGCGCTTCGGCAACCGCGCCAGCACCACGGTGGGCCCGCAGCACTCGCGGAAACGATCGGCCTCGGCGTAGGGCTTCTTTGTCCAGGTCGCGTCGAACAGCCCGACCGGCGCGGTGCTCTGCCCGGAAAAATCATTCAGCTGGAGCAGATTGAAACCCGCGAGTCCCGGGGTGCGCAGGTGCGACTCGATTTCCTCCTTGTACTGCTCGATCTGCCACGCGCCACTCGCCGCCACGAAGGCGGGCACCTGGTCGAGCATGCCGCGCTCCTTGAGTTGGTCGCGCGCGATCGCGAGGTAGGACGGTTTGAGGTAACCGGTGAAGCGCGGCGGCTCGTTGAGCACGTCGGGATAGGCGCAGAACTGGCCGGTCTCGTGCGCGACGAGGGGCTTGGTTGATGTCGCCACGGCCGCGCGCCAGTCGACGACCGTCTGCGGCGGCTTCGCCTGCAGGAGCGTATTGAGCGGCTTGGGCGGCCAACCCGCTTGGTAGCGAATGCGCTCGCCGCCAAACTCCCGGCCGACTTCGTAGTCGATCTCCGGCGGATTCGCCCGCGAGTTGGCCTTGATCGAATAGACGCGCCGCGGGTCTTTCTTCCACTCCGCCAACAGGCGCGAGAAGATCGTCTGGTCGCCGCCCATTTCGTTGCCGAGCGCCATCATCACGAAACTCGGATGATTGCCGAAGCGCCGCAGCATTGCCGCCGACTCGCGTTGAAAAAACGCCTCCTGCTCCGGCGACCGTACGGACGACCATTCACTCACTTCGGGCGCCAGGTAGATGCCGATTGCGTCGGCCGCCACGAACGCCGCCTCGGGGGGACACCAGGAGTGAAATCGTGCCTGGTTGAAGCCCCACTCTTTGTAGATGCCCCAGATGTGGCGCCACGCCGCCACGTCCATCGGCGCGTAGCCCGTTTGGGCAAAGACGGCGCAATCCGTGTTGCCGCGCAGGTAAATCGGCCGGCCGTTGAGCGCGAATTGCGTGCCCGCCACCGCAAACTCGCGCAGCCCGAACGCCACTTCCCGCACCTCGCCGAACTCGCCACCGGAGAGTGTCGCCGTGAGCCGGTGCAGCGCGGGGGTGAACTCGTCCCACAAGGGCGCATCGGCGCCGAGCGCCAGCTCCGCGGTGAACGTGCCACCCGCGTCCGCCGTCCAGGTCACCGCAACTGTCCGGACCGCGCTCCGCCCGCCATCGGGCCGGCTGACCTCCAACTGGACTTCGCCCCGGCCTTCGCGGCCGCTGGTGTTTCCCACCACGCCGCGCACCGTGATCGAGCGGGTCGCGACATGCGGGAAAACCTCCACATCGTCGAGCCACACGCGCGGCGTCGAACGCAATTCGATCCGCCCCACGACACCGTTCCAGGTGCCGGCCGTCTGGTCGGACACGCTGTGCGGTTGGGCGCCGAGCTCGACGATCTCGCCGTTGTCGATCCGCAGGACGAGGCGATGCCGTCCCGGCGCAAGAAACGCCGTCAGATCATAGTCATGGGGAGTGGCGAGACTGTCGGCGCGCCCGGCGGCGCGTCCATCGACCCACAGACTCGTTTCCCAATGACAACGCTCCAGGGAAAGCACCATGCGCCGGCCCGCCCAGCCGGCCGGGATGTCCACGTCGCGGGCGTACCACGCCGGTCCGATGTAGTGTTTATCCGGCAGGAGAAACGCCGTGATGCGAAAATCGGCGGGACGATTGTAACGTTCGAGAAACGGAAACTCCGGCGTCAGGGTGGAGCGCCGTTTGGGGCCCATCCACCACCGCGTTTCCGGCCCGGGTGTTAATCCCTTGCCCTGTTCCTGGAGCGCACCGGGCAGCCGCACCGTATCGGCGAAGGGTTCCGCAAACCAGCGCGCCGCGACACCCTCGTTCTTCGCATCCAGCCGAAAGTCCCACGAGCCGGCGAGGTCAAGGGTATCGGCCCGGATGCCCGACGCCGCGACCCAACCGCAGAGAATTAACGTCACGAGTGGTTTCATGGGAAGCTGGGGGAACTCACGTCGAGATCGCTGGGCACGCCGCGGGTCCATTACGGGAAGTAGCGCAGCCGCGTGAGGCGGAGCGGATCGTTTGACGGAACGTCGATGCAGGCACGCGCGAGTTCAACCGCATGCGTCACGTTGTCGTAGGACCAGATGCCGTTGTGCAGCGGGCTCGGTTCCGCGGCGGCCGCGAGGTGCGGCAGCACGGCCCGCGCGGGCGGACCAATCCGACACAAGGCCAGCAAGGTTTCGTTGCGCACGATCCGGCTGGGATGGGTCAGCAGCGCGACCAGCACCGGCAGCGCCGCGTCGGCGGCCCCGAGTCCAGTGAGCGCCTCGGCGGCGGTCAACCGCACGTCCGGCGCCGGATCGGCAAGACCGCCCAGCAACGCCTCCCGCGCCGGCGCGGCCCGTTCACCCAGGGCCAGCAGCCCGAGGGCCCCCCAACGCCGCACCGCGGCATCCGGGTGCCGCAGCAAGGCCCGCAACTGCGGGATGACGGCTGGGTTGCGCTCGCCGGCCAGTTTCGCCGCCGCGAGCAACTCGACCGTGGGATTGCGCACGGGGTCGGTCGCCATCTCCCCGGGTGAGTCGGGGGCGGCGCGGCGGTAGAGTTCGTATTGGGAGAGCAGGCCGAGATCATGATTGGCGATCATCCACTGCTCGCACTCGGCCCGCAGCCGGCTCAGGGTGGCCCGCTGGTCCGCCGCCGCCGCGAGGTTGGACATCTGCCCGGGATCCGTCGCGAGGTTGTACAGTTCCTCCATCGGTTTCGAGCGGCGAAAAAAGGCCGCCTGGCGCGTGTCGGCCCGCAGCGCCCCGGCCTCGGCCCGCTGCCGCCACTCCTCCAACATATGGGGTGCCTGCTCCCAGCTGTACTGAATGGCATCCCAGCCCAGGTGCGGCATGAAATTGCGGAGATAGAGCAGATCCCCTTCGCGCACGGCGCGGCTGGTGTCGAAATCCGCCCCGTCGTGGAAATCGCGCGCCGCGAACACCCGCGCGCGCGGCGCCCCGGCCCGCGGACCCAGGAACGCCCGCCCCTGCATCGTCGCCGGCGCCGGCACCCCGGCGAGCGCCAGCACCGTGGGAGCGAAATCGACGAAACTCACGAAACGATCGTTGACGCCGCGCGTTGGCTGCGGCCCCAACAGGTGCGCCCACTTCTGCGGCACGCGAATCAGGAGAGGAACGTGGAGCCCCTCTTCCCACAGCCAGATCTTTCCTCCGGGGATGCCCTGGCCGTTGTCGCCAAAGAAGAAAATGATCGTGTCGTCGGCGAGCCCGTCCGCGGCCAGCATCTGCCGCACCGCTCCAAATTCGCCGTCCATCTGCGTGACGCGATCGTGATACTGCCGCCAGATCTCGCGCACGGCCGGCGTGTCCGGGTGGTACGGGGGAACGTGGATCTTCGCCGGATCGTGCACGCGCGCGGCAACGGGAATCGGCGAGGCGCTCTTTCCGTTCAGATCGTGGCCGTATTGCGACTGGTGCGTACAAAAGAGGTTGAGTTGCCCGAAAAAAGGCTGACCCGCCGCGCGCGCCCGCCACTCGATTTCCCGCGACCCGATCTTGTCCCACGGTTGGTCCGCGGGGTTGAAATTGTAATCGAGCTTGGCGCGGGCTCCTTTGCTGCCGTTGAACGTGTAATAGCCGGCGGCGCGCAGCAGCGCGGGGAAGCAGGCGGCGACCTCAGCCGCGACGTTCACCTGCCCCCGGTGTTGAAAGGTGCCGAGCCGGGTGGGATAGATCCCGGTCACCAGCGCGGAGCGACTGGGCGAGCAGCACGGATGCACGGAGTAGGCCCGCGTGTAGCGCAAGGCATCAGCGGCAAACCGGTCGAGCTGCGGCGTCACGGCGTCCGGCTCGCCGTAGCAACCGAGATTCGGGCAAATATCCTCCGCCGTGATCCAGAGAAGGTTGGGCCGGAGGGGCGCAGTATTCCGGGCCGGCAACGCGGCGGCAAACCCCGCCGTCGCCGCGCCGGCCCCGACCACCGCCGCGCCGATCATCAATGCCAGTTGCAGGACACGAACAAACGTCGCGCGTGGTTTCATGGTGGCAAAGTGAAACGCGGTTCGTCGCCGACGCGGTCGAGGAACGGCACCGGGTAGGTCGGCAGCGTGAGCGGTTCGAGGCACGCGATGACGGGCTCAGGCATGGTCGGTCAGCGGAAGACGACGAACAGCACCAACACGCCGAGGAGCACCGCGGCGCCGGCAACCTTCACCACCGGTGCGGTGGCGACGTTCATCCCCACCCGCTCGGGCAGGAGCCGGGGTCCGGGCAGCGGGCGCCGCCAGGCGATGAGCGCCATGACCACGGCGATGATCAGAAACGACAGGAACACCTGGATGAGAAAATGGAGCGAATGGCCGTCGGGCCGCGCCGCGGATTTCTCCGTGAACTGGAACGCGCCATAGGTAAGCGGGCCGGCGACCAGCGCGAACACGCCCGCGGCCGCCGGCGCGCGCGGCAGCACAAAGGCCATCACGAAGGCGGCGACGACGCCGGGCCAGATGTAACCCTGGAATTGCTGGATGAATTGAAACACCCCGCCGAACCTGGGATCCGCGAGGTGCGGCGCACTCAGGCAGCCCATGACGATCGCCACCAAGGTCACCGCCCGGCCGACCCACAGGAGGCTGCGCTCATCCGCCGCGGGACGCAGCCACCGCTTGTAGATATCCATCGTGAAGATGGCCGAGGCCGAGTTGATCAGCGAGCCGAGCGTCGAGATCACCGCGCCGGCGATCGCCGCCAGAATGAGGCCGCGCATCCCGACGGGCATCAGCTCGCGGATGAGCGTGGGGTACGCCTTGTCGGACTGGGTGCCCAACTGCGCGCCATAAAGCTGCCAGGCCATGATGCCCGGCATCACGATCGCGAACGGTACGAGCAACCACAGGGCGCCGGCCAGGATGACCCCGAGTTGGCCGTCGCGCAGCGAGCGGGCGGCGAGATTGCGCTGCACGATGAATTGGTTGAGCCCGCAATAATAGATGATGACGATCCACATGCCCGAAGCCACTCCCGTCCAGGGGAGGTCCGGATGATCGGCCGGAAGAAACATGTGGAGCTTGTCGGCGTTCGCGGTGGCAAACGCCGTCCAGCCGCCGCAGGCGTGCAGTCCGAGAAAGAACGTCGCGATGCCGCCCGCCAGCAGCGCCAGGCCCTGGAACAGATCCGCCCACGCGATGGCGGTCAGGCCGCCGTAGACCGTGTAGACCGTGGCGATCGCCCCGATCGTCCAGATGGCCGGCACGAGGGGCACATCGAAGATGGTGTGCAGCGTGAGCCCGCCCGAGTAGAGCACGGCGGCGAGCATCACCACGACGTAGATGACAAACGTGAGGAGCGCCATGAGGCCGCGCGCCGCGCCGTTGTAGCGATATTCCAGGAACTCGGGCATGGTGTAGATCCCCGCGCGCAGGAACCGCGGCAGCAGGGTGAAGGCGATGATCACGATGCCCGCCGCGCCCACCAACTGCCAGGTGCTCACGGCCAGCCCCACGCTGCCCGCTCCCTGACCCGCCATGCCCACAAACTGCTCCGAGGAAATGTTGGCGGCGACAATCGAGATGCCGATCAGCGGCCACGGCAGGTTGCGGCCGGCGAGAAAGAAGTCGGCGCTGCCCTGCTCGCGCCGGCTCTTCCAGACACTCACGCCGATCACGACAGCGTAGAAACCAATAAAGAGCAGGAGATCGATCAGGGATAGTTTCATGTGCTCAAGTCGTAGATTTCCACCAGCACCACGCCCGAGCCGCCATCGGCTCCGCTGACCTGAATCGTCCACGCTCCGGCCGGCAGCGTGGTCACCAGGGCCGCGTCCAGCCGGCCACTTTGCAACGCAAACGCTCCCGCCCGCACCCCCGCCGCGGCGATCGCCGCCGGATCGGCGGAGCTCTCCCAACCGGCATTGGCCGCCACCGGCTGGTTCCCCGCCATCACCACGAGCATGGGGCGGGCCAGCGGATCGGCCACGCCGAAGGCCGCCAGTCCGGACCCGACCGCCCGCACCAGCACCGTCCGCGCGTTCTCCCCGACAATCACGAGTCCGGGAATCGCCAGACCCGCGCCCGGCGTCACCCGCGCCCGCATCGAGAGATTTCTCAGCCGCGAGGCGGAGCCCGGTTCGAGGTCGTAGGCCTCGACGAGCGCGACGCCCGTCCCACCGGCCACCGCCGTCACCGGGGCGGTGTAGGCGCCCGGCGCCAAGGTCGCCACGATGGCGCAGTCGCCGCTGCCCCGTGCCAGCGCGAATGCCCCCGCACCCGCCATCGTCGCCGCCAGCGCCGGGGCATCGGCCGCGGCACCCGCGTCCCAACCCTGATTCGTTCCGACCACCGTGCCATCATCGCGCCGCAAGGTGAGTTCCGGCCGCGCCAGCACGCCCGTCACGCCGAACTGCGCCAACCCCGGCCCGATGCTCCGCACCAGGACCCGCTTCGCCACGCTCCCCTCGATCACAAAACCCGGGATCAACGTCGCCTCCCCGGTGCCGGCCGTGGCGCGCGTGGAGAGGTTGCCCAGCCGCGACGAGGCCACCGTGACCTGCACCGTCGGCGGCGGCGCTCCCGGCGTCAACGACAGCACCTGTTCGTGGGTTTTTCCGTCCCACTCCACGGTCACCCCATAGTCGCCGTAAAATCCGCGCCCACGCCACCGCCCGGTGGCGTCGGTCGTGCCGCCGGTGCGGGTGCGCCATTGCTCGAGCACAAGCGCCTTGAACGCGCGCGCGTTGGGCTTCTCCGACCAGTCCGCCCGGTACATCGCGGCCTGCGGAATCCAATGCGCTTTTTCCCAGAACCCCCACAATTGCACGCCGACCACACTCGGATGGCTGAACGCCAGCGTGAGAAAGTCGCGCGTGTAGTCGGCCTGCAATTCCTCGTCGTCGGTGTTGATGTCGAACTCCGTGAAACGCACCGGCAGCCCCAGCGTCGCGTAGCGATCCAGCACCGCGATCACATTCGCCGGCGGCGAGGGGCTGCCCCCGATGTGGGCCTGCAGCCCGAGCCCGCCCAGCGGCGCGCCCTGGACCTGCAGATACCGCGCCGTCGCCTCGAAGTTCGCCACATGGCCGGCATCGAGCCCCGCGTCGTGGTTGCTGTAATCGTTGAGAAAGAGCCGGGCGGTCGGATGCGCCGCGCGGGCCGCCTTGAACCAGTCGCCCTGGATCGCCGGACCGAAGAGGTCCATCAAGTCGTGGTTCGCATAGGGCTCGTTGAGCACATCCCACTCGTCGACCCAGTCCCGGGTGGCGCCGACGATGTCGGCGATGTGGGCCAGCGTGCGCGCCGGAATCTCGGCTTGCTGGGCGGTGCCCTGCAACGCCTGGATCGACGTCGGGAGATTCTTCCACCCCGGCCACACCAGCACATGCCCGCGCACGTGCAGGCCGTGATTTTTCAACCACGCGAGCCCCGCCAGGGTCTGCGTCTGGGCGTAGCCGGCGCCCCATTGCCCGTCCCACGGCGGCCACTTCAGGTCGTTTTCGGTGCTGGCGGCGTTGAATAGCTCGAGCACCTTCTGCCGATAGATGCGGTTGTCCGCGCTGTCGTTGACGATGCGCGCCATCTGCAGCGCCGAGCCGAATTGGAATTTACCGCGCTGCTGCTCCACCCGCACCACCGCGCCCGGCACCGGGCGCCCGCCGGCGTCGACCACCGCCACCGCGAAGTCGCCCTTCCGGATCTGTTCGATCCGCGCCAGCGCCGCGGTGCGCCAGGCGGCGCCCGCCTCCCGCCCCGCATACGTCGGGCGCGTGCGCGGCAGCGACGCCAGCGCCACGCTCTTGCCGTAATAGACAAAGTCAAAGCCGCCGAGTTCGATCGTCTGGCGTTTGAATCCCATGCCGTAGGACACCTCCACGGCGCCCGCAGCATAGTCGGTCGAAAACGTAAAGGGCACCAGGAATTCGCGCCATTCGCCCGTCAGCGTGTGGGTGCCGTCGAGGCTCTTGTCGTACTCGGGCGAGGCCCGTTGCACCACCAATCGCAGGTACGCCCCGCCCGACTCGTCGCTCGTCGCCACTGCCCGCGCGAAGAACCGCAACAGCGCGACGTCCCCCTTGGCGACCGCTCGCGCCACCGGTACGCGAAACTCGATCGCCCACGGCGGCGAGGAATCAACGCGCGTCTCGACCTGCCACGCCGTCGTGAACCCCGGGCCCGTCACCGTTGCCGGCGTCGCCCGGCCATTGCCGCCGGTGAGCCGGAACGCGGGCAGCGGAGCCGCGGCGATGAGCGGTTCGCCGGGCGGGTAGGCGGTTTGCGCCGCGGCGGCGCCGATTCCGGCCAGCCACCACCCGAGCCCACGGCCCACTCGCAGAAAGCGCGACATGCCGGCGAGGTAAACGGGAGGGCCTTCTGGACACAAGCCGGGGCGGTGCAGGGAGCCATAAAATCAAGTTTCCCATCCCGCGAGGGTTCGTCCACGGTGCTCGATCATGCACGTGTGTTCGTCGCTGCCTCGGCTTCGCCCCTTCAGCATGGCGGTGACCGCCGGCTTGGGCCTGCTCCTCGGCGTTGCGACCGGGAGCACGGCGACGTTGGAGCCCATTCGCGTGAGCGCGGATGGGAAGGGCTTCGTCGCCGGCCACCCGGGGACACCGTTTCGCAGCTGGGGGGTGAACTACGATCACGACGCCCGCGGCGAGAGCGGCCGCTTGCTGGAGGATTATTGGGACGACGAATGGGAAACCGTCCGGCAGGATTTTGCGGAAATCCGCGACCTCGGCGCCAACGTGGTTCGGATTCACCTGCAACTCGGGAAATTCATGACCGCGCCCGCCGCCGCCAACCCGGCGGCGCTCGCCCGGCTGCGTCAACTGCTCCGCCTCGCGGAGGATAACCGCCTCTATCTCGATCTCACCGGCCTGGGTTGTTATCACAAGCAGGACGTGCCGCCCTGGTACGATCAACTCGCGGAAGCCGATCGCTGGGAAGTGCAGGCCAGGTTCTGGCAGGCGGTCGCCCGGACGTGTCGCGGCAGCCCCGCGGTCTTTTGTTACGACCTGATGAACGAGCCCATCGTCGGGGGCAACGTGGCGGAGGGCTGGCTCGCCGGAGAACTCGGCGGCAAACATTTCGTGCAGCGTCTGACGCTAACCCCGCGCGGGCGTACCGCGCAGGAGATCGCCGCCGCCTGGGTCGAGAAACTGACCTCCGTCATTCGTCGCGAAGATCCGGATCACCTCATCACGGTCGGGGCGATCCCCTGGGCCCTGGTGTGGCCCAAGGCCATGCCGGTCTTCTATGCCCCCGCGGTCGCGCGCCACCTCGATTTTGTCAGCGTGCATTTCTACCCCAAGGCGGGCGAGGTCGACGCGGCGCTGACGGCGTTGCGGGTCTACGCCATCGGCAAGCCGCTGGTGATCGAGGAGATGTTTCCGCTCCATTGCAGCCTCGCGGAGCTGGATGATTTCATCGGACGCTCGCAGGACCTCGCCGCCGGCTGGATCAGCTTCTACTGGGGCAAGACCATCGCCGAATATGAGTCGAGCCGTGAACCCACTCTCGCGGAGGCCCTGACGGCCCAATGGTTGAAACACTTCCGCACAACGGCGCCGCAGTGGCGGCGGCCGTGAGGCTCGATGGTCGCCCGCCCCCTCCTATCGTGACAGCGCGACCGGCGTGAAGGCCCGCAGCGGCGGGCGCGACTTCGAAGCCGAGAGTTCGTCAAACGCGACGCGCTGCAAGGCCGTCGTCTGGGTGCGCGACATCCCCAATTCAATCGCCCCGCGTTCCCGGTCGCCCAGCGACCGCGGATCCAGCCCCGTGAGGTCGCCAAAGATCATCAAAGCCGCGAGGTAATAACCATAGGTGCTCCCGTGGTAATGGTCATGCGTCCAGAGATCGACCTGCCCAAAGGCGATCCCGTCATAAGGATTCGGATCCGCCACCCCGGTGGCCATGGCGCGGTTCCACGCCTCACCCACGGGAATCACCCCGTGGATGAACGGCGTGCCCGCCGCCGCGAGATCGTATCCCGCCCGGACCTCCCGCGCCATGGCCTCGATGGTCCGGCCATGCCAATGTCCAGCGTCCGGATACGTCTGATCGGCCCGGGACCAGGTCGCCTCCAGCCGGATGTCCACCTTGGGGTTCTGCCCGTGGAGCAATTCCGCCATCTGTTTCGCCGAGCTGACCAGCGTGCCGGGGTCGCCGGGCTTGACCCGATCCAGCGTGCTGTAGCCGTGCATGATCACGTAGTCCCACGGGCGGACCACGACGTCCCGCTTCTTCGCCAGATGATCATCAATCCCGGTTCCGCCCATGGTTTCGAGGCTCACCGCGAAGTTCAGTCCGGCCTCGGCAGTAAAGGCCTTGAACAGCGCGGGCACGCCCCCGATGCCGGAACCATTGAGATCCGTCACCAATTGCGGGCGGAAAAACTGCACCGGCGAACCGGCACCAAAGGTGAAACTGTTGCCGATGAACAACACGGTGGGGCTGCCCGCGGAATGGAGTTCGGCGGCGACCGTGGCGGTCTGGCCCCACGCCAGCGACAGGGCGACGAGGAGAATCCGCGCGGCGTTCAAAGCGCGCACCGAGCCAAACGGGGAGGACGAGGGGGTGTTCATCGTTGCCCGGTATTCCGCCGGGGGGTGCGCTTGGCAACCACGAAGACGGCGGGAATGTTTTGCCGACCGCTTTTTGGGAGCGGGCGGTTGGTCCGGCCGACGGCCTCGTTCCGCCCAGTCACCAACCTGCAACCAATCCTTCTAAACTCACACGAAGTCGCTCCCCTCGGCTTGTCCTCGGCTCGACTCCTGTGCCCAGGTGCGGATCCCGACGCTCCGGATTTGCACAGGAGGCAACCCGAGGTCGGGCGGAGGAAGGTCCCCATCTTGGTTCCTTCGCGCCTTCACGACTTCGCACGAAATCTCCACCGCTGGGAGGGGCTTGCTTTCTCCCAACGATTGCTCCGATCCGGCGCCCACCGGGGAAAATAGGATTTCCAATCCGCCAGAAAACCATTCCAGTCGCGACCATTCCCACCCTGAGCCCAACGCGTTTCCGGCGGCGACGCCTCCCCGCCATCTTGGCGGTGTGCCTCGCCGTCCTTCCCGTTTTCATCTGCGCGGCAGAAAGCAACGTGCTCCGCGATCTCGAATACGCCCGCGTCGGCGACCTCTCGCTGAAGCTGGATCTTTACCTTCCGGCGACCAGCACCACGCGCCCGCCGCTCATTATCTACGTGCACGGCGGCGCCTGGCGCTCGGGATCGAAGAAGGACGTTCCCCTCGCCCCGCTCCTCGCCCGCGGCTTCGCGATCGCGAGCGTCGACTACCGGCTCACGCCCGTCGCCCCGTTTCCGGCCAACGTCCACGATCTAAAGGCCGCAATCCGCTACCTCCGCGCCCGCGCCGCCACCCACGGCTACGATCCGCAGCGATTCGCCATCGCCGGCTCCTCCGCCGGCGGCCACCTCGCGGCGCTGGTCGGCGTGACCAACGGCCACCGCGAACTGGAAGGCACCCTCGGGGACTTTCGCACGATCTCTTCCGACGTGCAGGCCATCGTCAGCTTCTACGGTGCTTCCAACCTCGCCACCATCCTGGCCCAGTCGACGCCGCACGGCCTGGGCGTCCGCGTACCCGCGTTGCAGGCGCTCCTCGGCGGCCAGCCCGCCGATCAACCCGACCTCGCCCGCCTCGCCAGCCCGGTCACGCACGTCGATGCCCACGACCCGCCCCTGCTCCTCCTGCACGGCGACCAGGATCCCCAGATGCCCGTCAACCAGTCCCTCGAATTGCAGAGCCGCTACGAGGACGCCGGCCGGCCGGTGACCTTCATCGCCGTCCACGGGGCCGGTCACGGCGGCAAACTCTTCTACGACCAGACTCGCCTTGATCAGGTCGAGGCGTTCCTGCGCAAGTCCCTGCGTTGACCGGTCATCCCCACCCACCCCTACCTTCCTCCCATGATCACCCGCCGGAAATTCATCGCCACCACCACCACCGCTTCGCTGGGCGTCACCCTGCACGCGAGCCGCGCCCTCGGCGCGCCCGCCGCCTCGCCGGCATCCTCGGCCGGTGCGACCAAGCCCAACATCCTCTATCTCTTCTCCGATCAGTGGCGGCATACCGATCACGGCTATGCCGGCAACCGCGACGTCATCACGCCCCACCTCGATCAACTCGCCGGCCAATGCGTCAACTTCACCCACGCCGTCTCCGGGATCCCGGTGTGCTGTCCCCACCGGGCCACACTCCTGACCGGCAAGTACCCGCTGACCCACGGGCTCTACCTCAACGATCTCGCCCTGGCTCCCGTGCACCGCAGCGTGGCCCATTGCCTCAACGAAGCCGGTTACGAGACCGGCTGGATTGGCAAATGGCATGTCGACGGCCAGGGCCGCGAGAACTTCACGCCGCCCGAGCGGCGCCAGGGCTTCAAATACTGGCGCACGCTGGAGTGCACCCACGACTACAACAAATCGGCCTACTACGGCGATTCGCCCGAAAAGAAATACTGGAAAGGTTACGACGCCATCGAGCAGACCAAGGACGCCCAGGGCTATTTGCGCCGCCACGCCGCGTCCAAGACCTCCGCTCCGTTCGCCCTCTTCCTCTCCTGGGGACCACCGCACGCGCCGTACCACACCGCGCCCGAAAGCTACAAGCAGCTCTACGCCGACAAGACCATCACCCTGCGCAAGAACGTGCCGGAGGCGCAGCACGCCGAGGCCATCAAAGACTACAAGGGCTACTACGCCCACATGACCGCCATTGACGACTGCGTGGGTCAACTGCTGCAGACGCTGGCGGAGACCGGCCTGGCCGAAAACACCATCGTGGTCTACACCTCCGACCACGGCGACATGATGCACTCCCGCGGGGCCATGAAGAAACAGCAACCCTGGGACGAGTCGCTGCGCGTGCCCTTCCTCCTGCGCTGGCCGGCCCGCCTGCAGAACCGGCCGCGCGCGATTGCCATGCCGCTCGACACCCCCGACATCATGCCCACCCTGCTGGGCCTGGTGCAGGCCCCGATCCCCCGCGAGGTCGAAGGCATCGATCGCTCGGCGGTCGTCCTCGGTACGGCCGCGCCGGATACCGACCATGCCGCGCTGATCACCTGCCCCTCGCCGTTCGGCCAATGGGGTCGGGCCCAAGGCGGCCGCGAGTACCGGGGCGTGCGCACGACCCGCTACACCTATTGCCGCGATCTCAAGGGTCCGTGGCTGCTGTACGACAACGAGACCGACCCGTTCCAGCTGGACAATCTGGTGAACCAGCCTGCCCCGGCGGCGCTGCAAAAGCGGCTCGACGACCGCCTCAACGGCCTCCTCAAAATGACCCGCGACGAGTTCCTCTCCGGGCCGGAGCTCATCGCCCGCTCCGGTTACGTGGTGAATCCAAAGAACGAGACGGTCGAATACAACCGCCCCTTCAATCCGAAGAACACCACGAAGAGCCCGCTCGGCTGAGCCGGGCACTTGATCTGCCGGCGACGGGGTCATGCCGAAGTTGTGGGCGGGGTGCCCCACCCCGCGATGCATGGGCGACGAAAACCGCGGGGTGAGGGCACCCCGCCCACATCAAACCCTGGCCGTCATTCCGGATCGCATTCGGTCGGATGCATCCCGGCTGGTCCGACTTGATCCGCCCCAGCTCCGGCGGGCGACCGCTCTTCGACGCGCCGATGATCGCGTCGGCCCGGACCGCCCCGTTTTTCGGAGTGGCGGTCAGGTCTCCCCCCGCTACCTCTTGCGGGATGCAATTGACGAAACACTGGGCCGCGACGCTCGACGACTACGTGATCGACCTGGCCTGGTCACCCGACGGCGCGGCGCTGGCGGCCGCCAGCGCCGCCGGCCCCCTCTCGCTTTTCGCCCGCGCCGATGGCGCTAAACTCCATGTGCTCCCCGGTCACGACGGCGGCACCAACGCCCTGGCCTGGCGACCGGCGGCTCAGCGGTCAGAGGTCAGAGATCAGAGGTCAGAAGCCAGCCGTCAGATGTCAGAGGAAAAGCCACAGTTTGCGGAAGAATCGGCCCCCCCACTGACGTCCGACCTCCGACCTCTGACGTCGGGTTCGACCCTCGCCTCCGGCGGCCAGGACGGCGCGGTGAAATTCTGGGACGCCACCACCGGCCAGCACACCGCCACGGCGAAGCTGGGCAAAGCGTGGATCGAGCACCTCGCGTGGCTCCCGGTCCAGAGGTCGGAGGCCAGAGGTCAGATGTCAGAACCAGGCCAGGCACCTCTTTCTTCCGCGGCCACTCCGACCTCTGACCTCCGACCTCTGTCCTCTGATCTCTGGCCCCAGACGCCTAGCCTCCTCTTCGCCGCGTCCGGGCGCACCCTCGCCGCCCTGCGACCCGACGCGAGTATCGCCCATACCTTCAAGCCCGCGCCCAAGACCATCTCGGCTCTCGCCGCCGCGCCCCACGGGGGCACCGTCGCCGCCGCGTACTTCGGAGGCGTGTGCCTCTGGGACACCGCGGACTTCGTACCGCAGAAGGATTTCCCCTACGCCAACGGCATCCACGCCCTGGTCTGGTCGCCCGACAGCAAGTGGCTTGTCTCCGGCAACCAGGATCCAAGCGTGCACCTGTGGATTCCCGAAAAGGACATCGAGCTCCACATGAGCGGCTACGAGGGCAAGGTGAAGTTTCTTTCCTTTGATCAGTCGTCGCGCTGGCTCGCCACGAGCGGCGGTCGCGATGCCTGCATCTGGGATTGCGAGGGCGCCGGCCCCGAGGGCCGCGAGCCCGCCATGCTGCCCCACGAAGCGCCGGTGGGCGCGGTCGCTTTTCAGCACCAGCACGGTCTGCTCGCCACCGGTAGCGGCGACGGCACCGTGCAACTCTGGAGCCCCGAGCGCCGGCAACCGCTGCGCGCCACGGTGAAGATGCCCAGCGCCGCCACGAAGTTCGCCTGGGCGCCGGATGACAGCGCCCTCGCCATCGGTACGGAGCGGGGTGCCGTCTATGTACTCAAATGCGAGGCATAAATGGGCCGGCGCGCGGCCCACACGGAAACCGGCCGGAACCTTGGCTGCCGTCGTCGGCCTGACCTCGGATTGCTCTCCTGTGCAAATCCGGGGTGTTGGGATCCAAGCCTGGGCACAGGAATCGAGCCGAGGACAATCCGAGCGGTTGAGCCATCAAAGATCAGGGATTTGCGGGCCCTGGCCACCGTCAGGATCGGCTTCGCGCACTTCGCGGCA
Source organism: Opitutales bacterium (assembly GCA_038249085.1). GTDB lineage: Bacteria > Verrucomicrobiota > Verrucomicrobiia > Opitutales > Opitutaceae > ER46. Next base: position 76,586 of record JBBRWR010000017.1, read on the forward strand.
TCGCGTGAGCAAACTCCGGCTTCACGGGGTGGCGGGTCGCCGCCCGAGCCCCCACCCGCTAATCCCCGGAGCCGCCTCGCCGCGCTTTTTCGCTCCTACCGTTTCGTTCGGCCATTTGCCATTGCTGGCAAATCCGTCTCCTCTCCCGTGCCGCCTCCACCTTCCCCCGGACTCGGCCTTGACGAAATTCCGCCCCCGCCCGACCTTCGGGACGCTCCATGTCCGACGCCTCCGTCCACGCCGCGCCGCCCGCCGGGTCACCGCCTCACGTGCCCTCGGTCTTCATCAGTTACGCCGCTGAGGACCGCATGGCCGCGCGCGGGTTGCGCGACACCCTCGGCGCCGCCGGGCTTGACGTCTGGTACGACGAAGAGGAACTCGCCGGTGGCGACGCCTGGGATCGGAAGATCCGCCTGCAAATCCGCGACTGCGATTATTTCATGCCGGTCATCTCGGCCAATACCGAGGCGCGCAAGGAAGGCTACTTCCGCCGCGAATGGCGGCTCGCCACCGAACGCACCCTCGACATGGCCGATGACGTGCTCTTTCTCCTGCCCGTCGGCATCGACGAGACCCCGGAGATGGGCGCCCGGGTGCCGGAAAAATTTCTGACGGTGCAGTGGTTGCGCGCCCCCGGCGGCCACCCCACTCCGGCGCTGGCCGCCCTCCTGGAACGGCTCCGCGCCGGCGAGCAGCACGCCCTGCCCCGGCGTGCTTCCGGCACGACCCGCGCCCCGTTCGCGTACCACCGCTCCACCGTGACCACGCCGCTCTCCGGCCCGGCCCCCGCGGATCCCGGCGCGACCCCGCCGCCGCTCCTGCCGCCGCCCATGGCCCCGGCCGGCGGTGACAGGTACACGCTCCCGCCGCCACCCAAGATGCCGCCCTTCCCGCCGGTACCGGAAAAGGGCGGCTTCTTCCACGGCGTCAAGTTTCTCGCCGAGGTGCTCTGGTGGGCGCTGACGGCCGCCTGGATGCTTTTCGCCCGCCTGCCCAGGTGGGCCCGGGTGCTGCTCACGGTATGGATCGTGCTGACCCTGTTTTCCATGCGCTGCAGCCGGCCCGACACCTCCCCGTCGCGCCCCACCCCGGGCCGGTCCGCCGAAAATCTCAAGAAGATGCGCCAGGTCGCCGACCGGATCTCCCAGGACGCCCGGGAAGCCGGCGTGACGATCGATGCGAGCGACCTCTCCAAGTTCGCCAGTGAAATCGCCCAGGTCTTCAAGGACGGCGTCAGCGATGCCCCCGCCGCCGGCAAGACCCTCGTCGTCGTACCTTTTTCGCTCCTCTCCGACACCACCCCCGAGGGAAAATTCGCCCAGGCCGTGTTTCTGGCGTTCTATGGCCGGGTCTCCCTGAACCGCCACGGGGACACCGGCGTCGTCCCGCCCCGGCGACAGGGAGCCGAACCTTCCGCTGAAGCCCTGCTGGCCCGCGCCAAGGCCTTGAATGCTGGTTTCATGCTCGCTGCCAGTGTGGGCGGCGAGGGCGCGGAAGCCGCGTTGCGCGTCCGGCTTTTTTCGGTGGCGACCTCCGAGTTGTCCTGGGGCAAGTCCTATCCCATCAGGGACGCCAACCCCACGGAGGTCGCCGAACTCATCGCGAACGAAGTGATCGAACGCGTACCGCGCCAGGAACTGCGCCGCGGCAAGTAGCCGCGGGCACCGCAGCCGCGAACCCGGGTCCAGCGGGGCGCGGGCATTGGATCCAGCCGGATGCGTCGGTCTCTCCAGGCCGGGGCTGCGCGCCGACTAATGCGCAAGCATCGTCGCTCCCAGCATCGCCCGCACATCGCGCCCGCATGGGCGACCGCACGCGCGGGAATTTCCGACGCACGAGTGGACAATCGGACGAACCCGGCTAGCCTCTCCACTCTTGTAGACTCAACCCCATCTCACGATGCCTGCAAAAAGAATTATTGCTGTCCTCGGCGCCACCGGGGCCCAAGGGGGCGGCCTCGTCCGCGCCATCCTCAACGATCCCAGCGGCGAATTTGCCGCCCGCGCCATCACGCGCGACGTCAACTCCGACCCGGCGCGCGCCCTGGCCGCCCTCGGGGCGGAGGTCGTCGTCGGCGATGTCGACGACGAGGCCAGCCTGCAGCGCGCGTTCACCGGCGTCCACGGCGCCTATTGCGTCACTTTCTTCTGGGCGCACTTCTCCCCCGCCAAGGAATTGGCCGAGGCCGGCGCCATGGCTCGCGCCGCCCGCGGCGCCGGCGTGAAGCATGTCATCTGGTCCACGCTCGAGGACACCCGGAATTGGGTGCCCCTGTCCGACTCCCGCATGCCCACGCTGCAGGAAAAGTACAAGGTACCGCATTTCGATGCCAAGGGTGAGGCCAACTCCCTGTTCTCGGCGGCGGGTGTGCCGGTGACGTTTCTCCACACGTCGTTCTACTGGGAAAACCTGATCACTTTCGGCATGGGCCCGCGGAAGGGCGCCGAGGGCAAGCTCGTGTTCGCGCTGCCGCTTGGGCAGCGGAAATTCCCGTCCATCGCGGTCGAGGACATCGGCCGGTGTGCGCACGGCATCTTCCAGCGCGGCGCCGAGTTCGTGGGCCGGAGCGTCGGCATCGCGGGCGCGCACCTGACCGGCGAGGAGATGGCCGCCGCCCTCGGGCGCGCTTTCGGCCAGCTGGTCTCCTATTACGCGATGCCCTTCGACGAGTATCGGAAGCTCGGCTTCCCGGGCGCCGACGATCTGGGGAACATGTTCCAGTTTAACCACGACTTCGCCGACGATTTCTGCGGCCGGCGCAGCCTGGAGTTCTCGCATTCCGTGAACCCCGCCCTGCAAAGCTTCGACGCCTGGCTCGCAGTGAACAAGGCGCGGATTCCGATCCAGTAGGCGCGGCGCGTCCGATTTGGCGCCGCGCGCCCCCACCCTCTTGCGTCCCGCCGGCTGCCGCGGACGCTTGGGTCCGACGGCAGAGGCCTGACAATTGGCCCTTGCGCAAGGGCCTCGCGCGGTTTTCTTTGCGCGATGTTTTTCTTCCGCCTGCCTCCTCTGCCCGACCGCAGCCGCACCATTGGCGCCTTGATCGCGTTCGTCGGGGTTCTCCTGGCCCCAGCGTTGGCGCAGCCTGCCCCACCGGCGCAAGCCTACGTCGCCGCCATCGGCTCCACGCCGTTCCGCGCACCCGCCACGGCCGACTTTGCCCCCTCCGCCGCCTTCACCCTGGAGGGCTGGTTTTATCTGACCGGGGTACAACCCTTCGGCTGGCTCATGGGCAAGGGCCTCGCCACCGCCGGCGCCGATCCCTATCTCGCCTTCGGCCTCCTGCTCAACGAGGACGGCACCCGCGTTCGATTCTCCACCTCCACGGGAGCCCCCGGCAGCAGCCGTGACATCACCGCCCCCACCCCCCTGCCGCTGCGCACGTGGATCCACGTTGCCGCCGTCCTCGACGGCACCACCACCCGCCTGCTCATCAACGGCGCCGTGGTCGCGACGGGCAGCGCCACCGGCGCTCCTCCCTCCGCTCCCGCCATCGCCCTTGGTGTCGGCGTCGCGTATCAGGTGAACGGTAACACCAACTTCCCCGCCTTCCCCGGCCTCGCCCGACAGGTGCGCGTCTGGAGCGTCGCCCGCAGTGCCGCGCAAATTGCCGCTTCCGCCTCCGTCGCGCTTCCCGCCGATCCGAACGGCCTCGTCGCCGCCTGGCCCCTCGACGAGTCCTCCGGCAACACCGCCCGTGACCTCAGCGGCCACAATCGCCCGCTCGCCGGCGGCGGCAACTGGACGCGGCTCGCCATCATCGAGGCGGGCCCTTTCTTCACCGTCTCCTCCTCGCTTCCCCCCGGCAACGTCCTCGACTCGGCCGATGACGGCATCCTTCTCGACTTCGACGCCGACGGCGACCTCGACCTGATCACCTTTCATATCCAGGTACCGGCGACAGTGCCCGAGACCGGGCGCCGCCTCCGCGCCTTCCGCAACACCAACAGCACGTTCGCCGACGTCACCGACGCCGTCCTCGGCAACATCACGATGGTCCATCCTCGAGACCGCTACGTGGGTGACTTCAACGGCGACGGCCGCGCTGATCTGCTCCTCGTCGGCCACGGCACCGACACGCCGCCGTTTCCCGGCGAGCAGGCGAAGATCCTCATCCAGTCGGCCGACGGGCGGCTCGTCGACGAGACTGCCGCCCGCCTGCCCCCCCGTTCCGATTTCACGCACAACCTCGCCGTGGGCGACATCGACGGCGACGGCGATCTCGACCTCTACCTGGCCAACATCAACGGCGCCCCCACGACCGGCGGCCCCCGCTTTTATCTCAACAACGGCGCCGGCATCTTTACCGAGGCGACCGACCGCCTGCCGGCCGACATCGCCAACCGCACCGGCGGCCTCAACTACACCTCGGCGGCCCTCGTCGATCTCACCGGCGACGGCCGCGCCGATCTCATCCTCGGCGGTGGCGACGCCGGCCCCAGCAACGAGATTCTGCTCAACGACGGCACCGGCCGGTTCACACGCGATGCCCGTTTTACCCTGCCGCCGAAATTGTTCAGCGCGAGGGCGACCACTGTCGCCATCACCGTCGCCGACCTCAACGCCGACGGCGCGCCTGATCTCCTCTTCTCCACCACGGGCGGAACCATCCTCCTCCCTGATGGCCGCACCATCGACGGCTACGGGCTCCCGGGTGTGCAACTCCTCCTCAACCGTGGCGACGGCACCTTCACGGATGCCACCGCGCAGCTCAATCTCACGTTCGCCGCCACCGATACGTGGGTGGAGTGGATTCGCGTGGCCGACCTCGACCGCGATGGCCGGCCCGATCTCGTTCTGCAGGGCGCGCCCAACTCCAGTGGCACCGCCTTCTCCCGCAAGATTCTCCTGAATCGCGGCGGCGCGGTCTTCGTCGACGCTTCCGAAGCCCTCGACCTTCCGGCGGTGACCTTTCTTCAACCGGGCGATGTCGACCGCGACGGTCTGATCGACCTCGTCGGCGTTAACAGCCAGGCCATCGTCGTCGCGCGCGCGGTCAAACCGCTCGCCCGCGCCCTCTTTCAATCGACGCCCGACGAACCCGGTCGCCTCGCCAACCTCTCGGTGCGCACGCAGGCCGGCACCGGCGACCAGACTCTCATCGTCGGCTTTGTGCTCACCGGCACCGGCACCAAGCCGCTGCTAGTGCGCGCCGTCGGGCCGACTCTTTCCGCCTTCGGCGTCGACGGAACGCTCGCCGATCCCGCGGTGGAAATCGCGCCCCTCGGCGGAGCGAAGGTCGCAGAGAACGACAATTGGGGCGGCACTCCGGCGCTGAAAAACTCCTTCAATTCCGTCGGCGCCTTCGGGCTCGCCGCCGACACCAGCCGCGATGCCGCGCTGGTCTTCTCGCCGGTGCCCGATGCCTACACCGCGAAGGTCTCGGGCGCGGGCGCCACCGGGATCGCCCTTGTCGAGGTCTACGACACCGGCCAGGGCAATCTTCCGCGCCTCACCAATCTTTCCGCCCGCACCCAGGTCGGTACCGGCGCCGATGCGCTCTTCGTCGGATTCATCGTCGACGGCAACGTGCCCAGGAAACTGCTCATCCGCGCAGTCGGCCCCACTCTCGGCGCCTTCGGTGTCGGCGGCACCCTCGCCGATCCGGTGCTGGAATTGCGTCCCCTCGGCTCGGAAAACGTCGTCGCGACCAACGACGATTGGCGCGGCACCGCCGCCCTCAAGGCCGCCTTCGCCAGCGTCGGTGCCTTCAGCTTCGCCAGCGACACGAGCAAGGACGCCGCCATCGCCCTCGAACTGCCCCCCGGCGCCTACACTGCCACCGTCTCCGGCAAGAACACCACCACTGGCGTCGCCCTCGTCGAGGTTTACGAACTGCCGTGATGGCGAAAAGTCGCCGGGCTTCTGCCCCAGGCGCAGCAGCGACACGCTCATCATGTTCCTCGCCTCGTTCTCCCGCGGCGTGACAATGAAGGCATCGTCCGACCACGTCTCACCCCCGTCGCCGGAATGGCGCGCGGCCAGCCGCGCCAGGGCGTGGTCGCTGCCGGATTCGCCCAAAAAATGGCTGTAAACAAAGAGGATCCGCCCGTCGCCCAAACTCGCGAAGGCCCCTTCGCTGTTGCGCGAGTTGCCCGCGCGCGGTGGCATTTCGAGCACGATCCGCCCCGGATCCGGCGCCGCGGCCTTGCCCTCAAGGTGACAGGTGAGCAGGAGCACGGATGACAGCAGGAGGTTCTTCATGCGGGGCGGTTTCGATTCATGACGCCATGATCCTTCGAGTCGGAGTTCAAACCTCCTGGCGAAGCAATCCCAAGTTTGGGTTCTCGGAACTTGCCAGGTCAGGTTCCGATAGAGAGTGCCAAAGCGCACGAGGCCATCCGCCCCCTTCTTCCGTTTCCCGCCTTCCCCATTCCCCGGCTGTGCACCGGCCTGCTCCCCATCGCGCCGGGCGAAGCCGCCGTCAGAAATCCAGACCGAAAAACAGCTTCAGCCGCGTGTAATCCTGGGCGCTGCCGTCGGGATTGTCGCGCCGGATCTCATGGCGCAGGGAGGTGCTGAGCGTTTCGGTCAGCTTCTTGTTGAGCTCGATGCGGTTTTCCCAGCCGTCGACCTGGCCCGACACCGGATACCACACGCCACGCTGGGTAATTGCCATGCGCCAGGGCAGCGTGACCTCCGCCTCTTCGAACACCGACCGCACGTCCCGCGAAGTATGGTGCGGCTGCACCGCGCTGTTCCACGTGTCGAACCGGTTTTGTGAGACGCCCAGGCGCGCCCGGCGACTCGCCTTGGTCAGCACTTGGTAGCCGACGCCCAGGTCCTGCTGCAGGAGCGTGTAATCGTTGGGCAATCCGCGCAACTGGCTCGCCCGGTTCCATTCGCCCGTCGGGCGGTACTGCATGAAGAGATTCTTGCTGAATTCGCGCCGCCATTGTCCCCACAATTTCATCAGATCCGTGGAAACCAGGGCGTTGGTCTTGTTGTAGTCGTAGCGGGCGTTCAGCTGCACTTCGTCGGTCGTCCACTTCCGCTTCACAAACATCTCGTAGGCGCGGTTGTCCCGCTTGGCGAAGTCGGTCACGACTTCGCTCGAAAACGAGAACCGCCCGTGCCACGGCCCGAAGAAGTTGCGGACGCGCGAGGTGAGGACGGAGGGCGAGAACCGGTCCCAGATGGTCACGCGCTCCTCGTCCGCGCGCTCGGCCGCCACCACGGCGGCCGCCTTGGCGGTGGCGGCCGGCGCCGTCTCCGCGGTTGCCGTGACCTTCGGCGGCGGCGGTTGCGCCGGCGGGATGGCCGCCACCGGAGATTCTGACTGCTCCGCCTTGATCACGACCGCATCCACCGCCGGCACGCGCAACTCGCCAAAACGTTCGGACTGGAACACCAGCACCCCGCCCGCCTGCTCGACCAACCGGCCGTGCACGCGATCACCGTCCTTGAAGACCAGCGTGTCGCGCGTCATCGCGGTGGCTTCGGAGGCGTGTCCAACCCGTCCCGCCATCATCACCCCCAGCGCCACGATCAACAGCGCCCATGGTCCGCGACCTGAATTAAAATGCATTGCCCCACTCATGGCACTTTTCGACGTTCGAAGCACGCCGGTGTTTCAATTTTTCTTCGACTCATCCCCGTCATCATTCCACTTCAGGGAAAATCCATGTCGCGCCCCCGCCGGCGGTCGCCCATGCTCTCCATTCGTGAACACCGCCCGATTGATTTCACTCCTACTCACCCTGGTCCTCCCCGCTCCCGCCGCCCTGGCGGCCCCGGGCCCGAATTGCGGCTGCGATTGTTGCAAGGACAAGCCCCAGGGCGAGGCCTGCTGCTGCCACGCCCCCGAGCCGACTGCCGCCGCGAAGGCCGACGATGGCATCACGCGCCATGAGCTCCAGGGAGTCGTCACCCGCGTGATCGCCGGGCAGTCGGCGCTGATGGTCAAACACGAGGCGATTCCCGGTGTGATGGGAGCGATGACCATGATGTTCAAGGTCGACGCCGCCACGCTCCGGGCGGTGGAGAAGGGCCAGAGCATCACCGGCCAGATGTCGCGCCAGGGCGATCACTTTGTCCTCGAGGACGTGAAGGTCGTCGACGGGAAGAAGCGTTGAGACCTGCCAGGGAATGACGACGCCGCGCCGGACTCTGCTGCTCTGCGCCGCCGCTCTGTTCGCCGGCGGACTGCGACCGGCGGCGCGCGCCGATCCCGGCGTCTCCGTGGCGGCCGCCGCCAATCTCATCTACGCGCTCGACGCCCTCAACGCCGAGTTCCGGCGCGCCACGCCCGGCGTCGAGGTCACCTCCGCCTCCGGCGCCTCCGGCAGCCTCTTCGCCCAAATCACGCACGGCGCTCCCTTCGATGTGTTTCTCTCCGCCGACACCGACTATCCCCAACGCCTCGTGGCCGCACATTATGGCGACGCCGCCTCGCTGCGCACCTTCGCCACCGGCCGACTGGTCGTGTGGACGACCCGGGCGGAGCTCGATCTGGGCGATCTCGCGGCGGTGGTGCGCGATCCGACGGTGCGCAAGATCGCCCTCGCGCAACCGCAGACCGCGCCGTACGGCCGCGCCGCGCAGGCCGCCCTGGAGAAACTCGGCGCCTGGCGCGACGCCCAGCCCAAGATCGTGATCGGCGAGAACGTTACCCAAACCGCCCAATTCATCGCCACCGGCAACGCCGACGTCGGCTTTGTCGCGCTCTCGCTGGTGCGCTCGCCGCGCCTGCGGCGGGAGGGACAGTGGCGGGAAGTGCCGTCCGCGCTTTACGCCGCGGTTCCGCTGGAGCTGGGCGCGGTGCTGACGATCCGGGGGGCGGCGAATCCATCCGCCCGGCGCTACCTGGAGTTTCTCTCGAGTGCCGCTGCCCGCAAGATCCTGCAGGAATACGGCTATGATCTGCCGGAGGTGGGGCACCATCGGACCGGCGAATAGCGCCGCGGTCCTCCAGCCGGCCTCGGTCGCAGGAACCGCAATCCAGTCAATAGATGCATTGCTCCCCGCGCGAGAGGGTACATCAGGTTGGCGATGACTACCATGTGGGCGGGGTGGCCACACCCCCCCGTGGGGCGGAGGCGGCCGATCGCGGGGGGGGGGCACCCCCCCAACGCCCCCCCAAAGGGAGTTGCGCCCCGCCCGAGGGTGGAACGGCACCCCAAAA
>JBBRWR010000018.1:0-83311 GCA_038249085.1 Opitutales bacterium
GATGACTCCCTGGGGGGGGGGGGGCCCCCCCCCGGCGTTGGGTGGGTGGGGGCTGATGGGGGGGTGCGGGCACCCCGCCTACGACCGCCAACTGAGAGTTGCTCCCGGCCCGAGGTTGCAGCGGCACCCAAACTGCAACACCTTGCCGCCATGATCCGCCTCCCCGCCCTCTTCGCCTTGCTGACCGTCGCCGGCGCTGCCGCCGAGCCCCGGATCACTGCGACGGCCATCGCGACTCCCGCCGCGAGCGGCTCGAGCGGCAGTTCCCTCGCGGTCGCCCCCGATGGCACGGCCTGGCTGACCTGGCTGGAAAGCGCCGGCGCGACGACGGCGCTGCGTTTCGCCACCTTTGACCCCGCCGCCGGCCAATGGTCCGCCGCCGGCACAATCGCCCGCGGGTCGGATTGGTTCGTGAACCAGGCCGACTTCCCCACGCTCACCGTCGACGGGCAGGGCCGCGCCACCGCAGTCTGGTCGGTGAACAATCCCGCTCCGGTCCCCGCCGCCGCCGCCGGCCACGACCACGACGGCCCCGGCTACCGCGCCTTCCTCAGCCAGACCACCGATCGCGGAAAAACGTGGAGCCCACCGGCCGCGCTCACCCGCGAGAGCGACGCCGTCGAATTCGTGGCCCTCACCACCCTCGCGGACGGGCGCGTGCTCGCTGCCTGGCTCGACGGGCGGGCCCGCAAGCAGGGTGGCCGGACGCAGCAACTCTTCGCCCGAATCGTCGGCGCGCCGGGTCCGGATGTGTTGGTCGACGACTCCGTCTGCGACTGCTGCCAGACGGCGCTGACGGCCTTTCCCGACGGCTCCGCGCTGCTCGCGTACCGCGGCCGCGGCGAGGACGAAGTGCGCGATATCCGGGTCACGCGCTTTCGCGCTGGCGAATGGGACGATCCCCACCCGGTGAGCAACGACGACTGGCGGATCAACGCGTGCCCGGTCAACGGCCCGCACCTCGCCAGCGATGGTGGCCGTGTCGCCGCCGCCTGGTACACCGCCGCCGACAACGATCCCCGGGTGCTCGCGACCTATTCGCCGGATGCCGGGGCGCGTTTTCTCATGCCCCTGCGCCTCAGCGATACAAAACCCGCCGGCCGGGTCGCCACCGTCCTCCTGCACGACGGAGCGTTTCTGGTCACCTGGGTCGACGTCGCCGGCGCGCTCTGGGTGCGACGCGTCACGCCGGATTTTACCGCCAACGAACCCGTGCCGCTGACCGCGCCCGGCACGGGCCGGGTGCGGGGCTTTCCGCGGGTCGCGCTCGTGCGCGACTACCAAGGCGGACCGGTGCCCGCCCAGTTCCTGGTCACGTTGGAGCAGGAAGGCACGACCGGGCTCCGCACGCTGCTGGTGACCATACCCGAGGGCGATTTGCTCGAGGCCGAGAAAAACTGCGATTGCGCCCCGTCGCCCGACGAATTGCGCGGGTTCTCGATCCGCGGCGTGATCGCCAGCGTACAAGCCGACGCCGGCACGATGCAGGTCCGGCATTTCGAGGTGCCCGGAATTTTCGCGGAGGGCCTGCGCGAATTCAAGGTGCCGCCGGCCGTGCTCGCGGGCGCGGGCCAGCCCGGCCGGCAATTCCTCGGCCGCATCGAAAGGCGCGCCGGGGCGTGGTGGCTGTTCGACGTGCGGCTGATCGCCGGACCCGCCCGATGATGCTCCGCCCCTCCGCCGACTCGGTTCCTGCCGCTGGCCTCGCCGCCGGTTCGCACCTCGTCTCGGAAAACCAACTTTGGATCTAAGCAAACAAACCGTCCTGGTCTTCGATCCGCGCGATCCCCGTTTCCGCCGCAAACTGTGGGTGCGCATCGCCACGACCGGCGGGAACCTGCACCACGTCTTCTGGGGCCGCGTCGCCGGGGTCGCCGCGTTGGCGGTCCTGGTGTTTTGGCTCGGCCTCGCCGGCGCCGCCTGGGGATTCGTCAAGTATCGCCGCGGCTTCGCCGGGGTGAGCTATCTGGACCTCGCCTTCTACCCGCTGCGCCACGAACACTATCGCACCAGCCTGGGCCGGCATTATTTGAGCGAGAGCCGGGCGGCGTTTGCGCGCCAGGATTTCCAGCTGGGTTATACCCTCATGAACGCCGGCGTGGCCCGGGTGCCGGACGAACTTGTCGCGCGCCGCCAACTCGCCCTGGTCGACCTCAAGTTTGGCCGGCCCGATCGGGCGCTCCGCACCCTGGGCGACGGGCTGCCACTCGCGCACGGGGATCTCGACTACCTCCGGCTCCTCTTTGGCCTGCTCGCCGAGACCAACGACTACGCCCGCATCATCGCCCTCGCCCAGGAACTCCTGCCGGCCACGCCGGATCGGGAAAACTCCCACCTGTTCGTGGCCCTGCAGGCCGCTTCCGCCCACTACCAAATGGGACGCCTCGAGGAGGCCGAGTCGCTCGTGCAGCGCTGGCATCTCGAAAACTCCGTCGAGGGGCAGATCCTCCTGTCCCGCTGCGACTGGGATCGCGGCCTGCATGACCTCGCCCTCCTCCGCCTCGAGCAGCAACTGGCGGCGTTTTCGAAACGCGATGAATTGTACCTGGAACTGGTGCGGCGGCAGCGCGCGGCCGGTCACCCGGACGAGGCGCGGCGGTATGCCTTGCTCCGCCAGTTCAACGATCCCGCCAGCCCCGGACCACGCATTGACCTGCTGCACTGCTATCATGCCGCCGGCGATGGCGTCGCCGGGCAGCGCGAACTCGAGGCCTACCTCACCCGGTATGGCTCCGACCTCCGCGCCCTCCAATTGCTCGCTGGTTTCGCCGTCGAAACCGCCCAACCGGCGCTGGCCGAGCGGGTGGCGCGACTCGCCGCCCAGCAGAAATTTCCCCCGCCGTACTTCGACCTGGCCCGCGTGCAGGCCACCCTCGCCGTGCGGGACTTCCGCGCCGCCGGCGATCTCGCCGAGGCCGCCCTCGGGGCCGGCAAGTCCGCCCCGGGCTACGCCGCCGACCTGTTTCTGGCCGAACGCGCCGTGGCGTTTTTTGGCCTCGGGGACCAGGGGCGCGCCCAGTCCCTCCTGTCCACCTTTCTCGCTGCGCCCCAGCTGACCGCGAGCGATGCCCTGTTGCTCGCCCGGCAATTGACGGCGGTCGACCAGATGACTCCGGCCCGCCAAGTGCTGGCCCGGGCCGTGCAACTCGATCCCCGCAACCAAGCCGCCCTCACGGCCCTGGTCCGCCTCGACGCCGCGAGCGGAGATCGCAGCGCCCTCGCCCGGAACCTGCCCGCCTTGCTGGCGCTGCGCAAACCCTCCCGCGCGGCGATGGACGAAATCCTGAATCACTTGAACGAACGCTCCGACGAACCGTTGCGCGCCCAGATCCGCGAGGCGCTCAGCCGGCCGGCGCCGGCCGGTCCGCCATAGTCCGTCCGGCGAGCGTCCAGGCTACTCGAGCCCAAAAACCGCCTTGGCGTAGTTCTCCACGCTGAACGGCTGCAGGTCCTCGGGCTGTTCCCCGAAGCCGAGAAAGAAGATCGGAATCTTGAGCTGGCGGTAGATGCCGACGAGCGCGCCGCCCCGGCTCGTGCCGTCGAGCTTCGTGACGATCAGGCCGGTGAGGCCGAAACTCTGGTGAAACACGCGGGCCTGCTCGATCGAGTTGCTGCCCAGCGATCCATCGACCACGAGCCATCGGTGCTGCGGTGCGGTCGGATCATGCTTCTGCAGCACCCGCCGGATCTTCGACAGCTCCTCCATCAAATTGTCCTTGGTGTGCAGCCGGCCCGCGGTGTCGACGATGAGGTAGTCCCGGCCGCGGGATTTTGCCGCCTGCCACGCGTCGAACGCCACGGCCGCCGCATCCGCCCCGCTGTGGCTCGAAACCAGATCGAGTTGGAGCCGGGAGGCCCAGCTCTTGAGTTGCTCGACCGCCGCCGCGCGAAACGTGTCGCAAGCCGCCAGCAGCACCGTCCCGCCCTCCTGCTGCAACCGCCAGGCGACCTTGGCGGCCGAGGTGGTCTTGCCCGAGCCATTCACGCCGATCAGGGCGATCACGATCGGGAGTTTGTTTGCGCTGGCGGTTGTGGTTGCGGGCGGAGTTGTAGGCGGGGTGCCCTCACCCCGCGAACCTCTCGATGCCACCGGCTGGCCCGGCCCACCCTCCAGCACCCCTTCGCTGCCGGCCAGCACCCGTTGCAGCACGGCCGCGCCAATCTCGGCAGCGCCGCGGCCCTGCAGGGAGCGATCCCGGCCATAGGCCTGCTTGATCTCGCCGAGAATCTCGTTGGTGGTCTCGACGCCGAAGTCGGCGGTGTAGAGCGCCTCCTCGAGTTCGTCGAGCGAGCCGGCGTCGATCCTCCGTCCCCCGAAGAGCCCGTGCGTCTTCTGCGCAATCGCCGTGACGGTCTTCGCCAGCCCGGTTTTGAATTTCTTAAAAAGGCCGAACATGATATTTGGAACTCAGGAAATCAGGCAACCGGGCGCTCTCGCCCTACGCGTTTGATGGTGAGAGGCACCGCGGCAAAATTCAGCAACTCTCCCATCTTCCTGATTTCCTGAGTTCCAAATTCATTCCGCCTTGCGCGAGTCGCGGCCGAGCTGGCCTTTCAGGCGATCCAGGATGCCGTTGATGAAGCGTTTGGCATCGGCGTTGGAAAATTGCTTCGAGAGATCAATCGCCTCGTTGATCGAGACCACCGGCGGAATGTCCTTCCGGTGGATCATCTCGAACATCGCCAACCGCAGGATCGCCAGGTCGATCTTGGCGATACGCTCAAACTCCCAGTTGTGGGCCATCCCCTTGATCTGCGCGTCGATCCCGGCCTGGTGTTCGATCACCCCGTGGATCAGTTCCTCGCCATACGCGTAGTGCTCCCGCGGCTGCTCGCAGCCCTCGAAAAACACCCGCAGATCCTCCAGCAGGTTGTGCGGGGGATTGAGGCTCCACGCATACAAAAACTGCAGCGCGGCCACGCGACCATCGCGCCGTTGGACAAAGAGGGCCTTGCTCATTTTGAAAACCTCCGGCGCAGCACCGCCATCTCCAGGGCCGCCTCGGCAAACTCCGCCCCGCGGTTGATCCGGCCCACGCACCGCGCCGTCGCCTGGGCCCGTGAATTCGCCACGATGACCCCGTTGATCACCGGCACCCGCGTGTCGAGCGCCACCCGCTGGAGCGCATGGGACACGCTTTGCCCCACCAACTCATGGTGATTGGTGTCGCCGGCGATGAGCACCCCCAGCGCAATGACACCCTGGTGGCGGCCGGTCCGGGCCAGGGCGTGGACCGCCCAGGGCACCTCGTGCGACCCCGGCACCCGGACCACGGTCAGATCGGATGCCTTCACGCCCGCCGCGCGCAGCCTGGCCTCCACCCGGGCGAGCAGGCCGTCAACCTGCGGCTCGTTGAACCGCGCCGCCACGATCCCGAGCCGCAATCCGGCCCCGTCATGCACCCGCCGCGATGGCACCGCCAGGCTCATCAGGCGCGCCCGCCCTTTCGGCGCCCCGACGCCGTCGCGCCCCGGAGGTCCGGGCGGGCGGTTGAGGGATGCGGTCGCGGGTGGTTCATCGGAGGTTGCTTCAGGCGAGCCGGTCAGCCTGCCGGATGACGGCGGCAAGTCGCAACCAGTTTTTTCCCCGCGCTACACCGCGACCGTCTCCACAATCTCGAGCCCGTAACCATCCAGCCCGACCACCTTGCGGGTGCTGTGCGAGAGCAGGCGGATCTTTGCCAGCCCCAGCGCCGCCAGGATCTGGGCGCCAATCCCGTAGTCGCGAAAACTCATCGGCGGCGGCGTCTCGCCCGGCTTGGCTGCCAGGCAACGCAGGATTGTCTCGCCCGGATTGGGCGGCTGCATGTACAGCACCACCCCGCGAGCTTCCCGTGCCACGACCGCCAGCGAGGCCATCAGCGCCTCGTGGCCGTGCAGGCCCCGGGCCCGGAACAGGTCGCTCAACAGGTTCTCGCTGTGCACCCGCACCAAGGTCGGCTCCGGCCCAAGCGGACCGCAGGTGAACGCGAGATGATGCCGCCCGTCGAGCCGGCTGCGGAACACATGCAGCGAAAAGTCCCCGAATTCGGAGGCAAAGGGCTCCATCGCCACCCGCTCCACCAGTTGATCCCGCTGCGCCCGATATTCGATCAGCGACGCAATCGAGATCATCTTCAGCTCAAACCTCCGCGCAAACTCCACCAACTGCGGCATTCGTTGCACCGAGCCGTCGTCGTTCACCAATTCGCAGAGCACCCCGATCGGCGCCAGTCCCGCCAGCGTCACCAGATCAACCGCCGCCTCGGTGTGGCCCGCCCGCTCCAACACCCCGCCGGGCCGCGCACGCAGGGGAAAGACATGCCCCGGCTGCACCAATTGATCCGGCCGCGTGGCTGCATCGGCGAGCAGCCGAATCGTGAGCGTGCGGTCATACGCGCTGATGCCGGTCGAGATGCCCGCCGCGGCATCGACGCTCACCGTGAAATCCGTCCGCTGCGACTCGCGGTTGCTCGCCACCATCGGCCCCAGCCCGAGCCGCCGCAGATGCGGTTCCAGCGTCGGCACGCACACGATGCCGCTGCCATACCGAATCATCATGTTGACCGTCTCCGGCGTCACCTTCTCGGCGGCCATGATCAGGTCCCCCTCGTTCTCGCGCTGCTCGTCGTCGGTCACGATCACGAGCCGTCCGGCGGCAATGTCCGCAATCGCAGACTCGACGGAATCAAAGGGCGGCGTGGGGGAGGCGGTCATGACGAGGAACGAAAGGCGAACGTCGCGCGCCCTCCCGATCCTGTCAACGCGGTTGCAAGTCGGGCCGGCGGGGGAGGTGCAGCTGCGAGCGGGCGGTGACTTCCCTGTGGGCGCGGTGCCCTCACCGCGCGGCCCGGCGGGGACGACCTATCGCGGGGTGGGGGCACCCCGCCTACCACCGTTCAACTCCGAGATGCGCCTCGGGCGGTGGAGGGTGCGCGGCCCGCGCCGCGGGCCGGCGCCGGCGGTCATTGCCGGAAGTCCACCACAAACGACTCGACGGGCTCGTCCTGCCCTTCGACATACAACGACAGGAACAGCTTGAAATTATAGGGTGGGCGCACGGTCTGCGGCGAACTGAGCGATTTGCCATCCCCGGATTCCAGCACGTAGTACTCCCGATTGGGCTGGTAATTCGGGTTCCACCGCATCGTCGCACGAACGACATCGGGTTTCTTCGATTTCTTCTTTTCGTCGTAAAACGACAGCTTGAAGGTGCCACCCTTCACCTCCAGCCCGAGAAATCCCTTGGCCCCGCGGGCGATTTCCATCCCCTCGATCTTGGGCGCCGGTTCATCCTTCTTGGCTGACGTGTCGGCCCCGCCCTTCGCGGCAAACACCACTCGGGGGCTCGACGCTCCGTGCGCAAACCCGTCCGCGGCATTCGGCTCCCGGGCCGGGAGGGTTTGGGTCGCAAGGAGAGCCGCCAAGACGGCCGGCGGAAGCAGGGTCACGGGCGTTTTCATGCCCGCAACCTAACCGAAGCGCGGTCCGCGGCAAGCGGGTTGATGGCCGGCGGCGGGCCCGGGTTTGCTTTGACTTCGGTTTGACGCCCCGCAGCGAACCCCGATGCTCGCGGCAACCCCCATGTCCGACCTGCAACACCTCTTCGCCAACAATCGGGCGTGGTCCGGGAGGATCCACCGCGAGAACCCGGATTTCTTCGTCGAGCTCTCGCGCCAGCAATCTCCGGCGTACCTGTGGATCGGCTGCGCCGATAGTCGGGTGCCGGCCAATGACATCGTCGGCCTGCTCCCCGGCGAATTGTTCGTGCACCGCAATATCGCCAACGTCGTGGTGCACACCGACCTCAATTGCCTCTCGGTGATTCAATTCGCCGTCGAGATCCTGAAGGTCCGCCACATCATCGTCTGCGGCCACTACGGCTGCAGCGGCGTCACCGCCGCCCTGCACCGCGACCGCATCGGCCTCGCCGACAATTGGCTGCAGCACGTGCAGGACGTTCGCCACAAACACGAGCGCAGGCTGGAATGCGTGGCCGGCGACGGCGATGCCCGCTGCGACCGGCTGTGCGAGCTCAACGTCATCGAACAGGTCGCCAACGTCTGCCGCACGACCATCGTCCGCGATGCTTGGAGTCGAAACCAGGACCTCTCCGTGCACGGCTGGATCTACGGCCTCGCCAACGGCCTGCTGCGCGATCTCAAGTGCACCGCCACCTCCCCCACCGAGGCGGCCAGTGCGTACAGTTCCGCCGTGGCGGCCGTGTAGCCGGCCGGCCCGAGCCCGGGTCATGCCCCTGCGCTCGAAGTACGTTCCACCTTTCATAACGAAGCCACTGCAAGGTGGGGCGCGTTGTCCCCAACGCGCCTGGGGGCGTGCGCTCTCACGTTCAGCGCGTTGAGCTCAACGCGCTCCACATCGGTGGCCTCGTAACGGCTACTTCGCCGTTTCGGTGAAACGGCTTTCCCGGATCACGGTGATCTTGATCGTGCTGGGATACTGCAGCTCCGCCTCGATGCGGGTGCGCAGCTCTTTCGCAATCTCGCGCGCCCGATCGTCCGTCACCTCGGTCGGCGACACCACGACACGAATCTCGCGGCCCGCCTGGATCGCAAACGCCTGCTGCACCCCTTCGATCGCGTTCGCCAGGCTCTCGAGCCGCCCCAGGCGCTGGATGTAGCCCGTGAGCGAGTCGGCCCTCGCCCCCGGCCGCGTGGCGGAAATCGTGTCAGCGAGGATCACAATCCCCGCGTAAATCGTCTCCGGCTTGACCTCCTCGTGGTGGGCCGCGACCGCGTTGACCACAATCGGCGTCTCGCCGTAGCGCTTGATGAACTCGGCGCCAATCACCGCATGGCTGCCCTCAAGTTCGCCGGGCACGCCCTTGCCGATGTCGTGCAGGAGGCCCGCCCGCTTCGCCACGTTGGGGCTGAGCCCGATCTCGCTGGCAATGAGTGAGGCGAGGAACGCCGTCTCCACCGAATGGTCGAGCGCGTTCTGATTGTACGAAAACCGGTATTTCAGCCGGCCCAGCAGCTTGATGATCTCCGGGTGCAGGCCGTTGATGTTGAGCTTCGTGATCGCGTCCTCCCCGGCCTGGGTCGTGACCAGTTCGATCTCGTCCTGCGCCCGCTTCACGTACTCCTCGATCGAAGCCGGATGGATCCGGCCGTCCTTGACCAGCCCGTCCAGCGCCACCCGCGCGATCTCGCGCCGCACCGGATCAAACGACGAGAGCAGCACCATCTGCGGCGACTCGTCGATCAGCAGCGTGACGCCCGTCGCCGACTCGAACGACTTGATGTTGCGCCCCTCGCGACCGATGATGCGGCCCTTCATCTCCTCGTTCGGCAGCTGGATGATGGTGGAGGTGAGATCGTTCGTCGGCTTGCTCGCGATCCGCTGCATCGAGGCGATGAGCACGCGGCGCGCGTCGTTTTGCAGCTCCTGCTCGGACTTTTCGAGGATGGCACGGCGCAGGGCGCGGAGTTCGTCCTGGCACTCCAGCATGACTTCCTCACGCAATTGCTTCTGAATCTCCTCGGCGTCGAGCTGCGACACGCCCTCGAGCCGCTTGCGCACGCTCTTCGAGAGCGCGCGGATCGCATCGCGGGCCTGTTTCAGGGCGGCATTCTCGCGATTGAGTCGCTCCTGGCGCTGTTCGAGCTGGTAGTCGAGGAGCGCGAGGGATTCCTCGTGGGAACGAATCTCGCGCAGGCGCACGTCGCTCTCGATCTCCCGGCGATCGAACTCTCGGTTCACCTCCGCCCGCTTCTCCTGGATCTCCGCCTCGGCTTTCTGCTTCATCTCCTCGGCGGCCACCGCCGCTTCGCGCCGGGCAACCTCTATCAACTCCGCCGCCTGTTCGTGCGCCACCCGCCGCGTGTGCCGCGTCAGCGCCCACACCACCAGGAAACCGACGCCTCCACTCACCAAAACAACGGCTGCCGCGAGCGCCCAATCAACAAAATGGTCGCTCTCGGCAATCAGGAACGCGAAGTCGGCTGCGCCTACTGATGTCAAGTGGGGGCGAACCGTAGGCCCCGCCCAAGAAACCTCAAGTCTTAGGTTTTTGCGGAGCGAAAACCTTCGGCGCAAAAACCTCCAGCGTCCCGTCCAATACCGCCTGCATGCGGCCCAAGGCTGCTGCTTCACCATCCACCGCCTCCGTTTGCATCAAAACGTAGGCCCAGCGATCGGCGCGCCCGTGGATCACCCGATTCGAGGCGTCCCGGAGGAAACGCCCGAGGTGGGTGGCCACCACCCCGTCGCCACTCACAAACCAGTACGCCACGAGCTGCGGCACCACGACCACCTCCTGCGACCGCCGCACCTCACGTCGCACCCGCAAGAGCGTCGCCGGCACCGCCGCTCCGGCGTTGCCCGGATAATGAAACGTGTGCGGCGCCGTGCCCGCGATCGTCCACCCCTGCCCCACCAGGCACAATTCCGGCCGATGAATCGAAGTGCGGTCGCGCCCACTCAGGACAATCGAGAGCAACACCTGTTGTCGTGCATCTGCCACCGCAATGTATAGCTTGCGCGAGAATCCCGTGTCCGGAGGCAGAATCGTCCGCTCCACCGCGGTGACCTCCGTTGACCGCCCGATCCATTCCGTACCGAGGAAGGCTGGAAGTTCGACCGGGTTGCTGCCGTCCGCCGCGAGGGCCACGCCCACTTCACCGCGCACCGGCGAGTTTGCCACGTGGTGGAGAAAGACCGCCTCCCCCCCCGCCAGCAGTATCACTGCCACCGTCACCCCCCCGGTCAGCACCGAGGTTTTGTCACTTAATACGTGACACTCCATTTTTTCTTCACGGCAAGGCGTCAGCACAGTGTCACTTAATACGTGACAAGTATCCGGGTCGGCCTGCCCACGGGATTCCGGGCACCAGCGGCGCAGGGCGCCGGCCGCGCCGAGCACGCCCCCGAGCACGATCCCAAAGACACCGTAGCCCATCACCTCGTGTGCGCGATCCCCCCAGACCGGCCCGCCGGCTGCGGCGGCCAGGATAATCGCCACGATGCGGGCGACGTTGCCGACGTAGACCAGGGGGAAGGAAAGGGCGAGCAGGAGGGCTCGGCGCCAGCCCGTGCGGAAGTTGAGATACCCGGCGAGCAGCGACAGCGCCGCCATGGCCGTGAGTGAACGGATGCCGGAGCACGCCGCCGCCACATCGTAATTGTAGGCGCCGTCGGGGGCGAGGAGTTGGGTGCCGCTGCGCAGCACGTCGATGCCCGCCGCCCGCGCGATCGGAACGCTCGCATCGACCACCCAAACCCGGAGCCAGAAGCCGAGCGAGTCGAACACGTTGATCGGAATGGCAAAAACCATGAACCCGAGCGGAAACAGGGCCGCCGACCCCCAGCGCCTCCCCCCGCCCAGCCGCAGGACGCCCCAGGCGAAGACCAGCAGCGCCACGATCGAAATCCGCCCCTGCTGGGCGACGAATCCGAGCGCATGCAAGGCCAGGCCGGCGATCATGGCCAGGGCCGGTGGCCAAATCGCGATGGCCGTTTGGCTGCCCGGGAAATCGCCCGTCGGCCGTCGGCGATCGTCAAGCCTGAGGTTCCGCCAGCCGAGCCAGACGCTGAGGCCAAGGATCATCCAGCCGTGCTCGGTCTCGGACTGCGGGTCGAGCCACTGGCTCACCCACCACCAAAGCAGCGAATCGGTCTGCACGTAGCCCTTGGCGGCGCTGCCCACAAACTGAAACAGCACCAGAGCTGACGCCGCACACGCCACCGCCGCCCAGACGAGTTGGCGCGAAGGTTTTGTGGCTGGAGTGCTCATGCGCGCCGCGCAGTATCGGTTGAGGTCTCCTGTTTTTCCAAGCCTGCGATGAAGCTCCTGATCCTAGCCCAAACCCCTCCGCCCCTCCACGGGCAGAGTGTCATGGTGCGAACGCTGGTCGACGGACTTCCCGCCCAAGGCATCGCGGTCCACCATGTTAATCTCGCGCTTTCCCGCGACCCTGGCGACATCGGTCGGTGGCGCCCCGGGAAGGTCGTCGCGACCCTGAGCGCAGCCCTGCGCGCCATCGCCGCACGTTTCCGCCATGGCTGCGACACCCTCTATTACGTGCCGGCACCCGGCAAACGCGGCGCGCTCTACCGCGACTGGCTGGTCATGCTGCTGTGCCGGCCGTTCTTCAGCAAACTCGTGCTGCACTGGCATGCGGCCGGACTTCCCGAATGGATCGAGCACCAAGGCACCCTCGTCGAACGCGGCATCACGCACGCACTCCTCGGCCGCGCGGATCTCGCCATCGTGCTGGCGTACGCGCTGCGCGCCGACGGCCATAAACTGCATGCTCACCGAATCGCGGTCGTGCCCAACGGAATTGCCGATCCTGGTCCGGTGACCCTTGCCGCCGCCACGCGTACGCCGTGCCGCGTGCTGTATCTTGGTTTGGGCAGCGAAGCGAAAGGCCTGTTCGCCACGATCGAGGCGGTGGGCGAAGCGAACCGGCGCGAGCATGCGCCTGAAGCACAGCCTGCCTTCGTGCTGACCGTGGCTGGTCCCTTGGCGGACGCACCCACGGCCGCGCGCCTGCACGCACTCACCGCCGCATTTCCGTTCACGGTGCATTACGCGGGCGTCGCCACGGCCGCCGTGAAGAGACGCCTCTACGAGGAGTGTCACTGTCTCTGCCTGCCGACGCGTTATGAGGCCGAGGCGCAGCCCCTGGTGCTCATGGAGGCGCTGGCATACGATCGACCTATTGTGTCCACCCGTTGGCGCGGCGTCCCGTCCGTCGTCTCCTCGGAAGTCGGAAAACTCGTCGAACCCGGTTCCGGGGACGCACTTGCCGATGCCCTGCGGGCCATCCGCGCCCAGCCTCCGTCTCCGGGGGTTTGCCGGGCGCGGTTCCTCGACCACTACACGGAGGAGCGGCATCTCGCGACCGTGGCCGCCGCGCTGCGCTCACTCGACTCCGGATCATGAAGGGCGATTGTCTTCCCCATGAACTCTGACGAAGGTACGCCGGAACTGGTGCTCACCCTCGCCGCCCACGGATATCGCGCCACGCTGTGGTCGCAGGCAATTCGCATGCTGTGCAAGGCGGTGTCCGTCATCATCCTCGCGCGGCTCATCTCGCCGACTGAACACGGAGCGTTCGCCATGGCCGCAAGCGTAACACTCGTTCTTGTCTTGTTTCGCGATCTTGGGCTCGGGGCGGTCGCAGTCCAGGTGCCGGAGCTTTCAGAGGAACAGAAAACAACCCTCTTCCACACGCACGCCATCATTGGGTTGGCGCTCGCGGCGACGACCATCATGTTCGCACCGGCGGCGGCGGCGTTCTATCGCGAGCCGCGCGTCCAACCGCTGCTCTATGCGATGAGTGGCAGTTTCGTGCTGATCGGGCTCAATGCGTGGCCGCGCATCCTGCTGGCGCGCTCCCTGCGGATCGCCGCGCTGAATCGCGCCGAGACGCTCGCCGCGGCCATTGGCACGCTGGCAACGATCGGCGCGGCGCTGGCCGGTGCGGGCGCGTTTTCGTTCGTCGCGTTTCTGATCGTATCCGAAGCGGTGATTCTCGTCGCCGTATGGACGGGCTGCGGCTGGCGCCCACGCGGGCGGGCCCGCTGGACGAGCCTGCGCGGTTTCATCCGCCCCGGCGCGGACCTCCTGGGACACAATCTTCTCTCCTATTTGCTGCAGCAGATCGATATGCTGCTCATGGGGCGCTGGTTTGGGGCGGCGGCACTTGGACTCTATAGCCGGCCGGCGCAATTGCTTATGCTGCCCAATACCCACCTGAGCGCGCCGGTCACGCAGGTATTGCACGCCACCCTGGCGCGGCTGGACCCGACGCACCGGGAGTTTGCCCGTCACGTGGGCACTACCGCGAATCTCGTGGCGCATCTCACGCTGCCGCTCGCCGCCATTTGTGCGGCCGCGCCGGACGAGGTCGTACGGCTCCTTTTCGGCGCAGCGTGGCCCGACGCCGCGCCGCTCTTGCGCTGGCTCGCCGTCAGCGCGGCAGCGTCGTATCTCACCTGCACCATCTATCCGCTGTGCGTGGCCACGGGACACACCCGGCGGCTGGCGGCGATGTCCGCCGTCGGACTGCTCGCGCTGGCGACCGGCGTTTGGCTTGGTCACACGCACGGCCCGGTTGGGCTAGCGGCGGCCGTCGCCGCGACCAACGTCATGCTGCTCGCACCTCGACTGTGGTGGGCGGTGAGGGAAACGCCGGTGCGGCTGCGCGATTTTGCCATGGCGTTCCTCGGACCCGCGGCGAGCGGGCTCGTGCTCGCGGCAGGAATGACCCTCGGGCGCACGCTCGGGGCTGGCGCCGGCTGGGGCGGCCGGCTGGCGATCGCCGGCGGCACCGGCCTGTTCGCCGCGGCGCTCCTTGCCATGATCTGGCCGCGCCTGCGTCGCGAATGGCTCCATGTCTGGCGGCACCGTCCCAGTGGGGCCGGGATCGAGGCGCAGATTCTAACTGCCACGGCGCAGCATGAAGCCAAAATCGGTCGCGGCGGCGCTCGATGAACCCCACGCCGGCCTAGTCTTGATGCACGCCGCCGACCATGCCAGGGTGGAGAGTGTGCACCGCCAGCATGCCCTTTCACCCGTACCACGCGCGAGGCTCGACGACGATCAACGTGCCCGCGGCGGGTGGCCCGCGTCGACGGCGGTGATGGCTGAAAACCGGCACAGCACGCCGCAGGTCGCCGGCAGCCGCACCCTGCAGAGGCCGCCTGCATTCGTCGACCGGCCATGAGACTGCGCCGCCTGCTCCGCGCCGAGTATCTCGCGCAGCCCGCCCAGCTCTTCCGCCGTGTCGGGCGTATCGCCCGCCGCATCCCCCGGCGGGCGCAGGTGGAAATCCGTTTGCCCTGGAATTTTCCCATCACAATTGATCCGCGCGAATCCATCGGCCGCTCCATTGTCGCACTCAACACCCTCGACCTGCCCGTGACCGAATCGATTTGGCGCTTGCTCGCAGACGGCGAACTGAGCGCCGACATCGGCGCGAACATCGGCTACATGACCTCCGTGATGGCGGCCCGCTTGCGCGCAGGCGGATCGATTCATGCCTTTGAACCCATGCCGCAACTCGCCGGGGTCCTGCGGACGCATGCGCACCAATGGGCCACCCTCACCCGGGCCGATATCCACGTCCATCAAGTCGCGGTGGCGCAAAAGGCCGGCTCCGCCACCCTCTACGTGCCGCAATCGTTCGCCGAAAATCGCGGCCAGGCGAGCCTCGCACCCTCCACCTCACTCGCAGACGGGGGCGCGGCCACCGACCTCTCGCTGACCGTTACCACCGTCCGACTCGACGACATATTCAAGTCCGACGCGCACTTGGGCGTGGTCAAGATCGACGTCGAAGGACTTGAACTCGAGGTGCTACGGGGCGCCAGTGAGCTGCTGCGCACGCGAAGAATCCGCGACATCCTCTTCGAAGAGCACCGGGCCTTTGAAGCCCCCTCGCTGCGCCACCTGCGCGAAATGGGCTATGCGGTCTTTCGCGTCGCCCGCGGTTTGCTGGGGCCGGCACTTGTTCCGCCCCAGGTGTTGCTGCGCGGGGAAGTCGATCCGGCAACGTATCTGGCCACCCTCGACGCCGGCCGGGCGCAGCGTCGATTCGCGCACCGCGGATGGCTGGCGCTGCGCGGGGCAATTCCCGATCGATGACCACCCGCCCGACATGATTTCCCCGTGTCACTCGATCTCTCGCCCGCGGGTCTTGCAATTTGTCACGCGACTCGGATTAGGTGGCGCGGAGTCTGTCGCCTTGTCGATCGTGCGCGGCCTATGTCAGGAGGTCGATTTCGCGGTTTTCGCGGTGCGCGGCGTCGAAGCCAGCGAAATCGGCCACGCGATGAAGCACGAGCTCAGGACGCTCGGCGTGCCGCTGTATTGCGGACCCGAGTGGCCGCTGAAGCTCGGTGGCATGGTGCTGGCCGGGCTGCGGGCGGTCCAGGTTTCACGAAATTTCCGCCCAACCGTCATGCATCTTCACACGGAGATTCCGGAGGCGGCCTATGCGGTGATGATCGCGCTGTGTCCGGACCGGGCGTCCGTCAGGCTGGCCCGCACGATTCACAACAGTGTCTACTGGCGTTTCTGGCCCCGACTGGGCCGCTGGTGCGAACGCCACATGGTGGCATCCCACGTGGCCTGCGTGTCGCAGGATGCCATGTCCGCCTTCACGGCGCATCGCGCCCGCGCTGGCACGGGGAAGCTGCCAGAACCGCCGCGTGTCATCTACAACGGCGTCGACCCGCCCGCGGCCCGAGCCGCCCCGTCTTTCAAGAGAAACCAACCCTTGCGCGTGCTCTATGCCGGCCGCCTTGAGCCGGAGAAGGGCGCGGATCTCATCCCTCAGATTCTCGCCCAGACCCGTCCCCCGCCGGGGGGAGCACAATTGACGGTCCATGGCGCCGGCAGATTCCATTCGCAGCTTGCCGCGCTCGCCTTGCGCCCTCCCCCCGGATGGACGGTGCGGCTGCTCGGCGTGACGGCCCGACTCCGCGACCGCATGGCAAACTTCGATCTCGTGATTATCCCGTCGCGTTTTGAAGGATTGGGTATGGTGGCGATTGAGGCAACGATCCAGGGATTGCCCGTGGTCGCGACTGACGCGCCCGGATTGCGCGAAACCCTTCCGGTCGACTATCCGTGGCTGGCCCACGCCGACGATGCGTCCAGTTTCGCGGCGACGCTGCAGCGGGCGATGGCTGAATCGGATCGCTGGGCGGGAGCGGTTTCGGCTGCAAAAGCCTATGCGACGGCGCGATTCGATTTCCGGAAGATGTGTCTGTCATATGCGAGGCTGTACCGGCAGGACGCATTTCCGCGCTGAGACCGTTACCGGAGCGAGGAAGGACACCGCCAGGCTTGCACCATCGTGATTGCGATTGCGCGGGCCCACGCGCTTTGTTTCACGAACACAAGCCCAGTCGCGGCGACCCACACATGAACCTACAATTGCGCTCGCGGATAATGATTGCCGGTGCAATTGCTGCCTCGCTCTGGCTCGCTGGCCAGCTTGCGTCGGGCGAGTACGCCTGGCCGGCCATCGCCTTCGTCGTGGCGTTGAGCGCGAGTGTGGTCGTCGCGTTCCGCGTTCCTTTCGACGTGATCGTGATTAGCACGCTTCTGTTCGGCTACTTTGTTGGCAATCGTGGCTTCGCGCAATTGATGCCCGCACCCAGCCTGCCCCTCCTGCCGGCCGAGATCGGATTGTCCCTCGCGGGGGCCTGGCTCCTCCTGCAAAGCGCCCACCAAAGGACTCTGCCGATGCGGAGAGACGCGATCAACCTGCTCGTGTTGGCTTGGATCGTCGTCGGGACCATCCGCGTGATCTTCGACGTGCAGCACTTTGGTTTTGTGGCCCTCCGTGACTACGCCATGAGCTACTATGCGGGATTTTTCTTCATCACTCAGAACATAGGCGGCGAGCGCCCCCAGCGCTTCCTGTTGCTGACGTTGACCGCGGCGAGCGTTGCGCAGCCCATCGCGGCGCTTTTGACCGAGGTGTTTCCGGCGTTCTTCCTCTACATTTTCACCTTTCGGGGTGTGCCGCTCATTTACTTCAAAGGGGACCTCGCGCTGACGTTCATGGCCGTCAGCGGATTGCTGCTGTTCTCCCTCACCCGCGGTGTGCATCGCCTGTGGGCGTGGCCGCTGGCCACGCTCGAGATCGCCTACGTCATCACCGGCGCCAATCGCGCCTCAATGCTCGGCGCGCTGGTCGCGTTGGCGTGGATCGCACGATCGCGGGTCCGATGGTTTGCCTGGGTGCAGGGCGCGGTCGTGGCCGCGGCCTTCCTCCTCGTAGCCGGACTTGCCTTGCTGACGGAGAATGGGTGGGCCCGACAAAAATTCGAAAGCACCTTGGAACGTTTGGCCTCCATTACCGATTTCGCGGGTCGCGGCACCTATGTCACCGAGGAGAGCGGCATGAAGGGTGACAACAACCGGTTTCGCGCCGTGTGGTGGCGCATCGTGATCCAGGACACGCTGGATCAGAATCCGGTGTTCGGACTCGGATTCGGTTATGATCTAGCAGAGCGCTTCGTGCAGGAATACAGCCCCGAGGCTGCGGATGACTTCAATGCCCGCAGCCCCCACAGCATCATCGTAAGCGCTTTTGGACGAACCGGCCTTTTGGGGTTGTTGGTGTTTGTCGCTTTGACCGGCGCAATCGCGGTGCGGACGTGGCGTTTGGTTTGCCGCCCCGATGCCGACCTGACTGCGCTTGGACTCTGGGCGAGCGTCTGGGTCATACTGGTCAGCGCCTGTTTCGGCGTGGTGCTCGAAGGGCCGATGGGGGCGGTTCTTTTTTGGAATCTTCTCGGCCTGGCCACTGCGATTACGGCCAGAAGCAAGGAACCGGAGGCTCCCCTTGCTGCCGAAAGCGACAACGATGAAGCATTGCCGGCAAAGGAACCTGCAGTTCAATTGAGCCCTTTGCATTATCCCGCCCTGTGAACCCTCCCTTCCCCGCCGATTTTCTCCGCGTCTTCAAGACCGCGACGCGGTCCGGATGGGACCTGCTCACCCCTCTCGCCATCTTCGGCCTCGGGATTTTTGGGGTCGCCTTCGTCTATTCGGCCCAATTCTCGGTCCCACACCCGCCGGGCTCCAGCCTCGGCGCCCTGCTCCGGCACGATTGGTTCAAACAAGTTGTCTTCCTCTGCCTCGGCGCCGGCCTCTACACCGCAGTCTCGCTGATCGACTACCGTTTCTGGCTCGGCCTCGCCCACTGGATCTACCTCGCCTGCCTGCTCCCCCTTTTCATCGTGCTGATCCCCGGCATCTCCGGGGAGGCCGCCTCCCGCTGGGGCGCCCAGCGTTGGATCCCCCTTGGCCCGTTCTCCTTCCAACCTTCGGAAACCGCCAAGATCGCCGTCCTCCTCATCACCGCGAGCGTCCTGATCCACTCGAAGATCGGCACCGTCCGCCAGTCGTTGGGCTGCCTCGGCAAATTGGCCCTTGCGGTGGGTGCGCCCATGGTCCTTATCCTGCTCCAACCTGACCTCAAGTCGGCCATCGTCCTGCCCCCCATGGTCTTTTCCATGCTCTACGTCTCCAAGCTTTCCCCCCGATTTTTCGTGGGGGCGCTCGGCGCGTTCCTGCTGCTCCTGGGCGCCGTCTCGTGGGATATGGTCCGCTACGTGAACTACATGGAGACGCACCACAAGTCGTTCTCCCGCGACAAGGGCGCCTACGAGGAGTCCACCTGGCTCCGCCTGCCGCTGCGCGACTACCAGCGCAACCGTTTCCTCAGTTTCGTCAACCCCGACAAATACGACCCCATCGGCATCGGCTGGAACCAGCGGCAATCGCTCATCTCGGTGGGCAGCGGCGGTCTCACGGGCAAGGGGTGGACAGAGGGGACGCAGGCCCAGCTCGGCTATCTGCCGCGCTCGGTCGCACACAATGATTTCATCTTCGCGGTCATCGCGGAGGAAAAAGGATTTCTGGGAAGCCTTACGGTCCTGGGCCTGTTTGGAATAGTGTTGTTCAACGGCATTCGCATCGCCGGTTCCGCTCGGGACCGGCTGGGCGCCTTGATCGCCATTGGCGTGACGGCGCTTTTCACGGTGCACGTGTTTGTGAACATCGCCATGACCATCGGGCTCGTGCCCATTACGGGCATACCGCTTCCCTTCATCAGCTACGGTGGCTCCTTTGTGCTGAGTTGCTGCATACTGCAAGGACTGGTCCAGAGCGTCTGGCGCTTCAGGAGGGACTTCATTTGAAGCTCCCGCTTTGCCCCATGGACCGCTCTGCCAGAATCTCCTGCGCCGCAACCCTTGCATCTGGGGGCGCCGTGTTAAACCCGCACGCCACCCGCCATGAGCGAACAATCGCAACCTCCATCCACCGTCCCCCCGGACGTCTCCCACCAATATGACGAGGAACTCGTCAATCCCCCGGTCCCGCCGGAATCCCAGCCCCTCGGCGCCGCCGAGCTAAGGGCCGGCGCCGCCGACCGCGCCAGACAACGTCCGCTGCTGCAGAAGATTCTCGCGGTGTTCCAGAAGGAAAAGGGCTCCTACCGCGAGCTCATCATCAACTCCGAGCCGCTCGAGAAGCGCGTCGCGCTGCTCGTCGACGGCCGCCTCGAGAAATTCGAGATCGAGCGCGAGTCCGACCACCGCATGGTCGGCGCCATCTACAAGGGCCGGATCAAGAATCTCGATCCGGGCCTCAAGGCCGCCTTCGTCGACATCGGCTACGCCAAGAACGCGTTTCTCCATTACTGGGACATGCTGCCCGCCGCCGCCGACTCCTCCGTCGAGGTCGTGCGCGTCAACAAGCGCAAAAACGCCCCGGACCGCGGCGCCGAGCCCACCGTCAAGGACATCCCCAACCTCTACCCGCCGGGTAGCGAGATCGTGATCCAGGTCACCAAGGGCCCCATCGGCACCAAGGGCCCGCGCACCACCACCAACCTCTCCATCCCCGGCCGGTACCTCATCCTCACCCCGTTCAGCGACGGCTGCGGCATCTCCCGCAAGATCGAGGACATCCCGGAACGCAAACGCCTCAAGGCGCTGATCAACGAGCTCACCCTCCCCGAGGGCGTGGGTGTCATCGTCCGCACCGCCGGCGAGGGCAAAAAGGCCCGCTACTTCGTCCGCGATCTCCACATCCTGCTCAAGACCTGGGAGGACATCCAGGCCAAGATGAAGAGCGACCGCGCCCCCGCGTGCCTCTACATGGAGCCCGACCTCGTGGAGCGCACGGTGCGCGACTTCCTCACCGAGGAGGTCGACCGCGTCCTCGTCGATCGCCGCGAGGACTACGACCGCACCCAGAAGCTGGTGGGCCAGATCTCCAAGCGCAGCGCCGGCAAGATTGCCCTCTACAAGGACAGCATCCCGATCTTCGAGCGCTTCAACATCGAGCGCCAGATCGAGCAGACCGGCCAGCGCAAGGTGCCGCTCCCCAGCGGCGGCGAAATCATCATCGACGAGACCGAGGCGCTCATCGCCATCGACGTCAACACCGGCTCCCACAAGAACCGCGGCGGCGACGAGAAGAACGTGATCTACGCCGTCAACCTCGAGGCCGCGGCCGAGGTCGCCCGCCAGATCCGCCTCCGCAATCTCGGCGGCCTGCTTATCATCGATTTCATCGACATGAAGGAGCGCCGCCACCGGAACGCCGTCTACGAGAAGATGGTCGACCTGATGTCATCGGACAAGGCGAAGAACCACATCCTGCCCATCTCGCAGCTCGGCATCATGCAAATGACGCGCCAGCGCCAGCAGGAGTCGCTCTCGAGCAATCTCTACACCGACTGCCCCTATTGCCGCGGCCGCGGCATCGTGAAGAGCGCGACGACGATGTCGGTCGAGCTGCAGCGCAAGCTGAGCTCGGTCGTGCGCCGCCTGCAGCTGCGCAGCGACGGCAAGGAGTACTCGCTGCGTGTCCTGGTGCACCCGAGCATCCTCGAACGCCTCCGCAGCGAGGACGCCGATCTGCTCGTGCGCATGGAGAAGCTCTTCGGCGTGAAACTCGCCTTCCGGGCGGACCTCAACTACCACGTGGAGAACTTCAAGATCATCAACGCCCTCACCGGCGAGGAGTATCGCTGAGGCTTGAGACCTTACATTAAAGTCGGGACGCATACATTAAAGTCGTGGTTAGCTCACATTAAAGTTGAGCCGTGACCTCACATTAAAGTCGTGACGCGAGGCCGCAGAGATTTCTCTGCGGCCTTTTTCATTTCTGTGAGCAATTCGTGAGCAATTCGCCGGCGGCGATGGTCACGCTCTTGCGGACCTGGGTCACAAGCTCCGTGGCGATGACGCGGAGTTCTTCAACTCCAGCACGCCGAGCGGCAGGCCGTTCACAAACACCACAATGTCCGGCCGGCGGTTGATCGGACCCTCGATGACGGTGAATGGGTTGACGGCGAACCAGTCGTTCGCGTCGAGGACGTGGTAATCCAGTAAACTGGGTGGCGCGGGCCGAGGTCACCCGGAAGCCGACCGCGATGATGGCGTCGAGATTGTAGAACTGCGTTTGGTAGTTTTTTCCGTCGGTGGCAGTTGTCCGGAATTTCCGGACAACTGAATCCTCCTGCTGCTCCCTGCTGGCAAGGATGTTGCCCAAATGCTCGCTGACCGTGCGCACATCCACCTCGAACAACGCCGCCATCAGCTTCTGGGTGAGCCAGACGGTTTCATTCTCCACCCGCACCTCGATGCCCTCCTCGCCCGCCTGCCGGGTGAAGATGAGGAACTCCGTCGTGCTGTTGCGGATTCTGGTCGATGAGTTCGCCGAGGCGGTGTTTGTCGAGGTCGGCGCGGCCGTAGTTTTTGTTGAGCGCGCCTTTGAGGCGGGGGTTGTCGCGTTCGAGGGCGACCATGGCGTCGTCCACGTCCTTGCCGATGCTGGCCCGCTTGGCACCAGCCTGGAGCTGCGGCCAGCGGGCGTCCTTGGGCACCCAGAAAACATTCGATGCGAGGTATTCGTCTTTGTCCTCGGGATCGGAGCCTTTGAAGTCGCCTGCCTGTGCGTCGCAGGCAGACAGGCCCTTGCCATCCTTCAGCTTCGCGGGTGCTCGTCGAAGGTGTCGGAGATGTATTTGAGGAAGATGAGACCAAGGACGACGTGTTTGTATTCCGCCGCATCCATGTTGTTGCGCAGCTTGTCGGCTGCGAGCCACAGCTTGGCCTCACACCTTGCGACAAATCAAGAGCGGGCCGCGAGCAGCTTCATGACTGCGGGCAGCCATGGGCTGCTCTAATTTGCGAGGTGCGACGTATCAACTTCGGACCGACACAAGCCGTGGCCATGCCCATCCGCGATCACCGCGAATACCGACGCCGGCATTGCGCTCACGGCACCGATTCCCAGCGGCGCAGTCCCCCGCGGGAGAGATAGGTGGGAATGACGCGGTAGAGCGGATTGCAGGCGGCGAGGTCCCGGACGAAGGCGCGCTTCCGCTGCAATTCCGGACCACCAAGGATCGTCACCGATCCCCCCTCGCCCCCCGCGCCGTTGACTTTCCAGCCCACCGCCCCGTGCTCCCGGGCCACCGCAATCACCGCCTGGGCATCGGCCGACACGAGGGCGGGGTGCAACTCCGCCTGGGCCTCGGTGTTCGCCACCATGGCCCGGCCAAAGGCCGCGAGATCGCTTTCACCCAGGGCATTCTTTCCGGCCACGGCCGCGCGCCGCAAACGGTCCAGCACCGCCTTGTCGGCGCCCGGCTGCTCGAGGCGGGCGATGACCTGCTTGTGCACGTTGCTGGAGGAATGCGTGTGCCCAAGGTAGACGAGCACGAGCCGGTGCTCCAGCTCCCACCACGTGGGGTCGGGCAGCCGCAGGTTGGTGACCGTGGCGTGCGGATAGCGGGCCATCTCGATGAAGCAGATGCCGCCGTACGCCGCACACAGCTGATCCTGAATGCCGCATTGCAGCCCGAGCTTTTCGGTTTCAACCCGGTGGGCCAGGGTCGCGATGGCGTGGGGCGAGCGCCGCCCGGTGCCGCTGAGCAGATCGAGGGCCCCAATCAACGCGGTGCTCACGGCCGCGGAAGTGCCGGTGGAGCAGCCGGCCGGCGCCTCGCAATGCAGGCTCACCTGGAAACTCGCGTCGCGGATCTCCATGATGTCGATACACGCTTCGAGCAGCGGATGCTTGTCGTAGACGATCGCGCGGGGATCCAGCGTGTAGCGGTCGCCATAATCCTCCACCTCGACCGCAATCAGCGGCCGACCCGCGCGCGACGTGACCTTGAGGTTCACCTCGGCGTAGGGGTAGACCCCGAGGTTGCAGACAACGCCGGTCTCCGCAAACCACGTGTCGGTCCAGCCTCCGAGATCACAGATCCGGATGGGGGCGGTGGCGTTGATGAGGCGGGTGGGCGCGGGCACGGGTGTTTCTCGAACGACCTTCGCAACCGCCACGCGGCGTCGATTCCTCGGGCGAACCTTCACGCTAGGCGGAACCGATGGGACTGGGCAAGGCCGCCGGCAGGAAATCCGGGCCCGGGCCGGCACGCGGCAGCAACTCGAAGCCCATCTGGCCCGGCGGCAGGCGTGACGCCGCTCTCCTGACCTCCGTCGCCGCGCCCCACCCGTTGACGCCGTGGGCAGCGGCCCAGTCGTGCGCCGTCCGGGGAGTCGTGGCTTCATTCAGGGCGCGGGGCCTGGCACCGGTTGCAGGGAAAAGATGGAGACATCGACCGGCCGCGCACCGAGGAGCGACTGCGGCGCCCCGTCGAGAGCGAAGCCGGCCTGCCGCGCCGGTTCGGCGGAGCACTCCGCCACCACCGGCGCGTGGATCCGATACGGGGCGTGAAACACCCGCCCGCTGAAAAGCCGGCCGGCACGGTCGGCGGCGAAGAGCCGGTACCGCTCGACCAGAAAGAATTCAAGCGAGCCGGGCTCGGCGGGGACGGATTGCAGTCCCGGGGACCACCCGTAGCGGCAAGCAGGAGCGGCGGCACCCCGTCGCCGGCACTCATAGTGCATCGTCTCGTGGTGACGCCGCGCCGAGATGCGGGCGTGGAAATACGGCAGATGGAAAAACCGGCGCGCAAGGATCACCGCCAAGGGTTGATTGCAGTCGAGCGAGTGGAACCAAACGCCAGGATTTCCGGCCGCATCATGGACGTAGGTGCGCACATTCAATTCCAGAAACCAGGACACCCCCGGCAACGGGGGCAGCCAGGCGGGCCGCACCCGTTGCATGAAGAAGGGCACGATACCCACGTAGGCGGCCCCCTCAAACGTGTCCACGAACAGGCCGCGCGGCAGAGTGGCCTGGACCCGGCCCGGATCGAGCGCCCAGTGCGCAAACAGCAGATGGTTCCAGCGCTGCCGGCCCACGCAGGCCGTGGCCGGCCGCTCCCGCACCGCCAGCCGCTGCTCCATGCGCGGCGCCTGTGCCCCACCCACGGATGGTCGTGGGTTCTCCGCGGGGTTCCGGGGAGGGTTCATGCCCTTGACGCGGCCCGCCCTTGTCTCGCCCGGTGTTACCGACCGGTGGTCCTGACCGGCACGTGCACCTCGAAACGCTTCAGAAAACCGGGTTTGAAAGGGCCGTCCCAATACACTGCATACGGCGGTCCCGCCGCTTCGACGTCCAGGCGGGTCCCCAGCCAGGCGATCAGCTGGTCCCGCGTCTCCGCGAAATTTTCAGAAGAATAACCGCCCCTGGCGCCCCGGCTCGCCACCCGCCGCTCGGCCACTTCAACCACTTCGACGCCGCCGGAATTGCCGGCGACCTTGGCCTGCTGGCTTTTTGCCACCCAGAAATACATCGCGGCACCGTCGATCTTCGCCTCCACCGGCGTCGTCATCGCAATCCCGTTCGTCGAGATGTAGTTGAACAAGGGGCGGAAAAGCCGGTTCGACTGCTCAAAATAACTTCCGTTTGCGCTGGCCTTGAGCAGCACGCCCGCGGGCAAGGTTTTCAACTCGGTCACCCCGACTGGCGAAGGGGGAAACGCTTGTTCGGTGGCCATGAGGGAGGTCGCGAGGACGAGGCAGGACAGGAGGGATTTCATTGCGTCGGGAAGCGGCGGAAGGCCGCACCCATGCAACGCGCGAGGCCCGCCGTCGGATGCACGGGGGCCCGGACCGCGGCCACCCGCCGAAAGTGCTCGCGTCCCGCGCCCGGCAATCCGATTCACCCGGATCGCCCCATGATCACCTCCCGCCACGCTCGCACCGCCTGCTTTACCCTCTACCTGCTCACCTTCACGGTTTGCGCATTTGCGCCCTATTCGCGCGGCGTGTGGTGGGCCGAAAATCTGCCGATTGTCGCGATCGTCGCGATCGTGGCCGCCGTCAGCCGGTGGCACCCGTTCTCGCCCGCCGCGTACGGTCTGATGCTGGTCCTGCCCGTCCTGCACACCATCGGCGGGCACTTCACGTTCGAGCGCGTCCCCTTCGACTGGGTCACCCGCGCGATTGGCGCCGAGCGCAATCACTACGACCGCATCGCCCACTTCTCCGTGGGCTTCTATGCCTACGCCATCGCGGAGATCCTGCATCGGCAACGGCTGGTCAACTCCCGGTTCGTGCTCCTCGCCTTTCCCATCCTGGCGATCTTCACCGTCGCGGCCGCCTACGAGATCTTCGAATGGATTTATGCGGTCTCGGCCGACCCCGCCGCCGGGATCGCCGTCCTCGGCTCGCAGGGCGACATTTGGGACGCCCAGAAGGACATGTTGGCCGACGGCCTCGGCGCCATCGTCGCCACCGTCGTGTTTGCCCGGCGCAATCCCGGGACCCAGCCACCGCCCTGCCTCGGCCGACCGTGATCCCCTGGTCTCCGCCGGCCGGCCCGCCGCTGGCCCGACCCCGCTCGCACGGCGCGATCGGATGCCCGTGGCCCCGCGCCGGATCATCGTCCGCGGATCATCGTCGCGGCGCTTGAGCCGGCGGGAAAAACCTGCCGCGATGGACCCTCATCCCTCTCTCCATGTCCCTGCCCACCCGCGACGAAGCCCGCCAACTCCTCGAACAAAACGTCCAGGATACCTACCAGCGTCACCACGCCCTCATGGTCGCGACCGCGATGGGAGGCTACGCGGCGCAATTCGCCGAGGAACCACATCTGTGGTTTGTCACCGGCCTCCTGCACGATCTGGATTTCGAACAGCATCCCGCGACCCATCCCGCCCAGGCCCTGGCTTGGTTCAAGGGCTGGGGTTATCCGCCGGAGCTCATCCACGCCGTCGAGGCGCACGCCTACGGCTACAATGGCTTCGCCACGCTCCCGCAGACCAAACTCGCCGCCGCTCTCCTCGCCTGCGATGAAATCAGCGGCATCTTCTACGCCTACCGGAAGCTCAACCCCGTCCGCTATGGGGAGATGAAGGCGAGTTCGATCAAGAAAAAGATCAAGGAGCCTTCCTTCGCCGCCAAGATCGATCGCCGCACCATCCATCTCGGCTGCGAACACCTCCACATTCCGCTCGACGACCACGTGGCCAACTTGATCCGGTTCTTCGGCAGCTTGGAGTAGGAGCGGGTTTAACCCGCGATTTTTTCCGGCGGCCGCGGCGTGAAGCCGCGCCTGCCTTCCGCCCGGCCTCGCGGTGCTGCTTGGGCTCGCGTCGCTACACGACCATGATTTGCCCGACCCTCTGGGTCCAACCTACGAGGTGACCGCAACGCTCGCGTTTGCCACCGCGCAAAAGCTCCCGCGGTTGCAGGTGGTCGAACACGCCACCGGCCAGCCCACGAATTACAAGAGGGCGCTGGAGTTCTTTCAGGAAGCGATGCGCCGTCTTCCGCCCCGGGGCGCCGTAATCCATCTTCCTCGGGCGCCGCCACGGCCGGCTGACCGATGCGACATGCTCCCGCTGCCGCGGCGCCCGGCAGTCGCCGCGCTGGAATTTGCAACCGACGCGCAGCGTTGTCCGGGTCACCCCTGCTAAATTCGCACCATGTTGTCTCCCCCACCCCAGGTCCGGCGGACGGATTCAACCCGGCGGTCGCCCCGCCCTGCGTGAAGCTCCAGCGCGCCATCGTCCTGCTCGTGGGCAGCCTTGTCCTTGCCCGCGCCGCCCCGGAATTCCCCAAACCGTCGCCGGAGAGGGCCTTTCCCGAGCTCAAGATCTACGACGACTCCGACCGCCCCTGGCGCACCGCCCGCGAGGATTGGGACGGTGCCCGGCGGCGCGCGCGCGAGGACCCGGCGTGGGCCGCGTGGCTCACGGGTGAACGCCGCGCCGTCGACCAGTGGATGGCCCGGCACCGCGACCGCGTGGAATGGCGTTGCGGCTGGTGGCACGACTTCGTGAGCCCAATGGACGGCTCCCACCTCGATTGGACGGACGAGGTTCCCGGTGAAGACGTGAAGTTCCTGCACAGCCCGTCGGATCCCCACGTGGAAATCACGCCGAAGCTTCTCGCCGGCTGGGTGTTTTCCTTCCGCGGCAGCCATGCCGGCATGATGGCGCGCGCCGCCCGACTCTACCGGATCGACGGCAACGAGCGATACGCCGCGTGGGCGGCGAGTCAGCTCGACACCTACGCCACCCACTACCTCGAATGGGGGGAGAATCGCGACGGGGCGCGACTTTTCTGGCAGACGCTCGACGTCGCCACCAATCTCATCACCTACGCGACCACGGTTCGACTGCTGGGGGACTACGTCCCGGTGAATCGCCGGATCGGTTGGTTGCAGATGTTCTTTCGCCCGCAGGTCGAGGTCCTGAACCGCACGCACCACGACATCCACAACATCGCCACGTGGCACCGTTGCGCGGTCCTGCAAACCGCCCTCGTCTTTGGCGACGAGGAGATGTGGCGCGACGCCCTCAGCGGCGAGTTCGGCTTTCGCGCGCAGATGGCCCGGGGCATCACCAGCGACTACCTGTGGTACGAGCAATCCTTCGGCTACAACAGCTACGTCGTGCGCGCGGTGCTGACGCTCTTCACCACCGCCGGGCTCTACGGCCGCGCCGCCGAACTCGCGCCGGAGATGAACATCGCGGAAAACCTGATGCTGTCGCCGATCACCCTCCGCTTCCCCGACGGCCACGCCCCCAATCCCGCCGACCACGCCAGCCATCCGCTCGTCGTGCCGGATCGCTCGACCCTCGCAACGGCGTACCGCGTCTTCCCCACCTCGCTGGGGCTGCAGGCCGCCGCCACCGCCCACACCTGGGAGACCTTCCTCGATCCTCCCGCCCCGCCGCCGCCGGCCCGCGCGTTACCGACGGTCGTCAGCCGCCACCTCGCCTCGTCGCGAATGGCCCTGCTCAAGGCCGGCGGCTGGCAGGTCTTTTTCCACTACGGCCAGCTCACCCGTTCGCACGCGCAGGCCGAGGCGCTCAACTTCGCCGCGTTTTACGGCGACACCGACATCACGCACGACCCCGGCACCGTCGGCTACGGTTCTCCGCTCCACCAGCACTACTACACGCGCGGGCTGAATCACAACGTGCCCTTGATCAACGGCGAGGGCGAGGAACCGCCGCCGCCCGGGGAACTCGTCGAATTCTCCGC
The DNA here is from genome assembly GCA_038249085.1 of Opitutales bacterium. Classification (GTDB taxonomy): domain Bacteria; phylum Verrucomicrobiota; class Verrucomicrobiia; order Opitutales; family Opitutaceae; genus ER46. The sequence continues at coordinate 28,900 of JBBRWR010000018.1, forward strand.
CGAGCACGCCCGGGTAACGGCGCGGCAGCCGGCGTATCGCAAGCACGCCTCCGCCGCGCGTACCCTCGCCATCGTGGGCGACGCGCTCATCGACACTGCCACGGTGACGGCGAAGGCCGGCGCCCAGCACCTCGGACTCGCGTTGCACCTCCAGGGGAAGGCCCGGCTGCCGGCGGCTTTCGCGGCCGATCCGGGGTTCGCGACCGGACGCCCCGCCGCGTTTGGCTACTGGCGCAACGTGCAACGCGCCACGTTCCGCGACCGCGCGGAACTGGAGGTCGTTTGCGGCGACGTCACCCTGCGCGTCCGCTTTGAGGCGCCGGGGGAGTTCACGTTATGGCATGGTTCGGCGCCCGACATTCCGCCGCGTCGGCGCGACGCCTTCTTCCTCGAACTCGTCGCCCCCGCGACGCAGGCCACGTTTACCACCACCTTAACCCCGGGCAGCTGAGGCCGGGACACCGCGTGATTCCATCCTGTCGCCCCACCTCGAACTTTCAACGAAGGCACCTGTTTCTCACCACCCATTTCACGACCATGAAAAGCTTCGGGCAAATACTTGTGATGAGGTTTGGCATTGTGACGGCGCTGGTTTTCCCGGCGTACGCCGGCGCACCCGATCGCGCGTTGGTCGTCCTCCGCACCGGTCCCGATCAGGTATTCGCCAGCTGGCGCGCCCTGGGCCATGACGCCCCCGGGACGACCTTTGCGGTCGAATTGGCCGATCGGCCGGAAGGGCCGTTTCGCGCCGGCGCCGCCCCGACCGGCGCCGGGACCAATGTCACGCTGGCGGCTCCCGCCGCGGCCGCCGCCTGGGTGCGCGTGCGGGTGCAGGCGCCGGATCACCCGCCGGAGACCACCCCTCCAGCCGCCGTGCCGACCCGGGCCGCGGACTATATACCGATCCCGCTGGCGCCAAAGGATCGGGCCCAGAAGGTCGGCTTCGGGGATTTCGACGGCGACGGGCGGCTCGACTACCTCGTGAAGACGCCCGACTTCAACACCGACCCGTATCAAAAGCCCGGTTACTGGAAGCAGAGCGAGGGCACCTACCAGCTCACCGCCTACCGCCACGATGGCCGGAAACTCTGGACCTACGACATGGGCTGGGCGATCGAAGAGGGCATCTGGTACTCACCGGTCATCGTGTGCGATCTCGATGGCGACGGCATCGCGGAGGTGTGCTGCAAGGCCGGGGAAGGCGACCCCCGCGAACCCGCCGGCCACGTGCGCAGCGGCCCCGAGTGGCTGCTCGTGCTCGACGGCCGCACCGGACGCGTCAAGCACCGCCTGCCCTGGCTGAACCGCGACGGTTTCGATGACTACAATTACAGCTCCCGCAACCTGATGGGCATCGCCTATCTCGACGGGAAACGACCGCACCTGCTGGTGGTGCGCGGCACCTACCGGATCATCAAGGTCCAGGCCTACACCCCGGAGCTGAAACCCCTCTGGTATTGGGAAGCGTCGGGAGCGGACGCGAGCTACCGCGGGCAGGGCATGCACGGGCTGCACGCCGTGGACATCGACGGTGACGGCAGGGATGAGATCATCCTGGGCTCGGCGGCGCTCGACCATGATGGCAAGGCGCTCTGGAACACGAAGAAGGGGCACCCCGACATCTGCTACGTGGCCGATTTCGATCCGGCGCGTCCGGGCCTGGAAATTTTCTATGGTCTCGAGAAGGGTCAGCCGCGCGGCGGCGTGGCCCTGCATGATGCGCGCACGGGCGCCGAGATCTGGGGCAACCCGGAAAAGACCGTGCACGTGCACAACCAGGGCATGGTGGGCGACATCATACCCGCAGAGCCCGGCCTCGAATGTTACGTCGGCGAGTCGAAGGGCGGGACGGGGTGGTGGCTCTACACCGCGGGCGGCAAATTGATCAACCGGGATGATCTCGGCGACCTGTCGCCCAAGGCGATCTACTGGCTCGACGGCCCGACCAAGGTCTATGTGGTCGGCAAGAAGATTTATCGCTGGCCGCGGCGCGAGGTCGGCCAGATCCCGGGCCGCATCGTGGCCATCGCGGACTTTCTTGGCGACTGGCGCGAGGAGATGATCGTGGCGATGGACGGCGAACTACGCATCTACACTTCCACTACGCCGACCACGCGCCGCCACCCGTGGTTGATGGAGGATCCCCTGTACCGCAACGACGTCACGATGCAGACCATGGGCTATTTCTATCCGCCCCAGTTGTCCAAATCCGTGCAGTGAATCCGCCGCGGAGTCAGGCGGCGCCGGCGCACCAACCCACCACCTCGGCCACCATCCGCGGGGTGAAGCCCGGCTCCCACACGTGGTCGCAGCCGTCGAGCACCACGAGTTTCCGGGGTTCACGGGCGCGCGCGAAGGCTTCCCGGGAATCCGCCAACGGCACCACCGGGTCGTCGCTGCCGTGCACCAACAGCCACGGCACCGCGACCTGCGCCGCCGCCGCCACCACGGAGTCGAGGGCGCGCAGATCCGCGAGGTAGGCGGCGGAGAGCACGCAACCCGGTTTGCCCCACATCAGGTCCCGGTCCGCGGTCAGCGTCCCAAAATGCCGTTCGGCAAACGCGCGCACCTGGACCATGCCGGCGAGTGAAATCAAACGCCGGATACGGGGGTCCCGCGCCGCCCGCAGCACGCCCACCGCCGCACCCATGCTGTGCCCCGCGTAGGTGACCTCGTAACCGGCCAGCGCATCCAGCACCGCGCCGAGGTCCGCCACTGCCTTCGTGATCGTCGCATCCACAAACCGCCCCTCCGATCCGCCGTTGCCCGAAAACGAAACGCGCAGCGCCGCAATCCCCGCGGCCGCCAGTCCTTCCGCCAGCGCCACCAGGAATGGCCGATCCTTGTGCCCGGTCACCCCGTGGCCGATGACCACCACCTGCAGGGCTCCGGGCGCGCCCGGATGAAAGGTGCAATCGAGCCGTTCGCCTCGGTCGTTGATGATGCGATCAAACATGCTGACAGGAACTATCCACCCACTCCACGGCCCGCAATCGGAGAAGCCCATCATCGGGTTGCGCTGGACGCCCTCCTCCCTCCATAGACAGGGGATGACCTCACCCGCCACCGTCACCGCCCGCGTTCCTGCCGACGAAACGGTGCTGCGCGTGCTGCTGGCGCTGAGTTTCTCGCATCTGCTGAACGACACGCTGCAATCGCTGATTCCCGCGCTCTATCCGGTGCTCAAGGTCTCGTACCACCTGACCTTCACCCAAATCGGCCTGATCACCTTCGCCTTCCAGGTCACGGCGTCATTGCTGCAGCCCCTGGTCGGCGCCTACACCGACCGGCACCCGCAACCCTATTCGCTCGCCTGCGGCATGGGCGTCACCCTCGTCGGGTTGGTCCTGCTGGCCGCAGCCGGCAGCTACCACCTGCTCGTGCTCGCCGCCGCGCTCGTCGGCGCCGGCTCCTCGATCTTTCATCCCGAGGCCTCGCGGCTGGCCCGGCTCGCCTCGGGGGGACGGCATGGGTTCGCGCAATCGCTTTTCCAGGTGGGCGGTAATCTCGGCAGTTCGCTCGGCCCGCTGCTGGCCGCCGCCGTGGTCGTGCCGCGCGGCCAGGCGAACGTGCTGTGGTTCACCCTGCTCGCCTTCGCCGGCATCGTCCTGCTGGCGCGGGTGGGTGGCTGGTATCGCCGCCATCTCACCGCACGCCTCGCCCGCCCCGCCAGCGCTGCGCCCGCCGTCTCCCCCCTGCCCCGCGGCCGCATTATCCGCACGCTCGTCGTGCTCGGCGCCTTGATTTTTTCCAAGTACATCTACCTCGCGAGCCTCACGAGTTATTACACGTTTTACCTCATCGCGAAGTTCGGCGTCTCGGTCGCCACGGCGCAGGTCTATCTCTTCGTCTTCCTCTTCGCCGTCGCCGCCGGCACGATCGTCGGCGGACCGGTGGGCGATCGCATCGGCCGCAAATACGTGATCTGGGCCTCCATCCTCGGTGTGGCCCCCTTCACGCTCCTGCTACCCTGGGTCGGGCTGGGTTGGACCGTGGGGCTCACGGTGATCATCGGTTTGGTCCTCGCCTCGGCCTTCTCGGCGATCCTCGTCTACGCGCAGGAACTGCTGCCGGGCAAGGTCGGCATGATCGCCGGCCTGTTCTTCGGCTTCGCGTTTGGCATCGCCGGCCTCGGCTCCGCCCTCCTCGGCAAGCTGGCCGACCACACCAGCATCGAGCACGTGTTTCGCGTCTGCAGCTTCCTCCCTCTCATCGGCGTGCTGACCGCATTCCTGCCACACCTGGAGCAGGACGCCACCCAGGGATGACGGCAGCCGTTCGCGGTGAACCTTGGTCCTTTGCCTGGCCAACGCCCACCCGGGGCCGCACGGCTCGCGCGGTTTGCCAACCCACCGCAAGGTCTCCCAAGTTGATGGCACTTCGGCCCTGACCTCCGGTCACACCCGCGTTGCAGATCCCCTAATCTCCCCCTACCTTTCCCGGGCCGATAAAGCATCCCCGGAGCAAGCTCCGGGGCAATTAAACCAATCCAGCATGCGTGTAATCTCACCCCCCACCGTAGGAGCGGCTTCACGCCGCGATGATCCCGCTAATCGCGGCGTAAAGCCGCTCCTACCCTCATCCCAGCCGGAGCAAGCTCCGGGGCATCGGACCCATCGCGAATGAAGAAACGTCCTCTTTTCCTAGCCGCGATCATGGGGTGCGCTCTAATGCCGGCGGCTCGGAGCGCAGAGCCCGCCAAGGTCACCGACGACGACATGCGCATTCGGGGCGTGTTCGAGAGCGCCCTCCCGGGCACCGAGCACAAGAGTTCGCTGCGCCTGATCGTGCATCCGCACCTGGGTGACTTCCGCGAGCGCGATTACCTGCGCACCGCGCTCGGCTTCCGCTACGGCCTGACGAGCCGCTGGGAAACGACCCTCGAAAGCGACTGGTACCTCGCCCACGGCCTGAAAGACGCGAAGTTTTTGAGCGAGCAGGGGTTTTCCTCCGTGCATTTCGGCACCAAATACCGCCTCGACGAAGTGCAGACCACCGGGTGGAACTACTCGGTCGGCGCCGACGTGGTTGCTCCGGTCGGATCACCGCCCCCGAGCGTAACCGACGGCCTGCGCCACGTGTCGCCCTACGTCACCGCCTCACATCAACTGGTGCGCTGGCCGGAGTGGCGCGTGTTCTGCGGCCTCGGGTACGACTATGTCGAAACCACGACCATCGTCGGCGATCTCAGCAAGAATCAGCTCACCGACGATTCGATCGGCGTTTCCGGCGGCCTGCTTTGGGCCCACGGCTCCGTGACCTACGCGTTGGAAGGTTCGTACGCGACGATGCGGCCCACGGTGGGGATCAGCCGGGATCTCCTCACGGTGCGCCCGGGGTTCGTCTGGGCGATCCCGCCGAAATACACCTTCGGGTCGACCAAGGGCAAATGGCTGCTCGGCTTTGCGCTGCGCCTCAGCCGGGGTTGGGAGGGCACCGAGGTCGGCGCCAGCGCGAAGTTGCGGGTCAATTTCGACTTCAAGCGCCTCCTGGGGCTCAAGAAGGACGCGCCGGCCACGCCGTAGGCCGCGCGATCCGGGCCGCTGGTCGCGCCCGCACACACGATCTGATTTTCGTACCGCGCCCGGACAGATTTTTGCACGGTCGGTTGCGTTGTCGGAGCGGGTTTATCCCGCGATGGAAATCCGCCCGCGCTGAATCGCGGGATAAACCCGCTCCGACAAGACAGATCTGAGCAGTCACTTTCGGGCCGGTTCACCGTGCAATAATCCGCCCCCAGCGCCCTTCCCGCCGTTTCAGGCTGGGCGGCCCGGTCGGCCGGCCGCACACTGTCCAACGCATGAACGCAAAGTTTGCCTCGGCGTGGTTGGCCTTGCATCTGGCCCTCGGCGGTTTCACCCGCGCGGCCCCCGCCGACGCCGTGGCGGTTCCCCCCGTCCCGCCGGAGCATCCGCGACTCTACCTCCGCGCGCCCCAGGTGGCAGACCTGCCGCGGCGGCTGGCGCACCCCGTGCTCGCCCCCGTGGTCGCCCGGTTGGAGAAACTCGCGGCGAAATCGCCGCAGTATCGCGCCGAATGGCAGGCCCTGCAGCAACTCGTGCGGCCGGACCCCGCGGCGGGCCGCCGCACCGTTGCCGAGACCCTCGCCCTGCTCCAGCGCTGCGAACTCCCGGACCGGCAGGATGCCTGCCGCGTGACCGGACGGATGATGGTCACGGGCGCGATCGTCTACGACTGGCTGTATCCGTTGCTCACCGACGCGCAGCGGCGCGCGTTCATCACGGAGTTCGTCCGCCTGGCGAAGACGCTGGAATGCGGTTACCCGCCGGTGCGGCAGGGCTCGGTCACCGGCCACAGCTCCGAGGCGATGATCATGCGCGACATGCTGTCGGCGGGCATCGCGATCCACGACGAGGATCCGACCATGTACGACCACGCCGCCGGACGTTTCTTCCGCGAACACCTCCCGGTGCGGAACTGGTTCTACCCGGGTCACGCCTACCACCAGGGCGACTCGTACGGGTTGCACCGCTTCAGCTGGGAGCTCTTCCCCCTCTTCATCTTCGACCGACTGGGCGCCGGCAACGTCTACAACCCCGAGCAGCGCTTTGTGCCCTACTCGTGGGTGTACACCACCCGACCGGACGGCCAGCGGCTGCGCGCCGGCGACTCGTTTGCGGTCAGCGCGCCGCGCGGGCGCCCGTGGGGCGAGTTCCCGGGCACGATGTTCATCGCGAGTTATTACGGCGACGGCGTCCTGCTGAGCCAGGCCCTGCAACAGGGTTCCTTTTCCGACAACGAGGAGCTCTTCGAGCTGCTCTGGCGCGACCCCGAGCTCAAACCGGAGCCCGTCGCATCGCTGCCGCTGTCGTTTTACTCCGGCTCGCCGTTCGGCTGGATGGTGGCCCGGACCGGCTGGGGCGAAGATGCCGTGATCGCGGAGATGAAGATCAACGAGTACAACTTCGCGAACCACCAGCACGTCGACACCGGCGCGTTTCAGATCTACGCCCGGGGCGCCCTCGCCATCGACTCGGGGCTCTATCAGGGCGGCTCGTCGGGCTCCTATGGCAGCCCGCACGGGAGAAATTATTACTGGCGCACCATCGCGCACAACTCGCTCCTGATCTACGATCCCGCGGAGAAGTTCAGCCCGAAGGGCGACTACGGCAACGACGGCGGCCAGCGGCTGCCCAACCACCGCTCCGAGCCGCGCACGCTGGTCGAACTCCTCGCCCCGGAAAAGGGCTATCGCACCGGTCGCGTGCTTGCCCACGGCTTCGGCCCCGACGCCCACACGCCCGACTACACGCTCCTGCAGGGCGACCTCACCGCCGCTTACAGCCAGAAGGTCCGCGAGGTCACCCGTTCATTTGTCTTCCTCAACCTGCGCAATCCCCGCGTGCCGGCCGCCCTCGTGGTGTTCGATCGCGTGGTCAGCGCCGATCCCGCCTTCCGAAAATTCTGGCTCCTGCACACCCTCGAGGAGCCGCAACTCACGCCCGGCCGCGCCACGGTCGATCGCAAGACCCACGGCGAGCGCGGCCGGCTTACCCTCGACGTGCTGCTGCCCGCCGACGCCGACCTCGGCAAGATCGGTGGCCCGGGCCGCGAGTACTGGGTGTTTGGCAAGAACCACGCCAACGACGTCGAGCCCGCCCGGCGCGAACGCACCTCCCTGGAAACGGGAGACTGGCGGGTCGAGGTCTCGCCCCAGCGTCCTGCCGCCGAGGACTTGTTTCTCAATGTGATGCAAACGACCGATCGCTCCTCGCCGGCCCGGCTGCCGGTGACGCGCCTCGACGCCGGCGACCACACCGGTTGCGCGCTGGCCGGGCCGGCCACCACCTGGGTCGTGCTGCTGCGGCGCGATGGGCACCGCGGCGATCAACCGGTCACGCTCAACGTGCCCGGTCGTTGGCCGGCCCGCGTGCTCGTCGCTGATCTCACACCCGGGCGCTGGGTGGCCCGTCGCACCGGCGGCAGCGAGGTCGTGCCCATCGACGTGACGGAAGCGGCGGGCGCCGCCTGGTTCGAGGGTCCCGCCGGCACGTGGACGCTGAGCCCGAGTCGTTGAAATGTGCCTCGCGGCGGGCACGACCGCGAGCCGTTTGCCCCCGGCGCCAACGCATGCGCAGCGAAACCCAATTTTAGCCGTGAAAATCTGCGCGGATGGCGTAGCCTGGTTTGAGGGCCATCCGGCAACCGCGTCGGACGCGGCCCACCTGCTCCGATGGGCCCGTCAAACTCCATCCTCTCCGTCCTCCCACCCAGGAGTCCTGCCTTGGCCCGGTACGCGAAGTTCGGCGTCGGAGCCCGCTTCGACCTCAGCCCCGCCCCGCCCGTGCGGGTGCCTCTCTCCCAACCATGTCTGCCCGTCCTACCCAACCATCACCGGTCGCGGCCACTGGCGGCGAAATTTGCGGCGAGTGCGGCCGCGATGCCGGCTCCAGCGCGTTCAGCCATGTATACCGCGACGGCGGCCGGATCGCGCTGTGTTCACCTTCCTGCTTCCATCGCTTTCTCCTTGCGAGCGACGGCGCCCCGAGCCTGGCCGGCGCGGATGCGCCCCGACCGGCGTGGTCCCTGGATACCCTTCCCTTCAATGGGTGATCGGCGCGGTGCTTCCGGCCCGTTCATCTTCCCCTTTCCGATCGGCGCCCGAATGCGCAGGGTCGGGATCTGTTCTGACTCCCAACGATCAACCACCCCAAGACGATGAATCCACTCCCCATTTTCGAAAAGGCCGGGTCCTATCTCAACATCCAGCTGATGCACTCGGGGCACCCGGGAGGCACACCGCATTCCGTCGGTCCGTTTATCACGCTGTCCCGCGAGTCCGGCACCGGGGGCAACGCCCTCGCCCGGGCCCTCGCGGCGCGTCTGCCCGCGGGCGCCGAACGCCCCTGGGAGGTCTACAGTGGAAACCTGATCAGCGAGATGCTGCGCACCAATAATCTGCCGGCGCACCTCGCGCGGTTTCTGCCCGAGGATCGGCTCTCCGAGGTCAATGCCTCGGTGGGCGAGGTGGTGGGCCTGCATCCCAATCTCTGGCTGCTGGTGAGCAAGACCAACGAACTCATCCGCCGGCTCGCGCGGGGCGGCCACGCGATCATCCTCGGGCGCGGATCCAACTTTGCGACGCACGACCTGCCCAACGGCATCCACGTGCGGCTGGTGGCCCGGCCGGCCTTTCGCGATGCCTGTGTCGCCCGCTGGCTCTCCCTCAACCCCGCCGAAGCCACCGCCCGCAATGCGGAACGGGATGCCGCGCGCCAACGATATGTGCGCGCCACCTTCAACGCCAATGTCGCCGACCCCACCGCCTACGACCTCGTGATCAACGTGGCCCAGGTGCCTTTCGAGATGATGGTCGACCTGATCGCAGGCTACGTCGCCGCCCACGAGCGCAACCCCGCCGCGTTCGGCCCGACGGCCGGCACCACCACCGGCTGAGACAATTGCTACGCCTGCAACGGACCTGCGGTTTGCTGCCGCCGTGGGAGCTTGCAGCGCCCTGCGGCCAAACGTCGTCTTAAGGGAAGTTGGACCTCCGTGTCCGCCGCCGCACCCGTTACCACCACCAACCGGCCGATGCCCCCCGGCAACCCATCGCTTATTCACCAACAACTCAACCCGTTGAACCACAAAGGCAGAATTCCGAAGGAGCTCGGGCGAACTTAAAACTTTCTTGCCGCAAAGAGTCGCAAGAACTCGTCGGCAAACCTGGCTCTCCAGGCGCCGATAGGCGCGCGGGTGATTTTCGTCGGCCGGACCGACAATTTTTGCGCTTTCTTGCGGCCATTCCTTCCCTTCGTGACTTCCTTCGTGAATAGGCGATGCCGCAACCTTCCCCCGCTGGCCGTGTCTCGACATCCGCGCCGTCGTGAACATCTTGTTTCCCGCCATGTCCCGCCTTCTCCCTCCTTTCGCCCAACGCAACCGAAGCCACCGCCGGACCCTTCGCCGCGGCTTCACGCTCCTCGAGATCCTCGTCGTGCTCGCCATCATCGGCCTGCTCGCCGGCCTCGCCATCACCAACGTCGATAAGATCTTCGGCGGCGCCCAGCTCACCACGGTGCAACTCTTCGTCAGGGAGAGCATGAAGACCCCGCTCACCTCGTATCGAATTCACATGGGCGACTATCCTTCCACCAGCGAGGGCCTCCAGGCCTTGATCACGCGCCCCGCGACCAAGGCCGACAAATGGTTCGGCCCGTACATCGAGGGCGGCAAAATTCCGGTCGATCCCTGGGGCGAGCCGTATCAATACGCCTACCCCGGTACGCACAACAAGGGCAGCTATGACATCTGGTCCAAGGGAGTCGATAAACAGAGCGGCACCGGGGATGACATCGGCAATTGGGACAGCGGCGCCGGAGGCGAGAAATAAGGTCGCGGCATGAGGCCGCCCGCCCGGATGTCTCGCGACGCGGCCCGGGGGCCGGACCCCAAACGATCTCGGAATCTTGAAAGCGGTCATCGGTCATCTGAAATCTTTCAGGCGGAAGCGCCCATAGAGATTTTTCAAATGCCCGATGCCAGATGCCCGATGCCAGATTTCAAGATTGCAGGAGTCGCGGCGGTCACCGGGTGGAGCGGCAAGCCGCGCCACGGCTTCACCCTCCTCGAGGTCCTGCTCTGCATCGCGTTGATCGCCCTGCTGGGCGGTGTCCTCATTGGCAGTTCCTCGCACCTGCTGACCGAACAGCCCCTCTCGCCGCACGCCGTCTTTTGGAAAGCCGTGCAGGAGGCCCGCAAGGCCGCCCTCAAGTCGGAGCATGAGATCCGCCTGAAATTCGATCCCGACAAGAAACACTTCTACCTCGTCGACGGTCTCGCCCCCTCCACCCTCGCAGACGACGGGTTCACGCGGGTCGAGACGCCGCTCAAGACCTTCCCCATCCCCGCGGAAACCTCCCGCGACCTCACCTTTGATTTTCTCGGGGCCTCGGCCAAGGGCGGCAACGCGATCCTCGTGGGCGGCGTGCTCCTCGAGTCGCGGACCATCCCGCATGTGTCGTTCTATTCCGACGGCACCTGCACGGCCTTCCGGGCCCAGTTTGCCCGCGCTGGTTCGAGCACGATTCTCTCCATCGATCCGTGGACCTGCGCTCCGGTGCTCAACCTCGACGATGCCAATGCGCCAGCCACGTTTTGAGCAACGGGGATGGGGGCGGGGGGCCCTCACCCCGCGGCAAATCGCATCCGCGGCCTGCACTCCGCGGGGTGAGGGCACCCCGCCTACAAGGGCCGATCCAGGCCTGGTGGCGTCAGGGGTGAATCGATACGGACCGGCCTTCACGCTCCTCGAGGTCTTGGTCGCCCTGACGATCTTTGCGATGGCCGCGGTGATGCTGGCGTCCTCCTACCTCAACGTGCTGAACAGCTACGAGGCCGTGTCCCGCGGCGTGCAGATCAACGAGGATTTCGCCTTCGCCCGCCAGCTGGTGCTCAACGAACCCGATCGCAAGAAGGTCGAGGAGGGCGGCGAGTTTGAGACGGCCGGCGGCCGGCGCGCCAAGTGGAGCGCCACGATCGAGATGTCCACGGTCGCGGATGTCTACAAGGTCACGTTCACCTGCGAGATCGCCGATCCCACGCGCCCCGAACCCGAGAGCCAGACGCAGGCGTTCCTGCTGCTTCGCCCCACGTGGGTCGACGACCCGGGCGAGCGCGGCAAACTCAAGGAGGACGCCAAGACCCGCATCCTCGAATTGCAGGGCAAGCTGCAGGAGGGCCGCACGCGATGAACGGCAAGTTACCCGGAGCCCAGGGGGGCGGCTCGGCTGGAGCCGGGGTCGCCGACCCCGGGGCTGATCCCGGCCGCCACCGCGGTTTCACCCTGCTCGAGATCCTGCTGGCGGTGGCGCTGGTCGGCCTGCTGCTCGTCGCGATGAACACCTTCATCTTCTCGATGGGCGAACTCTGGGGCCAGCGCACCGAACTGCGACTGTTCGATCAGCACGTGCGCGCCGTCACGCGCTTTCTCAACAACGAACTGCGCGCCTCCGCCCTCCCGCCGGCGGCCCGCGCCGGCTCGACGCCCATCGCCCTGCAGGAAGTCCGCCCCCAAAGCGGGCTCATGGAAAAGATGCTCACCTTTGAGTTGCCCGCCGGCAGCCGCCTCTTCAACTGGCCCGAGCAAGCGCTGCCCGAGGTCGTCTGCTCCTTCCAGGTGCGCCCGAACGAAGGCCTCGTGATCCTCTGGCATTCGCGCCTGGAAAAGAACTTCGACACCGACCCGCCGCGCGAGACCGTCGTCACTCCGCTGGTCACCGCCCTCTCCTACGACTACTACGATCCCGACTCGAAACGCTGGTCGACCGAGACGGTCCTGAAGATGGACCCGCAGGGCCAGCCCATGACCCCGCAGCGGCTGCGTCTGCTGTTCACCTACGGCAAACTCACCCGCGAAAGCGTCATCACCGTGCCGCAACCCGGCGAGGCCCTGCCGCTGTTCTGATGAAGCGTCCACCGCCAACCGATTGTCCGTCCAGCCCGGTTCCTGTAGGCGGGGTGCCCCCACCCCGCCGGGCCTCGAGCGCACCGCGCTCGCGGGGTGAGGGCACCCCGCCCACCTCCTCCTGCGCCCGGCCCCGGGCGCGGTTTGGCGCCGGTCTCCAAGCCGCGCCCCGTGCCTCCGTGATTGTGATCGTCATGATCACTCTGCTCTTCGCCACGTTTGCCCTGCTCGCCTTCATGGAGAAGGCGTCGGTCGATTTGCTCGTCGATCAACGGGAGGCCGTCACCCGCCGCCTGCGGACCGAGGCCTATTCCGCCCTCGAGGTCGTGCTCGGGGTGCTGGTGGACTTCAGCGAGGTCAGCAAGGGCCTGCACAGTTCCTCCGAGGGTTGGACCGACCCGCTCGGCTTCGCCGGCTATGTTCCGTCCGACGACCGCGTCGTCGAGGTCACCTTCGAGGACGAAAGCGGGAAGCTTTCCCTGCCGCACCTCAACGCCCAGGTGCTCACCAATCTGTTCCTGCAATGGGGCGTTGTGAAGGCGGACGCCGAGTCGCTGGCCGATGTCCTGCTCGGTTGGATGCAGCGGGGCCATGTCTACACCTCGCCCCTCCAGCCCAATTACGAATACGGCGCCATTCCCTACGAACCGCCCGGCCGCCCCCTGCGCTCGTATCGCGAACTCGCCGCCATCGAGAAGGCCCGCGATTTCTTCTACGACCCGGACGGTCGCCCGAACGACTATTGGCGGCGGTTTGTGGACAACGTCTCATTGTTTGATTTCGCCAAGACCAACCTCAACGGGGCGAAGCCCGACATCCTCGCCGCCCTCGGTCTGCTCGATGAGACCCAGACGAGGAATGTCACCGATTACCTTCACGGGACCGGCAATTTTGAAATCAACGGACCGGGCTTCTTCCAGAGCACCAACGAGGTCTCGCGCCTCACCGGGCCGACCGGCGACTTTGGCGGATTTGGCACCACCATCAGCGCCCTGCGCATCAACGTGACGGTGCGGGAGGGACGCAACGAGTACCGCGTCTCGACCGTCATCGCCCCGCCCGGCGGGGCCACCACCGTGCAGGCCACCGCCACCTCAAGCAAGACCGAGACCACGACCAAGGCGACGCAAACCTCCGCCCAGCAGAAAAACCAGCCCAACGCCGCCCAAGCCAGCCCGAAACCCGGCGGCAAGCCGGCCGCCGCCGCCGGCACTTCCGCTCCGGGGAACCTGAAGTACCCTTTTACCCTCTTGGAAATTCGCGAGAATGATGAGATCAACCGCTAACCGCGGCTCCGCACCCATGCCCCTTCAACTTCCAGTGCACCCGATGCAGCCTTGTGCCTCTCTTCCGCGTCAGATCGTTTCGCAACGATCTCAGAGATCTTGAAATCGGGCATCGCGCATCGGGCATCTTTCAATTGAGAAGACTCGTTTCGCGTTGCCCAATGACCGATTGCCGATGCCCGATTTCAAGATCTCCAAGTTCAGGCGGTTGCGGTTGCCGCGTTGCAATACATTGAAGGACCCTTCGTAATTCCCAGTTCTCTCCATCTCTCTGCCTCTCCGCCTCTCCGCCTCTCCGCCTCTCCGTCTCTCCCCCTCTCCGCCTCTCCGTCTCTCCGTCTCACCGTCTCTCCGTCCCTCATGCCCACGCCTTTTCGATTTCTTCGTGCCGGACCGCCCCCGCCCAAGGTGGCCCTCCTGTCCGATGCCGCGTTCTTCACGCGCGCGATTTCGATTCCGGCAGGTCTCACCCCGGCGGAAGCTACCGCCCAGATCGAACTCTCCCTGGAGGCCGTCTCCCCTTTCCCCCTCTCGCAGCTTTATTATGGCTGGTGGTGGCAGCCGGGCTCGGAGCATGCGCTGCTCTTTGCCGCCTACCGCCGCCGTTTCACCACCGAACAGATCGCCACTTGGGAGGGCTCCGAGGTGGTCCTGCCCGGCTTTGCCGCCGCCCTCGGGGCCGCGGTCGAACCCGCCACCACCCTCATCCTCAACTACCCGGACGCCATTTCCGCCGTCCATTGGTCAATCGGGCCGGTGCCCGCCAAGGTCCTGACCCGCCCCCTCGAACCCGAAGTCACCGACGAGGAACGGGAGCGCACCCGCGCGGAGCTCATCCAGAGCTTGGGCGGCAGCCAACACGTGATCGACCTCGCTGGCCCGGTGACCCCGGATCCCGCCCGGAGCGACGGTGAAATCATTTTCCGCGCCGGTGACTTCGTCTCCCGGTTGGGGACCTCGGCCCTGACCGCGGCCGACGTGCGCGACAAGGCCGAACTCGCCGCCATGCGCAAGTCCCGGCGCCGCGATGTCGCACTGTGGCAGGTCACGGTGGGCGTCGCCGCTTCCCTCGCCCTGCTCGCCTTCGGCGAACTCGGCCTCGTGGGCGGCCGCATGTGGCAGCAGGTGCGGGAAAAACAATTCAGCGCCCAAAAGCCGCTGGTCGACAAGATCACGAGCATCCACGAACTCACCAACAAGATCGACGAGCTGTCGACCAAGCGCCTCATGCCGCTGGAGATGATGACGCAGCTCACCGGGGTCGACCTCGAGCGCAAGCCGCCGGAAATCGTGTTCACCCGCATCCAGGCGGATCAGTCGCGGGGCCTCTATACGATCTTTGTCGAGGGGCGCACCAGCAATGCCGCGCAAATCAGCGTGTATGAGGCGACGCTCCGCAAGGTGCCCGCCATCGAGAAGGTCGAGGCCCCCATCTCGCAGGTGCGCGGCGACCAGGCCCAGTTCACGCTCACCGCCGTGTTCAAGCCCGAAGCCCTGCTCGCGCCCGAAGCCCCAAAGCACCCGACGCCATGATCCGCGCCGTCCGCCATTTCTTCCTGACCCGCGCCCTCCGGGAAAAGCTGCTGCTCCTGGCCTTCCTCGCCATCGGCGCCCTGTGGTGGTTTTCCGCCTTCAACCAGCGGGCGATTTCGTTCTGGCGCGCCCAGCGCATCACCACCGCCCGGCTCGCCGAACAGACCCAGTGGATCAAGAACCGCACCCGGATCGAACAGGCGGCGCAAAAGACGGCCGAACGGCTCGATCCCGCCCGCACCCTGAATGGTAATCAATTGGTGACCACCGTCGCCCAGCTCGCCACCGACGCCGGCCTCCGCGACTCCCGCAGCGGCACTCCGTCCACCGAGAAAAGCGGCCAATTCGCCGTGCACAGTGCCGAGTACATCATCAACAACGCCGAGTGGGAACAGTTGAAGTCGTTCTACGAAGCCCTGCAAAAGCGCTCGCCGTACATCTCCGTGGAGCGTTTCGCCCTCTCCGCCGCCATGAACGCGCCGTCCAAACTGACCCTCAATGTGAAGGTCGTGTCGGTTGAAATCGTCCCCTGACCCCGCCAGTCCAGGCCGGCGGAAAAGCGCAACCTTTCCCGCGCGATCGCGCCCCGTCTCCCCGGGCCAACCGGCCCCTCGCGCCCCGGCCCGCGCCCTGCCCTCTTTTGCCACCTCATCTCCCGTGCAACCTATCTCCCTCTGCCGTGTCCGACGTCCAGCCATGAACTCCCGCCCCGCCTCAACCACCCACGCCGCCGTGCTGGCCGCCCTCCTGATCTGGCTCTCGCCGCGGGTCCTGCGCGCCGAGGATGCCATCCGCTACAAGTTCCAGGACTACCAGGAACTGGGCGGCCGCATCGCCGTGAAGGTCCATGGCGCGGTCGTCGAGCAGGACTTTGGCCCCGCCACCCACTTGAAGGTGGAAGGGGTCATGGACGCCATCACCGGAGCCACGCCCACCGGCGAACCCGCCCCCGCCGGCAGCGATCAGGTGCCGCTCTCCGAGCTCACCGAGCGGCGCAAGGCTTGGAATGCCGCCCTGTCCCGCCAGTTTCCACGCGTCAACATCGCCTTGGGGTTCGGCAACAGCCGCGAAAGCGATTACGTCTCCACCGGCTGGTCGCTCAACACGATCACCGACTTCAACCAGAAGAACACCAACCTCCTGCTCGGGCTCGCCGGCACCGACGACGACATCCGCGTCTTCTACCAGCCGGAGCGCGCGAAGAAGCGCACCCACGATGTCATCGTGGGCGTCACCCAGCTCCTCGATCCGCACACGTCGGTCGCATTGAACGTCACCTGGGGCCGCCAGCGCGGCTACCTTTCCGACCCCTACAAGCTGGTGCAAAAGGACACCGAGATCTTTCCGGGCATCTCGCTGCCGATCACCTTCGCCGAAAACCGCCCGGCGGAGCGCGACAAGTGGATCGGCTTCGCCAGCCTCAACCGCTCGTTTCCCGAGATCCGCGGCGCCGTCGAGCTCAGCTACCGGCTGTATCACGATACCTACGACACCACCGCGCACACCATTGACGCCGCCTGGTTCCAGCATCTGGGCGAACACGTGATCCTGCGCCCGGGCCTGCGCTTCTACGACCAAAACGCCGCCAGCTTCTATCATTACAAGCTCGACGGCACCACCATCACCCCCGCGGCCGGCCCGCCGCGCCCCCACGGCCCGTTCTACTCGTCGGACTACCGCCTCTCGGCGCTGCAGACGTTCACCTACGGCCTGAAGGTCATCTGGAACGTCACGGAGGCCCTGCAATGCGACGTCGCCTTGGAGCGCTACGACATGCGCGGCACGGATCGCGTCACCCCGCAAAGCGCCTACTGCCGCGCCAAAATCTTCACCGTCGGCGGCCGCTTCGCCTGGTGAGGAGGCGCAAGCCCTGCGCGCCACCCGCCGACTTTCCCCGTTTCTTCTTTTTGCCGTTTCCCCCGTTTCTTCTTTCTCCGTTCCCGCATGGCCTTCATCGCCCAATCGCACCGTCCGCCCCCACCCGCTCCCACGGGCGCCGGCGCGTCGCTGCCGCTGCGGAAGCTTTCCTTCCCGGCGCTGGGCACCAACTGCGAGGTGCAATACGCCGCTCCCGGCGGAGATCAGCAGGCGGCGGTTTTCGAACGCGCCGTGGTCGCGTGGGTCGGCGCCTTCGAGGCCAGGTATTCCCGCTTTCGCCCCGACAGCCTCCTGAGCAAAATCAACGCCGCCGCGGGCCGCGACTGGGTCGCGGTTGATGCGGAGATGGAGACGATGTTCAAGCTCTGCGACACCCTGCATTTCATGACGCAGGGCGTACTCGACCCGACGACGCTCCCGCTTATCCGCCTCTGGAACTACCAGGCGGAAACTCCCCGGCTGCCGACCGACCCCGAGATCGCGGCGGCGCGGGCGCTCATCGGCTGGAAAAAGGTGCAGCGTTCGCCGGGCCGCGTGTTCCTGCCTGAGCCGGGCATGGCCCTCGACTTTGGCGGTTTTGGCAAGGAGTACGCCGTGGACATCGCGGCGCAGATCGCCGCCGACCACGGCATCGTAAACTCCCTGGTCGATTTCGGGCACGACTTGCGGGCGACCGGCACCCCGCCGGGGCGACCGGCGTGGCACATTGGGCTCGAGGATCCCCAGCGGCCCGGGGAAACCGCCGGCAGCGTGGCGGTGAGCAACAAAGGCGTGGCCTCCTCGGGCGATTACATCCGCCGCTTTGTCGTCGGCGGAAAGCGATTCGGGCACATCATTGACCCGCGCACCGGCCGGCCGGTCGCCCACGGCGCCCTGCAGGCCACGGTGGTGACCGCGAGTTGCCTGCAGGCCGGTGCTTTGTCCACGACGGCGTTCGTCCTCGGCGTGCCCCAGGGCATCGAATACATCCAATCCTTTCCCGGCGCCGAAGGCCTGCTCGTGACCGAGCGGAGTCGCGCCCAAACCCGCGGTTTTTTCACTTATGTCGTATCGTAATCTCGTTTCTGCGCTTCACCCGTTCTTCGCGTTGGTTGGGTTCGCCGCGGCCACCGTCCAAGCTGAGGTCAAGGTGGGCGACACGTTTCCCCCGCTCGCCTCGGTCGAGTTGGTGAAGCTGGCCGGGGGCGATCTGCCCGCCACCGCCGGCAACGTGGTGCTGGTCGATTTCTGGGCGTCGTGGTGCGCGCCGTGCAAGGCGTCGTTTCCCATGATTGCGAAACTCCATCAGGAGTACGCCCCACGCGGCCTGGTGATCGCGGCCGTCGGGATCGATGAGAAGGCCTCGGCGGCGGTCGCATTTGTGAAAAAACTCGCCCCGCCGTTTCCGACCCTGCACGACCGCACCCAGCAGCTCGTGCAAAAGGTGGCCGTGCCCACGATGCCAACCAGCTACTTGATCGGCCGCGACGGCCGCGTCCGTTTCGTCCACGAGGGCTACCATGGCGACGCCACCGAACGTGAAATCCGCCACGAAATCGAAAAACTGCTCGCCGAAAAATCCTAATCCCATGACCACCCGCCGCCTGTTTTTCTTCGCTCTCGCCGCCGCCGGTCTGGCTACGTCCGGCTGCACCCATCCAAATCTCGTCCGGGTCAAACCCTGGGAACGCGCCACGCTGACGGCCTATGAAATGCGGCCCGACCGCGATCCGATTCACACCACGATGATGGAGCATACCTTCTTCTCCCGCGAAACCGCCTCCGGCGGCCGCGGCGTGGGTGGCAGCGGCTGCGGCTGCAATTGAGGGGCTGCTTCTCTGGTTGGCGGAGCAGCGGGGTGCCCTCACCCCGCTGCTCCCGGAGCAGGGCCAAAGTCGATTGGCCAATCTTTCTCCATGCTCATTATCTTTCTCTTTCTCTTTCGTCAGGGTTTGTCCCAGGGAGGAGAAAGATTAAGAGAAAGAGGAAAGAGAAAGACGACGAGGCGAGAAATCGACTTTGACCCGCCGCCCCGCTGCTCCGCCTCCGTATCCCCCCCGCTTGCCATCCGACCGGTCGTGGCTTTGGCTGCGCACCCTTTTTCCCCCCGTCCGTGATGCCGATTCCCACTTCCCTCTCCCGCCGCCTGCATTGGCTCAACCTGCCCGGCGCCCTGCTCGTCGCCTTGCTGCAGCGCACGCCGACCCTGCCTGGCATCACCGCGGGTGCCCGCTGCCTGGCGGCTTCACCCGCCGGCCAGATCCTGCGCTCGGCGTTCACCGCCGCCGCCCTCGGCGCGTATCACTCCCTCGCCGGCGTCACCAAGTACGTCCAGAATCCCGCCACCAATCCGGTCAACGGCACCGTGGGCACGCCCCTCGCCGTCGCCTTCACCTACACGGGCACACCCAGTCTTCCCCAGTATTACAAGGTGACCGGCCAGCTGCCGCCCGGGCTGAACTACATCCCGGCCCCCGTCAACGGCACCGTGGCCGCCGGCGCCCCGGTGATCAGCGGCAATCCCACCCAGGCCGGGAACTATACGGCGTTTATCCAGGGTTTCGGCCTCGCCGGCAACGGTCAGCCGACTCCCATCAACTTCGCGATCACCGGCTCCTACCTCACCAACCTCTCCATTCGCTCCACCGCGGGCGCGGGCGCCCAGACCCTGATCGTCGGCGTAACCATCGGCGGCGCCGACACCACCGGCACGAAGAGTCTCCTGATTCGCGGTGTCGGTCCCACGCTCTCCGTCTTCGGCGTCACGGGAGCCCTCATCGATCCCCGCCTGGACCTCTACTCCGGCGCAAACGTCATCGCCTCCAATGACAACTGGGACGCGAACGCGACTCCCGTGGCGACGCAAACCTCCGTCGGCGCCTTCGCCTTGGCCACCGGCTCACGGGATGCCGCGCTCATTGGCAGCAACCTTCGCGCCGACAGTTACACGGTACAAGTCGTCGGAGTCGGTGGTGCGACCGGCGTCGCGTTGGCCGAACTCTACGATCTCACTCCCTCGGCCAGCATCACCGCCACCACCCCTCGCTTCGTGAATATTTCCGCCCGCACCCAAGTCGGCACCGGCGGCGACATTCTCATCACCGGCTTCAATATCGGCGGAACAGGCGCCCGGCGGCTCCTCATCCGCGCCGTGGGGCCCACCTTGGGCGTATTCGGCGTCACCGGCACGCTCGTAGATCCAAGACTCGATGTGTATTCGGGGCAGACGGTGGTCGCGGCCAACGACAATTGGGACGTCGCCGCCACGCCCAGCGCGACGCAGACGGGAGTCGGCGCGTTTGCCCTCACCGTCGGATCTCGCGACGCCGTGCTGATCGTCAACCTGAACCCGGGCAGTTACACCGCCCAAGTGAGCGGAGTCGGCGGCACCACCGGCGTGGCCCTGGTCGAAATTTACGAACTGCCGTAGTGGGGGGTGCGGGGACTCGGTCATCCGCCTTCCACCCCAATCCAGGCGATCTTCTTCCGCCGTCTCCACCGCCCTGCCCCCGCGTCCCCTTTTTTCTTCCGGAACAAAGGGATTGGCGACGGCCTCAGCCGCCCTCCAAGCTCGATCCCATGCGTCTCGTTCGGACCCACCTTCTCCTTTTCATCTGGCTGGCCGCGCTCGGCCTGCACGCCCAATCAACCAGCCCCACCGCGACCACCCCCATTGCCGCCCCCGCCCTGGCGCCGGCCGGCGCCCCGGCGTCCGTGGATCTGCGCAACCACTTTGGCCTGCCCGGGGTGACGGGTACGATCGTGCAATTCAACACCGTCGTGGGTCGCGTAAACGTCGAACTCCTGGCCACCGCCGCGCCGCGACACGTCACCAACTTTCTGGCTTACGTCCAGTCCAACGCCTACGCCAATTCGTTCTTCCATCGCTCGGCTGCCCTGGATGGCAGCGCGGTGTCCATCGTGCAGGGTGGCGGCTACCGCTCGACCGGGGGCACCAATGTGAGCGAAGTACCCAAACTTTCGCCGGTACCGTTGGAGTACAATCTCCCGAACGCCCGCGGCACGCTGGCGGCCGCCCGCACCTCCGACCTCAACAGCGCCACCAGCGAGTGGTATTTCAATACCCGCGACAACTCTGCAATCCTCGGCCCTGCCAATGGCGGGGGTTACACGGTATTTGGCCGGGTGATCGGCAACGGAATGACGGTGGTCGACAGCATCGCAGCCCTCGCCCGCACCAACGCCGGTTCCCCGTTCAACGAATTGCCGGTGCGAAATTTTTCCGGTGGGGCCCTCACCGAGGCGAACCTCATCCTGATTAGCTCCGTCACGGTTGCCTCGGTCTATCCGGAAGGCGCCCCCGCCGTCATCTCCTTCTCTGCCACCAGCACCAATTCCGCCGTCGTGTCCGTCGCGGTCAGCGGCTCCACTCTCACCCTCACGCCGGGAGTGGCGGGCACCGCCACGGTCACCGTCACCGCCACCGAAACCAACGGAGCTTTCGCGACCCAGACGTTCACCGTCGCGGTTGGGGGCCCCGCCACCGCCACGGCCCCCCTCATCACCACGCAGCCCCAGCCCGAGCTCCGGTTCGCCAGTGGCACGGTCAACACCGTCGTGTTCGCCGTCACGGCCACCGGTTCACCCGCCCCGACCTACCAGTGGCGGCGCAACAACGTCGCCGTGACCGGCCAGGTGCGCCCGACCTACGTGCTCACCAACGCCTCCGATGCTCAGGCCGGCACCTTCACGTGTGTCGTCACCAATAGCGAGGGTACGATCATCAGCCAGCCGTCGGTGCTGGCCTTCGTCCCCGCGAGCCCCGCCGACACCGGACGACTGGTGAACCTGGCCATCCGCACCAACGCCGGCACTGACGCCCAAACACTCATCGTGGGCTTCTCCGTCGGCGGCGCCGGCACCAGCGGCGCCACTCCGCTGCTCGTGCGCGGCGTAGGGCCGTCCCTCGCACAATTCGGACTCGGCGGCGTTCTCGCGGATCCGGTGGCGACGATGTTCCAGGGCAGCACCGCCATCGCCACGAACGACAATTGGGGCGGCACCGCCACCATCGCCGAACGCGCCGCCCAGGTGGGCGCGTTTGCCCTGGCCTCGGCGTCGAGCCTCGACGCCGCGCTCGCCGTCGCCCCGGCCCGCGGTTCCTACACGGTGCAAATCACCGAGCGCAACAACCGCACCGGCATCGCCCTCGCCGAAATCTACGACGCCGTCGCCGCAGGCGCCTTCACCCCGGAGACACCCCGCCTGGTCAACGCCTCCGCCCGCACGGAGGTCGGCTCCGGCAGCGACATCCTCATCGCCGGCTTCGTCATCGGCGGCAACACCGCCCGCACCGTCCTGCTTCGCGCCGTCGGCCCGACCCTCGCCGTCTTCGGCGTCACCGACACCCTCGCCGATCCCCGGCTGCAACTTTTTTCCGGCGCGACCATGGTTGCCGAAAACGACAATTGGGGCGGCGACCCAGGGCTCACCTCGGTGGGTGATTCCGTCGGCGCGTTTCGTCTCGCCAGTTCGACCAGCAGCGACGCCGTGATCCTCGCGACGCTGCCCCCCGGCAGCTACACCGCCCAGGTGAGCGGAAGCAATGGCGGCACCGGCGTCGCGCTCGTCGAGGTCTACGAGGTGCCCTGAGGTTTTTGCGCGGCAAAAACCTATCCGCCCATCTTGAAGCTCGAGCTCACCTGGAACACCGCGCTCACGATCGCGAAGGCGATGAACCCGACAAAAATAAAGACCGCCATGAGCACGCCGCTCGCGATCACCTTGGTGAAGAGGTTCAGCTGGTTCGCGATTTGTTTCTGATAGGCGATCGTGATCTGCTTCAGGCTGGGCACCACGTTGCCCGTGTTTTCACCCACGGCGAGCCGGTCGAGCACGAGATCCGGAAAGCAGCCGGTGCGCGTCAGCGCCACCGACAAGGCCTCGCCCTCGAGCACGCGCGCCGTCGCGGTGTTGAACGCCTCCCGGTGCACCGTGTTGGCGATCTGCTTTTCCGTCATCCGCAGCGCCTCCGCGGCCGTGATGCCGTTTTCGAGCAGGACCGAGAGCGTCTGGGCAAAGGCGAGCACCGTCTGCGCGACGATGAACGGCCCCGTCAGGGGCAGCTTCAGCAGCCAGGCGTCCGTCGCCGCGCGCCCGGCCGTCGTCTGGCGCCAGCCCACAAACGAGCTCACGCCCACCACCAGGGCGATGAGGGTGGCGGCCCCGTAAATGCTCAGCGTGAACTCGGAGAGGTTGATGAGCAGCGTGGTCGAGGCCGGCATCTTGCCCCCGAGCGAGGTCAGCAGCGTTTTCAGCCGCGGCAGGAGAAAGAGCAGGAAGAACAGGATCACGCCCCCCGCCACGGCGACCATGAAAATCGGATACGCCAGCGCCGCCGTCAACTGCCGGCGCAGCTCCCGCTGCTCGGTGAGGTGCGTGATGATGCGGGCCAGCGTGTCGTTGAGCGATCCGGTCGCCTCACCCGCCTGGATGAGGTTGGTGATCGAGGGGTCGAAGACCTGCGGGAAACCCGCCATCGCCCGCGAAAGCGGGGCGCCCTCGCTGATCCGTTCCCACAGCCCGGCGCACAGGGCGCGCAACCGCGGCTCCTTGATGCGCACCGACAGCAGCCGCACCGCCTCGCCCGCCGAAAGTCCGCTCGTCGCCAGATCATGCAACGCCTCCAGCATCGGCAGGCACTCCTTGCGCGTGGGCACTTGCAGGCCGGCGCGCCGCGCCCGCCGCGCCGACACCGCAGCCGCCTTCGCCCGCGTCCCTCCGCCCGCCTTGGCCGCCGCCGCCCCCGGCATTTCGTTCACCACCGCCACCCGCAGCCCCCGCGCCCCGAGGATCCGCAGGACTTCCTTGCGGCTCGGCGCCTCCAGCTCCGCCGTCTGGGTCTGGCCGGCGGCATCAC
Organism: Opitutales bacterium; assembly: GCA_038249085.1. Classification (GTDB taxonomy): domain Bacteria; phylum Verrucomicrobiota; class Verrucomicrobiia; order Opitutales; family Opitutaceae; genus ER46. The sequence continues at coordinate 52,883 of JBBRWR010000018.1, forward strand.
GGGCGGTGTAGGTAAAGCGGGGCATACGGTTTTAGAGGAAGTCGGGGAGCCCCCGCGCCCCATGCCAGATGGTGAGCAGTTCGACCCGCTTGGGTTCCTGGTGCACCCGATAAAAGATCAGGTAATCGCCAAACACAATGCGCCGCGTGGGGAACAACGACACCTGGGGAATGACCGGTCCAATCAAGGGAAAGCTGGCCAAAACCTCCACATGGCGAAACAGATCCTCGCCCCATCCCGCAACGGCCGAAGGGCGATCCGCGGCAATGATGCTGACGATTTCCCGCAGATCGGCGCGGGCGCGAAGCGACCAGTCTAACTTGTAATCCACGACCGAAATTCGCGTTTGACCTGATCGTGCGCGACCACCCGCCCCGCTTCGGCATCAGCATGTCCTTCACGAATCCTGGCCATGAGTTCGAGGTTCGCCATGATGTCGTCCAGCTTGGCGTCCTCCGGAAGCTTGCGGATGGCGTCGATGACGATCTGCTTGTCGCTCATGCGATTCACGGTAAAGCGCGGGCAGGGCTGCGCAAATTATTTTTCCGTCACCGTGATCACGCGCAGCACTTCGTCGAACGTCGTGTAGCCGTTTTTCACCTTCTCCCAGCCGCTCTGGCCCAGCGTGCGCATGCCGTGCTTGCGGGCACAATCCGCCAGCGTGCGCGTGCTCTCGCGCGTGAGCACCAGCTCGTGCATCTCCTCGTTGAGACGGAAAATCTCAAAGAGCCCGATCCGACCGCGGTACCCCGTGCCGCGGCAGCGGTCGCACCCCACCGGCGCCTTCAGCTGCTCGATCCCTTCCGCCTCCGCCGGGTCGCACCCGAGGATGGCCAGGCTCTCCAGCACTTTCACGCGCTGGACCGGCGCCGGCCGGGCGCATTCCGTGCAGAGCCGGCGCACGAGCCGCTGCGCGATCACCAGCTCGATCGCCGAAGCCACCAGGAAGGGCTCGATGCCCATGTCGACCAGGCGGGTGATCGCGCCGGGGGCGTCGTTGGTGTGCAGGGTCGAAAAAACCAGATGGCCCGTCAACGAGGCGCGGATGGCGATCTCCGCGGTGTCCTTGTCGCGGATTTCACCCACCATGATCACATCCGGATCCTGCCGCAGCACATGCCGGAGGGCGTCGGCAAAGGTGAGGCCGATCTCGGGCCGCACCTGCATCTGGTTGACGCCGGGCACCTCGTACTCGATCGGATCCTCGATCGTGATGATGCGCAGATCGGTCGAGTTGATCTTGCGCAGAAACGCGTTGAGCGAGGTGCTCTTGCCCGAGCCCGTCGGCCCCGTCACCAAAATGATGCCGTGCGGATAGTCCAGGATGCTCGTGATCTGGCCCTGTTCCGCCGCGCTCATCCCGAGCCGATCCATCGAATACGCCTCCTTTTTCTGGTTGAGCAGGCGCAGCGAAATCGACTCGGCGTAGATCGTCGGCACGGTCGAGACGCGAATGTCGAGCGTGACGCCCGCCGCCTTGAAGTTGATGCGGCCGTCCTGCGGCAGGCGCTTTTCGGAAATATTCATCCGCGCCATGATCTTCAGGCGGGAGATGATCGCGTCCTGGAAGCGCAGCAGGTTTTCCGGCACCGGCACCGGCACAAGCAGGCCGTCGACCCGGTAGCGGATGCGCAGCTGTCCCTCCTGCGGCTCGAAATGAATGTCCGTCGCCTGATCCACGATTGCCTGCGAGATGACGTCCGTCACGAACCGCACCACCGCGGCATCTTCGTCGACCACCTCCTCTGTCTCCTTCTGCGCCTCGGGGGCCACGTAGCTCTCGTCGCCGTCGTCGAGCGAGCCGGAACCGACGCCGAAGTTCTCGATGATGAGCTGGTGGATGCGCTCGGGGACCGCGAGATGCCAGACCAACGGGCGCGGCGTGAAGGTATGCAGCCATTCCGCCATCGTCTCGTTGGGCAGCCAGGCCGTGGCGATGTGCAGCGGCCGTGCGGCGGACGGGACCGGGTGCGGGGCTGCGCTGCCCTCGGGACCGAACTTGATCGGGATGATTTGGTACTCGTGCACCAGCCGGGGCGGCACCAAGCCCCGCGCTTCCGGGTCGGTCTCGAGATTGCTGGCCACGTCGAGCCCGGCCGCCGCCGCCACCTCGATGAGCACCTCGGCCTCGGATCGTTGCAACGCGATCGCCAGCGTCGCGAGCCGCTTCTCCCGCGGCGCCTCGACCACGGCCTGGCGCTGCTCGTCGCTCAGACCGCCCACCAGGACGGCCGGCAGGTTGTCCGCCGCCGATCCCGGCGGGGAACCGGGCGCCACCTCGACCGGGGCACTCATTTCCTGAGAATCTTTTCGAGGGCCGTCTTCGGCGGCGCCACATAGTTCGGGTCGAGCTCGTGCTTGACCTCGTCACGCGACGGCCAGGCCTCGATGCGCTTGATGGCATCCGCATTGTCGATCGTCGGCGAATTGGTCAGCACGGTCGGCCGGAGGAAGAAGACCAGCTCCGAGTTCGTTTCTCCGCGGGAGCGGGAACCCAGCCAATCGCCAATGAACGGAATCGGACCCAGGCGGCTCGTGCTCTTCAGCTTCGAATTCTTCCGAAAGCCGCTGATCACGATGATGTCGCCCGACTTGGCCGTCACGTAGTTGGTCGATTCGCGTTTGCCGATGATGTACTGCTTGTTCTGGTCCACCAGCACTTCGCCGATCACGTCTTCCACCGACTGCACCATGTCGAGTTGCACGGAGCCATCGACCCCGATGAACGGGGTCACCGTGAGGGTGGTGCCGATCTGCTGTTGCGTGACGGTCGAACTCGAGGCCAGCCCCGTGCTCACGCCCGCCGCCGACTGAATCGTGCCGGTCACCACCGGGCGCGTCTCGCCATTGAAGAATTTCGCCTGCTTCCCGTGGCTCGTGACAATCGTGGGCACGGTCGTGATGGAATTGTTGCGCGTGCGCGGCGTGGTGTTGACGGAAATCTCCGCCGCGAGATCCCACCGGCCGCTGACCGCGATCGACCCGCCCGGCCGGGTGACCGTGCCGTTGGTCGCGGTCAATCCGGGCGTCGAGCCGGAAAAGCCGACCAGCTTGTCGCCATCCACCTTGAGGCCGAGCGCGCTGATCCCGGAGGAGTGCTGGTCGTCGAGGGTGATCTCCGCGATGACGACCTCGATGCGCACCTGGGCGAGCACGATGTCGAGCTTGTCGATCAGCGCGCGGACGAGGCGGATGTCGTCGGCGGTGCCGAAGACCACCACGGAGTTGCTGCGGGCGTCCTCGACCACGGTCATCAGCCCGCTGAATTCGTTGGAGCCGTCGGCCGCCGTGTTGCTCGCCGAAGCCAGGGTTGGGGCCGCCGGCGGCGTGCCCGGCGGGGTTGGCTGGGGCGCGGTCTGGCCGGGGCGCACCGATCCCGCATTCTGTTTCTGCAGCGCGGCGGTCTGCCCGGAGATGATCCGGCTCAGCACATTGACGACATCGGCCGCCTTGGCGTGCTTCAGGTAGATGACGTCGTTGCGAGTGTTCGGGTCCGCCTTCTGGTCGAGCCGGCTAATCAAGTCATCGAAAAAGGCATACTGGCGGGGGTCGGTCACGAGGATGATCTGGTTCGTGCGGTCGTCTGCGCTGTAGGTCGTGGCGGTGCCCAATTGCTGCTGCAGGACCCCGGTGAGGATGCCGCGCAGTTTCGTGACCACGTCGCTGGCCTTGGATTCCTTTAGAACATAAAACTTGGGTTTCATCCCGGCCGAGTTGGGCTTGTCGACGCTTTGCAGGAGCAATTCGACCCGCTGCAGGTTGCTGACACTGTCGGTGATGAGGAGCGCGTTGGCGTTCTGCAGGAGAATGGGACCGCCGTACAAGGCGTTGAGCATGCCGGCCAGCATCGGCTGGACCTCCTGCGCGCGGGCGAATTCCAGTTGAAACAGCTTCGTCGCCGCCTTGCCGCTCGCCGCTTGGTCAAACGCCGAGCCGTAGATCATCTCGGGAGCCTCCTGCCGGACCATCTGCAGGTTGATCACCTTGAGAAACTTGTCGCCCAGCGGGGACAAGCCGATGCCGTTCAACGCCAGCGCCGTCTCGATGGCGAGGATGGCTTCCGACTTGGTGACCGGCTTCTTGATCTTGAGGTTGTAGGTCGCGGTGGTCAGCTGCTGCGGCCGGAGGATGATGCGCCCGGTCAGGGTCTCCAGGGCCGTAAGTACCGTGTCGATATCGGCATCGGGCAGCATGAGCTGGTTGACCATCTCCTCCTCCCCCTTGGCCGCAGCCGGCGCATTCGGGGCGGCGACGGCGGGAGCGGCCGCCGGGGTTTGAGCTGCGACCCGCCCGCTGATTGCCAGCAACGCGAGGATAAGGAGAGGTGGGACGAGACGCGGAGTCATTCAGGAGATGGAAGGTTCGAATCGCGGACGGCGCGCAAGGACAGGCAGGAGAACCCAAAGCGCCCGGGTTGTAAACGGTCTTGTGCGGCAGGGTTGGATGGCGGGTGCATCTGCGAGTTGGCGGTGATGCCTCTGGGAGTAGCGCCGCGTCTCTGACCGGCGGGCGCCAGTCAAAGACTGGCGCTACGGGGAAGACCGAGCTCAATGCGCCGCCAACTCGCAGATCCACCCCGGGGCTCCGACTCACGGATTTTTGCGTCGCAAATCGCCGCTGAGCATTTTGCATCGCCAGAACCCATGCCGAACACGTTCGGAAAACTCTTCTCTGTCACCACCTGGGGCGAAAGCCATGGCCCCGCCGTGGGGGTCGTGATCGATGGCTGTCCGCCGCGACTGCCGCTCGAGGCGGCGGAGATTCAGGTCGAACTCGATCGCCGGAGACCCGGGCAGAGTGACATCGTCACCCCGCGCCAGGAGGCCGACACCGTGGAGATTCTGTCGGGGGTGTTTGAGGGACGCACCACGGGCACCCCCCTTTCGCTGCTGGTCCGCAACGCCGACCAGCGCCCCGGGGCGTACGACGAGATGCGGGACAAATTCCGCCCGTCCCACGCTGATTTTACCTATCAGGCGAAGTTTGGCTTTCGCGACCACCGCGGGGGCGGGCGCAGTTCCGCCCGGGAGACCATTGGTCGTGTCGCCGCCGGGGCGATCGCCCGGAAGATCCTGGCGCTGGGCGACGGGGTGGAAATCCGCGCGTTTCTCACCCAGGTTCACGACATCGTGGTCCCGGCGGAGGCCGTGGCGGTGTTTCCCACCCTGGCCGAGGTCGAGGCCACCGCCGTGCGCTGTCCACACGGTCCCACCGCGGCGCGGATGATCGAGCGCATCAAGGCGGTGCGCGCGCAGGGCGATTCTGTCGGCGGGGTCATTGAATGCCGGGTGCGGGGTTTGCCGGCCGGCCTGGGCGAGCCGGTTTTCGACCGGCTCGAGGCCGACCTCGCCAAGGCGATGCTGTCCCTGCCCGCCACCAAGGGTTTTGAAATTGGCAGCGGCTTCGCCGGCAGCCGGCTGCGAGGCAGCGAACACAACGACGCCTTCGAGTCCCGCGAGGGTCAGGTGCGCACCACCACCAACCGCAGCGGCGGCACGCAGGGCGGCATCAGCAACGGAGAGGAGATTGTGTTCCGCGTCGCGTTCAAGCCCACCGCAACGATTCTCCAGCCGCAGGCCACCGTCGACATCCACGGCCGCGCCACTGAACTGATCGGGCGCGGCCGCCACGATCCGTGCGTCGTCCCGCGGGCCGTGCCCATCGTCGAGGCCATGGCCGCCCTGGTGCTCCTCGACCACCGCCTGCGCCAGGCGGCGCAGAACCAAGTGTTCAAGTTCTAAAACCCACGCCGGCCGGAAAAAGGGCAAAACGTTTTGTCCCTTGGGCAGTTTTCGTGCCTAGTGTGACCGATGACTTCCGGTGAAAAACCCTTCGTCTACCTGATCCTCGGCGCCACCGGCTCCGGTCGCCGCGAGATTATCGCGGATTTGATCGAGGGTGGCTGCGAAGAGACGGATTCCGCCGCCGTGCTGCTGCCGGCTGGCGAAGCGGCCCATGCGGCCGACACCCGCCTGCCCGGGGTTGAGCGCTGGCAATGGCAGGAGGGCACCATCGCGGGGTCCATGCCCGCCGGGGCGAACCGGGTGTTTTTCGTGACCGACGGCGCCCGCAGTGCCGTGGATCAGATCGAAGCGTTCAAGCTATGGTGCGAAGCCCAGGGCGCGCAATTGGCCCGGATTATTTGCGTGGTGCACTGCCGGCTCGCCGCCCGCCACCCGGCCCTCCTCGCCTGGTACGACGCCTGCATCCATTTCTCCGACGTGGTCCTGCTGCACCGCCGCGAAGAGATTGAAAACAAGTGGATGAGCGGATTTCTGGGCCACTTCGAAAAGCAACACCTCCCCTGCATCTTTGAAATGGTGAAGGAAGGCCGGGTGAAGAACCCGGCGCTGATCCTCGAGCCGCAGGCCCGGCGCATGTCGCAGGTGTTCGACGAGGAGCAGGACTTGATCTTCACCAACCCCGACGGCGAGGTCATCGACGAGGAGGAGGTCGAGGGCAACGACGACGAAGAGATCGAGGCCACGCCGGCGGAGGATCCCTACCTGGCCCGCCTCCCCGGTGGCCGGCGCGTCAAGGAATTGCCCAAGATCGCCGCCTACCTCGAGGACGACGCCACGCCCGCTCCACCCCCGCCGGAAGCGTAAACCGCCTGCCACGCCGGGAGATTCATGGGGCCGGGGTGCCCTCACCCCGCCGGAATCGACTCTGCTTCCGCTTAATCGCGCCTCACTCCGATTCCGCCTCCGACTCGGGCGGCTTTTCCTTCGGCGACACCCCCCGCCGAAAATGCGCCCGGAACTCCGGCGAATCCATCGTCTCCCACACCCGGAGTCCGAAACTCGGTCGCAGCAGGTAGAGCAGGCTGCACACCCGGCTCAATAGCGGCCCCAACGGGGCGCCGAGCCAGACCAGCACGGCCACCAGAAAGTAGATCCCGGCGAGCGTGCCGGCATACTGGTAGGTGCGGGGACCAAATTCGATCCCCGGGAGATTCCGGGTCAGCAGGTGCAGCAGGAGGATCGAGACGAGGATGACGAGGCAAACGACCCCGTGCGTCCGGGCCACGAACATCACACCCGCAGGAGGTCGGGCCATGGCGCGAAATCTCCAGGCCGGTCCGCGCCTACGCAACCGCTGCGACGGCCGCCACAAACGCCTTCGCCTTGGTGGTGATCGCCGCCCAGTTTTTTTCCTTCAGCGCCTTCGCCTCGACGAGCGAACTACCGGCCGCCGTCGCAAACGCCCCGGCCTTGAGGAAGTCCGCCACGTTGTTCTCGTTCACCCCTCCGGTTGGCACCATTTCCACGTGCGGCAGCGGCGCTTTGACCGACTTGATGTAGCCTGGGCCGAAGAATTCGGCGGGAAAGATCTTCGCGGCGTCGGCCCCGGCCTCCCAGGCCGCGAGGATCTCAGTGGGGGTAAACGCCCCGCTGAAGACCGGCACGCTGTAACGTTGGCAAAGCCGGATCACGTCGGGCCGCAGCGCGGGCGTCACGATGAACTTCGCGCCCGCGAGGATGCCGATCCGGGCGGTCTCCGCATCGAGCACGGTGCCCAGGCCAAACAAAAAATCCGGCAACTCTGCCGTGGCTTTCTCCAGCATGCGAATGGCACCGGGAGTCGTCATCGTGAGTTCAATGCTGGTCAACCCGCCGGCGGCGAGGGCCTTGGCGCAATCGAGGAGCCCATCCGGCGAATCAGCCCGGATGAGCGCGATGACCTTCTCGGCCCTGATCTTGGAGAGGATGGTCTCTTTCTTCATGGAAAGCGGCAGACTGGCGGGGGTCGCGAAGGAGGGAAATCAATTTTCTTGCGCCACGGCGGCGGGAAGTGTGTCGTGACCGTCCGCTAAATGCCCAGGTGGTGGAACTGGTAGACACGCAGGTCTCAGAAGCCTGTGCTTAACCGCATGGGGGTTCGAGTCCCCCCTTGGGCACCATTTCAGTTGTACCAATAAAACGACTTGCGAAATAATCAGCCCGATTTGCCCAGTTGACGTGGCAAATCGGACATGAATCAGCACTCCGCCTTCGTCATCTCAGAGTTCACGAACCCCTCCGGGGAGGTCGTGTTTCGCGTTTCCGGCTGGATCGCCGGTAGACGCATCCGGAAGAATTTTCGCACCCGATCTGAGGCCGACGCGGAACGGCAGGTCTTGGATGTCCGGCGGCTCCACGCGGCGGGAAGTCCTGTTCGCACCGCGATCACTCGCTTGACGGCCGAGCAACTTCGCGACGCCGAATTGGCCTTCGGCCAACTGCAAGGCTGCAAGAATCCACTCTCGTTCTACCTCGCATTCGCCCTCGCGAACGATCGCGAGCCAGAGCAGGCCATGAAGCTGGGCGACGCGATCGCACTCTACGTCGCGGCGAAGAAGCACGAACACGATCAGGATCTCATTGCCGCCAGCACTTTGATGCGACTCTCGCGCGCGCCGGACTGGTCGACAAGACGCGCATCGTGATCGAATCGAATTTTCCGGTAATGCTTTTCGAATACGTGCGGCTCGGCTTTGGCGTGGCCATGTCGCCGGTGCCGGTTGATTCCAGCCTGGCTGCGCCCTGGCACCAGCGTGGCGTGAAGTTGCGGCCGATCCCCGAACTCCTCGGGTTCGAGCCCATCTATTTTGTGCGGCGCAAGGGGCAGTTTGAAACCCAGGTCGCCGCCCGCTTCCGCGAACTGGTCACGACCCGCGGTGGTGCCGGTCGAACACCCTGAACCGGCCGCAGTCTGGCTGGCTATCGACGCCAAGGCACGGCGCCCGCGAGTGAGGTATCCACGGATGCTCCTACCTTTTCCATAATAACGTTTGACGTTAGTAACGCGTGGCGTAGCTATCGATGCAGATGATCGCCTCGTTCCGTTGCGAAGCCACCGCGCAAATCCACAAGGGCGAGAGGACGCCAGACCTGCCTGCCGATATTCAGAAAGTAGCCCTCCGCAAACTCCAACAACTCGACCTCGCCAGGAAACTCGACGACCTACGGGTTCCTCCCGGCAATCGGCTGGAACCGCTCAAGGGTGACCGCAAGGGCCAGCACTCCATTCGCATCAACGACAAGTACCGCCTCTGCTTCACTTGGACCGACCACGGAGTCGAGGGCGTAGAAATCGTGGACTACCATTAAAATCATGACGAAGAAACTACCACTCCCTACTCCGGGTGAAATGCTCCGCGAGGAGTTTCTTAATCCAATGGGCATCACCCCCTATCAATTGGCGAAAGACATCCGCGTACCCCAAACCCGGATCTCGGCTATTTTGGCTGGCGAACGCACCATCACGGCCGACACCGGACTACGCTTGGATCGCTATTTTGGACTTTCCGACGGGTGGTGGGTTCGCCTCCAGCTGGACTGCGATCTGCGCCGAGCCCAACGGGAATTTGGCGCGCGCATCGCCCGGGAGGTCAAGCCGCGCGAAGTTGCCGCCGCCTGAGCGATTTGCCCAAGATTTGCCCGGACACTTGTTCTTGCCTTGTTTTCAACGAAACTCGTTGCACATTTCTGCACGTCTAAACTGCCAACCAACAATACAAAACACGTAAAACGAACCATTTCGGATACTGTTTCGCTGGTGGTTCGAGCCCCCCTTGGGCACCAATTTCGTTGTTGAACGGAAACAACTTACGGCGCCAGTGAGCGAGGTTGCCAGGTGTCGTGGCATCCCAGGCATGACCGGATCCACGTTCACCGTCGTTCGGTTCGAAAATCGCAACGGCACCCGCTCCTGGCGGGTGACCGGCTGGCTTGACCGCATCCGCATCCGGAAAAACTTCCTCTCCCGCGAGGAAGCCGCCGCAGACCAAGGCTCATGGTTTTCATGTTGGCCTCTTGCTCCGCTGGCGCGCCTGCCTGGCCACCCGATCGAACCACCAGTGGATCACCGGCGCGAACAGACTGTGCAGCCAAGCCAGCGCCGTGAGCTGAAGGCCGGGCGTGACCACAAAGCGTCCTCGCCGGACGGCGTCCAGCGTCACGCGGGCCACGGCGTCCGCCGTCCAGCGCCCGCCGCCGGCGGTCAGAGCCTGGGTCTCGACGGGTTTGGTGAGATTTTCCTCGGCGAGTTGGGGGGTGTCGGTGTCGGGCGGGTAGACGATCGTAAGACGCACTCCCGTGGACTTGAGTTCGGCGCGCAACGCCTCCGCCAGACCGCGCAGCGCAAACTTCGTCGGCGCATAGGGCGTGTAACCAAAGAGACCGACGAGGCCGGCGCCGGAGCAGATCAGCACCAAGGAGCCCTCCCTGCGCCGCCGCATCGCCGGCACGACGGCCTTGAGCGCGTAAAGCGTACCAAAGTAGTTTACCGCCATCGTACGCTCGAACACCCCCACCGGAACCTCCTCGAAATAACCGGGACGCGCCATTCCCGCCGAGGTGATGAGCACATCGATCGGACCATGCACCCCCTCGGCCGACTGCAACGCGGCCACGACCTCGCGCTCTACCGAAACATCCGCGGATACGGTCACAATCTCCGCCACCGCAGGCACCGCCGCCTGCACCGCCGCTCGCGCCGCCCCTAGTTTCGCAGCATCGCGCGCGATCAGGCTGATCCGGGCGCCCGCTGCGGCGCACTGACGCGCAAGGGCAAGGCCGATTCCGCTGGAGCCTCCGGTGATCAACACGTGCCGGTTGCGAAGTATCATGGTGATGAGTTCAGCCGATCGAGGACCGTCCGCGGCTTGGTGCGCCACCGCACACGAAAATGAGGGGGCCGTCAACCGAGTCGACCCTCCCTCGTCCACCGCGCCCGTGGCGCCCGGTCGCTGCGCACCTACGATCCCTTTGCGGTCATGATTTTTGCTCAGCTCACCATCAAACACCTGCCCACCTTTACCCTGCCAGTGCGGAAGTCGGACTTGGGGCGAGCCCAGCGTTCACACCTTGCCCGTGTCAAAATTTTCGCCCACTCTCACCGCATGCGTGATGCTTTCGGTCCTCGGAGCCGGAACAATCGCGTGAAAGCCGTCCGTCGTTTCGATCGCTTCGGGAGCATTCCGGACCGCGAAGAACAGCACGACGCTACCGGCCAGAATCACGCCTCCCCCAACCACGGCAAAGACAATCAATCCTTTACTTGTGATCATCGGCTACTTGTACGAATGGGGTGGCGCCAAACGGGTCCGCTTTTCTCCGCCTCATGACCATGGGTCAGGAACGCTGAAAATCCGGCCCCGCTCGGAATGGGGTCTCCGTAAAGGGCGAAGCCGACTGGACACTCGGAACCTTGGGGATTCGCCGGTTCCGGGTTTCCCAGACTTGTTTGAGCAGCACGGGGCCAGTCATGAGCATGATCTTCAAATCCAACCCGAGTGAAAGCCGCTGCGCATAACTGATATCCAATTCAACCATCCGGGGAAAAGAGGTCTGATTCTTGCCGGACACCTGCCACAGTCCTGTCAACCCAGGGACGCAACCAAGACGCTGGCGCTGCCCGGCTGAGTAAAGCTCGTACTCATAGGGTAAGCATGGCCGTGGTCCGACAATGCTCATCTCTCCCCGGAGCACGTTGATAACCTGCGGGAGTTCATCGAGGCCAGAGGCGCGCAGCAGCCGCCCACCCGCAATCAGCCGGGAGTCTCCCTTGGTGTCCAGTTTCTGCATGGGCACCGCAGACTGGAGCAACTCGGCAACGTGAGCCTGATGGGCTTTCGTGTCCGCGCTCACATGCATCGTGCGGAATTTGAATAGCCAGAATCGTTGCCCCCGGTAGCCGATGCGCTCTTGGCGGAAGAGTAATGGCCCCGGAGAAGTAAGGCGCATCACGATGGCACCGAAGAAAGCCAATGCCGCGAGCATGGGGAGGGCCAACAAACAGCAGCAAAGGTCAATCGCCCGTTTCCAGTGGGGAATGCGAACGGCCAATGCTACGTCGCGAGGATCCTGCAGGTCTGCGGGGTTCTTCATCATGTGCGCGAAACGGAGATGACGGATTTATAGCAAGATAGGCGCCAAAACTTGGTTAAATTTCATCCTGGCCTTTAACTTCATACCTTTATGTAGTTATTAATTTCTTCCCCACAAAATTCCATCTCATCACCACTTCATTTCTGTAAGATTTCCTGACACATTTACCCTCAAGGAGCTTCGGTCACTGCCCGCCGCTGCGAAGCACAGGGACGTTGGTATTCTTAGAATGCACTTTTCGCCAATCCCTGGCCGGTCGAGCTCCGCTCTTTTCTTCCATCCGTGTTCTGGGTCCAGCCTTTACCAAAAACGTCCTAGTACCTATCCTACTAATACTTAAAACAATTTCTCAGGATCAGTGTCAGATTTTTTGACAAAGACACGGACGCCCCATAGCTAATGTGCCACGAGCGTATCCGCCTGGAGCAGCGATCAAGTTTTGACTGAACTAACGTCCAGATTCACTCGCACATTGCGGTGGCACTGGAATGGCGGCAGCATGGAAAAATCGGACCGGAAACCCTCAGAATCAGCCGCCTGACCACGCCATGAACTGGTACTGCCTGCACACGCGTCCTCAACGAGAGGAACTCCTGGCGGTTCATCTCACGAACGAGCTTGGGCTTCAGACCTACCTTCCGCGTCTGAAGTTGCGTAAAACCATCCGCCGGGTCCGCCGTGAGGTGGTCCGGCCTCTCTTTCCCCGCTACCTCTTCTGCCAGTTTGATCTAGCCACCCATTACCGGGCTGTTCGCTATGCCAAGGAAGCGATCGATATTGTCCGGCTCGGCGGCGGCCCGACGGTTGTTTCCCCCACGCTCATCCGCGAGCTGAAACTTTGGGCCGATGGACAATTGGAAAGGGGTCTGGCAAAGGACGAGTTCTTTCCCGGGCAAGCCGTTGAGGTGACTGACGGGCCGATGCTCGGACTGAAGGGGATTATTTCCGAATCCATGAGCGACCGCGAGCGAGTTCGGGTGCTGCTGCACCTCCTGGATGTAGACGTCAAATTGGTCATTCAACGCGACCAGTTGGCCGCCTCCTGATCGATCCAGACGCTCAGTGCGACGACAGGATAAACTCCCAAGTGGATTCTGCTCGTGCCCGTCAACCCTTGATTCCCATTGCCTCAAGACACTGAACGGTCTGAGGCGGCGCCTCGTTAGGTTCCAGTTACATAAACCTCTTCATGAAAACACCGATCAATGTTGGCGTCGTGGGATGCGGTTATTGGGGCCCCAATCTTATCCGTAATTTCCGGGCGCTCCCCGAGTGCAAGCTTAAGGCCGTTTGTGATTTGAGTGAGGGCCGTTTGAAGCACATGCGCAGTCTTTATCCGGAAATCCAGGGAGAGACGCAGTTCGACCGCTTTCTCACCGACGCCGGCTTGGATGCCGTCGCCATCGCCACCGCAGTGCGGTTTCACTATCCGATGGCCAAGGCCAGTCTCTTGGCCGGCAAGCATACGCTGATCGAGAAGCCCATGGCCGCATCTTCCGCCGAATGTGAGGAGTTGATCGCGATCGCGGAGCAGAAGGGTCTGGTTCTCATGGTGGGCCACACCTTCCTGTACTCCCCGGCGGTGCGCAAAATCAAGGAACTCGTCGATGGTCATGACATCGGCCAAATCCGCTATATCAACGCCCGCCGCCTGAACCTCGGTTTGTTCCAGAAGGATATCAACGTCGCGTGGGATCTCGCACCCCACGATCTGTCGATCATTCTGCATATCATGGACGAACAACCGATCAGCGTGAATTGTCGGGGGTTTGCCAATGTTACTCCGGGCATCGAGGATATCACCTCGCTCAATATCCAGTTCGGCCAGTCCCGCTCCGCGTCGATCCAAAGCAGCTGGCTCGACCCCCGGAAGATCCGGGAGATGACCATTGTCGGCAGCAAGCGCATGATTGTCTACGACGACATTTCGCAGCAGGAAAAGATCAAGATTTACGATGTGCGCGTGGAGCGACCGCCCCATTACGACACCTTTGCCGACTTCCATTACGCTTATCACTACGGCGATATCTACGTGCCCTATCTCAAGCAGGAGGAACCGCTCAAGGTGGAGTGTCAGCATTTTTTGTCCTGTATCCAACATGGAACCACCCCTCTGACCTCGGGCCAGATGGGACTGGCGGTCGTGCAAATCCTCGAGGCCTCCTCCCAATCGTTGCGCCAGGAGGGCGGCTCCGTGAAACTCGCAACCCGCCTGAGCATCGCGAGCCCAAACTCCACGCGCAGTCCCATTGCCGCCGCCGTACCGGACCCGACCACTGCCGCCACACTTCTCCCGACGGGAACGGCCCAAACCCCGGCGTCTTCTGCATGAATCCGGCGTCGACGCCCCCGTACCAACTCATCGCCCCGAACGTTAAGCTCGGCCGGGGCGTTCGAATTTTCGGCTTTACCAACCTCTACGGCTGCGAGATCGGCGACGACGTCAAGATCGGCACCTTCGTCGAGATCCAAAAGGGCGCCAAGATCGGGCATCGCTGCAAGATTTCGAGTCACACCTTTATCTGCGAGGGAGTGACGCTCGAAGACGAGGTGTTCGTCGGCCACGGCGTGATGTTCACCAACGACCTGCTGCCCCGTGCCACCAACGCGCTCGGCGGCTTGCAGACCGAAGCCGACTGGAAATGCGTGCCTACCCTCGTCAAGCGCGGCGCCTCCATCGGCTCCAACGCCACCCTGCTCTGCGGCATCACGATCGGGGAAGGCGCCATGGTTGGCGCCGGTAGCGTTGTGACCCGGGATGTCCCCCCCGGCGCCGTAGTCGCCGGCAATCCCGCCCGGGTGATGACCAAAAAAGGCGGCGCTCCGCGATCGTGAAGTCTTCCCCGGCGCGGAGCGGAGTCCGCGCCCTACCCGTACGGATATCCGTGTCCTGTAGGGCTGGACCCCTGGCCGCCTTTGGCGCCGCCGTAGGCGGGCAAGCTTGGTCCACGCCTCGAAACCGTAACGATCACCGTCCCGTTTTCCGGCGCGCAGCAAGCTGCGGCCCTACACGTCCCAATCTTTTCACCCGGTGGGGCTGCGAGTCCCTTCGCCACCGCCAAAAGACTGGAAATCCGAGATTTCAGATTCCCGCTGCCCGATTTCAGGTTCCCCTTCCCTTCTCCCTCTCCCTCACACTCAACGCTCCCATGCCCGTACCCTTCCTCAATCTACGTGCCCAGCATGACCCTCTCCGGTCGGAGCTCCTGGCGTCCATTGCCGAAGTGATCGATTCGAGCGCCTTCGCCGGCGGGCCCTACGTGGCCCGGTTCGAAGAAGATTTCGCCGCCTTCTGCGATACGCGGCATGCCATCGGCGTCGGCAACGGCACCGATGCCCTGTGGCTCCCGTTGCTCGCCTTGGGCGTCGGACCCGGCGACGAGGTCATCACGGTGGCTCATACGTTTATCGCCACCGCCGAGGCGATCAGTTACTGCGGCGCCAAACCCGTGTTCGTCGACATCGACGAGACGACCTACACGCTGAATCCCGCCCTGCTTGAGGCCGCCATCACCCCTCGCACGAAGGCTATCATTCCGGTCCATCTCTACGGACAAATGGCCGACATGGATCCCATCATGGCCATCGCCGCGCGTCACAATCTACCGGTCATCGAGGATGCCTGCCAGGCACACGGAGCCGAATACAAGGGCCGGAAGGCCGGTACCATCGGTATCGCCGGCGCCTTCAGTTTTTATCCCGGCAAGAACCTCGGTGCCCTCGGCGAGGCGGGCGCGGTTGTGACCAGCGACGCCGCCCTCGCAACCAAGATTCAGGTCCTCCGTGATCACGGCCAGAAGACCAAGTATTATCATTCCGTCATCGGCTGGAATGCGCGCATGGATGGTATTCAGGGCGCCGCCCTGCGCATCAAGCTGCGCGTCCTGGCGGCTGGCAACGCCGCGCGCCGCGCTCATGCCGGTCGCTATAGCGAAAAACTCGCTGGCGTCGCCGGAGTCGCCACGCCCCAAGTGGCCGGCCACGGTGTACCGGTCTTTCACCTCTACGTCGTCCGAGTGGCCAATCGCGACCAGGTTTTGGCGGCGCTGGGCCAGCGCGGCATCGCCTGCGGCATTCACTACCCCAAGCCCGTTCACCTGCAGGAAGCCTACGCGTCGCTCGGATACCAGCGGGGATCCCTGCCCGTGACCGAACGCTGTGCCGATGAAATCCTCTCCCTGCCGATGTTCCCCGAGTTGACCGATGCCCAGATCGACACCGTGGTCACCGAACTGCAGGCGGTGTTGCACGTCGCGCCCCCGGCGTAGCCCTTCGTTCTTCCCCGGCGCAGAGCGGAGTCCGCGACCCACCGAAAGTCCACCCCCCGTTTTCCGGCACGCAGCAAGCTGCGGCCCTACACCTACCGAAGCTCGCACCCGGTAGGGCGGCGAGTCCCTTCGCCGCCACAATCACCTCACGATCTTCCTTCCGTCTTCCCCGGTGCGGAACGGAGTCCGCGCCCTACCCTTGCCGATGTTCGTATCGTGTAGGGCTGGACCTTGGTCCACGCCCAGAAAGCCGTACCGATTTCCGTTCCCACATTCCGGCGCGCAGCAAGCTGCGGCCCTACACGTACCGAAGCTCGTACCCGGTAGGGCGGTGAGTCCCTTCACTGCCGCTCGGGCCTCACGACTTTCCTTCCGTCTTTCCGCGGCGCGGAGCGGAGTCCGCGCCCTACCCTTACCGATCCTCACACCGTGTAGGGCTGGACCTGGGTCCACGCCCCCGAAAACCGTACCGATTTTCGTTCCCGTTTTCCGGCGCGCACCAAGGTGCGGCCCTACACATACCGAAGCTCGTACCCGGTAGGGCGGCGAGTCCCTTCGCCGCCGCTCGTGTCTCACGATCTCCCATCCGTTTTCCCGGCGCGGAACGGAGTCCGCGCCCGACCCTTACCGAACCTCACACTCGGTACCGTCTCGTCCTCTGACCTCTGGCCTCTGCCATCCGACCCCCCCTCCACAGCTACCCTTGCCGCGATTGGCGGTTCCTCCTTAGTTTCGGGTCCGTCTAAACCGTAAACATAGGCGATTGTCCTCCAGTCGGCGACTTGTGTACGTAGTCGATGATCCTCACTCACCGGTTCGTGAACACCTGTCGGTTACTTCCGCCCTGGCACACCTCCGCCATCTCCAACGTCTCGCGTTCCTCCTCTTCCTTGCCGCACCGCGGTGCCTGCAATCCCAGATGGCTGATGCCCGATGATCGATTTCAAGATGATCGAAAATATCATTCTTCCTAGTCTCGCGTTTTTCTAAGGTCTCCCGCCTCCCTCGTCTTCCGCGTCTCGCGTTCTTACCGTGTCCACCCAGCCTCCTATCCCGGATCCCGTCCGCCCCGTGTCCGCGGTGCTTGACACGCGGCTGGCCGAGCCGCGGCTGCGGGCCGTGGTGACGGCCACCCCCGCGGGAGCCGCTCCGTCGTCGCTCGGCGTGGAAGACGTCTATTTCACTCTTTTCCGCCACAAGTGGAAAATCGTCATTTGCTCCCTGCTGGGGATCAGTGCCGGGGCAGCATACTATTTCACGGCCAAGCCCACCTTTTCTTCCAACGCGAAGCTCTTCATCCGCTATGTCGTGACCGAAGCCCAGCCCGCCGCCTCCGGTGCCTCCGACACCGTAACCAAGTCCCCGGATCGGGGTGGCGAAACCATCATGACATCCGAGCAGGAAATCCTGACCAGTCTCGACCTGGCCCGCAAGGTGGCGGAGACGGTCGGCCCGGATAAAATTAACGGCAAAGACGCGGTTAAGGATGATATCAATACCGCATCTGTTATCATTCGGAAAGGTCTTACGGTTTCCGCCCAGCGGTTCAGCAGCGTGATTGGAATAACCTTCGTTCACTCCGACCCGGAAGTAACTCAGGCGGTGGTGCGCGAAGTGATTGCCCAATACCGCAAGATGCACCAGGAAATCCACCGGTCCGCCGGCATGGTGGGAGAATTTCTGGCGCAGGAAACGGATCAGTTGCGGTCGCGACTGGCCCAGACCGAGGACGATCTTCGCAAAGCGCGGGCCAAGGCAGGTGTGATTTCGGTGGAAGAAGCAAAACGATCGTACGCCGCTCAAATTGACGCCCTGCGTGGACAAGTCTTTGCCGCGCGCGTGGAACAGGCTCAGCGCGCCGCCATGCTCAAGGAACTCGGTCGCAAACCGGCAACGGATCCCAAATCGGTCGGCTCCCCCTCTGCGAAAAGCCCCCCAAGCGCGGACGCCGTTTCGTTACCCGCCTCTACTCTCCCGGTGGCCGCGACCGCTCCCTCTATTGCAGCCTCGGTCGCTCCAGCCGTCGCAGCATCCTCGTCCTCTGCCAATCCGGCCAACCCTGCCACGACCTCCGCTTCGGCCCCTTCTCCTCCGGAAGAAAATGAACAGGTACCCGTCGCGGTGATAGAGGAATACCGTGGCGTCTTTGCCCGGGTCGGGTTTCTGCGTAAACGAGAGCAGGAAATGCTGCTCTTTTTCACCCCGGAGAACCCGCGGGTTAAGGAAGTGCAGGCGCAGTTGGCGGACGCCGAACAACGCCGCCGCCAGTTGGAGGAGGAAACCCCCCTGCTCACCCAAGCCCCGTCCGCCGGCTCTCCTGCCTCGACCGCTTCCTCGTCCCCGGACCCGGCCGCCAGCCGCGCCGTTGCAATGGAATCCGAAGTTGCCCAATTGAACGGCCTCGAGGCCCGCATCAAGACCTTAAATGAGCAAATGGATACCTTGCGAAAGGAAGCCGTGAATCTCGATCAAGCGGAGGGCAATATCCAGGAACTCACCCGCAAGCGGGAACTGGAGGAAGCAAATTATCGCCGATACGCCGCCAGTTTGGAGCAGTCTCGCATCAACGAAGCCTTGGGCTCCGGCAAAGTGTCCAACATCAGTGTTATCCAGACACCGTCGCCTCCTTTCATCGAGCCGGCGAAGACGCTTAAGACGGCCGGGAGCATCGCTGGTGGCGGCGTCGGCCTTGGCCTCGCCTGGGCGTTCTTGATTGAACTGTTGCTGGATCGCTCGGTGCGCCGCCCTTCTGAATTTGGGAAGACACTCCGCATTCCACTCTTTCTCTCGGTTCCTCTCCAGCGCCTCGAATCGCACCGACGCAACAAAAAGCGCAAGGCTCCCGCTGCTTCCCCAGCTCCAAACGACACCGCAGATGCGATGATCCTGCTTACGGAGGAAGAAAAGCGAAATCCCCTCAGCTACCATCTCAATCCTTATCACGAGACTCTGCGCGATCGACTCATCGGATATTTTGAAAGTCGCAACCTCACTCATAAGCCCAAGCTGGTGGCGCTCACCGGACTTGGACCCGATTCAGGCGTCACGTCAATCGCCACCGGACTCGCCCGCTGTTTTTCTGAAACGGGCGATGGCAACGTTCTGCTCGTCGATTTGACGCCAGGGCAAGGATCGGCCATGCATTTTCACCGCGGCAAACCTGGCATGGGACTCGAAGAACTGCTCGAAACCCGTGCTGGCGCACAGGTCCAGGAGAGATTGTACGTCGTTTCTGACGGTTCCCACGGGGACCGGTTGTCGCGACTTCTGCCTCAGCGTTTCGCCAAGCTCTTGCCGCAGCTAAAATCAAGCGACTTCGATTACATCATCTTCGACATGCCGCCGGTCAGTCAGATTAGTATTACGCCACGCTTGGCAGGTTTCATGGATATCGTGCTGCTTGTGGTGGAGTCGGAAAAAACGACCCGTGAAAACGTTCAACGTGCAAATACGCTCTTGGCCGAGTCGAACGCTCACGTGGGTGCCGTTCTGAACAAGACAAAAAATTACGTACCCACTTGGTTGCATCATGAATTGCCGGTCTGACCGCGCCTCACCGAGGGGAGTGACACCGCCGGCTTGCAATAATTGCCTTGTGTAGGGCTGGACCCCTGGCCGCCTTTGGCGCCGCCGTAGGCGGGCAAGCTTGGTCCACGCCACACAGCTCATCGGTGAATCAACGCATGATGATCAAAATTCCTCCCCGCTGCTGATTTTGTCGGAAATGAGCTAAAATCAGCGGTCAACCGCCTGCCCCATTTCTACTCTCTGCCGTCTTCCTGGGTCTTCCCCAACTCGCGTTCTTCCGACCTCCGACTTCTGACCTCTGGCATCTGTCCTCCTTCCTCCAGCCCCGGAACAGCACAGGAGGTCAAACCGAGGTCGAGCCGAGGAAATCACAACCCATCTGCCGCCGTTCCATCCCGCAACCCAAGATCCCTTGGAAATCGCCGGATCAATTGGGAGTAGGAAAAGCGCGTTCCGTTCTCGGTTTTTCCTCGGTTTGGCCTCCTGTGCAAAAGGTTTGGGCTCAGATCCGAAGGCGCCATTCTCTTCTGACTTCTGACTTCTGTCCTCCGGCCTCTGACTTCTGACCTCTGCTTGCCGCCCGACCCTCTTGTCCGCCATTCGGTGCATCAATCCGCAGCATGATCCCTCCTGGGAAGCCCGCTTGGCCGCCTTCCCCGACGCCACCCTTTTTCACACCGCCGCCTGGGCCCGCGTCCTGAGCCAGACGTATCACTACGAACCGACTTACCTCGTCCTCGGCGAGACCGCCAAACCCGATGCCGTACTTCCGCTCATGGGGATCCGCAGTTGGCTCACCGGGTCTCGCGGCGTCTCCCTCCCATTCACCGACGAGTGCGCTCCACTCTGCCACTCCCCCGAAGAGGTTTCCCTCCTCGTCGAAGCCGCGATCTCGTTAGGTCGATCGCTCCGCTGGAAAACCCTGGAACTCCGCACCGCCCTCTTCCCCAGTCTATCGTCTCGTTCCCCTAGTCTCCCCCTCTCCCCTTCTCCCCCTCCCCCAGTCTCCCCCTCTCCCTCGCTCCCCTCCTACCAGCCCTCCACTTCCTTCTGGTCCCACCGCCTCGCTCTTACATCTGACACCGCGGCCCTCTTCTCCCGCTTCGACAGTTCCACCCGTCGCGCCATCCGCAAGGCCGAGACCGGCCCGCTAATGATCGAGGTGGGCACCGATTTGTCCGACATGCGGTCGTTCTACGATCTGATGTGCCTGACCCGCCGTCGCCACGGTCTGCCACCCCAACCTTGGCGTTTCTTCGCCAACATCCAAAACGAAATCATCGCCTCCGGGAAGGGCTGTATCGTATTGGTCCGTGCGTCTGCCTCCCCCAGCCCACTATCGGTTGAACAATCGGCGGATGACCGCTCACCCAGCACACCAGCTTCCTCCTTTGGTGTTCCGAGTGTTCCGTGGGCCCAAGGCTTGAAGGCAAATGTCCCCGCTGCAGACCCGCCCGCACACCGATTCAACTCGGTCGAAAGACAATTTACGGGCCCAAGCCGCGCGCTGGCCGGGGCCGTCTTTCTTTATTCCGGGTCGACAGTACACTACAAATTTGGCGCTTCCGACGAAACTCAACAGCATCTGCGCGCCAACAACCTCGTGATGTGGCACGGGATCAAATGGCACGCCGAGCGCGGTTTCACGTCGCTGGATTTCGGCCGTACGTCCCTCTACAATGAAGGCCTCCGGCGCTTCAAGCAGGGTTGGGGCACGGAGGAAAAGCGTCTCGGCTATACCAAGATTGATTTGTCCAGCGGCCGCTATGTCACCGCCCCCGATCGTGCCTCCGGCTGGCAGACGCCCGTGTTTCAAAAGCTTCCTATCCCGCTTTCCCGTCTGATCGGCCGAATCCTGTATCGCCATATGGGTTGAGGCGGAAAGGGAGAGTGGAAAGTAATCAGCGATCAGTAATCGAATTCCGCCCCCGGTAGGGCGGCGAGTCCCTTCGCCGCCGCTCTTTCCTTCCGCTCTCCGATCCGTCTTCTCCGGCGCGGAACGGAGTCCGCGCCCTACCCTTGCCGATGTTCGTATCGTGTAAGGCTGGACCCCTGGCCGCCTTTGGCGCCGCCGTAGGCGGGCAAGCTTGGTCCAGGCCGTGGAAGCCGTACCGACTCCCATTCCGTTCTTCCCGGCACCTTCGCATCGCGCCTTCGCGAGCGACCAACCCAGAGCTCACCAAAGCCGCGAATTCCGTGAAGATCGCGGGACAGCTGGGTCTGGTCTAAGCTCCCAAATTTCAGCTGCCCGATGCCCGATTTCAGATTCCCCGCCCCACCACCTTTCATCCTTCTCCCAATACACTGAGAGAGAAACCGCTAATCTTCGCTCATCCTACCAACGAACAGGCTGCCCAAGATCATCACTTGGAAATCGCAGGATCAACTGAGCGCAGGCAAAGCGCTCCGTTCTCGGTTTCTTCTCGGTTTGGCCTCCTGTGCAAAGGGTTTGGACCCAGACCCAAATGGCGCCATTCACCTCTGATTTCTGTCTTCTGACTTCTGCCTTCCGACCTCTGTCCCTCTCGGCCCCGGAAAGAGCACAGGAGGTCAAACCGAGGTCGAGCCGAGGAAATCCCAACCCATCCGACCCTGTTCCATCCGATAGCCCAAGATCATTTGGAAATCACCGGATCCACTGAGCGCAGGCAAAGCGATCAGTTCTCGGTTTCTTCTCGGTTTGGCCTCCTGTGCAAAGGGTTTGGACCCAGACCCAAATGGCGCCATTCACCTCTGACTTCTGACCTCTGACTTCTGACTTCTGACCTCCGTCCTCCGTTACTCTCGACATCTTGACGTTGGCAAAAATTTGAGCCCTCTTTCCCTCATGAGCGCGACTGCGGCCTTACAGTTAAAGAAGACCCTCGCCGATGCGATCAGGCAGAAACTCGCCGAGGACCACATGAGCATCAGCACCTTCGCCAAAAAGACCGGGACTGGCCGCCACTCCGTCCGACGCCTCCTCGACGGCAAGAACACCGCCATCACCCTCAAGACCATGGCGAAGGCTGCCCATGCGCTCAACTTGGAATTGACTCTCTCCGTCAAGCAGTTGCCCCTCTCAAGCCTTGAGAAAATTTCCAGGCGACTCGCTTCCACGGAAGATGCCAGCGAAGCTGTGGAGCTGAAGAAACGCTTCATGGAAGGGTATTACGGCAAGCCGATCGACCAGCTCCATGCCCAAGATACAGCGGTCTGACCTTCCACCGCAACTGCTCGATCACCTCTTGGATCGAGTGTGGAAAAGAAACATCACTGAAGACGACTTGCATCAGGTGCTTTACTGGATTGAAGGCAAACACAAGCCTTCGCTGCTTGCGTGAGACCCGATTGTTCCTCCGTCCTCTGACCGCCGCCTCACCGAAAGCCCCAGATACCCTTCGGGTGGACTTTTCCAAGTTGTCCGTGCGCAGTCTCTCCGTCGCGTCCAGGATTCGCCTTGCAAGAGACCGTTCTTCGATCCGTTTTCAGTCTATGCCTAAAGCATTCACTGTTTCTGAGGCCAAACCCAAGCTCGGCCGGTTGCTCGACAGAGCCGGTGCCGGCCAGGCGGTCTATCTTAGGCGCAAGGAACAACTCTTCCGGATCGAGCCCGTTGCGGAAATTGAACCGATTCCAAACCGCCCTTTCGGCTACTTCAATTGCGAGGAAACTGATCCCATGGTCGCACTCGCCAACTCGGCGCCGGCCAGCTTCACCCCAAACCCGTGACACCCGTCCGTCAATGGGACATCGTGCGGTTCCGGATTCGGCCGCAAGACACCGAGCTTCACCCCGGAATCGTACTTTCCGGCGACGAGTGGTGCGCGTCGAATCACACGACCAACCTTAACCTCCTCGCTTGCTCCAAACGAGTCCCAGCCGCCGCCGTAAGGTCGCACCAAGTTGCGCTCAATGGCGCTGACGGACTGGAATTCCCGTCCACCGTCGACTGCCGTTTCTTTCACATTGTCGCAAAGGCGGGGGTCTCCGAAGTAATCGGACGTGTATCGGCCGAACGGCGGCGCGCGATTGGACGCAAGCTCAACGAAGTTCTCCGTCTTCTGCTCTGATCGGTTGATCCGGCTGGGCGGCCGTAGCGCAATCGCCGGCGATCACCAAGCCAATATCTCGCGCAAAGGCGCAAAGGTTTCCGCCTTCGGCTTCGTCGCGACAAGACGGCGCGGCAAACTCCGCCTCAAAGGCGGCATCACCCCGTGGGTGAATCGGATCGGCGACCTGATTTCTCTCCGTGCCCTCTGTGCCTCCGTGGTTCCAACTGCTCCTTTTAGGATAAATTGGACGCGTTCCTCCAAGAATCAATGACCGGAGGTTTCTCAATATGACCGCCACAGAAATTAATCGTGAAATTGAAACCCTCACGCCAGAGGAACGATCGAAGGTGCGGGCGTTTCTGTCCCATTTGGAGCGAACGTCCGACCGCAACTACTTGGAAACCATCGACCGCAAGATCGAGCGGATGCAGGCGGGCCAGGCCGTGACCGCGGACGAACTGCGCCAACTGAATTCCATCCTCGAAAAGGCCGGTGAGTAGCTACGGCTATCTGCTCGAGGGCGATTGTGTGCCAGTCTTCGCCGCCGCCGGACGGGAACGTCGCAAATTACTCGGTTGGTTCGACGAACTGGCGGCAAATCCCTTCCAGACCGCCGACTACGAAGAACCCACCCCTGCCGGCCGCGATGTTCAGGTCGTATTACGCGAACAGTGCCTTATCAGCTACTGGTGCGACCATGCCGTCCAACGGCTGTGGATCATCGAAATTGTGCGGGTTTCTTAGAGTTCATTATTCGAACGGTTCGCTCGATCGCTCATTTACGCCTTGTCGCGGCGAATGCTGGCTTGGCTGACCCAAACTTTCGCGGCTTCGCGCCTTCGCGAGAGACAAGACCAAAGCTCAAGTGAAGGTCATGAGGCTGGTACAGGAGACCAAGGAACCAGGAGCCTCGTCGGAATTCAGCCAATTAGGCTCCCGCGAAGCTCGGGGAAGATAGCCGCACCCCACCACCTGACGATGGAAGAACTCCTCGCCCGCCTCGGGCTGTAGTTCCCCGGTTGTTTCTCCTTTCTGCGGTTTGTAACAACTCGCCTCCTACTCCGCCGCTCCAAATCCCCTCCATGTAATCTCATTGTCTGAAATCCCAGATGGCTGATGCCCGATGCCCGATTTCAGATTCCCCGCCCCTCCACCTTTCATCCTTCTCCCAATACACTGAGAAAGAAACCGCTAATCTTCGCTCATCCTACCAACGCCCTGCCTAAGATCATCATTTGGAAATCGCCGGATCATCTGAGCGCAGGAAGAGCGCTCTGTCCTCGGTTTTTCCTCGGTTTGGCCTCCTGTGCAAAGGGTTTGGGCTCAGACCCGAATGGCGCCATTCCCCTCTGGCTTCTGACCTCTGACTTCTGGCTTCCGATCTCCGTCCTCCGCCTACCACCTGGCCCTCTTGACCGCCATCCGGTGCATCGATCCGCAGAATGATCCCGCATGGGATGCCAAGTTGGCGGCGTTTCCCCAAGCTACCCTCTTCCACACCGCCGCCTGGGCCCGCATCCTCCGACAAACCTATCGCTACGACCCCACCTATCTCGTCGTCGGCGATCCCGAGAAACCGCAAGCCGTCTTTCCGCTGATGGATGTGCGCAGTTGGCTCACCGGCCATCGCGGCGTCTCCCTCCCTTTCACCGACGAGTGCGCCCCGCTCTGCCATTCTCCCGAAGAGGTTTCCCTCCTGCTCGAAGCCGCGATCTCACTCGGCCGATCTCTCCGCTGGAAAACCCTGGAACTTCGCACCGCCCTCTTCCCGAGTCTATCGTCTCGTTCTCCTAGTCTCCCCCTCTCTCCTTCTCTCCTTCCCCCAGTCTCCCCCTACCAGCCATCCACGTCCTATTGGTCGCACCGCCTCGCCCTTACTTCCGACACTGCCTCCCTCTTCTCCCGCTTCGACAGCGCAACCCGTCGTGCCGTCCGCAAGGGAGAAGCAGGCCAACTCCAAATCGAAGTCGCCACAAGCCTGACCGCCATACGGTCGTTCTATGACCTCATGTGCCAGACGCGTCGGCGCCACGGCGTGCCACCTCAGCCTTGGAGTTTTTTTGAAAATCTCCAAAAGATCATCCTTGCCCTCGGCAAAGGCTGCATCGTCCTCGCCAAAAGGAGCGAACCTGCAACATGTACGCGAGCCGTACCCGCTCAGCAGAAAGACGACGACCCGCCCTCAATCCCATGGGCTGGTGGCACTCAACCTCCTCCCACTCCAATCATAGAGAGTTCAGTCCCGGTAGCCGGTGCTGTATTTCTCTATTCCGGTCGAACCGTACATTACAAATTCGGTGCGTCCGATGAAGCTCAACAGCAACTCCGCGCCAACAATCTGGTAATGTGGCACGGAATCAAGTGGCACGCCCAGCGCGGTTTTACGTCGCTGGATTTCGGCCGTACCTCGCTCCACAATGAAGGCCTCCGGCGCTTCAAACTCAGTTGGGGCACCGAGGAACGGCGGCTCGGCTATACCAAGATCGACTTGTCCAGCGGCCGCTATCTCACCGCCCCGGACCGAGCCTCAGGCTGGCAGACGCCCGTGTTTCAAAAGCTGCCCATCCCGCTTTCCCGCCTGATCGGCCGTATCCTATATCGCCACATGGGCTGAGAGAGAACGAAAGGGAGACGCAAACGGTGACAAATAAGCGGCTTATTTAGCGGACATACGCACCGAATCCGAAGGCCTCCCTCCCTATCCCGCAGAGTTTTCGAACGTGAAGTTCAGGTGGCTCTTTCGCCCGCCCGCTGATACTGACCATGCTACGACGACGTCTCTACTACATCGCGAAACCCTATCTCCCCTGGCGGCTGCGGATGCTCATACGCCGCGTTGTCGCCCGCCGCAAACTGAGGGCATGCCGGGATCTTTGGCCCATTTTGGATTCGGCCGGGGTCGCCCTTCCGGGCTGGCCGGGCTGGCCCGACGGGAAGCGGTTTGCCTTCGTGATCACCCACGACGTCGAGGGACCGGACGGCTTGGAAAAATGCCGGCGATTGGCGGAATTGGAGCTGCAATTCGGCTTTCGTTCTTCGTTCAATTTCATTCCCGAAGGCAGCTATTCCGTACCCGCAGATCTCCGCGCCTGGCTCGCGGAGAATGGTTTTGAGGTGGGCGTCCACGACCTTCATCATGACGGCAAGCTCTTCGATTCGAAGAGCGGATTCGAAGCCCGGGCCCGACGAATCAATCACTATCTTCAGGATTGGAAGGCCGTTGGTTTTCGCGCCGGTTTCATGCTGCGGAATCTCGACTGGTACCATCAACTGAAAATCCAATACGACGCCTCCACCTTTGATACCGATCCTTTCGAACCGATGCCGGACGGCGCCGGCACCATCTTTCCTTTCTGGGTGAATTCGCCCGCAGCGGGCGAATTCACTAGGCCCGCGCCAAGCGCAGGCCCCGCAACTGCATCATCCCCGTCTTCCGATTCTCCCCGGTCTTCCGCGTCTTCCTCCCTTCCCCCGTCTTCCCAGTCTTCAGCCGCTCCTTCACTCTCCACCAGCCGCAGCGGCTACGTCGAGCTCCCCTACACCCTCCCCCAGGATTCCACCCTCTTCTTTGTCCTGGGGCAGCAGAGCCCCTCAATTTGGCTCAGGAAACTGGACTGGATCGCTGAGCGCGGCGGCATGGCCTTGATCAACGTCCATCCCGACTATCTACGGCTTGGCAACGAGAAGCCGAGGCCGAACACTTTTCCCGTGGAGTTCTACCTCGAGCTTCTACGTCACATCCGTGCCAAGCATGAGGGAAAGTATTGGCAACCCCTACCGCGTCAGATCGCGACGTGGTACAAAAGGGGACACCTGCCCGACCGCTTCGAAGTAATCTCAGCCGCTGACCGATAGTACCGACCGCACCGTGAAAAATCTGAGGCCCACAACCCTGAAGGGAAGGCGCGCTGCTGTCATTCTCTATTCGGAATACCCTGAGGATGTCCGGCCCCGGCGGGCCGCCGAAGCCATGGTTGAAGCCGGCATGGAAGTCGATCTGCTTTGCATCATGCTGACCGGGAATGAACTCCGGCGGCAGCAAGTGAACGGCGTAAACGTTTTCCGCACCCCTATCATCCACCAGCGGAACAGAGTTTTCTCCTATATCAGCAACTACGCGAGGTTCTTTATAACTTCACTCTGGTTTCTGATCACAAGAGGAATCCGGCGGAGATACGACATTGTACATGTTCATAATATGCCTGACTTCCTGGTTTTTTCTGCGATCGCAGGAAAGCTCTGCGGCACGCGCATCATCCTGGATCTGCACGATCCCATGCCCGAGTTGATGACAACCATCTTTGAAAAACCCAGTAGCCATTGGTCAGTTTCCCTCCTTCGCCTGATCGAGCGCTACAGCATTCGATTCTCGAATCTCGTAATAACCCCAAACATTGCCTTCAAGAACCTCTTCGCCTCCCGCAGTTGCTCGGCGGAAAAGATTCAGATCGTAATGAATTCACCTGAGCAGGCGATTTTTGATCCCGACCGCTTTCCGCCGGCGGAAGCCATGGTCGATGTCAGCCGCGAATTCCGCATCATGCATCATGGTTTGATTGCCCATCGCCACGGGGTGGATCTGCTGGTGGAGGCAATCGCACTTCTGCGTCCCGAGATACCCGGCCTTCGGTTGGACATCTACGGATGGAAGACCCCTTTTCTCGAGGTTGTGTTCGAGACCGCTGATCGCCTGGGAGTGAGGGACATCGTGCGGTTCCACGGTCCTAAATCTCAGTCCGAGATCGCCGATGCGATTCGCCAATGCAGTGTAGGTGTGGTTCCCAACCGGCGGTCCGTGTTTACGGAAATCAACTTCCCGACCCGAATCTTCGAATACTTGGCAATGCACCGTCCGGTCATTGTACCCGACACCCAGGGAATCCACGACTATTTTGGCCCCGAGGACATTCTGATGTTTGACGCGGACAACGTGAACGACTTGGCGGCCAAAATACTTCAAGCCCATGATGAGCCGAAAAGAACGCGCGACTGCGTTGCCCGTGGCATCGCGATCTATCGGAAGCATCTTTGGGCCGATCAAAAAGAGGACTTTCTTGCTTCAGTGCTGACGCTTTTGACGGCGGAGTCAGCCGGAGCCACTCCCAAGTCCTGATATCCGGACGAAGGACCGCCATATTCCTTCCCCCGCCAGCCCACAGCCGTGCACAGACGTCCGGTTGGTTCCGCTTCCGCGCGACGGCGGCGCGGCAGGCGAAAGGCCAGCTCAGATCTTCGTGCAGTCACATGTGGTACGCCCTGTTTTCGGCGTCCTTTCTTGCCGCTTGGCCGTATCCATGGAGTCGAACGTAGCCGACGACGTAAGGAGGCGGGCTGTGCGGGTAAACCGGTTGCGACTGCCTCGTTACCTCGGCAGCTACGCCTGATTTTCGAATCCGACTGAATCGTTTGGGCTAAGACCGGTAATTGTGCGGACCATCATCCTGATTCTCTTCTTGTTTGGCAGGTTCGCCCACGCGGCTACCTTCTCCGGCAGCGTCGTTGCCGTCTCCACGGGTGATTCGCTGACCGTGACCAGTTCAAACAAGAAAACATTCACAGTGCGCCTGCACGGGATCCGTGCTCCCGATTCGAACCAGGCGTTCAGCCAGAGCGCGAAACGGGAACTATCCACCCTCGTCCTTCACCAGAGCGTTTCCGTCGACGTGCGCTCCAATGCTGGCCATGGGCACTTCGTTGGCCGTGTTTTTGTGGGAAAACTACCGGTCAACGTGGAGATGGTGCGCCGCGGATTCGCCTGGTGGTATCGGGACGAAGCCAAGAATGATCGGGAATTGGAGGCCGCCGAATTGGACGCCATGAGGGGTGGGCGCGGAGTATGGGGAAAGCCACCTGAGGACGTGCCGAGAGACAATATTGAAGCTGGGAAATGGTATGCCAATGCCGCCGACCGGGGCGACGTCGAAGCCCAATATATCTTGGGGGTCAGGTATCACAATGGCCAAGGGGTGCCGAAGGACCCGAAGGACGCCGCCAAGTTGATTCGCCGGGCCGCCGAGAAGGGGTTGCCCAACGCCCAAGCTTACCTCGGATCCCTCTATCGGACGGGCGACGGCGTACCCAAGGACAGCGCAGAGGCGGCAAAATGGTTCCGCAATGCCGCGCTGCAGAACCAGCGTCACGCCCAGGCGAGCCTCGGCAGCATGTACAGCACGGGAGAAGGTGTGGCGAAAGACCTGGTGCTCGCTCATCTGTGGCTCAAGCTGGCCGGAACCCAAGGAGACGAGAGCAGCCAAAGGGCCCTTGCTGCAATCGAGGCGGAAATGACTCCCGAACAGAAGACCGAGGCCATGAAACTGGAGCGCGAATTCACCGGGAAGTTCAAGAACCACTGAGAACGAACTGCGGCCTTCCCGGCGCCCCTCATGCTTTTCGCAACCCATCCCATGTAGGGCTGGACCTTGGTCCACGCCTCCTCGCCATACGAACCTCCTCCCTCCCTTCCCGGCGCGCAGCAAGCTGCGGCCCTACACCTTGTGCTGTTTCCAACCCATTCCATGTAGGGCTGGACCTTGGTCCACGCCTCCTCGCGACCATACGAACCTCCTCCCGCCCTTCCCGGCACGCAGCAAGCTGCGGCCCTACACCTCGTGCTTTTCGCAACCCATCCCATGTAGGGCTGGACCTTGGTCCACGCCTCCTCGCGACCATACGAACCTCCTCCCGCCCTTCCCGGCACGCAGCAAGCTGCGGCCCTACACCTCGTGC
>JBBRWR010000019.1:0-80962 GCA_038249085.1 Opitutales bacterium
CCCGTTCGAGCCTCCGAAGTGATCGGGCGCGCGGGGGTTGAAGGCGGCGAAGCCTGACTCCACGACGCAATATCCAGGGATCGACAATCCGGTTCCCCTCGGCTCGACCTCGGTTCGTTCTCCTGTGCGATTCCGTGGGCCGCTCCAAGCCGTTGGCACAGGAGTTCAAGCCGAGGACGGACGGAGGACGATCACGTCGTATCCCTTCCTTGGCTGTTTGGTCTTGGTCGGGACTCCGTCGACTTGGGGCGGTCGCATGGGGTCAGTCCGTGAATCGCTATTCGAGACGAGCAGACCCCCTCGCTCCGCCGGCGATTCGCCGACCAGCCGAAGTAGCAATTCACAGCCCGTTCAACAGGGTCATGTCGCGGATGGCGGATCTTGCGCCAGCGACGGGATCGGAGAAGTCTCCAAGCATCCGCTGCCGGATTCTGCGGGGTGTTCTCTGCGTCATGGTTCGGCGTTTGCGGTGCAGGGTGCCGGAGAAACTGAAGGTGGCACCGCCCAGGCCCCCGCCTCAGTTGTTTGCTTTGCAACTCACGCCGGGTGCGCGCTCAAATCCGCGATCCGCGACCTGACCCCGTCGGGACTCCCTGACCCCGTCGGGACTCGCCGAGGCTTGCCTCGGAGTGGCCAGGCGAAGGGCGAGTGTTCACTCCCCGGGGTCTTGTCACGTAATACGTGACAAAAGCGTTTTTGCGCCCGGGGAGATTGTCACGTATTACGTGACAAGTGACCGAGGGGAGGCCGCAGGGGGAGGCGAGGAGGGTGAGGGAAGGGCGGAAGGAGGCGCAGTGACGCGAGGGGACCGGCGGGGCGGGGAGGCTCGACACGGCGGGGTCGGTGGCGCAATCAGGAACCTGCATGAAAAATCCCATACGATCTGGTGTTTGGGCCGGTCTGCTGCTCGGGGCGATCGGTCTGCGCGGGGCGGAGTACGATGTGGTGGTCTATGGCGGTACCAGCGGCGCGGTGACCGCGGCGGTGCAGGCGAAAGTCATGGGGAAATCGGTGGTGCTCGTCAGCCCGGACCGGCACCTCGGGGGACTGACGAGTGGCGGCCTCGGCTGGACGGATACGGGAAACAAAGCGG
This sequence comes from Opitutales bacterium, assembly GCA_038249085.1. Lineage (GTDB taxonomy): Bacteria > Verrucomicrobiota > Verrucomicrobiia > Opitutales > Opitutaceae > ER46. The sequence continues at coordinate 1,094 of JBBRWR010000019.1, forward strand.
TGATCGGCGGGCTGGCCCGCGACTTCTATCACCGGGTCTGGCAGCATTATGATGCCGCGGCGGCCTGGGCGTGGCAGACAAAGACCGAGTACGGCAACAAGGGCCAGGGCAACGAGGCGATCGACGGGGCCCAGCGCACGATGTGGATCTTCGAGCCGCATGTGGCGGAGCAGGTGTTCGAGGACCTGGTGCGCGAACATGGCGTCACCGTGGTGCGCGATGAATGGCTGGATCGCGCGAAGGGCGTGAGGAAAGACGGCGCCCGTCTCCGGACGATCACGACGCTGAGCGGCAAGACGTACGCCGGAAAGATGTTCATCGATGCCACCTACGAGGGGGATCTGATGGCGGCGGCCGGAGTGGCGTACCACGTGGGCCGCGAGGCCAACCGCGTTTACGGTGAGGAGCACAATGGGGTGCAGACGGGTGTGCTGCACCACCAGCATCACTTCGGCGACCTAAAGGAGCCGATCAGCCCCTACGTCGTGCCCGGCGATCCCCGGAGCGGCGTGCTGCCCCGGATCAGCGCGGCGCCCCCGGGGGCCTTTGGCGAGGGCGACCGCCGGGTGCAGGCCTATTGCTACCGCATGTGCCTGACCGATCACCCGGACAACCGGATCGCGTTCACGGCGCCTGCGGGCTACGACCCGGGGCAGTACGAATTGCTCGCGCGGATTTACGCGGCGGGCTGGAAGGCGACGTTCGGAAAATTCGATCCGATCCCGAACCGAAAAACGGATACAAACAACCACGGGCCCTTCAGCACCGACAACATCGGGATGAGTTACGACTATCCGGAGGCGAGCTACGAGCGGCGGCGGGAAATCCTGCGGGAGCACGAGACCTACCAGAAAGGCTGGCTCTATTTCATCATGACCGATCCGCGCGTGCCGGCCGAGGTGCGGGCCAAGATGCGGCAATGGGGACTGCCGAAGGACGAGTTCAAGGACAACGGCGGCTGGCCCCACCAGATCTATGTGCGCGAGGCCCGCCGCCTGCTGGGCGCCTATGTGATGACCGAAAACAACCTGCGCCAGCATCGCCCGACGCCCGAATCGGTGGGTATGGGGAGCTACACGATCGACTCGCACAATGTGCAGCGCTACATCACGCCGGAGGGGAGCGTGCAGAACGAAGGCGACATCGGCGTGGGCCTGCGCGCGCCCTACACGATTGCCTATGGCTCGCTCGTGCCGCAGCGCGGCCAGGCGGACAACCTCCTCGTGCCGGTGTGTGTGTCGAGTTCGCACATCGCGTTCGGTTCGATCCGCATGGAGCCGGTCTTCATGATCCTGGGCCAATCGGCCGCCACGGCGGCGGTGCTGGCGATCGATGCCGGCCTGGCGGTGCAGGACGTGCCGTACGCGCGGCTGCGGGAGCGGCTGCAGCGGGATGGACAGATGCTCGAGTACGCCGCGCCGGCGGCCGGGAAAGGCGAGCCGTGACGCTCGCGCCCCCGTCCGCCGGGCACCCGGACCCCGTGGTCGGGCGGTGCATCTCCGAATTGGCGGTTGTAGGCGGGGTGCCCCCACCCCGCGATCGGTGGCCCTCACCGGGCCGCGCGGTGAGGGCACCGCGCCCACAGGGAAGTCACCGGCCATTCGCAGATACTCCTCCGGCCAGTCGCACGAGGGACGCTGCGAAGCAACCGCGGCGGACCTGAGAGCGCATTATCCCCGCGCGTGTCACCCTCCCTGCCTTTCGCCCTCCTGGCCGCGCTGCTGTACGCGGTCGGGGTGATGCTCGTAAAACGCACGGCCTTTTCGTTTTTCGACGTGCTGGTGCTGCGCTGGCGACTGGCGGGCGCCGTCCTGATGCTCGCAGCCATCGTGCTCGTGCTGGCGTAGGGGAAAAATCCGGGCGGCGGGTCCGGAGCGAAGACCGGGACGCATCCGCCAGGTGGGCGGCGTCGGCTCTGGAAGTAGCGCCGGTCTCTGACCGGCGGGCGCCAGTCGCAGACGGGCGCTACGGCGGGCCGGGTCGAATGCACTTTCAAGCTGAGCCGTATAAATACAGCCGAGGTGGAGCGGCTTGACCGCAAGACGCTCAACGTGAGGTCGAACGCACGCTGGCGCGTTGGGGACAACGCGCCCCACCGTTCAGTGGTTTCGTTTTTTGAGCTGAATCGTACTTCGAAGGCATGGATACGACTGGGATGTGGTGCCGGCAGACTGCGGGACCGCGAATCGCACTTGCCAGCCCGCGCGGCGGCGTCTGTCTTGCGCAAAATATTTCCGATGGCGTCCAACTACACTGAAGCGAGCATCAAAACCCTCTCGTCCCTCGAGCACATCCGCCTGCGGCCCGGCATGTACATCGGCCGGCTTGGCAACGGCGCCCACGCCGAGGACGGCATCTATGTGCTGATCAAGGAGACGATCGACAATTGCATCGACGAATTCACGATGGGCTACGGGCGCAAGATCGAGGTCGAACTCAAGGAGCGCTCGGTGCAGGTGCGCGACTACGGCCGGGGCATCCCGCTGGGCAAGCTGGTCGACTGCGTGTCGATCATCAACACCGGCGCGAAGTACGACAGCGAGACGTTTCAAAAATCCGTCGGCCTGAACGGCGTCGGCCAGAAGGCGGTGAACGCCCTCGCCCTGGAGTACCGGGCGCAGGCCTTCCGCGACGGCCAGTCGAAACTGGTCGAGTTTGCGCAGGGCAAGCTGCGCAAGGAGCACCGGGTGGCGAAGAGCGACGGGCGCAACGGCACCCTGGTTGAATTTACGCCCGACGAGGCCCTCTTCGGCCGGGATTTCCGGTTTCGTCCCGAGTTCATCGAGGACATGCTCTGGAACTACGCCTTCCTGAACCGCGGGCTCACGCTCACCTTCAACGGCAAGTCGTTCAAGTCCGAGCATGGCCTGCGCGACCTGCTGCAAAAAAACCTCAGCGGCGAACCCCTGTATCCGATCATCCACCTCGAGGGCGAAGACATCGAGGTGGCGTTCACCCACGGCGGCCATTATGGCGAGGAGTATTATTCCTTCGTCAACGGTCAGCACACGACGATGGGGGGCACGCACCTCACGGCGTTTCGCGAGGCCCTGGTCGAGACGGTCCGCAACTTCTTCAAGAAGGACTACGAGGCCGCCGACATCCGGCAGGCCATCGACGCCGCGGTGGCGGTGCGGGTGATGGAGCCGGTGTTTGAGTCGCAGACGAAGACCAAGCTGGGTTCCGCCAACGTGGGGCCGGGTGGGCCGAGTATCCGGGAGTTCATCGGCAAGTTCATGCAGCAGTCGTTCGACGTGTACCTGCACAAGCACAAGGAGACGGCCGACGCGTTGCGCGGGAAGATCGAGGAGAGCGAGCGCGAGCGGAAGGAATTGGCGGGCATCCGCAACCTCGCGCGGGAGCGGGCGAAGAAGGCCTCGCTGCACAACCGCAAGCTGCGCGACTGCCGGCTGCACCTGGGCGACCGCCACGCGCGGGCGGAGGAAAGCTCGCTGTTCATCGTGGAGGGCGACAGTGCCGCCGGCTCGCTCACGGCCACGCGCGACGTGCAGACCCAGGCGGTGTTCGCCCTCAAGGGCAAGCCGCTCAACACCTACGGCCTCTCCAAGAAGGTCATCTACGAGAACGAGGAGTTTCACCTGCTGCAGTCGGCGCTGAACATCGAGGAGGGGCTGGATGGTTTGCGTTACAACAAGATCGTGATCGCGACCGATGCCGACGTGGATGGCATGCACATCCGGCTGCTGCTGCTCTCGTTTTTCCTGCAGTTTTTCCCCGACCTCATCCGCAACGGGCACCTCTTCATCCTGGAGACGCCGCTCTTCCGGGTGCGCAACCGCAAGCAGACGATCTACTGCTACAGCGAGGCCGAAAAGGAGGCGGCGCTCGGCACCTTGGGCAAGACCGCCGAGATCACCCGCTTCAAGGGGCTCGGGGAAATCTCGGCGGGGGAGTTCAAGGATTTCATCGGCGAAAACATCCGGCTCGAGCCGGTGAGCCTCAACCACCTGCACAACGCGGACGATCTGCTCGCGTTCTTCATGGGCAAGAACACCCCCGAGCGCCAGGACTTCATCATCAGCAATCTGCGGGTGGAAAAGGATCTGGTGGCGGTGTGAGGGACGGCCGCGAGTTCGAACACGCATGGCGCCGGCACGCAGTCGATCGGATCCGGCGGGAACGTCCGCTCGTCCGCTCCCGGACCGCCGCCGCGGCTGGGTGATGCATCTCCGAGTTGGCGGTTGTAGGTGGGGTGCCCACCCCCCGCGATATGTCGTCCCCGCCGACCCGCGCGGGGAGGGCACCGCGCCCACAGGGAAGCCACTGCCAACTCGCAGATGCATCCGCTGCTGGGTGCCGGCGGTGTTGGGGGTCCTGCTGTTCGCCGGCTGTGTGAGCACGCCGGCGCCGCGCATTGCGATCGCGGAATTGCCGGTCGCGCAGCTGGAGCGGGCCGGGCACAACCTCGCGATCTTTGAGCGGGTGTGGCGCTTGGTGGCGGACTGGCACTACGACCCGAAGCTGGCCGGGGTCGACTGGTGGGCGGCGGGGGAGAAGTTCGGGCGGGAGGCGGCCGCGGCCCCGGACGACACCGCGCTTTACCGTGTACTGAACGAGATGCTCGCGCCCCTGAACGACAGCCACACGCATGCGCTCACGCCGGCGCGGGCGGCGGAGCGGCGCACCCGGCTGCGGGCCCGCACGGGGTTCAACATGACCCGCCTCGCCGACCGCTGGGTGGTTTCCGAGGTGTTGCCCGGTAGCCCGGCCGAGGAAGCCGGGGTGAAACCGGGGTGGATCGTCGTGGCGCGCGAGGGGGTGCCGCTGGGGGAGCGGATTGAGTTCCGGGCGAAGATTGGGGACGCCGCGGTCTGGGAGTTTCTCGACGAAAAGGACCGCCCGGTGCGCCTCGCGCCCGTGGCCCGACCGCTCTCGACCGCGCCGCGCCAGATCGTGCGCGAGCTCGAGGGCGGTTTTGTTTACCTGCGTTTCGACGAGTTTGACGGCCCCGACCGGCGCTGGCTGAGCGGGGAACTCAAGCGGCACGCGGCGGCGCCCGGAGTCGTGATTGATCTGCGGCAGAATCCCGGCGGGGAGACCATTTCGCTGGGCATCACGATCGGGGAGTTCTTCGATCGCAGCGTGGACTGCGGGACCTTCATCAAGCGCGGCGGTTCGCGCAGCATGAAGACCTCGTGGCAGCTCGGCTCGGCGCGTTACCCGGGAAAGGTGGTCGTGCTGATCGACGGGGCGACGGGCAGCGCCGCGGAGATTTTTGCGGCGGTGCTCCAGGACCAAGACCGCGCGACGCTGGTTGGGCGGCGCAGCGCCGGGGCGGTCTTGGCAAGCTGGTTCTACACCCTGCCGGACGGAGGGCAGTTGCAGCTCAGCCGCGAGGACTATGTCGCGCCGAAAGGGCGGCGGATTGAGGGGGCCGGGGTCGAACCGGATGTCGGGGTCACCCGCACGCTCGAGGACCTGCGGGCGGGGCGTGATCGCGACCTCGAGGCGGCGCTGCGGGTCTTGCACGATGGCGCATCTGGCGGTTGACGCTGATACCTCTGCGAGTAGCGCCGCGTCTCTGACCGGCGGGCGCCAGTCGAAACTGGCGCTACGGGGAGGACCGAGCTCAATGCCGCCGTCAACTCGGAGAGTTGCGCCCCTTGAACGGGGCGCCGTCAATTTAGGATTGTATCCCTCGGCCTCCATGGCGGGAGTGAGCGGCAACTGAGCGGTTATCACCGCCCGGCCGCAGCACCCCGATCACCACACCATGAACACCTCCCCTCACTGGCTCCGGGCCCTCCGGTTCGGCCTGGCCATCCTGTTCAGTTCGCTCGGCGCCGAAGTTCGCGCACAGGCGCCGGCCACCGGCCGGGTGGCCGGACGGATCTTCAACCCGGCGACGGGCGAATATGTGCGCAACGCCGAGATCCGCCTGGAGGGCACGGAGCGCGTCGCCTATTCGGAGGAGGGCGGGGCCTACCAACTCGACAACGTCCCGGCCGGCTCCGCGCGGTTGGAGGTGCTGTTTTCGGGCTACCAGACGGCGCGGGCGTCCGTCGCGGTCGCCGCCGGTGCGACCGCCACGCACGACTTCGAACTGATCAGCGCGCTGGCCCGTGTTCCGGGGAAGGAGGAGGTGCTGCAGATGGGCAAGTTTGTCGTCTCCACCGATCGCGAGGGCAACGCCAAGGCCATCATGGAGCAGCGGCGCAACATGAACATCTCCACCTCGGTCGCTTCCGATACCTTTGGCGACGTGACCGAGTCGAACGTCGGCGAGTTTCTGAAGTTTCTCCCGGGCGTCGACGTGGAGTACGTCGACGGGATCAGCCGGGGCCCGCGCATCGGCGGTCTCGATCAGCAGTATGTGGGCGTGACGATGGACGGGGCCAGCGTGGCGAGTGCCGATGCCTACGTGGCCTACGGCGCGACCCTCAATGGCGCCGCCGGCAGCCAGTCCCGCTCGGTCGGTTTCGAGCAGATGGCGATCACCGCGGTCGAATCCATCGAGATCAGCCGCACCCTGAGCGCCGACATGGACGCGAATTCGCCGGCGGGATCGATCAACATGAAGAGCCGTCGCGCGTTTGACCGCAAGGGCCGCCGCATCGACTGGCAGGCGAGCGTGGCCTTCAACACCCCTGACGCCGCCCAGTTGGGGAAGGTGCGCGGGTGGGACGACCACCTGCGTTATCAGTGGCGCCCCAACTACCAGCTCGATTATTCGGACGTCTTCCTCAACCAGCGGCTGGGGGTGCGCCTCAGTTTGAGCAACAGCAGCACGCGGTCGGAGCAGCAGTACGTCACCCACACGTACAACAAGACCCCGACTGCGACCGATGCGCGGCCGATGGTCCTCACGCAGATTCTTTTCCAGGACGGCCCGCGCCTCTCCAGCCGCGCCAACATCACAGCCACGGCTGACTTCAAGGCGTCGCCCAAACTCGTGCTCTCGCTGACGGGCATGTTCAACGCGTTCGAGAACAGCGCCCACACCAAGAACCTCGCGTTTGCCGCGGCCGCCAACGGCACCGCCACCGCCACCGGCCGCCAGAACGTCCGCGGCGACGGCATGACGGAGGTCCGCACCAACGGGCTGGCCAGCAATACCTCCCACACCTTTTCCCACGGTGGCGGCAGCGCGGTCAAACTCACCAACTCCGTCACCCTGACGCCCAAGTTCGAGTACAAGACCGGTCCGCTCACCGTCGACGGCACCGCCAATTTTTCGCGCTCGAAGAACGACTACGAGACCTCCAGCCGCGGGACGGTGCGTTCCGAACTGGTCAACGCGCTGCCGGTGGACTTCGTGGCGACGCGGGCGGACCCGCAGTCGGCCGAGTGGACGATCACGCAGACGGGCGGCGCCGACTGGTCGAACCTCGCGAGTTTCACCAACCCCCGGATCACCGAGGAGGGGCGGTTCGCATTCACCGAGATCTACACCGGCGAGATGAACGCCAAGTACGTCACGCCCTGGAGCCTGCCCTCCTTCTTCAAGTTCGGGGGCAAGTGGGCGGAGGAGAATCGCAAGACCGAGAATTCGACGGTGTTCGAGACGTACAGCTACATCGGGCCGGGGGGCAACCTCCTCAACCCCAACGGCACGATCACGGCGGCGGGGAATTGGGCCGCGTTGCCCTCGCCGCGGGCGTTCAACGCCCAGATGGGGCGGATTCGCGCTCTCACGATTTCCAACCTGCCCAACCTCGCCAACCGCAGCGCGATTTCGCTCCTGTACCGCGAGCACCCGGAATATTTTACCAACGTCGGCACGGCGGAGAACTATTACAGCGCCTACGTCGCCAACAAGCGCGACTTCCGGCAGCAGGTCGCCGCGGCCTACGGCATGGGCAACGTGCGCCTCGGTCGGGTGCAGGTCCAGGGCGGGCTGCGGTGGGAGCGCACCAGCTCTGATTCGCGGGAATTCGATCCGCTCACGGCGGCCGAAGTGGCGGCGGCGGGATTTCCGGTCTCCGCCACGACCCGCCGCGCCACGACCATCCCCGGCATGCAGTACCAGTTCTTCACGCGGCCCCGCACGACCCGCTCGGGCGAATACGACAATTTCTTCCCGAGCCTCGCCGGCAAGGTGTCACTACGGCCCAACCTGCAGTTGCAGGCGGGCTACAGCCACGCCATCTCGCGGCCGGCCATTGATGCCCTCGCGGGGGTCTGGTCCATCAACGACATCGCCCTGCTCATCACCGCGCCCAATCCCAACCTGAAGCCGGAAAACTCCGACAATTACGTCGCCCGCCTCGCGTACTACTTCGAGCCGGTGGGCAGTTTCACCTTCCTGGTGCAACAGACGGAAATCACCAACCAGCGCGTCACGGTGCGCGGCGCGGCGGCGGATTTCGGTTTCACGGACTTGGATCCCGAATACGCCAACTACGAGTTCCAGTCGGTGCGGAACAGCAACTCCCTCTACCGCTACCGGAGCCTGGAACTCGGGTACAACCAGCAGCTCTCGTTCCTGCCCGGCGCCTTCCGCGGGACGACGGTCAGTCTCACCTACACCCGCAACTACGCCAACCTGTACTTTCCCGGCGTCATTCCGCACAAGGCCACCGCGAGTCTGGCGTGGAGCTACCAGCGGGTGAGCCTGCGGCTGGGCGGCGTGTGGCAGGACGACACTCCCTTCACGACGCTCTTCGGCCGTTATCAGCGGCACAACCTGAAGGTCGACTTCAGCGGTGGCTTCAAGCTGTCGTCGCGGATGAGCCTGTTCTTCCAGGGGCGCAATATCTTCAACGACCCGACGCTGCTCTACGAGGGTGATCCCACGCGAAACATCCCGGCGGCGCTCTACCGGTACGGCAACTTCGGGGTGAGCTGGAGCGCGGGAATCCGGGGCAATTTCTGACGGTTTCGCCGCCGGCAAAAACGGTTGCACGCGTCCCTTGACGCGTCGGCGCGGGGCGTGCCAGCGTGCACGTTTTCAACCGCCGCCCTGTCACCCGCATGCCCAAGAAGAAGAGTCCCAAGTCCGATCAAAGTCAGCCGGAACTGCCCCTCGGCAACGGGGCCGACGCTCCCGCCCTCGAGCCGATCCCGGCCGACCCGCCGGCCGGCGCCGACACCCCCGAGACGGCGGCGCCCTCGTCGCGCCCGCGGAGCGGCAAGGTCCAGGACGAGGCGGCCCCACTCGCGCAAAATTACCGCAATTGGTTCCTGGATTATGCCAGCTATGTGATCCTCGATCGCGCGGTCCCGCACCTCAACGACGGGCTCAAGCCGGTGCAGCGCCGGATTCTCCACACCCTGTGGGACATGGACGACGGCCGTTTCCACAAGGTGGCCAACGTCGTCGGTCGTACGATGTCGCTCCATCCCCATGGCGACGCGTCGATCGGCGCCGCGCTGGTGGCGATCGGCCAGCGGGCGTTCCTGATCGAGCCGCAGGGTAACTTTGGCAACGCGCTGACCGGCGACGATGCGGCGGCGCCCCGCTACATCGAGGCGCGCCTGACCGCCTTTGCGAAGGACGTGCTCTTCAACCCGAAGACCACGAACTGGCAACTCAGCTACGACGGGCGGGCGCGGGAGCCGGTCACGCTGCCGGCCAAGTTTCCCATCGTGCTGCTCGACGGCGCGGAGGGCATCGCCGTCGGACTCTCGACGCGGATCCTGCCGCACAATTTCAACGATCTCTGCCGGGCGGCGATCAATCATCTCCAGGGCAAATCGTTTCGGATCTTCCCCGACTTCGCGTCGGGTGGCATCGCCGATTTTTCGGAATACAACGACGGCGAGCGCGGCGGCAAGGTCAAGGTCCGCGCGCGCATCGAGCAACGTTCCAAATACCTGCTCGCGATCACCGAGTTGCCCTACGGGGCGACCACCGCCACGTTGATCGAGTCGATTCTCGCGGCCAACGCGAAAGGGAAGATCAAGGTCAAGCACGTCGACGACAACACGGCGGACCAGGTCGAGATCCTGGTGCACCTGCCCCAGGGCAGCGATCCGGATCAACTCACCCAGCAGTTGTATGTGTTCACGGCCTGCCAGCAGAACATCTCGCCGGCGGCGTGCGTGATTGTCGCCGATGAGAAAACGGGGGCGGACCGGCCGGAGTTCCTCGGGGTGCGGGAGATCCTCAAGCGCGCGGTCGACGCGACCAAGGCCCTGCTCAAGCGCGAACTCGAGATCAAGCTCGGCGAACTCGATCAGCAATGGCACTGGGATTCGCTCGAGCGCATTTTCATCGAGGAGCGCATCTACCGGCGCATCGAGAAATCGAAGACGTGGGAGAGTGTGCTGGCCGAGATCCGCGAGGGCCTGAAGCCCTTCCTGAAGCAGTTGCAGCGCGAAGTGACGGACGACGATATCACCCGGCTCACGGAGATCCGCATCAAGCGCATCTCGGCCTACAACCGCTTCCAGGCGGACGAGGCGATCCAGAAGATCGAGGCCGAACTCAAGGAGACGAAGGCCAGCCTCAAGAATCTCACGGCCTATGCCGTCGCCTGGTTCGAGCAATTGCAGGAGAAGTACGGGAAGGGGATCAAGCGGCGCACCCAGTACGACGAGATTGAGCAGATCAACGCGGCGGAGGTGGTTTCGGCCAACCAGCGGCTCTACGTCAACCGCGAGGACGGCTTCATCGGGCTCAACTGGCGGCAGCACGAGTTTGTGCAGGAGTGCACGATCCTCGACAGCGTGCTCTGCCTCATGCGCGACGGCTCGCTCAAGGTGTCGAAGGTCGCGGACAAGGTTTTCATGGGCCGGGAAATCCTGCACTGCACCATCCTGCCGAAGGACGGCGACGCCAGCTTCTACACGATGATCTACCAGGACAAGGCCACCGGGAAGGCGTTTGCCAAACGCTTCCAGATCGGCGGGCTGTCGCGCGACAAGCTTTATCCGCTGGTAAAGAGCGAGGGCTCGAAGGTCGTTTATCTCGAGGTGAGCGAGACCGAGAAGAAGATGCCGAAGAAGCTCTTGGTTTTCATTGATGGTCGCAGCGGCGCGCGCGTGCGCGAGTTCGAGTTTGACCTGGGGAAGATCCCCGTGAGCACCCGCACCGCCAAGGGCATCACCGTGACCAAGTGGCCGGTGAAGGACGTGAAACGCATCGACCTGGCGCTGGGGTGAGCGGCGTGTCGCCTGCCGCCGCCGCCGGGGTGATCGGGCGGGCGGGCGGCATGGGGGCGCATCTGCGAGTTGGCGGTGATGCCCCTGGGAGTAGCGCCGCGTCTCTGACCGGCGGGCTCCAGTCGAAGACGGGCGCTACGGGACGGACCGGGCTCAACGCCACCGTCAGCTCGGAGATGCGCCCATCCGCGAAGGGCGCGACGCAATCCGCTTGGCGGCGCGGGCGGGATTGTTAAGTTGCCCGTCCCCTGTTTTTCCCGATGAAACTCCTCCTCGTCTTTGCCGCCACGCTTTCGCTTGGCCCTGCCGCAGTCGCTCAGCCCGCGTCCCCGGCTCCGACTCTTCCGCCGCGCGTCGTCGCGCCGACCGACCGCGCGGTCTTCCGCCGTTTCATCCTCGCGAACGGCCTGCGCGTGCTGCTCGTGTCCGACCCGAAGTTCAACAAGTCGGGCGCGTCGCTGGTGGTGAATGTCGGGCAGATCGACGATCCGCCCGAGACCGAGGGGCTCGCGCACTTCCTCGAGCACATGCTCTTCCTTGGCACGGATAAGTACCCAGATGTTGCCGAATACGGAAACTACATGCAGCAGAACGGCGGCTACAACAACGCCTACACTTCTTCCGACATCACCAACTACCAATTTGAGGTGCGGCACGAGGCCTTTGCCGGCGGACTCGACCGGTTCGCGCAGTTCTTCATCGCGCCGAAATTCAATCCCGAGTTCACCGGTCGCGAGGTCAACGCGGTGCACAACGAGGCGATGCGTCACGTGCAGAATGATTTTCGGCGGATCATCGGGGTCTCCCGCGAACTGTACGCGCCGGGCAGCGGGGAGAGCAAATTCTCCACCGGCAACAAGGAGACGCTCGCCGGCGCCACGCCGGAAAAGGTGCGGGCCTTCTATGAGGCCCATTACACGTCGGACCACATGGCGCTCTGCCTCGCCGGCAAGGCGCCTCTCGACGAGCTCGAAAAATACTCCCGCGATCTCTTCAGTGCCATCCCCCGCCGCAACGTCGCCGCGGTCGTGCGGGAGGCAAAGTTCCTGCCGCGCCAGGCCGCGCTGCGGCTCGCGTTCATCGAGCCGGTGAAGGAATTGCGCCAGCTCAGCCTGGAGTTCGTCACGCCTCCGACGCGACCTGATTTCGCCAGCAAGCCCGACGAACTCGTCTCCCAATTGCTATCCTACCCGGGCGCCGGTGGCCTGCTGGAATACCTGAAACACGAGGGTCTGGCCAACAGTCTGCAGGGTGGGGTGTGGGAGCGCACCGGAGAGTATGGCTCCTTCATGGTGAACCTTGCCCTCACGCCGGCGGGCCAGGAGCAGCATGCCCGCGTGTTGCAGGCGTTGATGAGTTATCTGGCCCACCTGCGTGCCTCGCCCTTTCCCGCGGATTTCTACCGCGACCGCGCCCGCATCGCCGCCTTGAACGAAACCTACGGCGACCGCGGCGAGGGCGCCGCGCTCGCGACCAAACTCGCCAACCAGGCCCTGTTCTACCCGCTCGACGTCGCCGAGCGCGCCACGGACGCCTGGGGCGCGCCCGACGAGGCCGCCTATCGGCGCCTGCTCGCCGCCCTCACGCCTGACAACGTCCTCGTCTCGCTGGCCGCCAAGGGTCTGCCCACCGACAAACAGGAACGCATCTACCAGACGAAGTATTCCTACCGGGAGGAGACGGGGGCGGCGTACGCGGCGCTGGTGCAGCCGCCGCCGCTGCCGTTCACCCTGCCGGGGGCGAACCGCTTCATGCCGGGCGACGCCGCGCTCCTGCCGGAGCGTCCGCTGGCGCTCATCGATGAACCCGGGCTGCAACTCTACTACGCCGAGGACACTGAGTTCCAGCGACCGCAGACCACGATGATCTTTCGCTTCGTGCCGACGCGGGAAGTTGCGAGCGCCGACCACGCCGCGCTCCTGCGGCTCTACGCCGCGTGTCTCGGCGATGCGCTCGACGCCGTGGCGGGCGACGCCGCGCTGGCGGGCATCGAGACCAAGACCGACGCCACCCTCGAGGGCCTGCGCCTGGATGTCTCCGGCTTCGCCGACTCGCCCGTGCGTTATGCGGCCCACGTCGCCGGGCAATTGCGCACCTTCGAGCTGACGACGGCGCGCTTCGAGGCGGTAAAAGAGGCGGTGCTGCGGTCGCTCCGCAGCTACGATGAAACTGAAGCCTACCAACTCGCCCGCGATCGTCGCGACGCACTCAGCCGCGAGTTCCACTTCCTCCCCAACGAATTTGTCGCCCGCACCGCGGCGGCGACCTGGGCCGACGTGCAGGCGTTCGCGCAGAAATTCTTTGCCACCGGGAAGATCGAAGCCGTGGTCCACGGGCACCTCGCGCCGGAGGCGGCCGTGGCCGCCACGCGGGAGATGGCCGGGAAGATAGGAGCCAAGCCCGCGGCGGAGGCGAGGCTGCTTCGCCGGCGCCACTTCGCGATCGCGGCGCGGGAGAACGTGGTCGATACCGGCGCGATCGCGGGGGTGAACTCCGCGTTTATCTGCGACTACCTGCTGCCCGACGATCGGCCCGGCACGCGCGCCGCCGCCCTCGTGTTGGCCAACTTCTTCGGTACGCCGTTTTATGCCGAAATGAGGACCAAGCAGCAACTCGGCTACATCGTCGGCTCCAACACGAGCGGTTCGCTGCGCCAGCGCTATTTCACCTTCGTGATTCAGTCGAGTGGCTATGCCCCGGATGAGGTGCGCGGTCGGGCGGAGGCCTTCATCGCCACGCTGCCGGCGGCACTCGCCGCAGTTGACGCTGCGCAGTGGGCGACGCTCCTGGCGGGCGCCCGGTCCCTGATCGAGGAGAAACCCAAGAGTATCGCGGAAAAGGCGGATCAGTTTTTCACGAATGCGTTTTCCTACGACGGCGAGTGGGACCGCCGCCAGTCGGCGCTCAAGGCGCTCGAAACGCTGACGAAGGAACAGGCGGCCGCGCTGCTCACGACCACGCTCTCGCCGGAGACCGCCCGGCGCCGCACGATTCTGCTCCACAGCAAGAACCATCCGCCCGCCGCGCCGGTGACGCCGACGTTCACGGATCGAAACGCCTGGAAGGCGACGCAGCGGTTGGAGTGAGTCAATTGCGGCGACGGCAGAGGGAACCGTTCATTTGGATCTTCCTTCCTTGCCCCGTGGGTAGGGCGGTGAGTCCCTTCGCCGCCGTAAGCGGGTGAAGAAAGTCGGTCGGTGACCTCGGCGCGGAACGGAGTCCGCGCTCGGCCAAAAATACCATCATCATCAGTGTTCGGTATGATTTAGCGGTGCGGTCAATGGCTGCAGCGCCCTCGCCAAGAAGTGCGGCGACAGGTTGGGTGGGTTGGCGTTTCCTTGTCGCTCCTGGAGGGGCCGGTCGCGCCCTCCTGCCGTTTGCGAACCCAGTCCTCCTGCCATGCCCGCCAAAAAAGCCCCCGTCTCGTCCGCCGGTCCAGCGACCGTGTCCCGCCGCGGCTTCCTGAAGAAGTCGATGACCACCGCGCTCGTCGCGCCGTTTGTCATGAGCCTGGAAGAGTCGGCGTTGGTGGCCCAGACGCCGAAGTCCGGCCGCGGCGCCGGGCCCACGGCGAAGGGGGCGATGCCGGGAGGCAAGATCGGTTCCCTGCAGATCAGCCGGCTCATCTGCGGCGGCAACCTGATCAGCGGGTACGCGCACAGTCGCGACCTGATTTATGTGTCGTCGTTGTTGAAACATTATTTCACCGAGGAAAAAATCTTCGAAACCTGGGCGCGGTGCGAGGAGTTCGGGATCAACACGATGGTGGCCTCGTCGTCGGATCAGCGCGTGGCGCGGCTCTACCGGGAGTACGTGAAGCGGGGGGGGAAGATTCAGTACATCGCGCAGGTGAATCCGAGTGCGGAGGACATGACGACCTCGATCCGGGAGGCGGCGGAGGCCGGGGCGGTGGGAGCCTTCCTCCTGGGGAACATCGGCGACAAGTGGGTGCGCGAAGGGGCGGTGGGGCGCGTGGGCGAGGTGGTCGAGATCATCAAGGACCGCGGCTTGGTCGCCGGCGTGGCCGGCCACGAAGTGCGCACCCCGCAGGCGCTGGAAAAGGCCAGGATCAACGTCGATTTCTACGTGAAGACGCTGCATCAGGACAATTACTGGTCGAAACGCCGGCCGGACCAGACCGCCGAGGTGATCGACAACTACAAGGTCGACAATTACTGGTGCCGCGACTGCCAGGAGACGATCGACTTCTTTGGCCGCGTGAAGAAGCCGTGGATCGCCTACAAGGTCCTGGCCGCCGGCGCGATTCCGGTGCGCGAGGGGTTCCGCCATGCCTTTGAGAGCGGGGCCGACTTTGCCCTGGTGGGCATGTTCGATTTCCAGGTGGATGTTAACGTTTCCATCACGAGCCAGCTTTTTGCCTCGAAGCTGAACCGTTCCCGGGCCTGGATGGCCTGAACCCGGTGGCCCCGCCCAACCCCACTCTCCCAACTTTCCTCATGAAGAATAACCTCACCCGCTCGTTGTTTGTTTCACTCGTGGCCGGAGCCCTGCTCGCCGCGCCCTCGACCCGGGCGGCGGAGAAGAAGGGCGGGGGCTGGCAGACGCTGTTCAAGACCGGCCTGGGGAACGCCGCGGTCGTGAGCGGCACGGCGTCGTACAAAGTGGAGAACGGCGTCCTGATCGGCACCACCAAGGAAGGGAGCCCGAACAGCTTCCTGAAGATCGGACCGTACAAGGATTTCGAACTCGAGTTCGAAGTGAACGTCGATGACGAGCTCAACTCCGGCGTGCAGGTGCGGAGCCACGTGGCGAAGGAGGGGGAGAAGGCTCCGCTCGGGAGCAAGGCCGGCAAGCCGCTGCCCGATGGTCGCATGTACGGCCCGCAATGTGAAATCGCGATCAACGGCAGCGCGGGTGATTTCTACGATGAGGCGCGCCGCGCCACCTGGTGGACCATCGTGACCAAGACCGAAGCCGTGCGGACGGATGCCGCCAAGGCCGCGTTCAAGAAAGGCGAGTGGAACAAATTCCGCATCGTGGTGAAGGGTGATCATTACCAGAGCTGGGTGAACGGGGTGCCGACGGCGGATTTTCGGCAGAACAACGACCCCGAGGGCTACATCGGCTTCCAGGTGCACCAGGTCAAGAAGGGCTTGGGGCCCTTCGCGGTGCGCTTCCGCAACGTGCGCATTCGGGAGACGAAGTAGCGTCTCGTTGGGACCGCCGGGTTGGTCAGTCGCCCCGGCAATCGTGACGGGGTTTCCCGGTGGAAGGAAGGTACCGGTTGCCGCGGCGGCGGTGACGGCGACCGGGGGCCGAAGACGTGAACGGACGACCGTTCGGAGGCGAGGTGGCCCTCGCGCCAACGGCTGGCACGGCGGATTTTTGCGCGGCGAACAGGCCCGAAAATGGCTTGTCGGATCCCTTTTGTAGGGGCGGCTTTTCGCCGCGATTCAGCGTGGGCGGATTTCCATCGCGGCATAAAGCCGCTCCTATCGCGCGACCGACCGTACAAAAATACGCCGTGCAACGGCTGGTTTCCGGTCGGCATTCTCCTTGCCTATTCGGGGGTGCCCAACCTGACCTGCCGCTGCGGGAAGATTTGGCCTCGGTGGCACCGCGCCGCCTCGACTGCAATGCTCCGGCTCATACCAATCGCCGTTCCGATTTGGACTTTGGGTGGGGCGCGGACTCCGCTCCGCGCCGGAAAAGACCCAAGGAAAATCGCGAGGGACTGCGGCGGCGAAGGGACTCGCCGCCCTTCCCAACAAGGGACGACGACGGAAAGTCCAAAGGTCAAAGGATGTTGGTATTATGCCGGCAGCCGCACGGTGAAACAGGCCCCGCCGCCGGGGGCCTCGCCGACGCCCACGCTGCCGCCGTGGGCTTCGACAATGGCCTTGGCCATGCTGAGGCCGAGCCCCAGGCCGCGTTGGGAGCGGCTGCTGTCGCTGCGGTAAAGCCGGCGAAAGATGGCCTCGCGTTCGCCGGGAGGAACGCCCGGGCCGCTGTCGGAGACGGTCAGCACCGCGGTGCCGGACTCATGGCGGAGCGCGAGGACAACGCTGCCGCCGGCCGGGGTGTATTTAAGGGCGTTGTCGAGCAGGTTGTTCACGACCTGGCCGAAGCGCACCGCATCGGCGAAGGCGGCGACGGGCTCGGGTTGGTCGAGAGCGATGGCGATGGTCTTCTCCTCCGCGACCTCCCGGTAGAGGTCGGCGGCCCGTTCGGTGAGGCTGCGCAAGTCGACCTGGGCGCGGTTGAGTTTCAGCGCGCCGGCCTCGGCGGCGGAAATATCCAGCAGGGTTTCGAGGAGATGCAGCAGACGATCGGTTTCATCGACGCAACCGGCCAGGGCGACCCGGGCCTCCGCGGGATCTCCGGCGTCCTGCATGGCGAGTTCGGCGGTGCCGCGCAGGCGGGTGAGGGGCGTGCGCAGATCGTGCGCGAGATTGTCGAGCGTCTCCCGCAGCACGCGCACGTGGGTGGCGTTTTTGTCGAACAGGGTGTTGAGGCGCTGGACCAGGACGGCGAGTTCCCCGGTGCCGTCGGGTCCCGGGACGCGCGCCGCGAGGTCGCCGGTGTCGAGAATCCGGCGGGCGGTGTCCGACACCGCGCGCAACGGGCGCGTGGCGCGCCAGGCGAGGACAATGCCGACGCCGAAGGAGAGCAGAAGGGCGCCGGCGCCCACGAGGGCGAAGGCGCGGCGCAGCGGGGCGAACAACACGGCCTGGCTCTCGATGAGGATGCCCACCTGGAGCGAATTGCCGTCGGCGAGCTCGCGGGTGGCGATGGCGTAGTCGCGCAGGGCGCTCTGCGGAATGCGCACCGTGTAGGTCGGACGGGTGACGGTGAAGCCGGGGAAGGGCAATTGCTCGAGCTGGGTTTCGATCCAGTCGGGCGGGACGGAAACCAGCACGAGCTCGTTGTCGGGACGCAGGACGCGCACGAAGAAGGAGCGGGCCCGGTTGGTGGCGTCCTGATCGAGGCGCGCCCGCAGGAGGCCGGCCCCGCCGCGGGCGTAGATGGAGGCCAGCTCGGTGGCGCGGTTCTGCACCGTGGTCTGTTCCCGGGCGTCGAGGGCCTCGGCCAGGCTCCAGTAGAGGACGCCAAACAGCACCGCGGCGCACAGGGCAAACACGAGCGCATATTGCAGCGCGAGCCGGAGGGCGAGGGACTGGCGCAGCCGCTCAAGCATGGCCGTGGGGGCGGAAGGTGTAGCCGACCCCGCGCGAGGTCTCGATGCGCCGGTGCTCGGGATCGATCTTGGCGCGCAGGCGGGACATCACGACATCGACGACGTTGGTCTGCGGATCGAAACTGTAGTCCCACACGTGCTCGAGGATCATCGTCTTGCTCACCGGCCGGCCGGCGTGCCGCAGGAGAAACGCCAGGAGCGAGAATTCGCGGGGTTGCAATTCGACCGGCTCGCCGGCGCAGATCACCTCGCGGGTGATGAGATCGAGGGTCACGTCGCCGGCCACCAGCCGCGTGGTCTCGGGCGACGACGTGGCCCGGCGGATCAGGGCCTGCACGCGGGCCAGCAATTCCGAAAACGCGAAGGGCTTGGTGAGGTAGTCGTCGCCGCCGGCCTGCAGGCCGCGCACGCGATCGTCGACGGAGCTCCTGGCACTGAGGAAGAGCACGGGAATCGGCCGGCGGGCGGCCCGGATACGTTTCACGAGGCTGATGCCGTCGAGTTGCGGGAGCATCACGTCGACGATGGCGGCGTCGTAGGCGGTGGTCTCCGCCAGGGCGAGGCCGGTTTCGCCGTCCGGGGCGTGGTCGACGGCATAGCCGGCTTGCTTGAGCCCGCGCACCACGAAGGAGGCGATTTTGGCATCATCTTCGACGACGAGGACGCGCATGAGGAATAAGGGTCGGGTTAGGATCGATCGGAATGGGACAGGTTCGCGACGATTTTCGTGCGACCGCAATGCTTCTCGCCGGCCTGGCGGATTTTCCCGCCCGGGGAGAACGAGGAACGATGACGAGCACGCATCACGATGCAGGGAGGAGTCCTTGCTCGATTTTCGCGAGCAGAGAGATCGGGTGGCGGGGAGAGGCGAGGGCAGCGTGGGAAAGAAACGGCCCCGGTCGAGTTGCGACCGGGGCCGGGGAGTCGCCGGGCATCGACGCCGGCGACGGGGAACAGGATCTTACTGCGAAGGGGCGGTGTCGGAAGCGGTCTCGTCGACGACCACGAAGATCGTGCTGCCGCGGGAGAAGAGGCGCAGCAGGGTCTTCTTGCCCTCGGCCTTCGCGCTGAGTTCGACGGCGTCCGCGGCGGAGGTTACCGGCTGCTTGTTGAGTTCGAGGATGATGTCGCCGGCCCGGAGACCCGCCTTGGCGGCGGCGGAGCCGGGTTCGACATTGGCGATCATGGCGCCTTTGAGGCGGGCCGGCAGGTTGAATTGGTTGCGCACCTGGGGCGTGATGTCGTCGACGGCGACGCCATTGAGCACACCCTCGTCCTGGCTCTCATTCTGCGAGAGGGCCTCGAGCTTGCGGCTGCGGCGCGAACCGGGCCGCTCGCCGGTGGTGGCGGTGATCTGCCGGTTCTTGCCGTCGCGCAGCACTTCGAGGCTCATCTTGGTACCGGGTTCGACGGTGCTGACTTGCAGTTTGAGATGATTGGCATCGGTCACGGGCTGGTCGTTGAGCGCGACGATGACATCGCCGTCCTTCAGTCCGGCCTTGGCGGCGGGGGCGCCGGGCACCACTTCGGAGACGAGGGCGCCCTTGTTAGACTTGAGGTTGAAGGATTCCATCAGGGCCGGAGTGATGTTCTGGATGTTTACACCCAGGTAGCCGCGGACGACCTTGCCCGACTTGACGAGGCTTTCCGCGACGTAGCTGACCATGTTGGCGGGTACGGCGAGGCCGACGCCCTGGAAGCCGCCGGTGCGGCTGAGGATCGCGGTGTTGATGCCGATGAGGCGGCCGTCGACGTCGACGAGCGCCCCGCCGGAATTGCCGGGGTTGATCGCGGCGTCGGTCTGGATGAAGTCCTCATAACCCTCGACGTCGGCCAGAATGCCGATGTTGCGGCCTTTGGCGCTGACGATGCCGGTGGTGACGGTTTCACCGATGCCGAACGGGTTGCCAATGGCGAGCACGCGGTCGCCCACCTCGAGCTTGTCGGTGTCGGCGAAGGTGACGGCGGGCAGATCGGCGGCGTCGACCTTGATGACGGCGATGTCGGTCTGGGGGTCGCGGCCCACGACCTTGGCGGTGAGTTCGCGCCCGTCATTGAGGGCGACGGTGACGGTGTCGGCCCCGTCGACCACGTGGTTGTTGGTGGCGATGTAGCCGTCGGTGCTGATGATGACGCCGGAGCCGAGTCCGTTTTGTTCGGGTTGCTGCATCTGGGGCCCACGGTCGCCGAAGAACTGGCGGAACATCGGATTGTCGAGACCGGGCGGGAGCTGGCCGCCTTGGGCGGCGACCCGCTTCGCCTTGGTGACGGTGGTGATCTTCACCACACTCGGCGCCACGCGCTTGACGACAGCCGAGAAGCTGGCGGCTTCGAGGGTGCCGCGGTTGACGGCTTGGGCGTCGCGCTTGACGGCGACGGTGGGCTTGGAGTCGGAGCTGACAGATTGCGCGCCGGCGGCGAACGCGCCCGCCAGGGCGAGCACACCCGCAACCCAGAGGGCCTGCCGGCGGTTGAAGAGAGAGTTGGATTTCATATTCATGGTGGTGGAGTGACGCCGTGACTATCGCACGGGATGTTGTCCCCACGCTTGCGCGAGCATTACAGAAATGAGAGGTTCGGCCCGGCGTGCGGGGGTTCGCGGCCGACGGTAGGAGCGGCTTTGCGCCGCGATGGGCGCGCGTCGAATCGCGGCGTAAAGCCGCTCCTACGCCGGCGGAACTGACCGGAGACGAAAAAACCCGCGCTGAAAGGCGCGGGTTGTCGGGGCAGAACCCGGCAGGATCAACGCAGGCGGGCGAAGGTCGCCTGCAGCACGTCGAGGTCGCTGGCCCCTTTGGTGCGTTCGCGGGCCTTGGCGATCAGCCCGGCCTCCAACGCGTTCTTGGTGGGACGCTCCTTGTTTTCGTAGAAGACGCCAAACAGGCCGGGCCAGGGCTGGCCCGCGAGCGCGAAGGCCGCGACCTCGTCGGTTACGTCGTGGCGTTTGGCGTCCTCGGGCGTGCCGTCGTGTTTCTTCTCGTCGATCAGCGTCCAGGTACCGCCTTTGCGGGGAATGGCGGCATCGAAGGCGCCATCATAGAACTCGACACATTCCGAGAGAATCTCGACGACGGAGAAACCGTTGTGGCGGGCGGCGCGCAGCATCATCTCGGTCATGTGATTGACCTGGGTGGCATGGCTACGGGCCACGAAGCTGGCCCCGCTGTTGACGAGCGTGCGCATCGGGTTGATGGGCTGGTCGACCGCGCCGGTGAGATCGGTCTTGGATTTGAAACCGATGGGGGAGGTGGGCGACGTCTGTTTCTTCGTGAGGCCATAGACGAAGTTGTCCATGATCACGTAGGTGAGGTTGACGTTCTTGCGCGCGGCATGGACGAGGTGATTGCCGCCGATGGAAAAGCCGTCGCCATCCCCGCCGAAGACAAAGACGTGCTGGTCGTCGTTGCCGAGGCTGATGCCGGCCGCGAACGGCACGGAGCGACCGTGGATGTAGTGGCCGCCGTGGGTGTTGACGAAATAGGGAAAGCGCGACGAGCAGCCGATGCCGGCGAACGTCACGATCTTTTCCTGCGGATACTGGAGTTTCTCGAGGGCGCGGTAGAACGACGCGAGCACGGCGAAATCACCGCAGCCCGGGCACCAGGTGGGGTGGTCGGCGGTGAGCGCCTTCTTGGTCAAGGGGGCGCCGGCGGGCAGGGGAGGGGTGGCAACAGCGGAAGACATGGCAAAATGAGTTGGAAAGGAGGGGGGCGAGGCGCGGCGAAGTTCAGGCTTTGGCGAGGTTGCTGTGCGACGCGGCGCCGAGGGAGGCGTCGAGGTCCCGGCTCTCGATGTGCTGCGAGATGCTGGCGACGATTTCCCGCACCTGGAAGGTGAGGCCGTCGGTCTTCGTCACGCTGACGATCGCCGGATTCGCATAGCGGGCGCGCAGCAACGTCGCGAATTGTCCGAAGCCGTAGAGGCCCTGGTCGTTCATTTCCACGACGACAATCCGGTGATAGCACTTGAAGATTTCCTCGAGGCCGTTGGGGAGCGGGTGCACGTAGCCGAGGTGGAGATGGGCGGCCTTGACGCCGACCTTGCGGATGCGGGTGAGGGCCTCGCGGGCGGGACCCCAGGTCGAACCCCAGGTGACGATGAGCGCCTCCCCCGTGGGATCGCCGACGAGTTCCGGCGGCGGGAGGGTCGCGGCGAGGGCCTTTATTTTCTCGCGGCGCTTCGCGGTCATCTGCATGTGCAGTTTGCCGCTGCCGGTCGGGTGCCCCCATTCGTCGTGCTCGAGGCCGGTGACGGTCGGGTATTTGCCGGAGGCCAGTTTGCTGCCGGCGGGAGCGTGATGCGTCAGGCCGTCGAGCGGATAGGGTTTGAAGTCCGCGCCGCGCTCGGAGAGATCGGGTTTGGGGTCGACCATGATGCGGGCGAGGTCGGGCTCATCGAAGACCTCGATGCGGGAGGAGAGACCCTGATCGGTGAGGATGATGACCGGCGTGCTATAGGCGCGGGCGATGCGGGCGGCCTCGATGGCCATGTAGAAACAGTCCTCGACGTTTTTCGGGGCGAGGACCACGCGGGGCGCGTCGCCGTGGCTGCCGTAGATGGCCTGCATCAGGTCGCTCTGCTCGACGTTGGTGGGCAGCCCGGTCGAGGGGCCGCCCCGCTGCACATTGACGACGATCAGGGGCATCTCGGCCATGGTGGCCCAGCCGAGGGCTTCCATCTTGAGGGACAAGCCCGGGCCGGAACTCCCCGTGATGGCGAGCTGGCCGGTGTAGGAAAAGCCGAGGGCCGTCGAGATCGCGGCGATCTCATCCTCGCACTGGACGAAGATGCCGCCGTATTTGGGCAGCTCGGCCCGGAGGATTTCCATGATGGAGGACCACGGTGTGATGGGGTAGGCGGCGCCATGACGCACCCCGGCGGCAATGAGGCCGTAGGCGACGGCGCTGTTGCCATCGAGGGTGATTTGCGGCCGGCCGGAGGTGACGCGATCGATGGCCTCAAAGCGGTAAAACAGATCGCGCAGATTGTTCTGCGGCCACGCGTAGCCGGCGTCGAACGCGAGCATGGCGTTGCGCACGACATCCTCGCCCTTGGAGCGGAAGCGCTCCTTGACCAGGGCGGCCAGCTTGGCGAGGTCGAGTTCGAAGAGCCGGGCAATGATGCCGAGCACGTAGATGTTCTTGCCCTTGTCCTTGGCGGTGCCGCCGACGGACTCGACGGTGCCCGAGGTGATCGGAATGCCCACCTGCGTGAAGCGATGATCCTCGGCGTTGGGTTTGACGTGATCGGAATCGTACAGGAGCACCCCGCCCGGGCGGAGCGAACCGATGTGGGCGTCGTAGCTGTGCTGATAGAACGCCACGAGCATGTCCGCGCGATCACCCGAGGAGAGGATTTCGCCGGTGCCCATGCGCACCTGGAAGATCGAAGGTCCGCCCGAGATGGTGGACGGAATCGTCATGTACGTCATCACGTCCTGGTCGCTGCGTCCGGCGAGTCGGGCGAGAAAACCGCCGATGGACTGGATGCCATCCTGCGAGTTGCCGGCGAGTCGGATGACTACGTCCTGAATGGATTGGGGCGGGCGGGCCGGGGGCTCGGCGCCACTGGGGGAATCGGGGGTGTTTGGGCTGACCATGTTAAAAAGGGGATGAATGTGCCGGCGCGCATTCGGCGAGTCAACGTGCCGGGGGCGAATGCATGCGTGATAAGGGAGGGTTGGTCAAAGGGCTTCGGTCAGTAGGAGGGGTTATGGCCGGAAAGCACGGCCAGAAGCAATCGTGCCCGGAAGGGTCCGGGTCAGCGGCGGTGTCATCAGTCGCAAAACAGAACGCAAACGCAACTTGGGACGTTGGCGGTGTGCGGGGTGCGGGCCAGCCGACCGGTGGTGGGGTCGACCTGGAAGACGGTCAGCAAGGGAGTGTCCTGATGGGCACAAACCAGCCATTTCCCGTCGGGCGAAAGGGCGAAGTTCCGCGGGTTCCTGCCGCCGGAGGGCACGATCGCGATGGGCGCGAGGTCACCGGTCGCGGCGTCCACGGCGAAAACGGCGAGGCTGTCGTGGCCGCGATTGGAGCCATTGACGAAGCGGCCGTTGGGGTGGACGCGGATCTCGGCGGTGGTGTTGGGCCCGGTGAAGTCGGCGGGCAGGGTCGTCAGGGTTTGCCGGGCGGCGAGGCCGCCGTTCCGGGGATCGTAGGCGTACGCCGTGATCGTGCTGGCGAGTTCGTTGATGGCGTAGGCGTGCCGGGGATCGCGGCCGAACTTGAAGTGGCGCGGGCCGGCGCCGGGCGCGGTGGCGACAAAGGGCGGCGCGGCGGGGGTCAGGGTGGCGGCGATCGGGTCGAGCGCGTAGGTGAAGATTCGATCCAGTCCGAGATCGGCCACGATCACGAAACGATTGTCGGGCGACGGCGTGACGGAGTGGACGTGGGGCTTGTCCTGCCGCGTCGGATGCACACTGCGGCCCGCATGGGCGAGGCGGTGCGGTTCGCCGAGGGAGCCGTCGGGTCGTATCGGAATGGCGGAGACGTACCCTTCGGCGTAGTTGGCGGCCAGCAGGGTGCGACCGGTGGCGTCGACGGCGAGGTGCGAAGGCGGGGCGGCGCGGACCGGCGCTGCGGGGGCGGCGCGGGGGAGGAGGCGGCCGGCGGCGGCGTCGACGGTGAAGGCGAGGGCCTGGCCGGGCGAAGGGTGAATCGCGAACAGGAAGCGGCGGTCGGGCGAAAGGGTGATCCAGGCGGGGTCGACGGCCGGCGCGGCGACGACGGGCGGACTGAGGGCGCCCGCATCGCCGTCGAGCCGGACGGAATATATGCCCTGGCTGGTGCCGGAGCGGGTATAGGTGCCGAGGAAGATCAGGTGGGAGGAAGCCATGGAGTGAGGGAGTAGGTGCAGGAAGAGGCCTGCGAGGGCGAGCCGGCGGAACGGGCGCCAGCCCGGCGGTAAGGGACGGTTCATCGCCAGGGGAGGGGGCGGGACCACAGGGTCGCGTCGATTCGCGGGAGCCCGGAACGATGTGGGCGGGGTGCCCTCACCCCGCGAGCCATCGCATGCCAGGCCGAAACCTGCGGGGTGAGGGCACCCCGCCCACCAGCCGATTCGCGAGCGACGGAGGAAAAATCCGGCATGACACGCTCAGGTCGGGGTGGCGCCGTTGAGCGCCGCCTTGAAGTGGCGGCGGCACATCGCGACGTAGCGATCATCGCCGCCGATTTCAATTTGGGCCCCCTCCCTGACGCCGTGGCCGGAGGCGTCGACGCGCAGGTTCATCGTCGCCTTGCGGCCGCAATGGCAGATCGTCTTGAGCTCGGTGAGATCGTCGGCAAGGCCCAGCAGGGCGGCGCTGCCGGGGAAGAGCCGGCCTTGAAAATCGGTCCGCAGGCCGTAGCAGAGCACCGGGATTTCCAGGGAGTCGGCGACGTCGCTCAGCTGCCAGACCTGTTCGGTGCTGAGAAACTGCGCCTCGTCGACGAGCACGCAGGCGACCGGCTCGCCGGCGTGTTCGGTTTGGATGCGCTTGAAGATGTTGTCGGCGGCGCCGATGGAGATGGCGCCGGAGCGCAGGCCGATGCGGGACTCGATGCGGCCGGTGCCGTAGCGGTTGTCGATCGCCGGGGTGAACAGCAGGGTGCGCATGCCGCGCTCCCGGTAATTATAGCTCGACTGGAGCAGGACGGTGCTTTTGCCCGCGTTCATCGCGGCGTAATAGAAGTAGACCTTGGCCATGGGCGGGCCGACTGTGGGCGATGCCCGGCGAAAATCCAGCCTGGGGTGCGGGGGGTGGCCTTCGCCCTTGCGTTCCGGAGGCATCCGGAGAAGTTCCGTGTCCCGTGTATGCTCCACGTTTTTTGCTTCTTGGATTGGCCGTGCTGGCCCTGACGACCGGCGGGCGCGCCGATAGCGTCGGGGCGGCCCCGGTCTTGCTGCAGTCGCAGTGGAATGGATTTGGGCGGGTCGATTTCGAGGTGGCGGGCCGGCCCTGCCTGGTGGTGTTCCCGCAGCAGGTGGCGGCGGGCAAGCCGTGGATCTGGCGCACGGAGTTTTTCGGCCATGAGCCCCAGGCGGATCTGGCGCTGCTGGCGCGCGGCTGGCACGTCGCCTACATGGACGCGAAGGACATGTACGGCGCGCCGAAGGCGATCGGGTTGTTCGGGCAGTTCTACGCCCATGTGGTGGTCCGGTTCGGCCTGGCACAGCGCGTGGTGCTCGAGGGTTTCAGTCGCGGGGGGCTTTACGCGTTCAACTTCGCCGTGGCCCACCCCACGCGGGTGGCCGCCCTCTACCTCGATGCGCCGGTGCTCGACATTCGCAGCTGGCCCGGTCGCAACCGCGACTCGAAGGAGTGGGCCGGTTGCTTGGAGGCGTACGGACTGACGGAAGCTTCGGTCACGCAGTTTCGCGGCAACCCCCTCGATCGGGTGGTCACCGTGGCCAGGGCCGGAGTGCCGATCATCGCGGTGTGTGGTGACGCCGACCAGACGGTGCCGTTCGCGGAAAACACGGCGATCCTGGAGCAGCGCTACCGGGAGTTGGGCGGCACCATCGAGGTGATTCTGAAACCCGGCGTCGATCATCATCCGCACAGCCTCAAGGATCCGACGCCCATCGTGGATTTTTTGTTGAAGCACGCGAAATTCTGACGCGGCGGTTTGGCCCCGGCCGGGTCGAGGCGGAACACCAACTTCGCTTGGCATTTGGACTTGCCATCGTCGCCCCATGGGTAGGGCGGCGAGTCCCTTCGCCGCCGCAGGATCGTGATGAAACTCGGTCGGTGACCTCGGCGCGGAGCGGAGTCCGCGCCCTACCAAAAATTCAAAACAAAAAGGCGATTGATATAACAAGATCAGGCAGATGATCGTCTCCGCCCCAGCATGAGTTTCTCCTGTCCCCATTTCTGTCCGGATGACGAGCATTGCCTGCGCTTGAAGACGGACTGCGTGCCGGGGCGCCGCGGGTGCGTGCTCGACGGTAAATCGGTGTTTGCCGTGCCGGCGGAAGAGCGGGTGCGGCTGCGCGAAGAGCAGAAACGCCGCGAAGCCGCCGAGGCGAGCCAGCGTCCGCCGGGCCGGCGCTGATCCGCGCCTACTTCGGCGACACGAGCGAGGTGACGTAGGCGGCGATGGCCACGAAATCCTCGTTGGTCAGCTGGGCAACGACCGGCTGCATCAGCGGGGCCGAGGCACCCTTGCGCGCGCCCTGCTGCAGGTCGTAGAGCTGGCGCACGAGGTAGCTTGGCGACCGGCCGGCGATGCCCGGCACGTCGGCGAGCCCCATCAGATCCGGGCCGTGGCACGTCGCGCACATGATCGTTTTCCCCGGCACAATCTTGCCGTCGGCGATGCTCATGCCGCCCGTGGTCACCAGATTTTCGCCCTGCTTGATGCTGCCCACGGGCACGTAGGCCACGAAGCCGGCGCGCGGGTTGCGCCGGACCTCGGTCTGCTCCTCGTCTTCCGGCACTTCGATGATGCGCCCGGCGATCGGCTCGGTGCGGGCTTCCTCGATCGCGAGGTAGAGATTGCCCACGATCTTCGTCTTCGGCACGAGGTCGGTCTCGATCACCCGCGTCCGCGGGGTCCAGGGAATGGCGGCGAAAAACTCCGCGGAGGCCGTCATTTCCTCTGCGCTCATGGCCTTGGCGAGGTTGGCCATGGTGACCGGGTTGGGTTTGCGGGGATCGGCCGACTTGCGCAGCCCGTTGCGGTAGTCTTCCAATTGGCGGAGAAAATAGGCCACGGGCAGTGCCGAAACGGGAGCGTTCTCGGGCCGCCCCTTGCCGTTCGGCAGATGGCAGGAACCGCAACCCCACGTCGCGTCGCCCAGACTTGCCGGGCCGTGGTAGATGATGGGAATCATCGGCGGGTGGTCGCCAGGAAACCAGTCGATGACGTGGGAGCCATCGCGGATGTCGACCCGCGAGTAGGAGGCCGTGCTGCCTTCGACGCTCATGGGCTTGAGCTGCTCGGCGGGGTCCTGGTTCGGACGCAATTTGCGCGAGGGTGTCCCCTGGGGTTTCGCCGTGTCCCCCGGCGCGGGGGGCGTGGGAAATCCGTAAGCCCACAACGGTTCGGGTACGCCTGCGGCGCGTGCGGGCGGCGTCCCGAAGGTCCCCAGGACGGCGCTGGCCAGGCTGACCGGCAAGGCTCGCCGGATCAGCCGGGACGCGTGACGGGGACGGGTGACGGTGCGCTGGGGGAGGAGGAGGGGCGGCATGACGGAGCGCCAAGCAAGTCCGAGGATCCGGCCGAAAGGCGAGCGTGTTATCAGGCTTTCCAAGCGGATTGGCGGAGGCGGCGGGTGCCGCCAGCCGCGGGTATATTTCGTGTTTTCAGTATCTCCATCGGGGCGGATGCGTCAGACCCGGTTACGATGCACCTACGTTCCGTCCTCGTGTCGGTTGCCCTGGGTTGCGCCACCACCGTGGCTTATTCCGCCGGAGCCGGCCCCTACCGATTGGTCCAAACCGCCAAGGTGGGCGGCGCGGGCGGCTTCGACTATGTCTTCGCCGATGTCGCGGGACGGAATCTCTACATCCCGCGGGGGGATCGTGTGACGGTGTTCGACCTCGACTCGCTGGCGCCCAAGGGCGTGATTGCCGACGCCAAGGGGGCGCGCGGCGCCATCGTCGCGCCCGGGTTGAACCACGGGTTCAGCAGCAGCAACCCGGTGTTGATGTGGGATACGCGGACGTTGGAGACGCTGAAGAGCATCCCGGTGCAAGGCAGCCCCGATGGCATTTTTTTCGAGCCTGCGACCCAGCGCGTGTATGTGCTCAGCCACCGGGTTCCGAATGTCACGGTGATTGATCCGAAGGACGGCGCGATTGTTGGTACCTTCGACCTGGGCGGCGCGCCCGAGCAGGCGGCCAGCGACGGTCGGGGCCGCGTCTATATCAACCTCGAGGACAAGGATCAGGTGGCGGTCGTCGATCCGGTGGCGATGAAGTTGGTGACCCAATACGATTTGGCCGGCAAGGGCGGCGGGCCGGCCGGCCTGGCGCTCGACGCGCAGAATGGCGTGCTGTTTGCGTGCTGCCGGGATCCGGCGACGTGTGTGATCATGAGCGCGGCCGACGGGAAGATTCTCGCCACCCTGCCGATTGGGGCGGGCACCGACGGGGCGATCTTCAATCCGGCGACGATGGAGGCCTACAGTTCGAACCGGGACGGCACGTTGACCGTGATCAAGGAAACCAGCCCGACCACTTTTACGGTGACGCAGAACGTCGCCACGAAGACGGGGGCCAAGACCTGCACGCTCGACAGCAAGACCCAGCGCATCCTGCTGATTTCCGCCGAATACGGTCCGCCGGCTGCCGCGTCGAGCGGTGGAACCTCCGGAGGAAAGAAGAAGAAAGGCGGCGGCCGCGGCGCCCTGGTGCCGGATTCGTTCAGCATTCTGGTGGTGGCGCGATAGGCGGTGCGTCCGTGGCGCCGGTCTGAAGCCGCAGGACCGGCCGTTCTTCCTGCAACTCTGCTCAAACGACCCCCACCGCCCGCTCACGACGCGCGGCCCGCAGAAACACGAGCCGACGAAGCTCAAACTGCCCGCCCACTATCCGGACCCGAAACTCGCGCGGGAGGATTTTGCGCGCTGCTACGACGAGATCGCGCACTTCGATGTCTTTTTCGGCCAGGTCATGGCCGAATTGGAAAAGCGGGGCCTGGCGGCCAACACCCTGATCGCCTTCATGGGCGACAACGGCGCCTCGCAGTTTCGGGGCGAGGGCACGCTCTACGAGTTTGGCATCAACCTGCCGCTCCCCATCACGCCTGAACCCAAGCACCGGGGTGGTAAACAGGGCGGCAAGAAAAAGAAGAACGGCGAATAGGCCGCCGCCTCGGTTCGGCGGTTTTGCTGGGGGGACGGAGTCGACAAACCCTCGGCTGAAAAAACCGGACCGAAGATGGGTTGGGGTTCGCCACGGCTGGGGAAACTTGCTGGGCTGCCGGGCATGTCGTGCCTTGCGTCCCTTCTTCGGCGACCGCAGCTCCTGAGCGGCTGCGGTTTTGTGCTCGGACTGATGACGTCGCTGTCCGCCGCCACCAAGTCGCCCCCACCCGAAACCACGCCGGCCACCACCCGGACGCGCATCGAGTCCGCCTGGTTCGATCGGGCGGTGATTGATCCCGCCAGCGCAGCGCCCGCTCCCGGCCCGCCGCTCACGCTCTGGTACCGGCGCCCCGCCAGCGTCTGGGAGGAGGCCCTGCCCATCGGCAACGGCCGGCTTGGTGCCATGGTTTTCGGCGGCGTGGCGGACGAGCGCCTGCAACTCAACGAGGACACGCTCTGGGACGGGTATCCGCTCGATCCCGCCAATCCGGAGGGGCTGAAGGCATTGCCTGAAATCCGGCGGCTCCTGTTCGCCGGCCAGAATCAGTTGGCGGTCGACCTGGCCGGCAAGACCATGATGGGCGTGCCCTCGCGGATTAAATCCTACCAACCGCTGGGCGATTTGTGTCTGGAGTTTCCGCACCTGACCGGAGTCACGGCGTATCAGCGCCGCCTGGACCTGAACGAGGCGCTGGCCACCACCACCTATGCGCACGGCGGGGTGACGTTCACGCGCCAGGCCTTTGCCACCGCTGTGGATGGCGTGATCGTCGTGCGCTTCACAGCGTCGAAACCTGGTGCCATCACCTTCGTGGCGGCGCTCAAGCGGTCACAAGACGCCACCTGTGCGGCGGCCACCGACGATCCGCGCAGCCTCGTGCTGTTGGGTCGCGTCGACTGCCGCGACGAGAAGGGCACACCCCGGGGTTTGCGCTTTGCGGCCCGTCTCACCGCGGTGGCGACCGGCGGCTCGGTCGAAACCGCCGCGGGCCGGCTGGCGGTGAAAGGGGCGGATACCGTTACGCTGATCATGGCCGGCGCCACCAGCTATCCGGGTCTGGCGCACCTGACCGATGCGGTGGAGGCAATTGATCCCGGCGCGATCTGCCAGGCGGCCGTGGCCCGGGCCATGGCCAAACCCTATGCGGTGCTCAAGGCGGCCCACGTGGCGGATCACCAGCGCCTCTTCCAACGCGTCGCGCTCGATTTGGGCCCGGTCGCGCCGGAGGTCGCCGCCCTGCCCACGGATGAACGCGTGGCCCTAGTGAAGAAGACCGGGGTGGCGGACCACGGTCTGGTGGCGACCCACTTCCAATTCGGCCGCTACCTTCTGATCGGGAGTTCCCGGCCCGGCGGCATGCCCGCGAACCTGCAGGGCCTGTGGGGCTGGAAGATGAAGATGGCGTGGAACGCCGACTTTCACACGAACATCAACCTCCAGATGAATTACTGGCCGGCGGAGACCACCAACCTGGCCGACCTGCACACCCCGCTCTTCGATCTGATGGAGGCCCTCGTGCAGCCCGGCGAGCGCACGGCGCACGTCCTCTACGGCGCCCGGGGCTGGGTGGTGCACCACCTCACCGACGCCTGGGGCTTCACGGCGCCCGCCGACGGGCCGCAGGGCATCTGGCCCCTGGGCGCGGCCTGGCTGGCCCTGCATCCGTGGGAGCATTACCAATTCAGCGGCGACCGGGATTTCCTCCGGCAGCGCGGCTGGCCGCTGATGCAGGGCGCGGCGCGATTCATCATCGACACGCTGGTGGAAGCCCCGGCCGGCACCCCGGCCGCCGGCCATCTGGTGACCAACCCCTCCCACTCGCCCGAAAACAAGTTCATCCTGCCCAACGGTGAGCGGCATGTCTTCACCTACGGCGCCACGATGGACCTGATGATCATCCACGATCTGCTCAGTGCCTGCATCGAGGCGAGTCGCATCCTCGACGCTGATCCCGCGTTCCGCGCCGAGTGCGAAACGACCCTGGCGCGGCTGGCCCCGGTCCGCATCAGCGCCCGCACCGGCGGCATCCAGGAGTGGATCGAAGATTACGCGGAGGGAGACCCGCAACACCGGCACGTCTCGCACCTGTTCGGCATCTATCCCGGGAGCATGGTCACCGCCGCCACGCCCGATTTGTTCGCGGCCGCGACCAAGAGCCTCGACCGCCGCGGCGACGGGGCGACCGGTTGGTCGCTGGGCTGGAAGACCAACCTGTGGGCGCGCCTGCGCGATGGGGACCGCACCCTGAAATTGCTGACCAATCTGCTCAAAGACAAAACGCTGCCCAACCTGTTCAACAACCATCCGCCCTTTCAGATCGACGGGAATTTCGGCGCCTGCTCCGGTGTCGCCGAAATGCTGTTACAGAGTCACCTGCGGACGCCGAACGGTGGTTACGAGGTGGATCTGCTGCCGGCCCTGCCCTCGGCCTGGCCCGAGGGGTCGGTGCGCGGGTTGCGCGCCCGCGGCGGCGTCATCGTTGGCCTGCGCTGGAAGCAAGGCCGGCTGAGCGAAGCGACGCTGGTATCGGCCGGAGGGGGGCCGGTGACGCTGCGGCTGGCTGATCGCGTCGTGACGGTGAATCTGCCCAAGGGGAAAGCGGTGACACTCGGCGCGGATCTGACCGCGCGCTGACACCGTGAAGATGAAAACGAGATGGCGGTCCCTGGGCGGAGCCGGTGTGATGCTGCTGGGCGTTTTGTCGGCCGCGGAGGGGTCGCCGGTGACGCGACCCAACGTGCTGCTGATCTACGCGGACGACCTCGACACGCGCCTGGGCTGCTACGGTGATCCGGCGGCCCGCACACCCCACCTCGATGCCTTGGCGGCGCGCGGGGTGCGCTTCGATCGGGCGTATTGCCAGTTGCCGACCTGCGGACCCAGCCGGACCTCGATGCTCACCGGGCTCCATCCCTGGCAAACCGGTGTCGTCCGCAATGAAGCCTTCCGCAAGAAATTGCCCGACATCGTGACGCTGCCGCAATGGCTCCGGCAGCAGGAATATTATTCCGTGCGCGTCGGCAAGATCTACCACATGGGCATCCCCGGTGGCATCGGCCAGGCGGGTGACGACGATCCGAAGTCGTGGGACGTGGCGATCAACAATACCGGATGGGATGTGCGACCGGAAACCGAAGCGGCGATTCACCGCACCTCGCCCGAGGGCGGGTTGGGGGTCACCCCGTCATGGCTGGCCGGGGAGGCGCCGGAGGAGGAGTTTTCGGACGGCGTGGGCACGCGGGAAGCGATTCGCCTTATGGGCGAGTGGGATCCCCGCCAGACCGGCCAACCGCTGTTTCTGGCGATGGGTTATTATCGCCCGCATCCGCCGATGGTGGCGCCGAAGAAGTATTTTGATTATTACCCGCCGGAAGCGATCCAGTTGCCCCTGGTCCCGGCGGGGGATCGCGACGACATTCCGCCGATCGCCTTCGAGCAGCAGGCGCCCCGTTTCAATTTCATCCCGGAGAGCGATGCCCGGCACTACACCCAGGCGCGCTACGCCGCGGTGAGTTTCATCGATACGCAGGTGGGCATCCTGCTCGCGGCGCTGCAGGCGCAGGGTCTGGCCGACAACACCATCATCATTTTCGTCGGCGACCAGGGCTTTCACCTCGGCGAGCACGGGCACTGGCACAAGACCACGCTCTTTGAAGAGGGTTGCCGGGTGCCGCTCATCATCGCCGTGCCGCGCGCAAAGATGGCCGGGCGGAGTTATCCCCTGCCGGTGGAGTTGGTGGATGTCTATCCGACGCTGTGCGATTTGCTCGGCGCGAAGATGCCGCATGCCAGTCCCGGCCAAAGCCTGCGCGCCCAATTGCTCGATGTGACCATGCCCGCCGCCAAGACGACGGCGCTGACCTTCGTGCGGCAAGGCGGCTACAGCCTGCGCACGGAACGTTACCGCTACACCGAATGGAAAGGCGGCGGCGCCGGCGTCGAACTCTACGATCATCAGGCCGATCCCCACGAGTGGCGGAATCTGGCCAGGGAGCCCGCGCAAGCGTCCGTCGTGGCTGCCTTGAGCCGGCAATTGCACGCGGCCGTGGGCGCAGCGCCCAAAACCACCCGGTGAAGGTTTGCGGTCGGCGCTACTTCTTCGGCTTCTTC
Organism: Opitutales bacterium; assembly: GCA_038249085.1. Classification (GTDB taxonomy): domain Bacteria; phylum Verrucomicrobiota; class Verrucomicrobiia; order Opitutales; family Opitutaceae; genus ER46. Next base: position 35,227 of record JBBRWR010000019.1, read on the forward strand.
CGCGTTTTGGCGGGCGCGGCTGACTCGCGATAGCACGAGGTGTCGTCTTCCATCGGAAACCGTCCGGCCGAGCGGAAGGCCATCACCCAGGCGGGTCCGACTTCGGCGGGACCCAGCACCTTGAACGCCGCCAATTCCGCGGCCTCGGTCCAGGCGGTCGGTAGTGGCTCGCTCCGGCAGCCCGCGGCCGCGGGGGCAAAGATGTTCTCGCCCCCGACGAGGACGTTGCCCTCGTAGCGGTTGGGCAGGAAACGCAGCTGGTCCAGCGGCGGCTCCGTTTCGGGCATCGTTCCGATCACGGAATCACCCCCGCGGGGGCGAACGAAGCGGTTGCCCTGGATGAGACAATCCTCGGGTAGCAGCACCAGCTGGGCCTGGGGCCAGTGCTTCTTGTAGCCAAAGCCGATTTCCAGATCGGCACCGCGGATGCCGACCATGATATTGTCGCGCAGGGTCAGGTCCTTTACCGGCGGATACGTCGCGATGACGCCGTCGCGGGTGGTCTTGCCCTTCGCCCCGTCCTTGAGCTTGGGTTCGTAGTCCGTCGTGAGGGCCTGGGCGACGTATTCGCCGCAGGAGACCCGGATGCCGAAGTCACAATCGGAAACATAATTGCCCGCGACGGTGTTGTGCAGGCCGGACATGCGCAGCCCCTCCGCCCGCTCCGCGCCCCGGCCGAGGATGACGTTGCCCTGGATCAGGTTGTGGGCTCCCTGCCGGATGTTGAGGCAACCGCGGGTGGCAATCACCGTGTTGTTGAGCACCTGATTGTAATTCGACTTGAGGGAAATGATCTCCGTGCCCTCGCCGTCGGCCCGCTCGAAGAGATTGCCCGCGATGGTGAAGTAAGCCCCGTCGCGGTCTTCGGCATCGAACTTCCCCGAGCCCCAGACCCGGATGTCCTCGCGGCCGTTGCCGTCCGCATAGGGGATGTTTTTGAAATAGCAGCCGCGGACGGCGTTGTGGCGGCTGTCCTCGATGGCGTTGCCGATCAACGGCTCGAGGTGGTTCTTGCCCTTGAAGTAGCATCGCTCGATCAGGTTGTGGTCGCCGCGGAAGAACACCCAGTAGTACTTCGTCTCGAACGCCACGGGGTTGTAGTCGACGATGGCGGTGTTCCGGACGATTCCGTGGTGGGAATTGAACGCGATCACGGACCCTTTCTTGATCGCCCCGTGGAAGAAGAAGAGACCGTCCACAATCACATGGGGGGCGTTGAGCTTCAGTTCGGAGGAGCCGGTCAGGATGGTCTCGCCGGGGCTCTCGGCCCGGATCTCGATGGGTTGGCCCGCGGTCCCGCCCCGGTCGACGGAAAGGTGCACATCGGACCAGGTGCCCTTGCCGAGTTTCACGACGTCACCCGGGCCCGCTGCAGCCAGGGCGGCCGTGAGCGCCGCGGGAGTCGGGACGGCGAATTCCCGGGCCGCGACGCCACCTGCCGTCAGGAGAAGCAGGGCCCAGAGGAGGAATCGCGGGAGTCGCGAGGGAATCTGCATCCCCGTTTCATTTCGCAACCAAGTCCTCGTGGCAAGCGGGGTCCGGCGGCGTGGACCGCGGCGGGTGCAGCTGCAGGTTGACGGTGGCATTGAGCCCGGTCCTCCCCGTAGCGCCAGTCTCCGCCGGGCGCCCGCCGGTCAGAGACGCGGCGCTACTCCCAGCGGCATCACCGGCAAACGACAGCTGCGCCCGGTCGCGGCGCCGGCGGGATGTTTCCGCCGCCACTTGCCGATTGACGGCGGGGCGCCGGGAGTCCCGTGTCGGCAGGTGGGAGGCGCGCCGCCGACTTCACTTATGCAGGACGAATCCATCACCCGCCGCACGTTGTTGAAAAGCGCGGCCTCGGTCGCCGCGATGATGAGTCTCTCCGGCCCGCTGGCCGCCCAGACCGCGGCGGTGCGCACTCCGCGCAAGATCGCTCCCGGCGAGAAGCTGAACATCGCGTGCGTGGGTTGCGGCGGCAAGGGCGCCACCGACGTGCATGAGATCAGCTCGGAAAACATCGTGGCGCTGTGCGATGTCGACTGGACCCGCGCCAAGCGGATCGCCCAGGAGTTCCCTCAGGCGCCCAGGTTTCAGGACTTCCGCGTGATGCTGCGCGAAATGGACGAGCAGATCGATGCCATCACCGTGACCGTCCCCGATCATATGCACTATCCGATCGCGCGCATGGCGATCGAGATGGGCAAACATGTCTATGTGCAAAAGCCGCTGACGCACAGCGTGTGGGAGGCGCGCCAACTCGCGGAGCTCGCGCGCCGGCACCAGGTCGCCACTCAGATGGGCAACCAGGGCCAGGCGGAAGAGAGTGTGCGGGTCTTGTGCGAATACCTGTGGGCCGGCGCCATCGGGCCGGTGCGCGAGGTGCAGGTCTGGACCAACCGTCCGATCTGGCCGCAGGGCGTGGAACGGCCCAAGGGAAAGGTGCCGGTCCCCGCGTCGCTGGATTGGAACCTCTGGCTGGGCGTGGCTCCGGAGCGGCCCTACGACCCTGCCTATCACCCCTTCAAATGGCGCGGCTGGCACGATTTCGGCACCGGCGCCCTCGGCGACATCGGCTGCCACTCCTTCGCGCCGATCCAGCGCGCCCTCAAGCTCGGGCCGCCCACCACCATCGAGGCGACCTCCAGCCCCCTCTTCAAGGAGACCTATCCCGTGGCGTCCATTGTCCGCTACGAATTCCCCGCGCGCGCCGGGATGCCGCCCGTCAGACTCGACTGGTATGACGGCGGGCTGAAGCCGGCGCGACCCGAGGGATTGGAGGAGGAGCGCAGCCTCGGCGAGGGCGGGACGATTTACGTCGGCGACAAGGGGGTTCTCTACAATGGTCGCCTGCTGCCCGAGTCCCGGATGCGGAACTACCAGCAACCGCCCAAGACCCTGCCGCGGTCGCCGGGCCATTACCGGGAATGGATTCTGGCCTGCAAGGGCGGCGAGCCCGGCGGCTCGAACTTCGACTTCGCCGGCCCTCAAGCGGAAACCATCCTCCTCGGCAACATCGCCCTGCTCACGCAGAAGAAGCTCAGGTGGGACGCGGCCAACCTCCGCATCACCAACGTCCCCGAGGCGAACGACTATCTGCGTCCAAAGTATCGGGAAGGGTGGGGAGTATAAGCCGGCGGGCGGACCTCCGGCACTGCCGCGAACGCCTTGCGCACGTGCTTGATCCCCATCGGGTGAAAGAGTAAACCTTCGCCGGGTTTCAAACGTCTCTAGCGAACAGCAACCATCATGATGAACACACTACGTCGGGATTTCCTGAAGTTGACGGTGAGTTTGGCGGCCGCCTGTGCGGCCGGCCATGTAACCTGGGGTGCCGAAAAAAAGGGCAAGGGTCGCAAGGGCAAGAAGGGTGCGGCTGCCGGCAAGATCTTGATCGGCTGCCAGCTCTACGCCGTGCGCCAGGAATTCGTCAAGAATGTCCCCAACGCGCTCAAGACCCTCGCCCAGATGGGCTACGCGGGGGTGGAGTTTTGGGGTTATCGGGGTACGCCGGCCGTCTACAAGGACGGCGCCGGCAAGGAATGGAGCGCCACCGCATTGCGGGCGCTGCTCGACGAGCACAACCTCAAGTGCTGCGGCATCCATCTCAGCGTCGCCGCGCTGCAGGATGCGAATCTCGCGACCACGATCGAAAACAACCGGATCCTGGGCAACAAGTATCTCAACATCGCGGCGGCGAAGGCCGAGATGCAGTCGGCCGCGACGATCAAGAAGTTCGCGGAATTCCTCAACGACCGGTCGGACAAGGCCGCCGCGCACCAGATGCTGGTCGGCTATCATTGTCATGGCGGCGACTTCGACAAGGTCGACGGCCGCATGACCTACGAGATGTTGTTCGAGCAGCTCAAGCCCGAGGTCAACATGCAGGTCGATATCGGCCACGCGCTCAAGGCGGGCGTCGACCCGATCGTGTACTTCAAGAAATTCGCCGGCCGCGCGAAGACCGTGCACCTGCGCGAAGCGCCCGACAAGGCGTTCGACAGCCCCGGGTATCAGGAACTGTTCAACGTCATGGAAACAGTGGCCGGGACCGAGTGGTACATTGTCGAGGAGGAGAAGGGCACCGACTTCGAGTTCTCACGGCAGGCGATCGAAAAGCTGCGCCGGATCGGGAAGTAGGCGCGAGACGAGGCGGGTGGGGGCGCGGTCGGCTACGCGCGACGGACCGGCCCCGGCTCAGGCCAGCAACCACGGCGAGCGCAGGGCGCGTCGGCGCAGCCGGTTCGCCATCTCGTCGCCCACCAACTCCTCCTGCACGGGATCCCAGCGCAGCTTGCGGCCGAGCGCCATCGCGATGGTGCCGAGATTGCACACCGTGGTCGTGCGATGGGCGGTTTCGGCATCCGCGATGGTGCGCTGCCGGCTGCGCACGGCCGCGAAGAAGTCGTCGTAGTGATTGCTGCTCGAGGGAAACTGGATGCGCTGGTCCGCCCCCTGCATTTCCCGCAGGAGCTTGGGATCGGAAGCGCTCATCTTCGCATAGCCGATGTCGAGCCAGCCGCGTGCGCCGATGAAGCGGGCGGAATTGTTGCCGCCGCCTTCATAGCTCGTGTGGCAGCGCATCGTAACGCCGTTTGTAGTGGCAGCCCAGGGAATTGATGGGGCCGCCACGGTGACGGGCCCAGCCACATATCCCAGTCGAGACCCTCCGGCACGCGCTCCGGCTGCCAGGTGGCACCGACGTGGCGATTGTGGGGACCGATGGGACACTCGATGCGGTCGAGTTTCCCCAGGCCGCCCGCGCGCACAAAGGCCACGATGTCGTGAAAACGCTTCATCGACCGCTGCCACGTGCCGTGTTGCACGACGCGCCCGTGCTGGTGCGCCACCGTGACGAGGGCGCGCCCCTCCGCGATCGTGAGGGGCAGCGGCTTTTCGATGTAGATGTCCTTGCCGTGCCGCATGGCGTCGATCCCGTTCAACGCGTGCCGGTGATCCGGCGTGCAGATATAGCCGGCGTCGATCTCCGGCCGGCGGTTGAGTTCGCGGAAATCAGCGTACGCCTTGCAGTCGTTGCTCCCATACTCGCGGTTGACGCGCGCCGCGGCGGACTCGCGTCGGCCGCGATCCACATCGCAAACGCCGAGGATGCGCACGGTGTCGGCATAACCGAGCAGAGTGTCGAGGTGGCCGGTGGCGATGTTGCCGGCGCCGATCAAGCCGACGGTGATCTTGTTGCTCGGGGCGCTTGGTCCGAAGAGATGCGACGGCAGCTCCAGCGGGGCGGAGAGCGCGGCGGTTGCCGCCGACGAATGGCGGAGGAATTGCCGGCGCGTGAGAGCGGGAGAGGGTGGGATTTTGGAATCGGCGTGGAGGCAGACGCTGCGGGAGGTTGCGCTTGGGTGGAGACCATGATGTGCGCAGGGAAGTTCGACCGTCGCACCGACATCGCGTCGGCGCGGTGGACCCGGCGCCGCCTGCCATGAGCCAGGGGTTCGGCGTGCGGCATGCCTTGGGAAATGATGCGCAGCCGTTGGGCGGGGAGGGGCATCTCCGAGTTGACGGTGGCGTTGAGCCCGGTCCTTCCCGTCGCGCCCGTCGTCGACTGGCGCCCCCCCGTCCGAGACGCGGCGCTACACCCCCAGGCCTCACCACCAACCCGCACTTGCACCCATTTGCGGGGAGGGGGCGGGAGATCGCGTTGACGGGACCGGGAACGTTCCCTCCCTTGACGAGGTTCGCCGGCGACTGGGAGCATCCCGGTCGCCGGCGGCCGCACCCCGCCTTCCCGCCACCGCCGTGAAATTCCTGCGCACCCCTCATCTCGGCTTTCTCCTTTGCACGAGCCTCCCGCTCGGCGCCCAACTGGATGCCGGTCTGCCGCCGGGAGCTCCCTTGCTGCCGGAGTCGGCGTTGCCGGCCTACGAGCAGGAAATCGATCACGCCGGGTTGATCCGCGGTTGGGACGTAAAGTCGCTGGCCCGCGGCCGCGCGATCTACCAGCAGATCTGTCAGAATTGCCATGGGGACCTCAACGTGCCGGGCACGCTGCCCACCTCGTTGCGCTTCGGTCAGGGCGTTTTTCAACACGGCAACGATCCGTACACGATCTATCAAACGCTGACCCGCGGGTGGCGGTTGATGCTGCCGCAGGTGGACCTGGTGCCGCAGGAGAAGTACGACGTGATCCACTACCTGCGGGAGTATTTCCTGAAGGAGCACAACCGGGCCCAATGGTTCGAGGTGACGCCGGCGTATCTCGCCGGCCTCCCCCAAGGATCGAGCCACGGGCCCGCCCCGGTCAAACGCGAGCCCTGGCGGGAGATGGACTATGGCAGTTTTCTCATCGGAACCTTCGAGATCATGTCCCCCGGCCGGCGCGAGGCGAAGCGACCCGCGGGCAGCCCGCCGGACTACGTCGCACCCGACGCCAATCTCGCCTACAAGGCGATCGCGCTGCGACTTGATCCGGGCCCGGGTGGGGTCGCGGCGGGGAGTACCTGGCTGGCGTTCGAACATGACACCCTGCGCGTGGCGGGAGTATGGACCGGGGAGGGCTTCATCGACTGGCATGCGATCAATTTCGACGGGCAGCACGTGGTGCGCCCGCGGACGATCGGCACGCTGCTGGCCGAGACGGGCGACGTGCCGGGGTGGGCGAATCCCGCCACGGGCAAATTCGACGATCCCCGGCTGCGGGGGCTCGACCAACGTCCCTACGGTCCGCTGCCGCAGGCCTGGGGTCGCTATCGCGGTCTTTACCGGCAAGGCGCCCGGACGGTGGTTTCCTACACCGTGGGCGACGCCGCGGTCCTGGAAGGTTACGCCTTGACGGCGGGCGGGCGACCGACCGTGGTGCGCACGCTCAATGTTGGCATATCGTCGCGGGACCTGGCGGTGAGGCTGGGCAACGCCGGCACGCCAATCACGCTCCGGGCGCCGGCGGGGGTGACACAGCAAACTGAAGCCGGCTTTGAGGTCGTGCATATTCCGGCCCGCCTCACGCCGCTGCGGCTGGCGGCGGCCTATGGCCAGCCCGCGGCGGAGGTGCCGGAGCCCGCGGACCTCACGCCCTTCACGTATGGCGGACCCGCGTCGTGGCCGGAAAAAATCGAGACGGCCGTCATCCGGGGTCCGACCGGTGGCCCGTTGGTGGCGGACAGCTTGGCGTTGCCCGCGCGGGCGGCGAACCCGCTCAAGAGTTGGATGCGCACGACCGGCCTGGATTTTGTGCCGGGCGCCGATGCCGCGCTGGTCTGCACCTGGGACGGCGAGGTGTGGCGGGTTGACGGGATTGCCGGCGACCACGCCACCGTCACCTGGCGGCGGATTGCCGCCGGCCTTTTTCAGCCGCTCGGCTTGAAGATCGTCCACGGCGAGATCTTCGTCTCGTGCCGCGATCAAATCGTGCACCTGCGCGATCTCAATGGCGACGGGGAGGCCGATTTCTACGCGTGCTTCAACAGCGATCACCAGGTCACCGAGCACTTCCACGAATTTGCGATGGGCCTGCAGGCGGATGACGCCGGAAATTTTTATTACGCCAAGAGCGCCCGGCATGCCCGCACCGCCCTGGTGCCCCAGCACGGCACGTTGCTCAAGGTGAGCGCCGACGGTGCCCGGACGGAAATTCTTGCCAACGGTTTTCGCGCGGCCAACGGCGTCTGTCTCAACCCCGACGGGAGCTTCATCGTCACCGATCAGGAAGGGTTTTGGATGCCGATGAATCGCATCAACTGGGTGAAGCCGGGCGGATTTTACGGCAACATGTGGAGCTACGGCGCCCCGGCCGACGCGCGCGACGCGGCCATGCTTCCGCCGCTGACGTGGATCGACAAACAATTCGACCGTTCGCCCGCGGAATTGCTCTGGGTGCCTGCGGGGGTGTGGGGTCCGCTGCAGGGGAAGCTGCTGAACCTGTCCTACGGGCGCGGCTTCATCGAAGTGGTTCCGTTCGAAACAATCGGCGGTTTGCAGCAGGGTGGGGTGGCGGTCCTGCCGCTGCCGGAGTTTCCCACCGGGATCATGCGCGGGCGGTTTCTCCCGGGCTCAGGGCAGCTGTTTGTGTGCGGCATGTCCGCCTGGGCGACGGACCAGCTGCATATGCCGGGCGGTTTCTATCGGATCAGTGCCACGGGCAAGCCCCTGCATGTCCCCGTCGGCCTGCACGCGCGCCAGGGCAGCCTGGAGATCACGTTTTCCGATCCGCTGGATCCCGCCTCGATCGGCGAAGGGGCCAAGCTCAGCGTCACGACCTGGTCGCTGCACCGGAGCGAGAAATATGGATCGCCCCGGCAAAACGTGAAGCAGCTGAAGATCGCCGGGACCACGTTGTCGCCGGATGGCAGGACGCTTCGCCTGGCGCTGCCGGAGATCGAACCGGTATGGCAGATGGAGGTCCGGTATGACTTGAAGGGGCCCCGCGGCGAAGCGGTGACGGGAACGTTCGAGAACACGATCCATCGGCTGGGCGCGGGACCTTGAGATTGGCGGAGGCGTCCCGCCGCAGTCGGAAAATCGAGCTGCTTGTGCCCGGAAGGGGCGCCGCTCCACGTTGAGGGTGGCAGCGGGGTCGGTCCTCCCCGTAGCGCCAGTCTTCGACTGGCGCCCGCCGGTCAAAGACGCGGCGCTACGCCCAGAGGGCAGCACGGCCGAACGACAGATGCGCCCGCCCTGAAGTTGGAATCCACTCGCCGATTGACGGCGGGGCCGGAGGAGAATTCGATGGAGCCCGTGCCGGCCGTGCAGCAACCTCCATCCCCCCGGTTAGTCTGGTGGCGCGGCCCGCTCTCGGACGGGGGTGGGAAGCACGCGGCCACAACGTGATCCTGCCATGAAAGAATCGATCAATCGGCGTGACTTCATTGCGACCTCCGCGGCGGCGGCGGCGGTCGGTCTGGGCCTGGGTGCAAGCGTCGGCGCGGCGGCGGTGCCGGGTGGACGACGGAAAGGCGGCCCTGCCGCCACTGCCCCGGTGGCTCCGCCCGCACCGCTGACCTTCCGGACGAAACTGCACAAGGCGCTCATTGGCCGGCCGACCGAGGACGAGTTGAAGCGCATGAAGGACGCCGGCTTCGACGGCGTGGAAGGCAATCGCGGCGTGTCACCGGAGGAAGCCGCGAAGACGCGGGTCATCGCGGAAAAACTCGGCCTGCGCATCCACTCCGTGTTGTACGGCTGGGCCGAGTTCAACAGCCCCGACCCGGGGGAGGTCGAGCGGACCTTTGCCGAAAGCCAGGCCGCGCTGCGCACCGCCGCGGCCTTTGGCGCCGATACCATTCTGCTCGTGCCCTGCCGCATCGGCGCCAGCGGCAAGGGCGCGGCGCAGGTCCCGACGCTGCGGATACCGCGCGCCTGGGAGTTCCAGATCGAATTCGATGAGAAGAACGGGCACCTCACGCGGGTCGTCTACGGCGACAACGCGCCCTATGCGGACTACATCAAGGCGCACAACCACGCCACCGACACTTCCATGGCTGCCGTCCGGCGCCTGATCCCGCTGGCCGAAAAAACGAAGGTTGTCATCGCGCTGGAAAACGTCGGCAACAACCTGTGGGTCCAGCCGAAGATCTTCCGCCACTTTGTCGCGTCGTTCCAGAGCCCGTGGGTCAAGGCGTACTTCGACATCGCGAATCACGTGCGATTTGCGCCGCCCGAGGAATGGATTCTCACGCTCAACCAGCTCATCGCCAAAATCCACGTGAAGGATTACCGGCTCGATCCCGGCGATCCCGACGGCCGCGGCGCATCGGTGAACATCCGGGAGGGCAGCGTCCGCTGGCCGGTGGTGCGTCAGGCGCTCGAGGTCATCGGCTACAACGGCTGGATGACGATCGAGAGCAATGCCAGCATCCCGTTTGAAGAGCGCAGCCGCCGGCTTGATTTGATTCTGGCGGGCCAGTGAGCCGGCCCGACCCTTTTTGTCCAACCCCAGTCCTGATGCAGCCCTCCCCATGAAAAACACCACCACCCATACGACCCGATCGCAGCCGATGACGCGGCGCAAGTTTCTCGGCCAGAGCCTGGCCACGGCCGGATTGATCACGGGGGCGCCCGCCTTCCTCCGGGGCCAGAATCTGAACAACAAGCTGAACATAGCGTTTATCGCCTGCGGCGGCCGGGCCAACGCCAGCCTCGGCGAACTCACGGTCGTGGCGGGCAAGAAGGCCGGGGGGAGGAAGTCCGACACCGGCGGGCCGGCGGTCCCGCACCCGGACGAGAATGTCACCGTCATTTGCGACGTGAACCAGATCGCGATCGACTCCGCCGCGCAGCGTTATCCGAAGGCGAAGAAGTTTACCGACCTCCGGCGCGTCTTCGACCGTCCGAACGACTTCGACGCCGTCGTGGTTTCCACGGCCGAGCACACGCACGTGTTTGCCACCTACCTGGCGCTGACGCACGGCAAGCACGTCTACTGCGAGAAGCCGCTCGCCTACAACATTTGGGAGACCCGCCTCATTCGCGAGACCGCCGCGAAATACCCGCACCTGTCGACGCAGATGGGCAATCAGGGGCATGCCTCGGCCGCGCGGCGCACCATCAAGGAAATCCTGAACACCGGCGTGATCGGCCCGGTGCGCGAGGTCCACGTCTGGGCCGAGCGCGCGTGGGGACTCCAGGATGCGGCCTCCGCCGCGAAATTCGACAAGCCCCACGGCTTCTACAACGGCATCCAGATCGTTGATCGTTTCACGGAGGAGATGCCAGTCCCGCCGACGAATCATTGGGACCTGTGGCTCGGACCTGCGCCGGTGCGACCGTTCCATGCGACCTACTTCCCCGGTCCGCGGTGGTACCGGTGGTGGGATTTCGGCAACGGCACGATGAGCGACCTCGGCAGCCACGACAACGACGTGCCGTACACGGTGCTGGATCTCAAGCGGCCGGATGGGAAGGGCGGGCTGGCGATGGCCCCGCTGACGGTCGAAGCGATGTCGCCCAATGTGCGGGTGCCGCACCAGGAACTCGCGCCCGCAACGTTGGTCGCGACGTACCAGTATGCGGCGGTTGGCTCCCAGCCGGCGCTCAAGCTGGTCTGGCACCAGGGTGACAGCAAACCGCCCGGCTGGGTCCCGGCGTGGGGCGGACGCTCGTGCCTGCTCATCGGCGACCAGGGCATGCTGCTGGGCAACGGGAAACTGCTGCCCGAAGAGAAGTTCAAGGGCTTCCGGATGCCGCCCGAGAGCCTGCCGCGGTCGCCGGGCCATTGGGTGGAGTGGGTGAATTATGCGAAAGGTCAGGGGCCCGTGCCCGGCTCGAACTTCCAGTATTCCGGCTGGACCACCGAGGCGAACCACCTCGGCAACGTGGCCTACCGGACGGGGAAGCGGATCGAGTGGGATTACGCCAACCTGCGCGCCACAAACGCGCCGGAAGCCGCTCCCTACATCAAGCGGCCCAAGTACCGTCAGGGCTGGGACGGCATTCTGAAGGCGTAAGATCAAACCGACGGCGAAGTTCCCCAAGATGGGCGGCGCCGCGGTCGTACCCGCATCGCCATTACGCCGGCGGGTTCTGCCCGGGCGCCAGGGTGCGGGTGGCGCCGCTGACCGCGATCAGGGCGGCGGCCAGTTTCACCACCTGCCCGATCGGGAGGGAGTAGAGCGGCGTGGCGAGCCAGGCGTCGGCGTCGTGGAGGGAGATGAAACTGACGGCCGCGACGGTCCAGTAGATATCCACGCTGGAGAAGACCAGCGCGACGGGTTGGGCGTGGTCCCGGCGCAACGCCAGCGCCGCCACCACCGTCGCCGCGGCCACCACGACCACGGTGAGCACTTCCTGCAGGTGGCGCCGGTGCTCGTACCAGTCATGGGCGACGGCGATCCGGCGCAAGAGTTCCCCGAGCTGGGCTTCCGCCGTCGAGGCTTCCCAGATCGCGGCCAGCAGGCACGCCAACGTGAGCCAAGTCCAGCGTCGCACGGTGGCGTTCGCCGGGCCGGCCGCGGCGACGCCCCGCAGTCGCAGCTGCATGCGGGCGCACAACGCCCCGGCGCAGGCCCAGAGCAGCGCGCTGAGCCAGCGCATCCCGCGCGAGTCCGGCCGCTTGGGGGGCGGCCCCAGCGGTTGATCGTACGCTGCGACCCGGTGCAGCCGGTTGGTCCCGGCCTTAACCTTGGGTGGGCCGACGACGAAGGGTTCGAGGGTGCACACTTGGGTCCGATCCGACCATCGGCCCGTGGGTGAAATATAGATCACCCCATAGATATAGGCCGGGGTGAAGCGAGCCGGCACCGGCAGGTTGAAGCGGTAGACCCGTTGCCCGGCCCGGATGGGCTGGGCCCCGACGGTGCTCAGCATGCCTTGTGGCACCCGGCGGGCGTCCCGCCAATGCAGGTCGCACCGGATGAACGCACCGGGCGCTGGCGCCGGGAGGGTGATCGCAACGGGAACCGTTCCGCCCACGGCAATCTCCTCTCCCGTCTCGACCTGCAGCCAGGTGGCTTGGCGGGTCCCCCGGCTGATCAGCACCCACAGAACCGCCGCCACCACCAGCAATCCGATGATTTGCGGCCTGCGGAAAATTGAGTTCATCGGGACCGGGGACAATCACGGCGAAACGCGTCGCAGGGCAAGCCGCGCGATGAGCGGCGATCTCCGCTGGCAACGGGCTCAACCCCCGTTTGCGGGAATCAGTCGCCGGGCGCGCAACCGGCCCCGAGACCCAGGGGCGCTGGTCTCACGGGGCGGGCGAGTCGGCGGCGTCGGTCCGGTTGCCACAAATCGGACAGACCGCAGCGGTGCGATCCTGCAGGAGGCATCGGGCCTGTTGGAGTTCCACCGCGAGTTGGTGGCGGCAGTCCAACTCCAGTTTGATTTTTGCAATCGTCACGGCGTTGATCACGAAGGCCAGAAAGTGGATGGTGAGGTTCCAATAGAAGTAGAAGGGGCCGGAGTAATGCACCCCATTGAAGTGATCCGCCAGGAACCACGTCACCGAGGCCGCCAGAGCCACTGCGACCCCGGGCCAACGGCCGGCAAACCACGCCGTCAGGCCCACCGGAGCGGAATAGAAAACGAAAAAGCCCAATTCATAGCCGGTGGCGTAGTCGACCCAGCCCAGCAACGCGAGGAGCGCGACACTTCCGACGAGGCTGGCAAGCTGACGACCGCGCGAAACGGCGCTGAGGTTTGCGGGGACGGTGCTCGTGGCGGCGTTGGGCCTCATGGGGGATCCCGGTAAAGACGATCCGCGGACCCAAAGGTTAGCGCCAAAGACGAATCCCGTCCCAGTCCCCCTCACCGCAGGCGTCGGCTCGGCGGTGTCAAAGTCGTTCTCTCGCCTCGTAGTCTTTCTCTTTCCTCTTTCTCTTAATCTTTCTCTCCCCCCGGACAAACCCTGACGAAAGAGAAAGATAAAGAGGTGCGAGAAAGATTGGGCCGTCGACTTTGACACTGCCTGCAGGCGTCGGCCCGGCGGTGCGCGACTGCTCAGCGGACGCTGCGTCCAAGATTGGGCGATTGGCCCGTTCCGCCGGGCCGCAGCTGTCCAAGCCGATCTCTGGGGACGCGGGCGGCGCGAGGGAGTTCGGCACGTCTTGCGGTTTGGTCGCATCCTCACTGTCCGTGCTCCGGGATGGGCACGACTGAAACATTTCCGAAAGTGACATCGGCGTGATGCGCGATCAGCAAGGCGCTGCCCGAGGGCAGGTCATCCGTTTCGAATCGCTCCAAATCCCAGGTGGCTGGTTCCGCCGTCCCGGCGGGCCAGAGTTTCACCCGGTACCGCGACCGGCCGTCTCCCAGGGTCTCCACGCGGTGCTTCATGTGGTAGGGCGTTTCGTAGTCCAACTTTCTCCGCCGCGTCGATTCGACGTAGAACTCCTTCTTGCCGTCGAAAATCCTCCACCGGCACTCGGTCAAATTGGCTTCCAGGCGAAATTCCGCCGTCGCTCCCACCGGATACCATTTGACGCTGGGCTGATGGCCATCCGCTTCGTGTCCGGGCCAGCGGGTGGCAATGGCCGCATGGGTGACATTGGTGCGGGACGGGCCGGTCTTGGGCGGCGTGAGCGAGTGAATCGTGACCGTGGTGCTCACTTCGTAATTTTTCCAGGAGGCGTCGCCCAACGCGATGACCCGATCGTAGAACTTCTCGACCGTGCGGACGCCCTGGTCGGTGATTTTCCATTTGCCGTCGACGACCTGGGCGACATCGGCGATCCGCTTCGCCTTCGTCCAATCGATGACGTAAGGCAGCGGCCAGGAGTTTTCCCCCGCATGATAGTCGATGACGACGCGACTCGTGATGACCTCCCCGGTCAAAGTGGTCGCCGCCAGCAGCACCGTGTTGTCTCCCGGCTTCAATTCGGAACGAAGAATCTCGACATTGAAATCGCCGGGGCGGGCCAGGCGTTTATCCGCCTCGCGGAAAGAAAGCGGATGCGGGCCCGAGTCGTTCAGGCGGTAGCTGAGCGCCTGGATGGCAGGCACCGGGGAAACGTTGCCCAGCAGATTGACCCATCGCTGCGGATGTCCGCCCAGGTGCCCAAAGCTCTGCCGCGGCCCGTACCAGACATCGATCTGAACCGGCGGGGCCGGAAGCCCGGTGGCTGAACCGAAGCAGCCGCAGACCGCGCAGAAGATTCCCGTCCGGACAAAATTACCGAGAAGCGTGGGGAGGGATGGCATCCGTGTCTGGGAGTCGGGGTTCAGGGTGGGTCGTCAGAAGCGAGGCAAGAGCCAATCGAGTGCAACTGCGAGTCAAACGGAGCCGGAAAGAAAACGGCTGGCCTGGCGGATCGAGCGCAGATGCGGCGGAAGCGTTTGATCCTAAAAGGAGCAGTTGGAACCACGGAGGCACAGAGGGCACAGAGAGAAATCAGGTCGCCGATCCGATTCACCCACGGGGTGAAGCAGCCTTTGAGGCGGAGTTTCCCCCACTGCCTTTCTTTGTGATCTCTGTGTCTCTGTGGTCAATTTCATCTGCGGAATTTAGGTTGATGGCGCACCCAACGTTCGGTGAAAACCGGGTTGCGGCCTGGGGCGAAGGCGAAATGCGGTCTCCGACGATTCCGCCGCGGGGAAAGATCTTTCCGCCGCAGTTAAAGACCGGAGAGCTGGTCTGCGTTAACGTGGAGCCGCTCTGGGTCCCGGTTTGGATTGGGATCCCGGGGCCGCCGGACACCCGACCACCGGCGCGTGTAGGCAACCAGCGAACGCCATGAACCAACATCCTGATCGACTCCGCCCCTCACCTCCAGCACGTCCGGCACGATGGGGATTGATCTTCCTGATCGCCACCTCGCTGGCGGCGCAGGTGGCACCGCCGCCGACGCTCGATGCCGCGACCCTGGCCCGCTACGACCAGAATCGCAACGGCCGGCTCGATCCCGTCGAACAGGCCGCATGGGAGGCTGATCAAACCAAACTGAGGCCCGGCGGCGGGTTGGCGGCCCACGACGAAACGGTGGTGCTGTCACCCTTCGAGGTCGTCGCCGACACGAAGGGATACTATTCGGCCAACACCATGTCGGGCACGCGGCTCAACACCAAACTAGAGGACCTCGCGTCGGCGATCAGCGTGGTGACCAAGGAGCAGATGGCCGACTTCGCCATGCTGGATATCAACGATGTCTTCCTTTATAGCGCCAACACCGAAGGCACGGGCACGTACACGGATTTCGAGGCCGAGGACGGCCAGGGCAATATCTCCGACAACGTCTCCGGCGATCCTGCCAACGCCAACCGCGTCCGCGGTATCGGCAACGCCAACGTCTCGAACGGCAACTTCGAAACCAGCAACCGGGTGCCCATCGATCCGCTCGACGCCGACGGGGTGGAGATCAGTCGCGGCCCCAATGCCAACATCTTCGGCCTGGGCAACGCTTCCGGCACGGTCAACATCGTCAGCGCCGCGGCCAACCTGCAGCGGAATCGCACCCAGGTCGGGTTCCGCGCCGACAGCTTCGATGGCAATCGCAGCAGCCTCGATGTGAATCGGGTGCTCATGCCCAACGTCCTCGGGCTTCGCGTGAGCGCGGTGCGCCAGCACGACGGCTTCGATCTCAAGCCGTCCGGGGTGAACACGCAGCGTTACAATGGCATGGTGCAGTTCCGTCCCTTCAAGGGCACCACAGTGAAGGCCTCGTTCCAACATTACGAGGCGAGCGGCAACCGGCCCAATTCCCTGCCACCCCTGGACGGGATGTCGGGTTGGTCCGACGCCGGCATGCCCACCTGGGATCCGCCCACGAACACGATGAAGCTCAACGGGGCCTTCTCCCGCACCGGCACGCCGGCGTACCTCTACACCCAGGCGAACAATTTCAGCCAGGTCTTCGTCGATCGCGATGGAATCAAACTCTGGAGTGCGTCCTACGGCACCGCGGCCCCGACGCCCACCGGCGCGATCCAGGCCGACCGCAAGCTCGTGGTGACGCGCGCGCGGGTCAACGACGCGCAGCCGCTGATCGCCCGGCGGGTGAAGATGATCGAGGACCGGAGCATCTACGACTGGACCTCGATCAACATCAGTACCCCGAACCGGTTCCGGGACGAGACGGAGACGTCGCGGGTGACGCTGGATCAGGTTTTCTTCGAGACCCCGCGGCAGTCGTTGGCCGCGCAGGTCGGCTGGTTCAAGGAGGACTCGGAGCGTTTCACCCGTTACCTCGTCAACGACGGGGCGACCTCGGGACCGACGGGGCAATTGGTGGTCGATGTGAACGAGCGCCTGCTCGACGGCTCCCCGAATCCGTTCTTCCTGCGTCCGGCGATGGCGCAAACCGATCCGCGCCTGTTGCGGGCGCCGTTGCGCAACGACACCTACCGCGGGCAGTTCGCGTACCAGATCGATTTCACCCGCGACGGCGGCCTGCGCCGGTGGCTCGGCGCGCACAGCCTGGTGGGATACGCCGAATACAAGGACCGGGTGCAGCGTAGCTATCGTTTCCAGCAGGGGATCGTGAGCGACAACGCCTGGGTCTATAATGCGAACGGCAGCCGGGTGACCAACGCCGTGATGCGCTCCAACATGCGCCTTTACGTGGGGGACAACCAGGGGTTCAACGTCGACTACGAGCCGGGCGACTATGGCTACGGCGACTACACTTATAGGTGGGGCAATGCGACCACCGGGGCGATTCGCCAGGAGCCGATCACGCTGGGCGAGATTCCCGGCGGCGGAGCCAGCGGGTCGAAATCCGTGCAGCGAACGGGCGGCGCAATTCTCCAAAGCCGGCTGCTGCAAGGCCGGATCGTCACCACGTTTGGTCTGCGCAAGGATCGGCATCACACGAAATTTCAGAATCCGACCCAGTTGACCGACGGCGGTCTCGACTACGACTACGAAACCATGAACCACTGGCGCGACGAGGACTGGCAGCTCCGCGCCGGCCGCACCGAACAACGCGGGGTGGTGGTGAAACCGTTCCGGGGGATCGGGTTCCTCGATCGCTGGGCGGACGGCGGCGCGGGCCTGGGCCGGTTTTTCGCCGGCGCGGTGAGCGGGCTGTCGCTGCACTACAACCGATCCGACAGCTTCAAGCCGGCGGCGCCGGCCCAGGATGTATTCGGGAAGTGGTTGCCGGATCCGGGTGGCAAGGGCAAGGACTATGGCTTCGCCCTCAACCTGCTCGACGGGAAACTCGTGATTCGGGTCAACAAGTACGAGACGAAGCAGATCAACTCGCGCAGCGGCGCCTCGGCGGGATTTGCCAAGACGCTCTGGAACATGGACTATATCAGCACGGCCTTCGGCCTGCAGCAGGAGGCGACCGACTGGATCACCGAGGCGGCGACCGCGGCCGGCCGGACCCTGACGCCGGCGCAACTGGACGCCGAGTTAACCAAAGTGATGGGCGTGCCGCCGCGGGATCGCGGCGAGATCAATGCGATTCCCACTTCGGAGACGGATGACATCGTGGGCCGGGGGCATGAGGTCGAGGTGCATTATAATCCCACGAATTACTGGACCGTGCAGGCCAGCTTCACCGAGAAGCAGACGATCAACTCCCGGCTGGCGCCCAATGTCTCGATCTACTCCGCCGAGCGCGAACCGTATTGGATGACGATCGTCGATCCGCGAACGAACACCCTGTGGTGGAACACGCTCTACGGCGGCTCGGAGACGCCGTTCCAATACTATCGCCGGGTCTTCTCGAATTCCCTGAAGGTGGCGAAGGTGACCGAAGGCCTGACGCGCCCGCAAATCCGACGCTATGGCGGCAAGCTGACGACCAACTTCCGGCTGGCGGGCCTCACCGACCGGGCGATCCTGCGCGGGTTCAACGTCGGCGGGGCGGTGCGTTACGAGAGCAAGGGTGCCATCGGATATTATGGCTTGCAGCAACTCCCGGCGATCATCGAGGACTACGACGTCACCCGTCCGATCTGGGATAAGGCGCAGGTGTATGCCGATGCGTTTGTGGGCTATCGCACCCGGCTGTGGGCCAACAAAGTGGGGGCGACGTTCCAGCTCAATGTGCGCAACCTCCAGGAGGGTGGCCGGCTGCAACCGATCGCCGCCTTCCCGGACGGCACGCCGAACAGCTATCGCATCATCGCGCCGCGGCAGTTCATCCTGAGTGCGACGTTCGACCTGTAGGAAGCGAGTGCTGGTCCGTCTTGAGCCGGTTATTTCATCCATCCCAACGGGCCCGGCTATGGGGTTCCCACTGCGCCTGGGACTGTCGCAACGACGAGGTCATCACCTTGATTTTGGCGCGGACACCTTGGCGCAGGAGGAACCATTCGAAGGCGGCCGCTTCGACGATGGATTGGTTGAAGCTCATGCGGTGGGAAAGAACAGCCGGTGCGTTTTCTGGATCTTCTCGCGCCACTCGTCCGCGAGCTTCGCTTGCGCCGCAAACTCCGGCCAGCGGTTCACCGCCGCCTGCACTTCCTCCAGGATCTTCGCTGCTCGTCCGCGTTTCATCAGCGCCGATTTCGCGCCCGCCTCGAAATCCTCCCGCGTAAAACCGTCCCGCTTTCCGTTCAGCGTCATCTGGTGCGTGGCGGTCCATGCGCCGGAGGAATTGAAACTATAGGTCACATCGAAGGCCGGAGCGAGCGACCACTCGCCTCGCTTGTCCATCAGGAAGGCGATGTTTTTCACATGGTCGTCCTGGTTCCGGGCGACGAGGTTGAAGACCATCCGCCGGAACTGCTCCTCCACCGCCGCCATCGGCAGCTTGAGCTGGCGGATCGTGAGCAGCGCCTGCTCGTAGGCATGGGCACCGGCCTGGTTGAAATCAAAGTGCGCCAGCGCGCAGAGCGACTGCATGTGCAGCTTCCCGCCGCCGGCCAGCCGGTCGAAACGCCGCGTCATGAAATGCCGCCGCCCATTCTCCTCCAGCAGGCGGCACTCGCTCATCGTGATGCCCGCCGCTCTCGCCATCAGATGATACGCATACTCGATGGCGCCGTAGCCCTTCGGGTCCTCCAGTTCCTTGTCCTTGTTGCCCGCCACGCCGTCGAATTTCAACAGCCAATGATCGAAGCCGTCGCCCGCCGCGATCTGGCCGGAGCGCATTTCGTTGGTCTCACGGTTCCATGCGATCACCGCCTTGGCCCGCGCGCCGCCTGCGGACGTGCCCACGCGCAGGATGTCCCGCAGCGCCTTCTCCTTTCCGGCCTCGTGAAAATGCCCCTGCAAATCGTGGCGATGCGTCAACACCTCTCCCGCCAGCCGCACCAGCGCATCGATCTCGATCTTCGCCGCCGCGCGCGGCTTCGGCCCCAGCGCCGGGGCATATTCCAGCGCGCCCATGCCGCGCGCGCCGGTGTAGCACAGCCGCTCCACCGCGCTGAAACTCCCCGCCGCGCGGCCCTGCGTCGCCAGCCAGGCATTGATCAGGGCGTGGCCAAATTTGTCCGGCAGGGAATCCGCCAGCAGACCTGGCAGGCCGTGAAATGTGTTCCGCGGCAACGTCGGAAATTCATACACCCGCCCGCTCAGCGGCATCACCACCGGCGAAAGCTCGATCCCGCTCGCGGCAAACGCGGGGTCGTATTGAAAGGCTGCGATATCGCGCCCGTCCTGCAGCGAGACCGCGCCGATCGTGCGACCCCAGAGCTGAACTTCGGCGATCATGCCGGCTCACCCCACGTCCATTTTTTTGGCTCGTCCCCCACCGCTTTCCGGCCCGTGGCCCGCCGGCGTTTGCGGCCCTGCTGTTTCAGTTGCGCCATCGGGCTGGCTGCGACTTCCGGAATCAGCGCGTCGAAACCCTCCACCAAACCGAGCACCCGGCACACCCGCACAAAACCCGCCAACTGGGTCGCCGCCACTCCCTGTTCCAGCCGCTGCACCGTGCGCATGCCGAGGCCCGCCTGCTCGGCAAGTCGTCCCTGGGTGAGATTCTTGGACAGGCGTTGCCGCGCCACCCGCTCCCCAATCAGTTTCAGCAAGGCTTCGTCGGTAAGATGGGCCTCGATTTTCATACGCCTAAAGTGACGCTTTAAGCCTCGAATTCAACGTAAAACGCCATATTAGGCGCTTTATCATGATGATCGATAAGTGCGTTTGGTCACGTCGTGGTGCCTCTCACGCTACGCTCAACTTTACCCCGATGAACTCTCCAGCGCGTGGTTGACCACCTTGCGGCGGAGTTTTTCCAACTGCCTTTCTCTGTGAACACTGGGTCTCGGTGGTCAATTTCATCTGCGGAATTCAGGGTGATACCTTTTCTGGCCTCGTTCACGTTCCCCAATCGCCGAACTCCCACTCGCGCTTGAGCACGGCGTGACCGTTCGCCAGCAATTCGTTGTTGAGGAACGTCTCCGCGCCATCCGTCTGGAGCAATACGTCCGCCAGATAGCGGTCATACTTGTCCGGCTTGGTGGTGCAGATGGTCACAGCGGTGGCCCGCGCGACGAGGGCCTCGGTGCAGCGCTTGGCGGCCTTGCCCTCGGGCGTGGCGATCTCGGGGCAGTCGAGGTCGCGCAGGCGGAGCTTTTGCTTCACCCAGCGGCCCGGCTCCAGGTAAACCTGCACCCAGAGCGTATCGCCATCCACGACCTTGAGCACCGCCGCGGCGTAGGTGAAGAGGTCGGCCTTGGTCGCGCGGGTGGCGGCCGCAATGCGCCCGGCGGCGTCGAGCTGCACGAGCGTCCCCGCCGGGTGGCCCGCGTCCGCCGGCAGATCGCGGTAGGTGGCAAAGCCGAGGTCCACCACGAGGCCGGTGCCAGCGGCGATCACCTTGCAGACACCCGGGGTGCCGCACCGGGGAGTGAGCAGACTGGCTGCTGGCGGCGGGGTTGCATTCCTGTTGTCGGCCGGCGCTGCGTCCACCACGCGCAGGGGGCGGATCTGGTCCTCGAGCACGGTGCACGTCCAGCCGAGCTTGATGGCCTCGCGTTCCAGGGTCCGGCGTTGGGCGGGGTCTGCCACCGGGATCAGCACGCGATAGTGCGCCCAGGTCAATTTTGGCCGATCGGCCAAAATTGGGAAACTCTCGACAAAGCGTACGCAGCGATAGAGCACGCTGTCGCTGGTCTTGCCCTCGGCGGCGGGATGGGTGTCGCGCCACTGCGCGGCCGTCCGGCCAAAGAGGGCGACGTTGCGGAGATCCGCTTCGCTGGCGTAGATCGCACCCGCCGGCGCTTCAACCCACGAACTCGAAATCCACGTCGGAAAACGATTTGGTCCGGCGCCGGTCGGCGGTCAGGTGTCGCAGGTCGGAGACTGCGGCCTGCGCGCGAATGAAGAAATCCGGCAGGACGGGATCGTCCGTATTCTTCCGGCGATACTGGCGAAAGGCGACTCCCGCCCGCCAGGCGGCATCCGGGCCCAGCGGCATCTTTTCGAAGGCGTGCAAATCCTCCTCCACCACATCGCGCGTGCGCCCACCCGCCGCCAGTTCTCCCAAGGTGACGGAACTGACCGCCAGCCGATCGCGCCGCGCCCAATCCTCCAAGGCGGCGAGGCAGGCGCGATGGTATGGATGACTCTGGTCCAGCCACGCCACGATGACCGAGGTATCCACGAGGATCATGGCCGGGTCTGGCGCAAGAGCTGCACGCCCGAGAGGTCGCCGTCCCAGGTCCCGGCCCGGGAGCGCAGATGTTCCACGACCGCATGGTGCGCGACCGGGCCGTCGCGGACATACCGGTCCGCCGCCTGCCGCAGGACTGCGGTGGGATTGGTCCTGGCGGCGCGGGTCTTGGCGCGAAACTCGCGCGCCAGCGTCTTCGGCAACCGGATGGTGAGCGTTTCTGTCATACACACTCGGTAAGACACCCATGTTTCCGGGTCAAGGTCGTCACCTTGACCCTTCCTGTCTTCTACGGGTCCTGCCGCGTGATCGGGAAGGTCTGCAGGGATCGCTTGGGGTTGGAGGGAATGGGGTGCGGGTAGTACCGCGCTTTCCATTGCGCATGCAGCGCGACCAGCTCGGCGACCTTCGCGGGGTTTTGGGCGGCGAGATCGTGGGCCTCGCTGATGTCCTCGGCCGGCCGATACAGGTGGGGCTGCTGCTCCCAGAAGCGCCGCACGAGCTTCCAGTCGCCGGCGAGCACGGCGGAATTGTGCTGGTTTTCCCAGTGCAGTGCGCCCGGGCGCACGAAGGCCTCGCCGCGCAGCAGCGGCAGGATCGACGTGCCGTGAATCTCGTGACCGGGGGCAGGCTTGACCCCCGCGGCCTCGAGTAGGGTCGGCAGGAGGTCCATCGTGATGGCCGGTGTCGCACGCACCGCGCCCGCAGGAAGGTGCCCGGGCCAGCGCGCGAGGAAGGGCACGCGGATGCCGCCCTCGTGGGTGTGAAATTTGAAGCCACGCAATGGGCCGTGGGAAAAGTCCGCGCCCTCGGGCCCGTAGCTGTTGAGTTCCGCGGTCGGGCCGTTGTCGGAGGTGAAGACCACGAGGGTGTTCCCGGCGATCTGCATTTCGTCGAGGGTGGCGAGCACGCGGCCGATGCCGGTGTCGAGCCGCTCGACCATCGCGGCGTAGATGGCAAAGAGCCCGCGGTCGGGGAAGCGGCGGCGGTACTTGTAGACGAGCTCGGCGGGCGCCTCGAGCGGGTAGTGCGGGGCGTTGTAGGCGAGGTAGAGGAAGAAGGGCTTCGTGCCGCCGGCGTCGCGGCGCAGGAGTTCCACCGCCTTATCCGTCAGTAGATCGGTGTAATAGCCCGAGACCTTGATGGGGGTTTCGTTGTGATAGGGTTCCTTCACGTCCCAGTACATCGGGGTGCCGACGAGCGAGCCCCAGAACTCGTCGAAGCCATGCGTGCGCGGCCAGTTTTCCGGCGCGAAGCCCAGATGCCATTTGCCCACCAGCGCACTGCGGTAACCGGCGGGCTTGAGCGCCTCGGGGATCGTGATCGCGGCGTGATCCAGTGCGAGCACGGGGATGTTGCCGCGGGCCGTGGGGCTCGCGAGTTCGGGCATACCCACGCTGTGCGGGTAGCGGCCCGTGAGCAACGCGGCGCGGGTGGGTGAACACATCGGGGCCGAGGAGTGGAAGTTCGTGAGCTTCACGCCTTCCTGGGCGAGGCGGTCGAGGCTGGGCGTGTCGATTTTCGAGCCATCGTGCCCCAGGTCCGCCCAGCCGAGGTCGTCGGCGAGAATGACGATGAGGTTGGGGGCGCGGTCGGCCGCGGCGACTGGGGCGCGGAACACGATCAGCGCCAGGGAGGCGCTGAGCAGCAGGCGGGCGAGGGGGAGGGATCGGTGTGGCATGAAGTGGCAGGGTGGTCGCGCCAAGATTGGGCCCGGAGTGGGTGTTGGCGAGGGAATCAGCCTAAAAGGAGCAGTTGGAACCACGGAGGCACAGAGCGCACAGAGAGAAATCAGGCCGCCGATCCGATTCACCCACGGGGTGAGGCAGCGTTTGAGGCGGAGATTCCCCAACTGCCTTTCTTGGTGATCTCTGTGTCTCTGTGGTCAATTTTCTCTGCGGAATTTAGGAATCAGAGAGGGCGGTCTCAACTTGCGAAGCGGGGTCAAAGTCGTGCTCTCGCCTCGTAGTCTTTCCTCTTTCTTCTTTCTCTCCTGCGGGCAAACCCTGACGAAAGAGAAAGATAAAGAGGAACGAGAAAGATTGGCCAATCGACTTTGACCCCGCCCGGCCTCAAGCCACCGGTTCCGGCTGCGGGCGGTCGTAATAGATGCGCACGTCGGCCTTGGTGGTGTGGAGGAGGTGCTGGGCGCGCTGGAGGGCCTTCTTGGTGGCGAGGTTCGGATTCTCTTCCGCCGGAAAGACGTTAGCGCTGCCGATGTGGCGGAGCAGGCCGCTGTTTCTCAGGACCCGCAGCACGTCGGCCGAGACCCCGGAAATCAGGATATGGCGGCCGGTCAACCGGAGATACTCCTGCAGCGCACGCAGGGCGAAGACCGTGGTGGCATCGAGGTGGCGGGCGTTCTTGAGCCGCAGGATGACGACGCGCAGATCCTCGCGCTCCACCTGCTGCCGCACGTGGCTCTGGAAAAGATCGGCCGCGCCGAAGAACAGCTCACCCTCGACGTGGATGATGGCGATCTGCGGGTGTTCGCGGTGCATGTCCTCGCCGCGTTGGGTGAGCTGGCCCGAGTCGTTGAAAGTGTATTCGGCCAGGGTGGGGGAGGAGGCCTTGCGCAGCGCGAGGAAGAGGGCGAGCCCGACCCCGAGGTAAATGGCCATGTCGAGGGGGAGGAGCATCGCGGCGGTGAACGTGCCGGCCAGCGCCAGGGCGTCGGAGCCGGTGGAGCGGGCGGCGATGCGGATTTGCTCGCGGTCGATGAGCTTCATACCCACGCGGATGAGGGCGGCGGCGAGGGCGGGAATCGGGAGGTGGTTGACCAGCGGCGACAGCACCAGGACGAAGGCCAGGACGAAGAGGGCGCTCAGCACGCCGGTCACCTGGGTGCGGGCGCCGCTTTGGTAGCTGGCGGCGCTGCGGGCGAAGGAGGCGGAGCCGGGCATCGCCCCGAAGCACGCCGAGGAGATGTTGCCCAGGCCCATCGCGATGAGTTCACGGTTGGTGTCCACGATGTCGCCGGACTTCATGCTGTAGTTTTTCGCGATCGAGACGGCCTCGAGCATGCCGAGCAGGGCGATGGCGAAGGCGGGCACGAGCAGGCTGCGCACGGTGTCGAGCTCGCGCACGGTCAGGGGCAGGCCGTGGAAGTTGGGCAGGGTCGCCTGGATGGCCTCCCCCTGGCCGAGGATCGCGACGCCCTGGCCGGCGAGATTCCACCACCAGTCGACGAGGCAGAAGATGATCAGACCCAGCAGGGTTTCGGGCCAGCCCGGGCGCAGGCGCTGGATGAGCGCAAACAGCGCGAAGGCTCCCACGGCGGTGCCGGCGGCCCAGAGATTGATCTCCCCGGCGGCAGCGCGGTAGAGCGCGTGATAGGGCGCCGTCCAGAGGGAATCGCCCGCCGCGCGGCCGACCCCGAGCAGGTGATGCAGTTGACTGAAGACCAGCAGCACGCCGATGGCGGTGCTGTAGCCGATGACCACCGAACGGGAAATGAACTGCGTGACCTGCCCGAAGCGCATCAGGCCCGCGGTCAATTGCACGGCGCCGATCAGCAGCGCCAGCAGCACGGCCATTTCCGACGGGCCCAGGGCGGAGCCGCGGTGGGCGAGGAAGGTGGAGGCGAGCAGGAGGCTGAGGGAATTGGTGGGGCCGAAGATGACATGGCGGCCGGAAAAGAAGAACGCCGCGATGAACCCGCCCACGACCACGCAGCCCAGCACCATGGTCGGGGGCAGTCCGGCGAGCAGGGCGAAACCAATCGCCTGCGGGATGGAAACCATGGCCACGGTCGCGGCGGCCATCGCGTCGGCCCGGAATTTATCCCAGGAGTAATGATGGCGCTCGGCAAACAACGGCGGCCACAGGAGCCGCCACTCGGGTTTCAGGCTGTCGATCAGCGGAGCGGGATCGATCACGGTGACGAAGGGATTTGCCGGCAACCGCCCGGGGTCGCAACTGGCAAGTTTAACGCCGGTGGCCCGTTGAATGGGTTCGTATGGGGTGGGCGGGCACGTCCCAGTGCCCGCCGGCCCACCTTGAGTTGCGGCCTGCGGCCGCCGTGTGCTAATATCGATCAAGATCGCGCCTGCTTGCGACGATTTTGAAACCGCCATTATCGCATCGTCGCTCGGCTTGTTCGTGCTCGTAATCGTGCTCTTGCTCGTGCTCGACCCTTGCGATTACGAGCACGATTACGAGCAAGAGCACGATGGGGCATTTGGTTGCGGCCTGCGGCCGCGGTGAGAAATATTCGGGCTAGCGGGTGTAGTGCACCGTACTCCCGCGGATGATCAAGCGCACGAACGACCAGTAGGCTTTGCCATCCGACGCCTTCTCCTGCGAAAAAAAGGTGAAATGCACCACGTCGCCCAGCTCGGGCCGCTTGCTGGTGAGGTTAATCGTATCGTAGGTCGGTGTGTTCCGGTTGATGGCGGTGGGATCGAAGATATACTCGAACTTGCCGTTCGTCACCGGCAGCGTGCCCTGGCCGATGACCGCGCCGGGAATCACCGCCGCGTAGGTCACCGTGGCGGCGGTGCTCGTGCCGCTGAACGTGGTGGCGCTGGCCGGGTCTATTTTGGAAAGCGGGGGCAGGTTGAACGCGAGGGCCGGCGCGTTCGCCGGACGATTCTTGTCAATGACGAACATCAGCCCGCCCTCGGCCGGCAACCCCGGCACGAGTCCCTTGTAACCATTCCAGTCAGCGTCCACGGTGTAACGATACACCCCTGGCACCTCGAGCGTCCAGGGCACCGATCCCGCCCAGGATCCGCCGGCATCACCGGTGCCTTGCGCGACGAGTTGGCGACCGTCGGGAGTGTTCATCGTGAAGTTCATGCTCACCGGCACCATCGGATCGATTTGAAACGCCGGCACAAACGCCGTGCCTTGATCGTAGACCATGCCGGGACGGGCGTTCATCGCGAGGAAGACCCGCGCCTTGACCCGGGTGGGGCCCTGAAGGTCCTCCGACCCTGGCGCGATCACCCGATTATTCCTGGTGCCGCCGGGCAAGGTGATCGCGTTGGCCATGTAGCCGGCGTATAGCGGCGTCTGCCCCTGATTGCGAATGACCACCCCGCCGATCAGGCGGTAGATTTCGCCGGGGGAGTCGCCGTTGGCCGACGCGCCGATTTGGCCCCCGAAACTCTGCGGGCTCAGCGGCCAGTACGGCGCGCGCAAGCCATCTTCGCCGACGATGAAGCGTCCCATGAAGCCGGGGCGCGGCGCGGCGGCGTAAAAGTACTGCAGGTCGGTGATGTATTCCGGATACAAGTGCGGTGAGTACCCGTTCGAGGTTTCGATGCGGACATTCGAGAAGCCGATCGCCTGGATCTTGGCATCGTAGGGCGCGGGGTTGCTCCTGGCCGCCCAGGTCAGGACCGGTTCGATCTTGTTCGCTCCGGTTTGCTCGGTCGCGATCAGCAGCACGTCGCCGGCGTTGTACGGGAAGTCGATGTGCTGGAGTTGTGCGACGCCCGTGGCGGCATCCGACCAGCCTTCCACCTGCGTTTCGCCGCGCTCGACGAGCTTGCCTTTGACGCTGAGCATTTTCCCATGCGCGACGATGGGTGAATCAGGCGGATAGATGACGCCGGCGTGACGCATCGATTGCACCCACAGATGCCCGTCCGCATCCGTGTATTTGGCGAGCACATGCGCGGAGTACTCCCCGGGGGCGTCGAAGCTGAGCGGCTTCATGCCTTGCGCCGCGCCGAAGATTCCGCCCGCCGAGGCCCGGCCAAAATACGAGACCGTCCGCGCGTTGTTCGGATCGGAATTCACGAACAGGGTCGCGGTTACGTTCACGTCGGCGGGGACCGCCGGCGCGAAACCAACGTCGCGTCCATAGCGATTGCCGACGGGGTACGGTTGCCCCTGAAAGGTCGCGGTCGCCAGCGTGATGCGCTTGGCGATCCAGAAGCGGTACGTGCCGCCGCCTTCATAGCGGTTGCCCCACACATCCTGCGTCCACCCCGTCGCGCGGACCGTGTATTGGCCGTACAGGGGCGGCTTCCAGGCCGTGAACTTCGTGTTACGGGTGGTCGGCCAGGTCCCCGCATTGCCCACAAACGGCGCCGTCCCCAGATCCACGATCTTGCCGTCGGGTTGCGTGATCTGGATCGCCAATTCGCCCTTGGTGTAGTTCCACGGAATGTTCTGCCGCGGGAAAATCGTGTCGGTGGGAAATTGGGGTTCGAGCGAGTAGGTCAGAACGGTGGTGGTGCTCGTCTCGCTGAAGCGCGGCAGGATCACCTCGTCCTGAATGATGCTGCGGGCCGAAAGGGCGAAATGCGTCCGATCCTCCTCCGCGACGACCCCGCGATAGCCGTTGGAGTTGTAGGCGTTGAGCAGCACCCACGGCACGCGCGGTTTGATGGTGGCGGCATCGATCAGTTTCCCATTGCGGTGTCGGGCGCTGGCCAGGATCGGCGGCGAGTAGGTGATAGTATCGGACGGTCCCTTGGGAAAACCGCGCTTCGCGAAGGCGTCGACATAGAGATTGGTTTGGCGCGTCTTCATCGCCACGCCGTAGTCCAGGCGCAGCCGATACACGCCCGGCGGCAAATCGCCCGGCAGGGTCGTCGCGAGGTTGAACGTGACCGAGCGCTCGCCGGCGATCTTTTGGGTCGCGGCGAGCGGCATCGTCACCAGTTCGTCCACCGGCGTGCGAAAACGATAGCCGTACCGCGTCGTCACCGCGCCTTGCACGCCCCCTTCGATCGCCAGTCCGGTCGGGGTCAGCAACGTCGACATCTTCTCGTCGCTCGGCAGGCGCAGGATGCCGTCGGCATCGAAGACGCGTTCAGCCGTGACGAGCAGCACGAAGGCGTCCGGGGTGATGCCTTTCGCGGGGAATGCGTTCAAGTAGCTCTCCGGCATCCGCAACGTGGCCTGCAGATCAAACGGCGCGCCGGGCGTCCACTGCGCGGGCGTGGCGACCACCTCGGCCCGCCAATCGCCGAGTGCGGTGGTGCCCGTATCGGAAAAGCGGATTGCGTTGCCGGCGGGAAGCTGGATCTGGGCCGCCACCGGGTCGAGGTGGGGGCGTGAGACCTCGTAGATATCGGCCAGGGCGATGCCGCTGTCGTTGCCGGTGCCGCGAACCTGGAGCGTGTAGGATCCCGCCGGCAGGGTGACGAGCAGCGCGGCGTCGTTGGCGCTCGCGAGCGCAAAGGCTCCGACGGCCAGCCGGGCTTCCTCCAGTCGGTTGATCTCGGCCGGGTCGCCTGCGCGCCAGTCGTGGTTGGCCGCGAGGCGCACACCACCGCCATACAACTCGATGGCGGGATCGCGCAGCCAGTCGCTTACCCCCAGCGGCTGGAGGCTGGGGCCGATGCCGCGGAGCAGGAGGGTGGTGGTGCCCTCGCCGACCAGGACAAAGCCCATTACCATCACCCCTTCGCCGGGTTCGACCCGGGCCCGGGCGGACAGGTTGACGAACCGCGGCGAAGTCGCCGCCGGCACCGCCGTGGCGTCGTAGAACTCCAACAGGGCGACCCCGGAAGCTCCGGCGACTGGGCTGCAATGGGCCGTAAGGGTGCCGTCCGCCACCCACCCAAGGAGAGCCGCGTCGCCAGGGGCGGTCGCGTTGGTGCGTTCGAGCAGGGGAAAGGATCCGACGTAGCTGGAGGCAGCCGCGATGCCCGGCCCGGTCGCATTGGTGTGGGCCAGCAGGTCCGCATTGCGATAGACGTCGAGATTCACGGTGCGCAGGTAGCCATCGACTCCGAATTGCGCCAGGCCCGGCCCGATCGCGCGGACGAGCACGGGCAGACTGCCGGCGCCCTGCACGGTGGCGCCGGCGATGATATTATCGGCGCCGGCGCCAACCTTGGCGCGCACGGAGATGTTGGTGAGCCGGGCCGAGCCCCGGTTGGAGCGCGTGCCGGTGGCGAGGATCGCTCCGGCGTCGCTGGTCCAGGCGTTGTCGTGAATCACGGTCTGGGGCGCGGGCACCGCTGCGGTTTGCCCGGGGAGAGCCGGACCGGTGGATGCGATTACCAGAAGGCCAAGCACGAGGCGGTTCATCCCGGGCAGCTTTGCCAGGCCGTGCACTAATACAAGGAGACAGTAGGCGGTTGAAATTTAATACCTGCGTCCGGGCCGGCGCCGGGGTCGGGGGCGGGCGGCAGCCTCTCGGACCGGGTGGTCCAGGCGCCAACCAACGGTTCAGGGCGACAATTAACCCCAGACCGCGGGGACGTTCAATCCAAGGGAGTTGCCGGTGTGAAGACGAAGCCACTAAAAGGTGCGGCGCGCTGCCCCAACGCACCTGGGTGCGCTCGCTCTCACTTTCAGCGCATTGGGGTCAACGCGCTCCACCGCCATGGCACCGTTACGGCTCAGCGCTTGAGCGCGAACCGACCCTCGATGGTCGCCCAATGATCGTCCTTGGTGTGCACGAGGACGAAGTCGCGGCCGTCGGCGCTCAGCCATTTGTTCACAAAGGTGAAGAGAATCGTGTAGGTGCCCCAGCGCGCGGGCTCGAACTCCGTGTGCACATGGGTCCACGGTCCCCACGGTTCCGGGGCGTCGTAGATCGACATCCAGCCGTCGCGGTTGAGCGTGAGGGTCGTAAGGAGATAACGCCCGAGGCCGGGGTTGAAACTCACGGCCATGCGGTGCGTGCCCTGGGTGGCGTCGGCCCAGACCGGCTGGCGTTCGCGCGCCGCCCGCGTCCAGCGCGGGGCGCCGGCTGCGTCGGTGCCGACGAAGAATTCGTAGGCGGCCTTCGACTCGATCTTGGCGCGCGGCACCCGCAGGAGATTGATCCGGCCGGGTCGCCGCAGATGCCAGTGCGAGGGGTCGACCACATCGGGCGCGTAGAGATAGACATAAGCGTCGCGCGCCCCGGTGTAGCCGGGACCGAATTGACAGCAGGCGAGCGCGAAGAAGGCGCTGGCTGGATCCGCGAAGTCGCCGTCGGCCACGCTGAAGCGCACGCCCACCTCGCGCCAGGCGGCCCCGTGGTCGTCGGACCGCCAGAGCGACGTGGATTTGAAACGCCCGGCGGTGCCACCGTCGCCGTCGCGCCAGAGGTAGAGCGTATCGCCGAGGGCGAGGATGCCTTCACTCTTGCCGGCGAAGGGCGACGGATGCGGCGCGTCCCTGCCGCCCGCGACATTGACCCCGCGGTAATCACGCCGGCCGCCCTCCACGCGGGCGACGCCGAACGATACGCGGCCGTCCTGATTCGTGCCGCCGAAGCCCCCGCCGTCGCCCCAGGCGGTGTAAAGGTGGTCGTCGGCCGCCCAGGTCATCGGCCAGATGTCGCTCCCGGGGGCGGCGGTGCGCGCGGTGGTGTCGTCGAAGTCGACCCCGGCAATGACCGGGCTGGGGGGATAGACGGAGCGGAACGCCGGCTGCTCATCCCGCGGCTTGGGCGGAATCTTGACGTCGGCGGCCAGGGCGGCGGTGGCCGCGGACAGAGCAAGACAGAGGAAAAACCGCGGAGTCATGCGGAGAAGCGAAACGGATTGGACGGCCGCGGCAAGAAGTGCGGGCGGGCGCCGGCCCCTTACGATCTGACCAACCGGGCCAACGCGGGCGATCAACGCAGTTGTTCGGACGCGACAATCCGCCAGACCGCGTCGGGGTCCCGCTTCAGGGAGAGGTTGACGCTCATCGAGCCCATCTTGCTGGTCAGCACGATGGGGCCGACGGTGCCGGCGTCCTGCTCGATCTTGGTCTGCGCCTGGGAGAGGTCGACCTTGGCCTCGTCAAAATAGCCCCGCTCCCTGGCTTTCACGAAGGCGCCCTGGGTCTCCGCTTTGCCGGCGCCGCGGTCACTTTTGAAGTCCGCGGAATACGCCGCCATCATGCCCTCGACGTTTTGACTTTCGATCGCGGCCTTCCAGCCGGCCAGGGTCTGGTCGATCGACGGCTGCACCTTTTTGCCGCCGGTGGTCGCGCAACCGGCGAACATCGCTGCGGCGATCAGCAGGGCCAATCCGGTTGCACGTTTACCTTGGTTCATGATCATAATCTTTGTCGGGTTGAAAGGGAGGGGCGATGCTGGGGAAGAATTTGCCGAGCGGTGGCCGGGTTCAACTGCAAAGGCGGATTCCCACCGTCCGCGCACGGCGGCGCCCTCCGCTTCGTCCCGTATTTCCTCTTACCAAGTTTTGTTAGAGGTGTAACAAGAATCTGTATGACGGTCGGCCAGGCGCGGGGGGGCTCATGGAAACCGGGATAATTGTGAAATCTGTCATCGGTCCCCCGCCAGCTGGGATTCCGGGGCGGCGGAAATCCACCACCGGGAATCGAAAATCTTTATGCGGGGATTTCGGCGGAACCGCCCCTTCCGGGGCTGGCCTGGCGCATGGCAGGAGCCGGTTACGGTCCCGGCAACGACACGTTGGCCTGGTAATTGGACTGGTTGTACAAGGCATTGCGCCGGGGATGGTAGAGGTTACCGGCCTTGGGGTTGTCGGCCTGCGTGTAGATCCACATCTCCTGCGGATCCCAGACGACAATCTCGTCGCGGCAATCGCCGGTGAGATCGAGCACGGTGTAACACATATCCGGATGCCCGTCGGCGGGGAAACGCAGGACGCGCCGGCCCCAGCCGTCGTACACGCCCTCGTCGACATGGGGCGAGATGACGAAGTATTCCTCGGTGCGGCCGGTCCAGTTGAGCGGCATCATCATGCTGCCGTGCTGCATGGGCTCGAAGTCGTGGTAGACGTTCATGCTGGAGTCGTAGAAGTTCACGATGCCCTGGTTGGCGTGGAAGTTGACGGTGACGGTCTCGAGGCCGGGCAGGTCGTCGCGGAAGTTGGCGATCGTCGGACTCTGCACGTGGCCGAGGTAGAGGTGGCGGAGCACCTTGCCGTTGAGGTCGGTCCAGAAGACGCCCTCGTCGCTGGCGGCGCAGAAGAGCGTGGGCTGGAGGTCGTCGGGGCGCAGGCGGACGATCGCCACGGCGTCGGCGTGATCCTTGATCGTGTCGTCGAGCGACCAGAGTTTCGTCCCGTCGTGGTCGAAGAGGCTGTAGCCGAGGGCGAACTCGTCCTTGCCGTCGCCGTCGAGGTCGAAGGCAAAGCCGTAGTGGCCCGTGTTGCACGCGGCCTCCCAGAGGGGCTCAAGTTTATCGGTGTAGGCCCAGAGGTGGCTGTAGCGGTCCTTGAGGATGAGGTCGCCGGCCCAGCCCTGGCCGCGCAGGTCGAGGAAGGTGAGCGCATCGCCGAGGATGCGCGGGTACTTGTTGTGGGGATCGTTCTTCTTGGTGGATTTGGGGGAGAGCGGCGTGGGGATCTTGCGTTTCACCTTGCCGGTCGCGCCGTCGGCGATGACGAGTTCCTGATCGCGGCAGTAGATCACCTCGGCCTTGCCGTCGTGGTCGAGATCGTGGACCTGCACCGCGACGTCGCTCGTGAGCCGGTCGCGCCAGAGATCGGCTTCGCCGCTTTGCCAGAGGCGTTTGCCGTCGAGCGTGAGGGCGGTGAGGCAGCCGACCTCGGAGTTGCGGTCCTTGGGCCCGTGGTTCTTCACCTGGGCGATGAGGACGTCGAGCTGGCCGTCGCCGTTGAGGTCGCCGAAGCGCACGTTGCGGCCGGTGCCGAAGCCGTCGGTGCTGAATTTCTTCCACACGACCATGCGCGGATTGGCGGCCTGGAGGCGTTCCTCGGTCTGGTCCCGGTCGCGGATCGCGGCCTCGGTGCGGGCGCGGCTGTCGGGCGGCATCGTCACCTGCACGTCGAGGAAGCGCGTGGGCACGTCGGCGAGCAGGCCGATGCAGCCCTGGAGGAAGGTCGCATCCTCGGCTTCGAGCACCACGCCGTTGGAGAGCGCGGCGCGAATCCTGGGACCGCGCACCTCGACCCCGGCGGTGAGCTCCTCGCCGGGTTTCCAGGTGCAGGGCTTCCGGGCGAGGGTCGTCACGGAGGACTGGCGGTAGCCGGTGCCGTGGTTGAGCAGGAGCAATTGCGCTTCGCCGCCGTTGACCCCGAAGAAATAGAGGCAGCGGTCGTTGCGGTAGCGAAAGATGACGCCGCTGTAATTGCCCCTGGCCTCGGGCGCGAATCGGACCGTGAGCGTGTAGTCGCCCCAGAGGGGATCGCCGGCGACGAGCATCGGATGGGTGTAGGCGGATTCGTCCGCCGAGGAGGTGCTGGCCTGATACACGAACTTCCGGCCGAAACCGTCCTCGCGCCGCACGTGCCAGGCGCGCTGCGAGGCCTCGCTGCGGAAGCAGGAGACTTCCCAATTGCCCTGGCGGCCGGTCTTGGGGACGTAATGATACTCGGCCTCAGCTCCGATGACGCCGGCCGAAAGCATCCCGACCGGCAGGGCGGCGAAGTCGTCATGGAAGACAACGCCGGCCGCGGGTGCGGCGAGGATCGCGCAACGAAGAGACAGGAGCATTCCGGTGAGACCGGCGAAACGAGGGAGGGTCGAGGGCATGGGAGGAGGGCTGGGTTGTCTGAGTCACGCGGGGAACGGGGCGAAGCCACGCGCGCGGCGAAGCCTGGCGAACGAGTAGACGCCATTCCGGCCGAGTGCGTTGCGATTAATTGATCGCCGCGCCGGCCAGGGAAAACCAGTCTCCGGGCTTCTTTCCCGATGAAGCATAACTTTGACGACGAGACGGTACCCGGCGCAGCGAAAGGATCGGCGGATGGCCGGGCGCTCGCCACGATGGTGGCGGGAGCGCGGCGGCGTTGGGGCTGGCGGGAGGCGCTGCTGCCGGTGCTCCTGCTCCTGGTCGCCGGGTGGCAGGTGCCGGTGGTCGCCGGGGAGCGGGCGTGGCTGCCCGACCGGGAGGAAATCACCGTGGCCGTGACCGATTCCGGGCTGGGGGGGCTGGCGATCATGGCGGAGCTCGCGGCGCGCCTCGAGACGGTGCATGTCGCGCGGCGGGTCCACCTGGTGTTCTTCAACGCGCTCTTTGCGAATGACAGCGGTTACAACAGCCTGCCGACACGCGAGGCCAAGGTGCGGGTGTTCGATCATGCGCTGACGGCGTTGGCCGATTCCGAGCGGCCCGACCTCATCGTGATCGGCTGCAACACGCTCTCGGTGATCTACCCGGACACGGCCTTTGCGCGGAGCGCGCGGGTGCGGGTGGCGGGCATCATCGAGCCGGGGGTGGCGCTGTTTCGGCGGGAGCTGGCGCGCCGGCCGGACGCGACGCTGCTGTTGTTTGGCACCGAAACGACCATCGGGGAGGGGACCCATCGGGCGGCGCTGGAGGCCGCGGGAATTCCGGCGGCGCGGATCGTGGCCAAGGCGTGTCCGGAACTGGCGGCCTATCTCGAGCGCAACTGGCAGGGCGACGACACCGAGTTGATCATGGCGGGAGTGACGGGCGAGGCGGTGGCGGCGCTGCCCGCGGCAAAACCGCCGGTCTTCATCGGGTTGGTGTGCTCGCATTATGGGTACGCCCGGGAGGCCTGGCCGCGCGCCGTGGCCGAGAGCGGCGCGCCGGTGGCCGGCGTGCTCGATCCGAACCGGGAACTGGTCGAGACGCTGTGTCCGGCGGGCACCCCGGGCCGGTACGATCGGACGGAGATCACCGCACGGGTGGTGTCGATGGTCGAAATCGCGGCGGAAAAGCGGCAAGCGCTGGGGGGGTGGTTGCAGCGCGTGTCGCCGGCGGTGGCGACGGCGCTGGCGCAGTATGAGTTGCGCCCGGGATTGTTTGAGTGGCGTTAGCCCGCCTCTTCGCGCCGCTGTGTCCTGGTTCCTCGCCACCGCCGCCGCCCTCGCGCTGCTTTATCTGGCGGCGGAAGCCGTGGGGCACACGCGGCGATTGCGGCGGATTCCGCTGCGCATCCATGTCAACGGCACCCGGGGCAAGACGAGTGTGACCCGGTTACTGACCGCGGTCTTGCGGGAGGCGGGAATTCGCACGGTGGGAAAAATCACCGGCGACGAACCGATGGTGATCCTGCCGGATGGATCCGAGCGGCGGATCGTCCGCCGCGGCCGGGTGCGCATTCAGGAGCAGATGGGGTTGGTACGGCAGGCGGCGGCGTGGGGGGCCGAGGCGATCGTCGTGGAGTGCATGGCCCTGGCCCCCGACCTGCAGCGGATCACGGAGGAGCGGATGATTCGCTCGACCCTCGGGGTGATCACGAATGTGCGGCCGGATCATGGCGAGGTCATGGGTGGCGATCTCGACGCGGTGGCGGCGGCGCTGGCGGGCACGATTCCGCGGCGGGGGGTGCTGGTGACGGCGGACCGGCGCTATTATGAGCGGCTGGCCGCGTGGGCGAAGGCGAAAGGCACGCGCACGATTCTGGCGGAAGGCCCGGGTGGTGGCGCGGGGCCGATGGCGCCGGCGGAGGAACATGCCGCGATTGTGCGGGCGGTGCTGAGGGAACTAAAACTACCGGAGCCGGCGGCGATTCCGGCGCCGGGGGCCGGGGACGCGGCGCGGTGGGTCGAGCAGGGAGGACGGCGGGTGTGTTTCGTGAACGCGTTCTCGGCCAACGATCCCGTTTCGACGGCGATCCTGCAGGCGGCCGTTGCGGCGAACGTGACCTTGCCGCGGCTGCGCGTCGCGTTGCTGAACAACCGGGCGGATCGTCCGGAGCGGATGCTGGCCTTTGTCGCGGCTCTGCGGACCGATACCTCCTATGCCGCCGTCGCGCTCGGCGGGGACCTGGCGATGCACGCGTGCCGCAAGTTGCGGGCTCCGGGTCGGGAGGTGTGGACGCTGCACGCGGCGACGCCGGAGCGCATCGTGGAGGAGATCGGCCGCCGGGTGGGCGAGCGGGAGTTCACGCTGGTGGGCATGGGGAATGCGAAGGGCCTGGGGCTGGCGTGCGCCACGTATTTTGCGGAGCGAGGATCGCCGTGCCTCTGACCGAAGCGATCGCCGTCGGCCTGATCGCCGGCTTTTTCCTGTACGAGTGGATCGGGCTCTCCGCGGGTGGATTTGTGGTGCCGGGGTATGTGGCGCTCTTCCTGGACCGACCGTGGGTGCTCGGGGCGACGGCGGTGGCGAGTCTGCTGGCGTGGGGGGTGGTGCGGGGACTGTCGCGCTGGCTCGTGATCTACGGGCGGAGGCGGTTTATGCTGATGGTGCTGGCGGGCTTTGCCTGCCAGGCGCTGGTGGAGTGGGGGCTGGGACACCTGCCGGCACCGCTGCCCCGGGCCGAGGTGATTGGGTTCATCATCCCCGGGTTGATCGCCAATGAAATGGACCGGCAGGGCGTAATCCCGACGTGGTCGGCGCTGGCGGTCCTGGCCGTGTTCGTACGGCTCGTGCTCGCGGCGGGCGGCCTGCTGGAGGTGTGGTAAATGCGCGCGCCGCTCGAAAGTCGCGCGCTGATGCTGGCCGCGGGCGGGGCTTTGGCGATCTGGCTGGGGGTCGACCAACTGCGCCGACTGCCGCCCGATCCGGTGTACGAAGCCAAGCTGGCGGCCGCGCGGTTCATGCAGGACGGCATGGCGGTATTGCGGGCGGAACGGACACGGCGCGGTCCGGCCTGGGACGACGACCTCGATCCGAATCACACGGCGTTGATCGGGCGCGACTACACGGACCTGACGACGACCCTTGGTTCCCTGCCGGCGAAGCGGACGGCGACGAACCCGAACCTCGCGGGCTTGGTGGTCGAATTGCTGGATCGCGCCGGAGTGAGGCGCGGCGATGCCATCGCGGCGGCTTTTTCCGGATCGTTTCCGGCGCTGAATCTCGCGGTGCTGGCGGCGGCCCGGGCGCTCGAGTTGCGGCCGGTGATCATCAGCTCGGTGGGAGCCTCGACCTTCGGGGCCAATGAACCAGGCTGGACCTGGCCCGAAA
Source organism: Opitutales bacterium (assembly GCA_038249085.1). GTDB lineage: Bacteria > Verrucomicrobiota > Verrucomicrobiia > Opitutales > Opitutaceae > ER46. The sequence continues at coordinate 72,826 of JBBRWR010000019.1, forward strand.
TGGAGCGGGTGCTCGCGGAACACGGCGTCATCCAGCACCGGTCGACGCGGGTTGCGCTGGGCGGAATCATCGATGAGCGGGGCGGGCTCGACGGCACGGGCCTGGAGTTGGGGCGGGAAGCGATCGACCGCAGCGGCGTGCCGCGCCTCGACGAAGGCGGGAGCGCGACGCTCGAGCGCGACGTGCTCCGGCGGATGGAGTTGTACCGCGCCGGTTGCGGGGGAAAACCGCGGGCCTTCGTGAACGTCGGCGGCGGGCTGGCGTCATTGGGGGCCACGAGCGAGGCGCAGGTTTTTCCGGCCGGATTGATCCTGAGCGCGGGTCCGCCACGCGATTCCCGCCGCGGTTTGATCGTACGCATGGCCGACGACGGCGTGCCCGTTATTCACTTGCTGGATATGCGGCATCTCGCGGCGCGATTCGGACTGCCCTTCGATCCGGTGCCGCTGCCGGGAGTGCCGGATGGTGCGGTCATGCGGCCGCGACGTTTCGCGCTGGTGCTGGCGGCGGGAGGTGTGGTGGTGCTGGCGGTGGTGCTGCTGGGGGTCGAACGACGGCGGCGAGCAGTGCGGCTCTTCGAGTGAGGGAATCGCAGCCGATGGCACGTTCGGCACAGGGGTCATGGCGGAGCAGACGATTGACGGGAATGGTCCGTGGGCTACCTTATGCTCCATGCCAAACCAACGAACGCGTATCGTGATCGATCCACTGGTGCATTTCGGAAAACCCTGTGTCTCCGGAACGCGCATCACCGTCGAATGCGTGCTCGAACTGATACAAGAAGGGATTCCGTTTTCCGAAATCGTCGATCGCTACTATCCGGCGCTGACAGTCGAGGACGTTAAAGAATGCGCCGCCTACGCGACGAATCTCGTTCGATCCGAGGAAATCCACATGAACGCGTAATGCGGGAGTGTGACGTCGGACTCGTCGGGCAACTCGTCCATGCGTTTTCTAGCCGATCAGGATGTCTGGCAGGTAACGGTCGCTTTCCTGCGCGAACTGGGCCACGACGTAATCACGGCCCATGAACTGGGCGAGGCGGCGGCCAGCGACAGGGAATTGCTGAGACTTTCCTGCGCCGCAAAACGTATCCTCGTAACGCGCGACAAAGACTACGGAAGCCTGGTGTTCTTGGAGTCGGTGGAGCGAGCTGGCGTTATTTTTCTGCGGATCGCACCCTCGAATCAGGGCGAGGTGCACTCCGAGTTGAAACGGGTCCTGGCCGAACGGTCTCAGACCGAGCTGGAGCAGGTATTTTGCGGGGTGGAGCCCGGTCGCTATCGGGTGCGTCGTCCGAGTTGCTGACGGAGAGTCGATCCACGGCAGGATCCACCGGGTCAACCCGCTGATCGCTGCTCAGAGCATGCCCGATAGCGCAGAAAGAGGGTCACCCGTTGGTCGCTGCCCGAGGCGGAAGCGGGCGGCGCGGAACAATGACGCTGCGTCCATGCAGGCTTGCCGCAACCAGCGGGTACCGCCGTCCGGGAACTCTTGAAGTCGAGCTCGGTAATCTCGCGGGCGGATTTGCCGGGCAGCATTTCCAGGGCTCGAACGATCGCCTGCCGATTGGCCTCCGACCTTTGCACCAGTAGTTCGATGTCTTCGGTGGCGCGCAGAAACCCCTGCTGAATTACGGCCATGCCGCCGACGACGAGATACTTCGCACCTTGCGCGTTGAGCTCACGGCAAAGCGCAATCAGGTCGCGATCTTCGGGTGGCCCGGGGCGCTTGAGACGTTGTTCCATCTGCCATGGGTCGGAATCCTCGACTGAACGGAAACGCTGCACTCCCTTCGCATAAGGCAGGCCACCCATTACCTTCCCCGCCGTCCGCTGCAGGCGGCGAAATCGCGCCCAATGGGTTTCGGCCGTGAAGGGGCGACCAATGGTCTTCGTGGGCAATTCCATCGTCAGACTACTATGCCGAAACTGGCCGCTTGCCGGAAGTTAATTGCGGGAAGTAAGTCCGACGGAGACATAGCGGGGGGCATATCGTGCATCGTGACAGAATTGCCCACAGGGCGTGTTTTCCAGGCGGCTTCGCGGCGTTTTTCATGATTCACCACACGACCCCATCGCGGTGTCTGGGGGCCACGAGCGATGCGCAGGTTTTTCCGCCGGGGTTGATCCGGGCGGTCGGGGCCGGTCGTTCGGGCCAAGCGGGCACAACAAGCAGGTGTGGCGATGGGGGAGCAAATAATCGGGGCGGAATCAGCAGCCGCTTTGCGGTGGCGTTGCACGGAGGCTAATGGCCGTTACCCCGACTGTAATTGGCCTCGATTCGGCGCGGGCGGTGCTCTTCGCTCCGTTTCGTCCCCGGTGGCGAAACGCCGCCACAAGAGCAAAACCCAACCTACATGAACACCCGCCCTACCGTCCGCCTCAGCCTCCTGACCCTGGCCCTGGGGCTCTCCTCCTTCGCCCGCGCCGAGATTACGCTTTCCGCGACCGACCCCGTCCTGTTGACCTCCGCCGGGCAAAGTGCCGACGTGCAGATCCTCAAGACGCTGTTTGGCCGGTGCAAGGTCGAGGCCAGGACGCTGCCCCTCGCCCAGCCGGCGGATCTCGCGGGGGTCAAGACCCTGGTCGTGGCGGTGGGGGGCAGTTCCAAGGGGCTCGGCGCCGCGGGCATTGACGCGGGGAAGGAAACCGCCCGCCTGAAGAGCGTGTTGGCCCGGGCCCGGGAAATGAAGATTCCGGTGGTCGCAATGCACATCGGCGGGGAGTCGAAGCGCGGCGATCTTTCGGACGGGCTCTACACCATGGTGGTGGCGGCTGCGGCGCAGGTGGTGCTGGTCAAGGACGGGGACAAGGACGGCTTCCTGAGCAAGACGGCGGCAGCCGGCAAGGTGCCGTGCCAGGTCGTCGAGAAGCTCATTGGAGTGATGGATCCGATCAAGGCGATCTTCGGGAAGTAAACTCAGATGATCCTAAAGTCAGCAGTTGAAACCACAGATTTCACCGATGGGCACAGATAACCAATCCATGGCGCAAAACCGGGCATTCACCTCGGAGGTGAGTTCGGGAAAGCGGCGCAGAAGTCCACTTGGTTTCTGTATCTGTGGTATCGGTGTTATCTGTGGTTGGTTTGAATTGCTGAATTAAGGAGTGATGGAAGCGTGCCGCGATTTTATGGCGGATGATGGGGGAAAATCATGAAGACAATTTTGCGCAGAATCTCGCGGGTCGGTTGGGCCCTCGTCGCGGTGCAGCTCGTCGTGCCGCTCTGGGGGGCGGTGCCAGCGTCCACGGCGCTGCCGGCCCTGCCGGCGCAGGCGGTCGAGGGGCGATCGGGCATGGTGGCGGCGGCGCACCCGCTGGCCACGGCAGCCGGGTTGGAGATGCTGCGGCGGGGGGGCAACGCGGTGGATGCGGCCGTGGCGACGGCGTTCGCGCTGGGCGTGGTGGAGCCCAACGCTTCCGGCCTCGGTGGGGGTGGATTCATTCTGTTTTACGCGGCGAAAACGGGCAAGGCGGAGGCCATCGACTACCGGGAGAAGGCGCCGCAGCGGGCGACGGCCGACATGTATCCCCTGGCCCCGGGCGGCAAGAGCGTCCTGAACAAGGCCAGCGCGATCGGGCACCGCTCCTGCGCGGTGCCGGGCACGCTGGCCGGGCTCTCCCTGGCCCTGCAACGCTGGGGCACGCTCCCGCTGGCCGACGTGCTGGCGCCGGCCATCCGCCTGGCGGAGGAGGGTTATCCGGTGACGAAGACCCTGAGCGAGATGATGACGAATTATTACGACACGCTCACGGTGTTCCCGGAAGCGGGGCGGGTCTACCTGAAGGACGGTCTTGCGTACGAACCGGGCGAGAAGCTGGTCCTGCCGGATCTGGCGAAGAGCCTCCGGTTGATTGCCGCCCAGGGGCCGGACGTTTTTTACCGTGGTGAGATCGCGGATGCGATTGCGCAGGAGATGGCGGCGGGCGGCGGACTGATCACGAAGGAGGATCTCGCGGCCTACACCCCGGCGGTGCGCGAACCGGTGCGCGGGACGTATCGGGGTTATGAACTCATCTCGATGCCGTCGTCCAGTTCCGGCGGCACCCACGTCATCCAGTTGCTCAACCTGCTCGAGGGTTTCGACCTGGCCGCCCTGGGCCCCAACACGACGGCCGCGGTGCATGTGCAGGCGGAAGCGGCCAAGCGGGTGTTTGCCGATCGCACCCAGTACTCGGGTGATGCCGACTTCGTCAAGGTGCCCACCGCCGGCATGCTGTCGAAGGACTACGCGGACCAATTGCGAAAGACGATCGATCGGGACAAGGCGGGGGCGAAGGTGCCGGCGGGCAATCCGTACGCGGTGATGTCAGGCGGCACCACCCACGCCTCCTTTGCCGACCGGGAAGGCAACCTCGTGGCGCTGACGCAGACGATCAATCACTTCTTCGCCTCGGGCGTGGTGATTCCCGGCTACGGCATCATGATGAACGACGAGATGGACGACTTCACGCCGGTGCCGGGCACGGCCAACTCCATTGCGCCGGGCAAGCGGCCCGTCAGCAGCATGTCGCCGACGATTGTGCTCCAGGCCGGGCGGCCCTTTCTCAGCCTGGGTTCGCCGGGGGCGACGCGCATCATCACGGCGCTGCCGCAGATTCTGATGAACCTGATCGACCACCGGATGAATCTGCAGGAGGCGATCAATGCGCCGCGGGTGCATTGCAGCGGCACGCAAATCGACCTCGAGTCCCGGATCCCGGTGGCGGTGCAGGAGGGGCTGAAGGCCATGGGGCACAAGGTCAATGTGCGGGGGGCGGTCGATTTGTATTTTGGCGGCGCGCAGGCCGTGATGATCGACCCGAAGACGGGGCGGTATTACGGCGCGGCCGATCCGCGGCGGGACGGCTTTGCCGCCGGACTCTGAAACACCGCTCGTGCTGTGATGAGTTTGAAATTTCGCTGTCTCGGGTCGTCAGTCGGAACGCCAAGCGTTCAATCGATTGTGGGCGGGGTGCCCTCACCCCGCTTATTCGCGCGCCGCAGGCTTGATCGCGCGGGGTGAGGGCACCCCGCCCACAACACCCGATTATCTACTCCTGATGGACTTCGAACTGCTCGTCCTGGTCGTGATGGTGGGGGTGTTCGTGGCGACCTTCTTTCTGCTGCGCCTGCCGGTGGCGATCGGGCTGATGGTGGCGGCGGTGGCGGGCGCGTTGGTGGCCGGGGAGGGGCTGCCGTTGCGGCAATTGGTGGAGGGCATGTTCGCCTTTTTCGACCTGATCCTGATCATCGCGACGGCGATGATTTACATGAAGGTGCTGGAGCACTCCGGGATGCTGCAGACGCTCGGGCGGCAGGTGACGGTGGCGTTTCACCGGCGGCCCGCGCTGCTGGTGATGGCGCTGGCGCTGCTCGTGATGTTTCCCGCGATGATCACCGGGGCGTGTGCCACGGCCATCTTCACCACCGGGGCGTTGGTGGCGCCGGTGCTGCTGAACCTCGGCATCCCGCGCGTGCAGACCGCCGCCATCATCGCGATGAGTTCCCTCCTCGGCATGATCGCGCCGCCGGTGTGCATTCCGGCCATGATCATCGCCGAGGGCATCGACATGCCGTACGTGGGGTTCTTCTGGCCGCTGTTTCTGCTCACGGTTCCCACCGGCCTGGTGGTCGCGTGGGCGATGGCGCGGCGCCATCTGCACCGGGTGCCCGACCTCGCCACGCTTTCCGCCGCGATGCGGCCCTCGGTCTACGCGGCCCACGGCTGGAAGCTTTATCTGCCGCTGGGCGTGCTCTTCGCCCTCATGATCGCCCCGAAGGTGGCGCCGCGTTATGTATACGACGTGGGCCTGCCCCTGATGCTGGTGGTGTCCTCCATCCTCGGGCTCTTCACCGGCGAGAAGGTCGAACTGGGCGAGGCCATCCGGAGTGGAATGAAGGAGGCGATTCCGATCATGGGCCTGATGGTGGGGGTCGGCATGTTCATCGAGATCATGACCCTCACCGGGGCGCGCGGGTACTTCGTCGCGATGGCGCTGGCCCTGCCCAAGGTCTGGTTGGTCGTGGCGGCGGCGACCGCGCTGCCCGCCTTCGGCATCATCTCGGCCTTTGGCGGCGCAAGCGTGCTCGGGGTGCCGATGACGCTGGCCCTGCTGGGGAAGGATCAGATCCTGGCCCTGTCAGCGCTCGCGCTGATCGTGGGCCTGGGTGAAATCGTGCCGCCCACCGCCGTCGCCGCCCTCTTCTCCGCGCAATTGCTCGGGCTCGACAACCACTTTCCGGTGGTGCGGCGCTGCGTGGCGCCCGCCCTCGCCGTGCTGGCTTTCGGCGTGTTGATGCTCGTTTGGGCCAATTGGATTGGCAAACTCACCCCATGATTCACGAAGTCGTCGTCATCGCCTACCGCCTGATTGTGCTGCTGGTGCTCGCCGCGGTCGTGCGGGCGGCGCTGGCCAGGGAGAACTCGAGCTCGTTCCAGGTCATCGCGGTGATCCTCACCCTCCCGCTGGCCCTCCGCCTGCTCATGATCAAATGAAGGGAGACCCGCAACCATGACGGTGCGTGAATGGTGGAACGACCGGTACCGGCGGGGGCTGGTGCTGCTGGCGGGCGCGGCCCTGATTGCGTTGGTGACCGGGCGGGAATTTGCGGCGCAGCGCGAGCCGTTGCCGATCCGGCGCGGCCCCGGGGTGACCGCGGTGTGGTCGTTGCGCGACTTTCTCCCGAACCTGCAGGGCACGCGGGGGGACACGGAGGTTTATGTGCTGGCCGGGGCCAAGCCCGGCGCGACCGTGCTGGTGCTGGGCGGAACCCACGCCAACGAGCCGGCGGGCCACGTGGCCGCCGTGACCCTGGTGGAAAATGTCGTCATGGCGGCGGGGCGCCTGATCGTTATCCCCACCGCCAATGCCAGCGGTTTCACCGCCAGTGATCCCCAGGAGGCGAGTCCGCCGGTCTTCAGCCTCGCCACGGCCGGTGGCGTCCGCTGGTTCCGCTGCGGGGGCCGGGGCTCGGCGGTGACCGACCAATGGCCCGATCCGGATCTGTACCTGCACTATCCCTCGGGCCAGGCGCTCTCGGGTAGTCAGACGCGCAACATGAACCGCGCGTATCCGGGCCGCGCCGACGGCAATTTCACCGAGCGTTGCGCCTATGCGGTGACGGAGATCGTGCGGCGCGAGCGGGTCGACCTGATCATCGACCTGCACGAGGCCTCGCCGGAATATCCGGTGATCAACACAATCGTCGCCCACGAGCGGGCCATGTCGCTGGCGGTGAGCGTGGCGATGAACATGGAGTTGCGGGGCATCAAGATTGGGCTCGAGGCTTCGCCGTCGAACCTGCACGGGCTCTCCCACCGCGAACTCGGCGATCACACGCCGGTGCTCGCGGTGCTGATGGAAACCGCCAATCCGGCCGAGGGACGCATCCGCGGGCGCACCACCGCCGAGTTGATCGTCACGGGGAAGGACAAGATGTACGTCAAGGCGGCCCGCGCCGGCCGGTTGTTTGTCCCCTTCGACGAGAACGGTCATCCCCTCGAACAGGAACGGGTGCTGCGGCACCTCGTGGGCGTGGAGGAATTCATGAAGGCCTTCACCGAGGAGAACCCACCGCGTCCCGTGGTGCCGGTGGCGTATCCGGATCAGGCGGTCATCGAGCAGCGCGGCCTGGGGACTTACCTGCGGCTGCCCTGAGGTCAGGGTTGGCGGATGACGATCAACGACTGCGAGGGACACCCGACGAAAACGTGGGGCGGGTCCGGGACGAGCGACAGGATCACAGTGCGGTCGTCGAGCGCAGTGGGCAGCGCCGCCAGCGACAACACCACGGCCTCCGCGCCCACGGGGATGATCGCGTAACCCGAGAGCGGCGCAAAGTCCCGGCCCGGCCGGGCGTCGCCCCCGATCGAATAACGCAAGCGCAACTCCACCGACCGGTCCCCCGTCCGGGCGATCCGCCATTCGCCCGGGACGTCTCCCGTGGCGTACGCCCGCGCGCGGGAGGCGCTGACGCTCACGATCTGGGCTCTGTTCACGAAAAATGCTGAAATTGCACCAAAAGTCCCTGTTAATCCAAACATGGTTGATGTAGCTTTACTTCCAAACACATCTCCAACAGCTGTAGAATAATTAGTAATCCACAAACCATGAGCAAAAAAGAATACAGAAATTAATGCAATAACTGAATA
>JBBRWR010000020.1:0-79304 GCA_038249085.1 Opitutales bacterium
GGCACGGGGAGAAAGCTGTTAGCAGCCCCGCCCGCACGTGAAAAGGCGCATTCTGCACCCTTCGCACCCTTCGCCCGGCCCGCCAAAACCGGGTGCATCTTCGAGTTGGCGTTGGCGTCAAGTTCGGTCCGACCCGTAGCGCCAGTCTTCGACTGGCGCCCGCCGGTCAGAGACGCGGCGCTACTCCCAGAGGCCTCACCGCCAAACGACAGCTGCGCACCGTTCGAGCAGGAGAGGCACGACGGGGTCGACACACCTGCATGCGCGAACTATCGATCAAGTGCGTCCCCATCAGCCAGGACGATCAGGAAGGGGTCACGTGTGAACTATCGACAGTTTCCTTCGGACCAAACGATTCGATCGCGCTGCTCCCGCGATACCGGCGGACGTACTGAGTCACACTGCCGGGCTGCCCCATGTTCAAGCGCTTCGCCAGCCATGGGTTCGATACTGAGGTGTTTTGCTTCAGCCAGAACGCCAATCGAACTTTGACCGGCGCGGATTTCGGCTGTGGCAACGCGTCGAGCGTGATGCCAAGCCGGGCTGCCACCGATTGCAGCTGTTCCCGCCGCTTCGCCGAGGCACGCTTGAAACGATTCGGCGGCGCCTTTACTCCCAAAAATATCCCGGCGGTCGTTGCCGCGGTTGATGACGCGATAACACGCTCCGGCGTACTCCACGCGTAATCGTCGCGCCATGCCGGCAGGGCACCCGATGCCTCGACGCCTTGCCCGATCGCACTCTACCCAAATCACAGTATGGCGCGATCGCGTTCCCCGGCCCGGCAGTCAAAAGTTCACACGTGACCCCTTCGAAACGCCTCCGTTGATCTCCAGAAGATCCCTCAAGGTCGCGCGGATTTCGGGCTGATCTTCGATCACGAGTATTCTCATCGGGGGGAGTTGGGTCGGGTGTTGCGAGAACGTCTGTCGGGATCACCCTGCGGGCCAATCTCTTTTTGGGGACCAGGTTCGTGCCGCACGGCGGATTTTTGCACGGCGAACAGGCCCGAAAATGACTTTTCTCATCCCTCTTGTAGGAGCGGCTTTATGCCGCGATTCAGCGTGGGCGAAATTCCATCGCGGCATAAAGCCGCTCCTACTGCGCGACCGACCGTGCAAAAATCCGCCGTGGTTCGTGCCGTCCTCAGGTGCGCCGCGACGCTGGCGTCACCCAAGTGAACACCCGCCCATCGTCCGGCCACCCTGGAGCGGGCGCCGAGCCCTCAGCGCCAGGCGACCGCGGCGCGGACCGGGACCGTGGAATCGCCGAGAGCAGCGGTGCCATCTCCGGGGAACAAACCTGCCTGCGATTCGAGCCGCGACTCGCGGCCCTGCGTTGGGTTTCGCGGCGCGCGCCGCGAAACCCTCACACCGCCCACGGGCCGCGATACTTCTCGCGGGTGAGCCAGCGCGCGTTGCCGCCGCTCGCGAACCGGCTGCGCACCGGATCCCACTTGGCCCGCGCCCCGTAGTGGTAGGCGAAGTTCATCACATGGCACGCCATCACCGTGCTCGCGCCAATCGCGACATCGCAGATCGGGCGCTTCCGGGAGGCGACCGCGTCGATGAAGTCCTGGAAGTGGGACTTGCTGTTGTAGAGCTTCACCTTCGCGTCGGCCAGGTACTCGCGCTCGGTGAGCGTGACTTCGCGCTCCAGCGACGTGCCCTTGTCGATCTCTTTGTTCCAGAATTTGTGCACGGTCTTGTCCCCCAGGATGAGCTCGAACTTGCCCCGGTTCACATGCACCTCGCCCTCCGTGCCGTAGAACGACACACCCCGGCCCTTCACGTGCGTGAGCACCACGCCGTCGGCATAGATGAGCTGCGCCCCGCGCTGGGCGGTCTCCCAGTTCTGCGGCGCGCGGACTTCGACCGGACCGTTCTCGTCCATGCCCAGGCCCCATTGCGCGATGTCGATGTGGTGCGCGCCCCAGTCGGTGATGCTGCCGCCGCCAAATTCCCAGGTGTCCCGCCATTTCGGGAAGTGCGTGTGAATGCCCCGGGGCGAGAGCATCGGGTTGTAGTTCACGAGCGGCCCGCCCCCGCACCAGCGATCCCAGTCGAGGCCGGGTTCCATCGGCTCAGCCGGTTTATCGTACGGTTTCGGCGGGCCGCCGAAGGACACCGCGACCGAGTGAATCTTCCCCAACCGGCCGTTGCGCACGAGTTCGGCCGCCACGCGAAACTCCTTCGACGAGCGCTGCTGCGAGCCGACTTGGAAAACCCGGTTGGTCTGGCGCACCGCCTGCACCAACTCCAGCGCCTCGTGCACGTTGTGCGTGAGGGGCTTTTCGCAATAGACATCCTTGCCCGCTTTCACCGCGGCAATGGCGACGTAGGCGTGCCAGTGATCGGGTGTGGCGATGACGGCGAGGTCGATGTCTTTTCGCCCGAGCAACTCGCGGAAATCGTTGTAGGCGGCGCAGCCCTGCTGCGGCGTGCCGGCCTTCTTGGTGTAGGCCTCGTCGACCAGCTTCTGCGCGTGCTCCCGGCGCGTCGTGTCGACGTCGCACACCGCGACGACCTGCACATCGTCGCGTTGGAGCAGGTTGCGAAGGTGACCGCCCATCATCTTGCCCATGCCGATGCAGCCCACCGTGAAACGCTTGCTCGGGGCCGTCTCCTGCGACCACACGCGGCCCGGCAGGATGAGGGGCGCGGCGGTGAGCAGCGCGGTATTTTGGAGAAAGCGTCGGCGGGTGAAGGCGAGGGGCAGCATGGAACCCGACTCACTAGACAGGGAAGCTCGCTTTGGAAAGAAGTGTCTTGGCGCGTTTCTTGCCGCCGCGCACCTTCGCGACGCGCATCTGTCGTTTGGCGGTAATGCCTCTGAGCGTAGCGCCGCGTCTCTGACCGGCGGACGCAAGTCGAAGACTGGCGCTATGGGGAGGACCTCGCGCAATGCCACCGTCAACCTGGAGCTGCGCCCACCAGCGCCGCCAGTGCCGCCGGGGCGCAGGTGATCAGGCGCAAATCATGCGACCCATCCGGCCGCGCAAACTCGTAGAACAGGTGCCAGACACCCTGCGCGAATTTCGCTTCGACGTAGCGCAGCGATCCCGAAGCATGCGGGCTCGTGAACGCCGGCCCCGCGGGCGAACGCGTTTCCCACCGCCGCAGATCCTCCGACACCGCCAGGGCACACTTCTCCTCGTAGTTCTCGAGGTGACTCGCGCTGCCGTCATAGAAGGCGAGGTAGCGCGGGCCGTTCGTCGCCGTGGCCGGGAGCGGCACGATCGAATTCATCCGCCGGCAATAGCGGTCCCAGCTGGTCGCGCCGGGGGCGAGCACGCTGCCCTGCCACTCCCAGTGATCGAGATCCCGCGAGATCGCGAGGCCGGTGGCCGACTGGCACTCGCCGGTGTTGAAGATGTCGCGGGTCGTGTGCGAACTGCCCCCGGTTTGCGGCGTCGGCGTCGCAATGCTGAGGTAAAGATGATAGACGTCGCCAACCGCGAGAATGAACGGATCCTTCACGCCCTCGAGGCCGAGCGGCGGCCCGGTGAAGATGACCTCGCGTTTCGCCGGATCGAGCTGCGCCACGGTCGGCGCCCGGAGTACGGCGGTGCACCAGCGCCCGTCGGCGGGGTGCACGTAACTGGTGAGATACCGCCAGACGCCGTCCTGGCCGCGGTGCAGGCAACTGCGCTCGATCGACGCGGAGTCGTAGCGGTCCTTCGTGATCGTCAGCACATCCTCCCACTGCACGAGATCGGTCGAGCGCGCGATGCGCACCTCGCCGCCGCGATCCGGCGCCACGCCCCGCGGCCGCCGCAGACGATACGTCAGGTACCAGGCGCCTTCCTCCGCATCGAAACACGCGCCGGGACAGCCCACCCAATACCCGGCGCCAAGTCCCGCAGGTTCGCGAACGATACGACCGGCAGCGAGAAGTTCATTCGACAGGGGCAGGCTCATGCCTGCGCGATGGTGCAGATTCCTCGCCCGCTGTCAGCGCCGATCCCCGGCGCTCATCCACCCCGCCGCGGCGGATTTTTGCACGGTCGGTCGCGCTGTAGGAGCGGCTTCATGCCGCGATGGAATTTCGCACGCGCTGAATCGCGGCATAAAGCCGCTCCTACAAGAGGGATAAGACAAGTCATTTTCGAGCCGGTTCGCCGTGCAAAAATCCGCCGTGTCCACCCCGCCGCCACCCGCCCTATTTTCACGTATTACGTTAAAATCAAGCTCCTCCCCCCCTGAGAATAGTTCAGATCCATTTTCACGTAATACGTGAAAATCGCGTCAGGATCTTTCGCGGGACGGGGGGGGCGGAGGCGGCGCGCTCAGCGGCCGAACTCGAGGAAACCAAAGCGGCTCGGTTGGTGAAAGCCCGGCAGGATGGGCGCCGACCAACTGAGCTGCTCCACCGGCTGATCCTTGCCGCGGTTGAACCGGTAGAAATTCGCGCGCCAGACGTCGCCCGGCCGCGGTGTTTTCTCCCCCAGATCGGCGAACGGAATGGCGACCTCCACCCGCCAGGATTCGTCGCGGTCCGACGAGTCGCCCACCGTGCCGCGCACCTTCACCGCGCTCTTCATGCCCTTCGCGGTGTAACTCCAGTCGCCCTGGAATTTCTTCGACACGCCGCGCGCGTCGAGGTCGTTGTGAATAATCGCGTCGAACTCGCCGCCCAGCGGGTTCCACTGCAACTCGAAGTAGGGCGTGAGCTCCCGGGCGGTGACGAAGAACTCGACGACTTCCTCCTCCCAGAACTTGCTGTCGCGCGCCGTGAAGGTCGCCTGAATGTCGGAATCGGTACACGTCCAGCCCAGGTGCAGCGCGGTGTCGTCGTACCAGATCCGGACGACGGTGGCCTCGCGCGCCTGACCGGTGCCGCTGGCCGGGACAAACGGGCCGAGCAGGGCGGCCTTGGCCCAGACGGGCTCGTTCAACTCGCCATCGACGACGCTGGGGCCGCTCAGCTTTGGCACCACCGTGCGGAGCGGGGCGGGCAGCGTGGCGGGATCGGGAACCACCTGGGCTTCCTTCGTGGCCGGAGCAGCGGCCCGGGCAACCGAGGCGGCGCCAACCACGACGAACCCGACAACGACGAGGGCTTGGCGGAGATAGTTTTTCATGGGAAAGGGCAGCAACGCCAGACAGCACGCCCGCCGGACTCAAGGCGAGTCGGGAATGAGGCACCCCTCCGTCGCCTATTCACGAAGGCCGTCACGAAGGGAAGGAATGGCCGCAAGAAGGCGCAAAAATTGTCGGTCCGGCCGACGAAAATCACCCGCGCGCCTATAGGCGCCTGGAGCGCCAGGTTTGCCAACGAGTTCTTGCGACTCTTTGCGGCAAGAAAGTCTTAAGTTCGCCTGAGCTCCTTCGGTATTCTGCCTTTGGGGTTCAACCCGTTGAATTGTTGCTGAATAGGCGGTGCCGGCCCTCGGACCACGGCGGATTCTTGCACGGTGGACCGGTCCGAAAATGACTTGTCGGACCCTCTTGTAGGAGCGGCTTTACGCCGCGATTCAGCGTGGGCGGATTTCCATCGCGGCATAAAGCCGCTCCTACCGCGCGACCGACCGTGCAAAAATCCGCCGTCCCAGTCCAGGCCCCTCCGCGGCTTCGCCGTTGACACCCCCACGGCCCATCCGGACAGACTCGCGCCAGCATGGCCGAACTCACCGCGTTGCCCGTGTTCCATGTGGTCGGATTTACCGGCCACCGCAGGCTGCGTGATGCCGGGGCGGTGGAGCGGGCGTTGAGCGAGGTGCTCGCCGGCCTGCACGCCGAACCCGGGGTGGAGTGGCTCGCGCTCTCGTCCATCGCCGAGGGAGCCGACATGCTCTTCGCGCGCACGGCGATCAAGACTGGGCTGGGCTGGGAGGCGGTGCTGCCCCTGCCGCCGGCGGAATTTCGCGGGGACTTCTCCCCCGGAACCTGGCGCGAGGTCGAATCCCTGCTGGCGGAGGCCGAGCAGGCCCGCGTGATCGGCGAACGCGGCGCCCGCGAGGACGCCTACCTCGATTGCGGCATGGAAACGGTCAACCATTGCGACGTGCTGCTGGCGGTATGGAACGGCGAGGCCTCCCGCGGGCGGGGCGGCACGGCGGAAATCGTCGCCTACGCCCGCGAGCTGGGCCGGCCGGTGATCATCATCGACGCGAACGACTGCACGGTCCGGCGCGAGAATTTCGAGCGCCTCAAGGTGGGCAACCAACACCTGGCCTACTTCAACCACCTGCCGCGCCCGCCCTCGCCGCCTCCGCGCGACGACCCGGATCAGGGCCGCACCCTCCTGCAGGACTTCCTGGCCAAGGTCGATCATGCCGCCACGATTCACGCCCCCCACGACCGGCGGTTGGTGGGCTTCAGCCTCTGGCTGCTGACCCTGGCCACCGCCCTCTCGACCGCCTCCTTCGCGTTTCGGCTCCAGGCCGGGGCGCTGCCGTGGGTGGTCCTCGCCTGCCTGCTGGGCGCGATCGCGATCTCGCTCGTGGTACGATACCGGCACGACCAACACGACTGGATGCGCTGCCGGCTCGCCGCGGAGATCACGCGCAGCACCCTGGCCACCTGGGGTCTGCCCCGCTCGCTGCGGCTGTTCGACGACTTCGAGTGGGCCGGGCTGGAACCTCTACGGCGCTCGTTCGACGTGCTGCACCGGCGGGGCGCCCGGGACCATCCGGCCCGTTTCGACGAGTTCAAGCAGCGCTACATCCGGGAGCGCATCGACGACCAACTCGCCTATTTCGCGGCCCGACAGCGGAAGGCGAAGCCCCACCTCGAACGCCTGCGCTGGGCCTTTTTTGCCTGCGCCCTGCTCGCCGTGTGTTTCGCCACCGCCCTGGCCTCCCACACGCTGTTCCCCGGCCTGCAGGCACCCGGCTGGGTCGGAGCGTGGGTTTACCGGTTCGGGCCGTTGGTGCTGCCGGTGCTGGCGATCACCTGCGTCTCGCTGATCCACGTGCACGACCTGCACCGCCGGCTGGCCCGCTACCGCGAATTGCAGATCCGGCTGGCGGCGGTGCGCACAGAGGCGGTCTTTGTGCAGACCTGGGCCTCCCTCGAGCGCATCGTCGCCAAGGCCGAACGCACCCTGCTGCAGGAAGCCTTCGAATGGCACTCGATCACCAGCTTCACCGAGGGGCCCGGGGGAGGTATGGCACGCAAGGTTGATTCCCGATAAACCCCGGGATCACGCTCTGAGCCCGACTCACCCCAAGACGGTTCCGGATCTGCCACCGAGGTTTTCGCCGGGCGAAATCCTATTTGCCGAGCTTCGCGAGGGCCTTGTTGATCCGATCGAGGTCGCAGGCGGCCGGATCGTAGTCGGGGCCGAGCCACTCGAGCCACTCGCGGCCGAGTTCCGTCTGCGGTTCCTTGATGCAGGCGAGCATGTCGTGAAACGCCTCGACGCCCCCGCAATCCTCCGGCGGCCCCGCCCGCTCGCCCGCAGGGCAAATCGGATACCGCACGCCCTTCCCGACCCCGCCGATCTTCTCGACCGCGAGGTCAATCTGCCAGCCCTCGCCAAAGTGGTAACCGTAGGTGAATCGCTCGCGGTGTTCGAGGTCCAGATCGGCCAGGGTCACGTCGCGATCGTCCTCAATCGTGAGCTCGTCGCGCTTGAGCGGGTTGCCGAACCGCAGGTCGTCCAGGTTGAACGCGTGCGTCTGGTAGTCGAACCAATCGAACGCGATCTGCACCGTGTCATGCAGGCGGGAGAGCCACATCGATTCGCGCACGACCAAGCGGCGCCAGATGCGCGGCTCGCACCCGACCACGTGCAATCCCAGGGTAAACACCCGCTCGGGCGGGCGCTTGACCCGTGAACCTTTCCCTTCGTGCAGCGAAATCATGAACGGCCGAACAAAGCGCAACGCGCGGTCCGCGGCAAGCGGGAGCTTGGGCGGCCGTTCACCCCCGTCGAGGCCTCTCAAACCTCTCAAACCGACCCTTGACACCCCCAAGTCCGTCCGGCACTTCTGACCCTCTTTTTCTCAAAGAATCATGAAACCTACATTCCGCCCGCACCGCAAAAAGCGCGCCCGCAAGATTGGTTACCGTGCCCGGATGGCGACGAAGGGCGGCCGCAAGGTCATCAAATCCCGCCGCCTTAAAGGCCGCAAACGGCTGACCGTCGTCTGATTACCGTAGTCGCAGCCGCCCGCGCTCGCGAGGGGAACCCATCATGTCGGTCGCGACGGCCCATGCGATTCCGCCCCGAGCAACACCTTAGCCGCGAGTCCGACATTCGGACCGTGCGGGAACAGGGCCGGCGCTTCGATGGCCGGGCTTTCACGATCTGGTGGCGCGCCCGCGGCGCGGTTCCCGCCAGTGCCGTGGGTGATCCGGCCGCCCTCCCGCCGGTTTCTGCGCTCAGCGTCCCGCGGGTCTGTGTCATCGCCTCGACCGCCGCCGTGGGTCGGGCCGTGCGCCGCAACCGCGCCAAGCGCCGGCTGCGGGAGGTGTTCCGCCAACAGCAGCACCTCGTGCCGGCCCAGTGCGACCTGCTCCTGATTGCCCGCAGCGGAGCCGCCACCTGGCCTCTCCCGGAGCTCGCCCGCAAGTTCGGCGAAGCGTGCCGGCACCTGACCCCCACCGGCCGATCCACGGGAGTGAAATGAGCCCCCTGCCTCCCGCCGCCACCGGAATCGCCGGGCGCCTGGTCCGCCTCGCTTTCGCCCTGCCCGGGCAGACCCTGCTGCTGCTGATCCGGCTCTACCAACGCACCCTTTCCCCGCTGCTGCCCGTCGTCTCATTGGGCGCGTGCGGCTGCCGGTTCACCCCCACCTGCTCGCACTACGCCGCCGAGGCCATCCGCCGCCACGGGGCGATCACCGGTCTGGGCCTCGCGCTGGCCCGCCTGGTCAAGTGCACCCCGCGGCACTCCGGCGGCTTCGACCCGGTGCCGCCCGCCCCTTCCCCGCGCCGCTGCGTGCGCGCCGCGCCGTCCTCCTCCCACCCGCTCGCCCCGCTCCAGTCTTAATGGATAAAAAGAATTTCACCATCGGTGCCGTGTTGCTCGTGGCCGCGTTTGCGGTCCTGTTTCTCGCCCCACGTCCTGCGCCCTCGCCCGCCCCCGTCCGGCCCGCGACCTCCAGCACCAGCCCCGCCACGCCGGCACCGGAGGCCACCCGCCCCGGCGCGCCCGCCGGCAGCCCGGCGGCCAGCACGCCGCCCCCCAACACCCCGGCCTCGAACGCCCTGCTCGGCAACGTCCACCGCGACGACGCCAACAGCCGGTACGCCACGCTCGAAAACGAGTTCATCACCGCCCGCTTCACCGACTACGGCGGCGCCATCCGCGACGTCGCGTTCAAGCAGTACCTCGCCGTCCTCGGCAGTCCCGAGCCGTACGTCTTCAACCAATTGCACGATGATCCGCTGCTCGCGTTCACCGACTACCCCGGCCTCGGGCGCGACACCCGCTACGAGCTCGTCCGTGCGACCGCCACCGAGGTCGTCTACCGGCACGTGCTGGACGGCAAGGTCGAGGTCACCCGCCGCTATCGCCTGGTCAAGGAAGGGGAAAAGGGCGCGGACCCGTACCGCCTGCACCACGAGACGACCTTCCGCAATCTGGGCGGCACCACGATGCCACTCGGCAAGGCCGCGCTCAGCGTGGGCACCGCCGGGCTGACCGACGTCAAGGACGTGGGCCAGTACCTGTCGATTGTCAGTTCCAACGGCGACGACACCACCTTCATCGAGCGCCGCGAACTCGAGGGCGGTGGCATTGGCTCCATCGTTGGCGCCGGCCACGCCCCCGTGTCCACCCTGGAGAAGCCCGGCAATGTCGTCTGGGCCGGCGCCAAGAACCGTTTCTTCACCAGCATCTACACGGCCGACCAACCGGCGGTGAGCACCATCACCCGCCGCATCGAGCTGCCCCCCTTCCCCGACTCGCAGCAGCCCCATATCGGCATGAGCGGCGCCGCCCGCTTCGACCTGCCGGTGCTGGGCCCCAACGCCTCCGCCAGCCTCGCCGGCCTGCTGTACGTCGGCCCGCAGGAATACAAGCGCCTCTCCAAGTTTGCGCACAACGAAGACCGCGTGCTGCCCTACACCCAGTACTTCTTCAACCGCATCTTCCTGAGCGGCTACGTCGCCCCGCTCCTCAACCTCCTGCTCAACGTCACCCACGGCTGGGTCGGCAATTGGGGCGTCGCCGTCATCCTGATGACGCTCATCCTCAAGATCGTCAGCCTGCCCTTCACCCTCGCGGCGTCGCGCTCGGCCAAACGCATGGCCAAGCTCCAGCCCGAACTGCAGGCCATCCGCGAGAAATTCAAGGACAACCCCCAGAAGCAGCAGCAGGCCACGATGGAGATCTTCAAGGCGCGGAAAATCAACCCGGTGGGCGGTTGTATCCCGATCCTGATTACATTCCCGCTCTTCATCGGCTTCTTTGCCATGCTGCAATGCACCGCGGAACTGCGCCTCCAGCCCTTCCTCTGGGCCCGGGATCTCGCCTCCCCCGACACCGTCGGCCACCTCCTCGGCATCCCGTGGCTGCCCATCAACATCATGCCCATCCTCATGGGCGGAACCATGATCTTCCAGATGCGCCTGACGCCGACGCCCTCCGTCGACAACATGCAGATGAAGATGATGAAGTTCATGCCGTATATCTTCATCCTCTTCTGCTACGGCTTCTCCTGCGCCCTCGCCCTCTACTCGACCATCAACGGCCTCTTCACCATCGCCCAGCAGCTCGTCATCAACCGCATGAAGGATCCGGAGGAAGTCGCCGCCCCCGCGGTCGCCACCCCCGTCGGCGGCAAGCCGCTCAAGAACGTGACCCCGAAGGGCGGAAGGAAGTCGAAGTAATCAGTAATCAGTGATCGGTAATCAGTGATCAGCCGACTGGCCGTGGCTCAGTTTCCGCGCCTCACTCCAGGCCGGTCGCCCGTCACCCGCCGTCGCCAACTGCCCGCCGATCTCCAAATACTGATCCCGGTTCACCGATTACTGATTACTGATCACCGATGCACCATGGCCGGCCATAACAAGTGGTCCAAAGTCAAGCGCCTCAAGGCCGTCACCGACTCCCGTCGGGGCAAGGTCTTCTCCCGGCTCTCGCGCGACATCACGCTCGCGGCCAAGGCCGGCGGGGGCGATCCCGAGGGCAACGCCCGGCTGCGCACCCTGGTGCTCAAGGCCCGCGAGGCCAACATGCCCGCCGACAACATCGACCGCGCGATCAAGAAGGGCACGGGCGAGCTGCCCGGCGTCGTGTACGAGGAAATCACCTACGAAGGCTACGGCCCCGGCGGCGTCGCCTTCATCGTCAAGGTCACGACCGACAACAAGCAGCGCGCCGCCCAGGACATCCGCTCCGCGTTTTCGCGGCACGGCGGCAACCTGGCCACCACGGGCGCGGTGTCGTTCCAGTTTCTCCATGCCGGCCAGTTCCTGATTGCCGCGGACCAGACCACGGAGGACGACCTGATGGAGCTGGCGCTGGAAGCCGGGGCCGACGACGTGCTGGCGAGCGATCAGGGTTTCGAGGTGCGTTGCGCCGTGCACCGCTTCGACCAGGTGGTGCGGGCTCTCGAGGAAAAAGGCATCAAGCCCGAAAACGCGGAGATCGCCCATATTCCGGTTACCACCGTCCCCGTCACCGACCCCGCGCACGCCGCGGCGATCGAGAAGCTCCACGAGGCCCTCGACGAGATCGACGACGTGCAACAGGTCTTCTCCAACGAGGAGAGCGCCTAATCGCTTTCCTTGAGTCTGAAGACCTTGGCTTTGTGGTTGTTTGACGTGCCTTTTTTCCGTTTAGCAACTAACTGCTTCGATAATGCCTCATCCGCCGGCACCGCTTCTAATCGATCTCGCAGAGCCATTTGCGCACCTGCCACGCGCGCCCATTTCAGAGGCGATCATCCAATTCAGAGGGCGTGCTCTTGCGGCATGGAACGAGACTTTGATTTTACCCGCATTGCGAGAACACCTGTCTGATTACCCCAAAGCAGAATCCCAACGAACTCAACAGATCACCGTCGGCAGTAACTCGAGCCAATCCTCCCCTGTTCTCGACCTTGGATGGATCGGAGCCGTTATGCACTCGGCGGACGGACGACAGGTGGCCAACTTTCAACGCGATGCCTTCTCCTTCAGTCGCCTCTCGCCTTACCAAGGTTGGGAAGTATTCTCAGCAGAGGCAATTCGGCTCTACCAAGTCTACCTCCTCCTGGCCCAGCCGGCGGAAGCTCAGCGCATCGGGTTGCGGTTCATCAACCAATTTGACGTGCCCGCCGCGGGTTTTGAATTGAGCGATTATTTCACCCAGCCGCCTTCCGCTCATGCCGGTCTTCCGCTGGAGCGCGCAGTTTTTTTCCACCAGGATTTGTTCCGGGTTCCGGGCCATTTTTACGCCGTAAATGTCATCCGCACCCTGCAACCGGCGCTTAGTCAGGGCGGCTTGCACATCGCCCCAAAACTCATTCTCGACATCGATATCTTCACCGAATCGCCCATCCTTCCAGACGTTCCCAAAATCCTCTCTCGCCTCCGGGAAATGCGCTGGATTAAGAACAAAGTGTTTTTTGGAAGTTTGACGCCTTCGGCGATACGCTCCTTTCAATGATTCGTCCCTCCACCATGACCATCTCACTTGCCCTCACTGCCAGCACGACACCCGGCCGCAGTCCGGCCGCGATCTACGTGCAGGAGCAAGCCATGACCGGCTGGAATCACTACCAGCAACCCATTTCGCGAGGACACGCGCGACAAACCGCGCAGGAGAACTTGGTGGCACTTTTCGACCGGTGTGCACAACCCAATTGGGATGGCCACAACGCCGCCGCCGTTTCCCAGCAAGTCTATTGTCTGGCCTACCGGCTGCTTGAAGCCCTGCCACCCGACCTGCCCCTGCCTGAGTTTGGCGCCGAGCCCGACGGCCAGCTCACGTTTGAGTGGCATCGTGCCGCCCGGCGCACCCTGTCGGTGAGCATTAGTCCTGACGGCGACCTTCATTTTGCCGCTTTGCTTGGCGCCAGCCGGAATTATGGCACGGAGGCGTTTTGGGGCGATCTGCCCCAGCCCATCCTCGAATTGATCGGTCGGGTTTTCATGGGATGAGTTTACTCGCGCCGCCCGCTCAAGTAGGCGACGAGGAACCGCTCGCACGCTACGTTTTTTCGGCGGATCATGTTCGAAAAACCGATCAAAGCGTAAAACCCGACGCCTTCATCCCCCATCCCCATCTCGATCTTTCAGTCACCCGTCACCTTGGGCTGGCCGAGGATCAGATTTGGGCCCATGGCAAAGTAGTGTCTGCTCAACGCCAGCGCCCCCTGATCGGGCGGGCCGATGTCACCGCCGCCACCTTCCGCCGCGAAGGCCTACAGCCCTCATCCGCACCCGTGACAACCAACGCTCATCACGTGAACGTAGTGGGTTGGCCGGTGGGCAAGCCTGCTCAAAAAATCATCGCACAAGAAGTCGCCGCGCGAGCGCGCTATCTACCTCTTCCTGCCGTCTAATCCCATGCCCACGCTCACCCGGATCGGCAAAGACGCCGTCGTGAATCACCATCACGAGGTGCCTTACCATCTGCTGCGCGACGTGCCGGAGCTGGGCTGCGGTCCGGCCGACTCCGACACCTTCAAGCAAGCGCCCTGCGCCATCAAGGTGCGCTGATCGCCCAAGACCGCCCAATGTTGCTACGCGTGGTTGTCGCCCGCGATATCGCGCCGCCGCTTGTCGTCACCGTTTACCGCACCAGCGAGATCGCCAAATATTGGAGCCCGTCATGAAAGTATCCTACGACCCCGAAGTGGACATTGTGCGCATTCTACTCAGCGACGCCCCGATCGCCGAGAGCGACGAGAGCAAGCCCGCCGTGGAAACCTGGGTGCGAAATTTGGAACGCCAACCCGTACGGTCATTCTGGCTACCCACCGCCACCGACCGATTCTACCCCGATTTCATCTGCAAACTCCACGATGGGCGCATCCTGGTCGTGGAATCCAAGGGGGAGCACCTCTGGTCCAACGACGACTCCAAAGAAAAACGCCGCATCGGGGAGCTGTGGATGGAGCGCAGCCAGGGAGCCTGCGTGTTTGTCATGCCGTGCGGCCGTGACTTTGCCGCCATTCGTCGAGCAATTTGAAACCTGGTCTGCGAGCGCGGGTCGTCCTGCCCGCCCGACGCGTCATAACCCCGGCCCTTTCTTGCGTCCCCGGGCCGGGGATGATTGCGTACCAGCTCGACCGATGACCGACGATTTGGAAATTGCGCCCGCCTCCCCGGCCACCCCGCGGCATCTTGCGCCCGACGAGGTGGGCCTGGTGCCCGCGCATGACTTCGTCTGCCTGCGCCCGTTCACCTTCCAGAGCGGGCAAATCATCCCGGGGTTCACGCTGCGCTACGAAACCTACGGCACGCTCAACGCTACCCGCGACAACGTCATCGTCATCTGCCACGCCTTGAGCGGCGATCACCATTGCGCCGGCTGGCACTCGCCCGACGAGCGCAAGCCCGGCTGGTGGAACAACCTCATCGGCCCCGGCAAGGCCGTCGACACCCGCCGCTTCTTTGTCGTCTGCGCCAACGTCCTCGGCGGTTGCCAGGGCTCCACCGGCCCGTCTTCGCTTAACCCCGCGACCGGCCGGCCCTACGGCCTTGAGTTTCCGTTCGTCACCATCCGCGACATGGTGCGGGCCCAGAAGCTCCTGCTCGACCATCTCGGCGTCGCCGAAATCCACGCCACGATCGGCGGCTCGATGGGCGGCATGCTCGCCCTGCTCTTTGCCCTCGAATACCCGGGCTTCGTGCGCCGCGTGCTGGCCATGGCCACCACGGGCCGCGAAAGCGCCCAGGCCATCGCCTTCAACGAGGTCGGCCGCCAGGCCATCATGCAGGACCCCGCCTGGAACCGCGGCGATTATCCGAAGGACGGCGGCCCCCGCGTCGGCCTCGCCATCGCCCGGATGATGGCCCACATCACCTACCTCTCCGACGCGTCGATGGACCGGAAGTTTGGGCGGCGCAAAAAGGAGTCCGCCCGGAGCGACACCTACACCTTCGACCTGCAATTCGAGGTGGAGAGCTACCTGCGTTATCAGGGCCAGAGCTTCATCAACCGCTTCGACGCCAACTCGTACCTCTATATCACCCGCGCCCTCGACCAATTCGATCTCGCCAACGCCTACGGTTCCCTCGAGCAGGCGTTCGCCCCCGTTGAGGCCGAGACGCTCGTCGTCGGCTTTACCAGCGACTGGCTCTTCCCCCCGGACCAGAACCGGCAATTGACGCTCGCCCTGCTCCGCGCCGGCAAACGCGCGAGCTACGCCGAACTCGCCACCGATCTCGGCCACGACTCCTTTCTCCTCGAGTCGGAGGAACTCTACACCCTCGTCCGCGCCTTCCTCGAACGCGGCCAGCCCTATCGCTTCGACTACGAGATTTGAAACGCCCGGAACCAAGGCATCGATCCATGTGGAACTCAGGAAATCAGGCCCAGGCCGCCCACCCTCCCCTCCTTTCCGGCTTTCCCCATTCCCAGCCTGATTGCCCATGACCTCTCTCGTCGAAAAACGCACGGTCGACATGCAGATCATCGGTGACTGGGTCGAACCCGGCACGCGCGTGCTCGATCTCGGCTGCGGGCAGGGCGCGCTGCTCGACTACCTCGTGCAGACGAAGCAGGTGTCCGGAGTCGGCGTCGACCTCGAGTTTCCGAAAATCACCGCGTGCGTGCGCCGCGGCCTCAGCGCCTACCAGGGCGACATGACCGCGTTCATGCGCACGTTTCCGGAAAAACATTTCGACCGGGTCATCTGCTCGCGCACCGTCCAGGAGCTGACGGATCCCGCCGCCGTGATCCTCGAGGCGCTGCGTGCCGGCCGGGCCCTCACCGTGGGCTTCGTGAATCACGGCTTCTGGAAAAACCGCCTCAACACGCTGGTGCAGGGCCGCAAGATTCGCAACGAAGTCTACACCACGGCCTGGTACGAGAGCCGGCCGGCCAATCCGGTGACCATCGCCGACTTTGAAAGCTTTTGCGTTGAGAAAGGGATTCGGATCGCCCGCCGCGCCCACCTCGCCGGCAACTGGCACACCCCGTGCCGCGCCCTGCCCAATCTCCTCGCCGGCTACGCCCTGTACGACCTGGCAAAGTAGGTCAAGGTCGGACGATCCAAAACATCCGCGCGATCTCCCGTCGAAATTCCTTCGCACGCGCACTTGCCCGGCGATTACAAGCCCCTACGCTGCCCTGCGTGACCCTCAGACAGATTCGCGAGATTCTGCATGGTTCCGAGCCGTTCACCCTGCGCATGGTGAGTGGGCGCGAATACCGGGTCAAGCATCCCGATTATGCCGCGCTGGGCCAGGACGACGCGACCCTCGTTTTCACCGACGACAAGGGGTGTCTCGAGTTGATCCGGCTCAGTCAGCTCGAAAGCATCCACTTCGGCAAAGCCCCCGCGGCGTAAGGTCGTGGAAATTGAGTCGCGGTGGAGCGGCTTGACCCCAAGACGCTCAACGCGAGACGGAACGTACGAAGTCGCGTTGGGGACAATGCGCCCCACCGTTTCGTGGCTGCTTTTTCATGGGTAAGACGCACTTCGACTGAATGAATGCGGCTGGTGCTGTACCGCCTCCCCGCATCCGTGGACACAGGCACTCGGGAAATCGGAGCCGGAAGGCGCGTCGCGACATCTACCTCCGACGACCGAACATCGGAAGGGAAAACCCGACCTACTCGTTTTTCCCCGGGGATTTGGTGGCGCACCGCAACGACGAGTTCCACCTTGGGGCCAATTGGTCGCAGCACCCGTTATCCATGGAAGCCCATGTCAAAACCGTACGGGAAATTCTCCACTCAGGAGATCAGTTCCTTGTACTGTTCTTCCAGCGACAATACTCGTGGACGAAGAAGGAGTGGCACCATCTGTACACCGATGTGCTGTCGCTGCTGGAAGGAGGCGAAGACACCAAGCACTTCCTCGGTCCGCTCGTTTGCACTCCCTTCCATCCCGTCCCAGGTGAGGTGACCCCCTACCAACTTATCGACGGCCAGCAACGACTCACCACTCTCACGTTGCCCTCGCTGCTCTCCGCGACGTAGCCCGGCAAGTTCACCTCGAAGATCTTGCTGATGAGATTCACGAGGATTACCTGATCCATCGGCGACGCCAGGGGCTTCAGCGCTTCAAGGTGGTTCCGAGACTTGAGGATCGCAAAAACTACGAATTGGCCATCGACGGTAATGCACCTGGCGTCGTCGCCGGCGCGGGAATCATCGGGTGTCACTCATTTTTCAAGCGGGCTTGGAGAACACCCGTCACTGACTCGGGCGAACAATTCGCCC
Source organism: Opitutales bacterium (assembly GCA_038249085.1). Lineage (GTDB taxonomy): Bacteria > Verrucomicrobiota > Verrucomicrobiia > Opitutales > Opitutaceae > ER46. The sequence continues at coordinate 17,278 of JBBRWR010000020.1, forward strand.
GGCGAATCCTTGTTTCACTCACCGCCCGTCTATCGCTGGTCGCGATCACCGTAGATGGCGAAAATCCGTACGAGATCTTCGAAAGCCTGAACTGGAAGGGACTGCCGCTTGAAGAGGCCGACCTCATCCGAAATTTTCTGTTCATGCAGGTCCCGCCGGCCGACCAGGCTCACTTTCACGAATCATGCTGGCGACCTTACGAAACCCGATTCGAAAAGGTTGAGCGGTACGAAAAGGTTCCTCCAACGCAGTTCTACCGCAGCTACCTCATGCGTGAAGGTCGCTACTGCCCCAACAAGACGGCCTACGTCGAATTCAAACGGCAGAACCTTGATCGTGGATTGAAAACCAGCGAGCAGGTTGCCGAACTCCAGCACTTCGCGACCTTCGAGTTGTGGCTCCAGCGTCCAGAGCTATGCGAGCGTGAGTACCTGCGGGAACGCCTCTCGGAGCTTCAACAACTCGATGTCACGACCGCCCATCCCCTGTTATTTAACCTCCTCGCCCGGCACGATCGCGGTCACCTGCAGCGTGATGCCCTTGATGGGTGCCTTCGTGACCTGGCCAGTTTCGTGATTCGGCGGACGATTTGCGGCGAATCGACGCGGGCTTATGGGCGCTGGCTTCCTGAAGCGATCCTTGCGATCCACGACCGACCATCCGCTGACCTGCGAGATTTCTGGCTCGATAAAGGCTGGCCGGATGACGCGGCGTTTGTCGCCCGGCTAATCGAGTTTCCAGTCTACCAGAGGGAGCGGAAGAAATGCCGCCTTCTGCTCGACTGCGTGGAGCGGGCTCATGAGCATCGTGAACAAGTCGGCCTTGAGAATCTCCAGATCGAGCATGTCCTTCCCCAAACCCCAACCCCTTGCTCGACGAGTGCGACAGCAAGGTGACGACTTGGTCCTTTGTCAGCTTTGTTATGACTGATGAACGCTTTCATACCTCAATCTTGAGGAGCCTTCAGCCTCCCCGCGGCGCGTTCCCGCAGAAGAAATTCACCGGGGGTGAGCACGTGCAGTCCAAAAAATGACCGGCCCAGCAATCGCGAAAAGTCGCCGGTGTCACGAGTCAGCAGCACATCGGCCAACGCCAGCGCGCTGAAGAGAACCGGCCGATCTTTGCTGACCGGAAAGACCGCCAAACGGTCCAGCGTTAACACATCGTCGCGCAACATAAGACATAATCGCAATTTCACCCACACCTCACCCGACCCAAGTCGTAGACCGGCGACATTACGCTCCACTTCCGCGACCACATACGGTGTGACGATTAGCGTCCACTGTTGGACCTCCGCCAGCCGGAAGACCTCGCGCGACGCGCCCCGATCAGAGCCGCAAGCGGCCAACACCATGCTGGTATCGAGAAAAAGTCTCACGTGCCGTCGCGAAATCGTTGCATCTCCGCCTCGTCTGCGGCGATCCACGTAGCCATCTCCTCCCGGGAAAATTCGCGCGGCGGCGGCAAACCGCCCGTGCCCGCTCGCAATGTCGCGGCGAGAAAAAGCAATAGTTGCTCCTTATCGGACGGCGAAAGCTTCGCGGCGGCGTCTTCGATTTCAACCAATGTGCTCATCGGCGCAGCGTACGTCGCTCCACCCTGGCCGCAACTTGTAAAGCGGCTGAACCCGCACCGGCTATCCGCCCGCCCCACCGTCTATCCGCCGTGATCTCATGGTTGCGTTGCTCCTCTTTCCGATTTTCGTTCCCGACTCAACCATGCCCCTCCCACTTCCCCGCCCCACCGTGGCCGCCCTGAGCGCCGCCCTGTTCGCCCTCACCCCCGCCTTCGCCCAGACCGTGCGCACCGGCACCGTCGCCCAGCGTTACCTGGAGCTCTGCGCCAATTGCCACGGTGACAAGCTCCAGGGCAACAAGGCCCCCTCCATGCTCGACGACGAATGGCTCGTCGGCGGCGACGACGAGACCCTCGCCAACAGTATCCGCATGGGTTTTCCCGAGCGCGAAATGCCCACCTGGGGCTCCGCGATCCCCGAGAAGGAGATCCGCGCCATGGTCATCTACATCCGGGAACAACGCGACCTCTACAAACGCGGCCTGATCAAGTTCGCCAAGCCCGCGGAGTCCATGACCGTCCAGAGCGAGTTCCACGCCTACAAGCTGGACACCTGGGTCGGCAATGTCACCGAGCCCTGGTCGCTTGCCTTCCTCCCCGACGGCCGCGCCCTCGTCACGGAGAAGAAGGGCAACCTCTTCGTCATCGCCGGCGGCCAGCGCGCCGAGGTTCCGCTCACCGGCCTGCCGACCATCGAAACCAAGGGCCAGGCCGGCCTCTTTGACGTCGTCCCCCACCCGGATTACGCGCGCAACGGCTGGATCTATCTCGCGTTCTCCGATCCGCAGCAGAATGCCGAAGGCACCGCCGTGTGCCTCACCAAGATAATCCGCGGCCGCGTGCGGGACGGCGCGCTGGTGGATCAGGAGACCATCTTTCAGGCGCCCCTGGCGCTGTATCCGAAATCCGGTGGCCCGCATTTCGGCGGCCGGATCGTCTTCGATCGCGCCGGCTACTTGTTCTTCACGCTCGGCGAGCGCGGCAACGGCGACAACGCCCAGAACCTCGGCGTCCCCATGGGCAAAGTGCACCGCCTCTTCGCCGACGGCCGCGTGCCGCCTGACAACCCCTTCGCGGGCGACCCCAAGGCCTTCCCCTCCATCTGGAGCTATGGCCACCGCAACCCCCAGGGCCTCGCCTTCCATCCTGTCACGGGCGAACTCTACGACGTCGAACACGGCCCGCGCGGCGGCGACGAAGTCAACCTCGTCCGCCCGGGCCGCAATTACGGCTGGCCGGTCATCACCTACGGTATGAATTACGACGGCACCGCCATGACCGACCTCACCGCGAAGGAGGGCATGGAGCAGCCCGTGACCTACTGGACGCCGTCCATCGCCCCCTGCGGCGCGAGTTTCTACACCGGAGACCTCTTCCCCAAGTGGAAAAACAACCTCTTCGTGGCCTCGCTCGCCGCCCAGGAATTGCGCCGGCTCGAGATCGCCGGCGGCAAGCTCGTCACCCAGGAGGTGCTCTTCAAGGACCTCGGGCGCATCCGCCATGTGATCGGCGGCCCTGACGGCGCCCTCTACGTCCTCCTGCCCAACCGCATCGCCCGCCTCACGCCGGCGGAGACCAAGGTGGCCGCCAACCTGGACTGACTGGAATCCGCCGACTGCTCGCCGATCGCTCGCGGTCGCGCCTGCTCAAGCAGGACTGGCCGCGCACGATTGATCAGCTCGAAAAGGAGTTCCGCCGGCCGTTGGAGGGCTGAGTATTCCGGCCCTGCAACCGGGGCCTCCCACCCCCGGCGTCCCGCCAGCGGGCCGCCACTTGACCGGCAGCGCCAATGTGTCACCCTGTGACACATGAAGAGCATCACCATCCGCCAACTGCACGATGCCACCGGCAAATGGGTGCGCCGCGCCGCGGCCCTGGGTGAGTTGCAGGTGACCGAACGGGGCCGGAGGATCGCCCGACTCGTAGCGACGATGCCGCGGCCGGAGCAACCGTATTTCAGCCGCCGAAAATTCCTGCCCGCCTTCCGCACCGCCCGTCCGCATCTCCATGGCGGGACCGATTCCACCCAGACCATCTCGGACGATCGCGATCACGCGGGGTCATGATCTACTTGGACACCAGTTACCTGGTGCGATTGTATTTTGACGATCCTGGCTGCGAGGCGGTCCGGGCGCTGGCGGCGACGGACCACGTAACCTGTGCGTTCCATGGCCAGGCGGAAATGATCGCGGCCTGCCATCGCAAGCTGCGGGAAGGCGTCATCAAGCCCGCTCACTACCGGGCGTTACTCAAGCAATTTGCGGCCGACAATGCATCGGGCGCAGTCACCTGGATCCCGGTCGGCGACGAGGTGCTGGCCCGTGTGGCAAAGGTTTTCACCGCGCTGCCAGCGACGGTTTACCTGCGCGCTGCCGACGCCCTGCATCTCGCCACCGCCGCGGTGCATGGTTACCGGGTCGTGCATTCAAATGACACTCACCTTCTCGCCGCAGCGTCGCACTTCGGTATGCGGGGACGCAACGTCATTGCGTAGTTTCGCTTCCCATCGACGCTCCGATCCACGAAACCCGGTCGTAAGAAGAACCGTCCGTAGTCGCGGACAATGGTGAAGACCCACGGGCACCGATCCCCCGTGCGACTTGAACCCATTCACCCCTGGGTCCCACTCCGCGCCCATCCGGCCCGCCGGCACCAGCTTCGATCTTACTCCTTTGGATCCGACCCCGGCGGCTCCCCTTCCCGCACCACCTCGCACCTCACCCTGACGGGATCCGCCGTGATGCGGCCGAACATCGTCGTGAGCGCCGCGCTCGAGGCATCGCGACCGCGTGAGATGACCGCGACATGCTCGGGGGGAATCTGATCGGTGGGGTCGAAGAGATGCCAGTCGCCGCCGAGGTAGGCCTCGTAGCAGGCGTGGAAATCCATCGGCTGCAAGCCGGCCGCGTAGCCGCCCACATAGCGCGCCGGAATGTTCAACGCCCGGCAGAACGCGGTCGCGAGGTGGGTGTAGTCGCGGCACACGCCCTGGCGCGACAGCCACACGTCCCACGCCGAGGTGCGGGAGTCGGTCGAGCCCGGCACGTACTCGAGCTTCTCCGCGAGCCATTGGTTGACCGCCCGCACCTGCTCCGCGCGGTCCTCGGTCTTGCCAAACAGCTCCCACGCGATCTGCGCAAACCGGTCGCTCTCGCAGTAGCGGCTCGGCAACGTGTAGGTCAGAATGCTCAGCGGCAGTCGGCTGGGATTGTCGGCCGGCACCACCGGCGGCAGCGCCGGGCGGGTGACCTCCACGGTCGCCGCGTAACGCAACTCGAAGCGACCCGCCGGGGCCTCGCAGCGCAAGGCCCGACCGCCCTTGCCCGTTTCCACCATCTCGCGCGGCACTTCCGGCGTGCACCCGATCGTCTCGTCCACCAGGCGCTGCTGCGCGTCGGCATTGGCGAGGATATTGAAGGTGAAGGCGGCCTGCGGCGTGGCGATCTGATAGCCCAGCGTGCAGCCAACGGAGAGTTTCATGGGTGCCGCGCAGTGTGCCGACCCAAACGCCGCCGACAATGGCGGAATGGAAGGCGGCGCCGCCCCGCCTCCACGCGGCCCCGGTTTGCCTTTGCCCGGGACGCCCCCATTGCTTTGCCGATGCGCCCCCACCGCCTCTCGGTTCTCCTGGCGATCACTGCGATCGCGATCTTCGGCTGGCCGCGCCTATGCGCCCAGCGCATCGCCGTCGAGGCCCCGCGGGGCATGGTGGTTTCGGTGCACGAACTCGCCTCGCAGGCCGGCGTCGAGATCCTCCAGCGCGGGGGCAACGCCGTCGACGCCGCCGTCGCCACCGGCTTCGCCCTCGCGGTCGTCTACCCTTCCGCCGGCAACCTCGGGGGCGGCGGCTTCATGGTCGTCCACCTCGCCGACGGCCGCGAGGTCGCCCTGGACTACCGCGAAGCGGCACCCGCCGCCGCCACGCGCACCATGTATCTCGACGCAGACGGCCAGGTGAGGTCAGGCCCCGGTTCCTCGACCTTCGGCTGGCGCGCCTGCGGCGTGCCCGGCACCGTCGCGGGCTTCGCCCTCGCGCTCGAAAAGTACGGATCGCACCGGGTGTCATGGGCCGAGGTCATCGAACCCGCGCGCCGGCTCGCCGCCCTGGGGCATGTCGTCACCGCCTTCAACGCGAGCCGCTTCCGCTCCCACACCGCCACCCTCGCCGCTTTCCCGGAATCGAAACGAATCTTCCTGCAGGGCGGCGCCTTCATCCAGAGCGGTGACCACTGGGTCCAGCCGGAACTCGCGGCGACCCTGGTCCGGCTCCAGCAGCAGGGGCCGGGCGAATTCTACGAGGGCGAGACCGCCCGCTTGATCGCCAGTGCCATGGCTGGCAACGGCGGCCTGATCACGCGGGCCGATCTGAAGCAATACCGGCCCGTCGAACGCGTCCCGCTGCACGGTCGCTACCGGGGCTACGACCTGGTTACGATGCCACCGCCGAGCTCCGGCGGCGTGCTCCTGCTCCAGATGCTCGCGATGCTCGAGCCCTTCGATCTCAAGGCGCTCGGCCACAACTCGTCCGCCCTCTGCCATCTCCTGGTGGAGGTGATGCGCCGGGCCAACCGTGACCGCTCCGACTTTTTCGGGGATCCGGATTTCGCGGCGGTCCCGGTCCAGGGCCTGCTCGATCCCGCCTATCTCGCCGCCCGCATGCAGGACTTTGATCCCGCCAAAGCCACCCCCTCCGCCCGCATCTCCCGCGGTCAGCCGCGGGGCGGGGAGACCCTCACCCGGCACGGCGAACCCCGCCCGGAGTCCCCGGAGACCACCCACTTCTCCGTCGTCGACGCCGCGGGCAATGCGGTCAGCAACACCTACACGCTCAACACCAGTTTTGGCTCCGGCGTGACCATTCCGGGGGCGGGTTTCCTCATGAACAATGAGATGGACGACTTCACCGCCAAACCCGGCGCGCCCAACTTTTACGGTCTGATCCAAGGCGCGGCCAACGCGATTCAACCCGGCAAACGCCCCCTCTCCTCGATGACACCGACGATCGTGCTGAAGGATTCCCGGGTGTTTCTCGTCACGGGTGCACCCGGAGGATCAACGATCCCCAACGCCGTCCTCCAGGTCATCTCGAATGTGATCGACCACGGCATGCCGGTCGGTCTCGCGGTCGAGGCGCCGCGCCTTCATCATCAATGGATGCCGGATGTGCTCAACTACGATCCGTTTGGCCTCGCGGAAGATGTCATGAGGGCCCTGCGCGCCCGAGGCCACACGCTTGCCCTGCGCAATCTTTACGGCCCCGCAGAGGTGGTGCCGTTCATCGAACTTTATTCAAACGACACGATGACGATTCTGATCGATCCGGCGACCGGCGTGCGCCTGGGTGCCGCCGATCCCCGCAAGCCCGATGCCCGCGCGATCGGGTATTGAGCGCCCCGCAGGCTTTCACTTCATCCTACTCGCCCGCGGACAAACCCTGACGAACGGGCAAGAGAAAGCGCCGAGAGCCAGATGGGCCCATCGACCTTGCCACTCCCCGCCTGCGGCCCGATCTCGATTCTCGACATCACCCCGCAACCGGTGCTCGATCGCCCCAATCCCCCTCTCATGACCTCCCCGACCACCTATCGTTTTTCCTTCGGCCCCTGGAACATCAGCGAAGGCGCCGATCCCTTCGGCCCTGATGTGCGCGCCGTCTTTCCCCACGACGCCAAGTTCGCGCTCTACAAGACCCTCGGGTTCGACGGCGTGCAGTTTCATGACGACGATGTCGTGCCCGGCCTCGATCAATTGACGGCCGCGCAGATCGCCGCCCGCGCCGCCGAAGTCGGCCGCTTGCTGCAGAATGAAGGTCTCGTGCCGGAGTTTGTCGCTCCCCGTCTCTGGTTCGCCCCGCAGACGATCGACGGCGCCTACACCGCCAACCACCCCGACGACCGCGCCTACGCCTGGGAGCGCACGCGCAAATGCGTCGACATCGCCAAAGCGATCGGCTCCCGCGCCCTGGTGCTCTGGCTCGCCCGCGAAGGCACGTACATCCGCGAAGCCAAGGATGCCCGGCTCGCGTACCAGCGCCTGCTCGAGACCGTGAACCAGATTCTCGCCTACGATCGGGAGATCGAAATCTGGATCGAGCCAAAGCCCAACGAGCCCACCGATCTCGCCTACGTGCCGACCGCCGGCCACGCCGTCGCCCTCGCCTACGCCTCGACCGATCCCAAGCGGGTGAAGACCGTGATCGAAAGCGCGCACGCGCTGCTCGCCAACCTGGACCCGAGCGACGAGATGGCCTTCGCCCTTGCCCACGACAAACTCGGCAGCGTGCACCTCAACGACCAGAACGGCCTGAAGTACGATCAGGACAAGAATTTCGGCGCGGCCAACCTGCGCGCCGCCTTCAACCAGGTGCGCGTGCTCGAAGAGGGCGGCTACGGCCGCCAGGGCGAATTCATCGGCCTCGACGTGAAGACGATGCGCACCCAGGCGGGCAGCCCCGTGGTCGAGCACCTGAAGTCGAGCCGGCGGATGTTTCTGCACCTGCTCGAGAAGGTGCGCACCTACGATCGCGCCCGCGTCGCCGACTGCCGCTCCCGCCGCGACTACGAAGCGCTGGAACTGTACACCCTCCAGCACCTGCTCGGGGTGAAATAACCTGCCGCCGACCCGCATCGCGCCCAGGCGGGCGTCCACCAGCCGTGACGGGTGATGAGACCCATCAGCGGAGCAGCAACTTGATCGTGCCGACGACAAAGATCAGCACCAGAACCGTCAGCGGCCAGAAGCGCACCAACTGACGGACCCCATCCCGCACGCCCTCACCCACTCGCTCCCAAATGAACGAGGACAGCAGCATCGCCGGAATCAGCAAAACCCCCATGGCGATCACCTGAAAGATCCCCGGCACGCGTTGGACCTTCTCCCCGCCGAAGCCGATAATCGCAAACAGGAGCAGAAGATAGCAACCGATGGTCAAAAGCGTCTTTGCGACCTCCCCCGGAGTTCGCGCGGCGCTGACCAGGATATTCGGCGCTTGATTGCGGCCCTTGAACCGCCCGGGGGCAATTCGCAACCGCTGGGCCAACTGCTCTTCCTTCACGATATCGGCCGGGCCATCTCCCTGTTCCAATCGTTCGCCGGCCGGGCCCGCGTTACGCTTGAACCGGCGGTAAAGATTCACGTCAACCCCGAGACGTTGCGCCGCGTCGATCTCGGCCTGGGTGGGCGGTTCTGAAAAGGGCGAGGGGTGAGAGGTCATGGCTGGTTATGGTTGATGCCGTTGACGCACGCCATCGGGCGCTGATCGCTGAACAGGTCGTGATGCCGAGGATTGACCGACTTGCGCTGGCCTTCCAAGTGATAACAAATGGCCCGGAAGAAGAGCTGGTAAGGGACGACCCCGTGCCGTTGCAGCCGCCGGACCAGATCCCGGTCCTCCAGCCCCCAACCTTCAAAATCGGCATCGAAGCCATTCACGGCGAGCAGATCCTTCCGCCAGGCCGCGAGATTTCCGCCATGGGTCTCTATGACGGGACCGGGCGCGAATCGATGAAACGGAAAACGAATCCCTTTCAACAATCCGGAGCATCGGGTCTTGCCCGTCACGACCTTGGCCAAACTGTCGCTGATGACCCGTCCCGCCAGAAAGAGCCGGACGAGTTGCAGGAGCGAGGGCGGGGCAGGCAGGAACATCCGGTCAAAGCCCAGCAGGCCGCAGCGGGTGCCCAGGACCGCGACGCCCGGACGGGCAAACGCCAGATGATCCTCGACGAAGCGACGATGGGGAATCTCATCTCCATCGAGAAAAACGACGTAGTCTTCGCGCACCTCCCGCAGCACCTGGTTCAAGACGGCGCTCCGGCGATAGCCACGATCTTCCTGCCAGCAATGGTGCAATGCGAGGGTCGGCGATTGGCCGGCCAAAAAGGAGGCGGTTTCCGGGGTGGAACCATCATCTGCCACGTACACCGCGTCAGGTCTCACCGTCTGACGCGCCAGGCTCGACCAACATCCCTTCAGGCCAGGGAGATTATTGTAGGTGGTCACAATCACCGCGGAACTTGGACGCAGTTGGGGCATTGGGCGGAATATCTTGCTCGTGGGGCTCCGGGTGCGGCCCGGCCCATGGAACGGCCGCAGGCGGGCGGAAAGCAACCTAACAGCACCACGGACGCCCGTCCCGCCCGGGCAGATTTTTGCACGGTCGGTCGCGCGGTAGGAGCGGGTTTATCCCGCGATGGAAATCCGCCCGCGCTGAATCGCGGGATAAACCCGCTCCTACAAGAGGGATCCGACCCGTCATTTTAGGGCTTGTTCACCGTGCAAAAATCCGCCCTGCACGTCACGCCCGGACCGCTTCCGATCGGGCGGGGAAGACTTCAAGCTTGAGTCCGACCGCATGCTCCGCCGCGCTAACTCCCACCGTGCCCACCGGATCAACCGCCAGCTTCAGGCGACGGCGTCTACCGGCTGAACCTACGCTTCCTTTGCCCACCCCAAGCCGCCGCACCGTCCCTTGCGACGCCGTCCTGACAAACGGCCGAAATCGGATCGCGTACAATATTCTCCGCAGCCTGGGCAAGGCCGGCCTGCGGGTGGCCTACGGCACCGACGCCGAGGGCGGCATGGGTGAATACTCGCGCTTCGCGCAAGCCACCTTCCGCCATCCCAGCCATTCCTCCGACGAGCAGCAGTTTGTCGAAGCCGTCAGACAGAAGATCCTGCAATACGAACCCAGGGTCTATCTCCCGACCAGCGAGGAAATCTTCGCGGTGGCGCGCCATCTCGACCGCTTCACCGACCTCGGTGTCAGGATTCCCATCTCCCCGCACTCCATCCTGGAACGTCTCGAAAACAAGCAGAGCGCCAACGAACTGGCGCGCGCCCTCGGCCTGGCGGTGCCGGCATCGATCACGCCCGGCTCACGGGAAGAAATCCACCGTTTTGCCCGCCACCACGGTTATCCCGTCGTCCTGAAGAAATGCCATTCCTCGTCGGCGCTCGATGTCCACTTCCTGCGGAAAGACATGAGCGAACGGGATCTGGCCGCGCTCATCTCCGCCGACGGCTGGCAGGCCGGCCAATACCTCGTCCAAGCCTGGGTTCAGGGTGAGACCTATGGAGTGTCGCTCCTGATGAACCACGGGGAAACCCGCGCCCGCTTTGTGCACCGGCGTCTGCGCGAAATGCATTTTTCCGGCGGGCCCAGCACGACCCGGATCAGTGCCCGCCATCCGGTCATCGAAGCCCAGGCGGAACGTCTGCTCGCGGCCGTGAAGTTTCACGGAGTCGCCATGGTGGAATTCCGCTGCGACCCGGCGACGAACCAGGCCTGGTTCATCGAGGTGAATCCGCGCTTCTGGGGATCGGTCGGCCTGGCCATCAACGCCGGAATGGATTTTCCCCGGCTGCTTTTTCAGCTGGCCGTGGCCGGCGACATCGAGCCCACGTTCGACTATCGGATGAATTACCGCTGTCGCTGGCTGCTCGGCGAAATGGCGGGAATCGCCAGTGAAATCAAAGCCACCGGCCGGCTCGCCCCGGCGCTGGACTTGTTCCGGCTGCCGGATGGCTACGACGATTTTTATGCCGACGATCCCCTGCCCTTTCTGGCCGGGCTCGTGGCGCAGCCCTGGCACAAGTTCCGCCGGCGCAACCCACGGTGATCCGGCATGAACTTGGTCTTCGCCGACTTCGACCAGACGATCACGGGTTTCGACACCCTGCTGCCCTTTGCCCATTTCCTGCTGCAGCGGGACGGCCGGCGGCAACACTACCCCCGCGTGGTGTTCCGCTTCGCGCTCTACCGGGCCGGCCTCCTCCGCGACCGCACCTTCCGGACGCAACTGTGCCGTTTGCTCGTGGCGAACCGCTCCATCCAGGAGGTGGCGGAAAGTGCCGAGGCCTTTTACCGGCACCATGCGACCACGCTCATTCAGCGCGGGGTGTGGACTGCGATCCGGGAGCAGGCCGGTCCAGCTGGACAGGTGATCGTCCTCTCGACCAATTTCGATTTCATCATCGAACCGCTGCGGCGGCTGGAGCCGAACCTCGTGCCCTACTCCACCCAAGCCGCGGTCCACGGCGACCGCTATTCCGGCGCCCTGGCCCGGCATGTCGGCAGTGGCGCCGACAAGCTCCGGATCTTCGAAGCGATCGCGGGCGCAGCGCCGGGCTGCACCACCTTCGGTTTTGGCGACAGCCCCACGGATCACGCGTTTCTTTCCCACTGCCACCACGCGTGGATCGTCGAGCGTCCCCGGAGGAGTTCGCGGGAAACCTGCCGGTGGCTATGGCGCTGCGGCCTGGGCCGCTTCGGCCGCCTGCCCGCCCCGACCCCGGTCGAGCTCCGCGCCTTCAAGCCCGGGTTGCCGGCCGCGGCCCGCGACTCCGCCTGATTTGCCGCCTCACCCGCTGCCATACGCCCACCCCAACGATATCCAGGTTTTGCAGCAGGAGTTTGATCGCGGCCACCTTCTCGCCGCGCCGCAGGGCGGTCCGGAACCAGTTGACGAGAGTGCCGGCCAGCAGGGCATAACGATCGGTGCGGCGGGCTGCACCCCCGGCAAACGCCCCGGAGCGTTCGGCGGCAACGAGGTAGGCAATGCTCTGTAGCACCCGCCGGGTATTCCTGACACTGTTGCCGGCATGCACCCGGTAGGCGAACAGCGGCGGCTGCCGCACCGCCACCACCGGCCCGACCAGGCCGAGTTTCAGCAGCAGGTGGAAATCCTCGTGGCCGTACCGGTGGTGGTTGTCCTGCCGAAAACCGCCCACCGCGGCGTAAACATCCCGCCGGATCACAAACATGCTGCAGGAAGTGAACATCATGCAGTCCTTGGCGAGATAATCCGGAAAAACCACTTGCTGCAGGGTGGCCCCGGAGGGGCGCCGGGCCAATTCCTCCCGGCCGCGAAAGAATAGGGGCTGGCCGAGGACAAGCGGCGGGCCGCGATGTTCGTCGATCGCCTCCTGGTAGCCGGCCAGGGTGTCCGGAAAATAGAGATCATCGCTGTCCAGAAAGGCCAGATAGTCACCGCAGGCGGCAGCGATCCCGCAGTCGTAGGCCCGCTCCAGACCGCCATTGGGTTGGCTGATCAACGTGAGCCTCCCCTGGTACGGAGCGAGTTGCTCCACCGTGTCGTCCGTTGAACCGTCGTTCACCACGATCAACTCAAAGTCCCGGTGGGTTTGCGCGAGCACCGACTCGATCGCTTCCTGCACCAGCGCGGCGCGATTGTACGTGGGAATGATGACGGAAAATCTCATGGGGCCCGGCACCGATCCAAGGCCTCTTCCAGGGTCCGAGTACCGTGACCGGTGCGCGGTGCCCAGAGAACTCCGATTCGGAAGTCCGCGCAATCCCGTTGCGGGAACCCGGGCCATTTTCGCCCCCGTCCCCGCCCGGGGCGCCAACGAGCCATCCGTCGTTGCTGCCGTCTGCCAGCGACCGCTCCGCCGCGGCGTCGATCCGCGCGGCCACGGGGTTAACCATGAAACCGACAGAGATCTTTCCACGACCCGCCAGGCGCGGTAGCCTGCGGCACTCTCCTTTTCCATGCACCCGTCCCGAATCCTCCCCCTGCTCTCCGGCCTCGCCCTGCTGACGACGAACCTCGCCGCCGCCGAACCACCGCTGAGCGCGGTCATCCGCGACAGCTTCGACACCGCGGCCGCGCAGTACACGGGACTGCTCGAGCACCTGAAGGGCAAGCCGGGCTTCCCTCGCACGGTGGAAAACGGGCAGGTCAAGATCGTCCGCGCGTCCGACTGGACGAGCGGGTTCTTCCCCGGCTCGCTCTGGTATCTCTTTGAAGCCACCGGCGACGCCCGGTGGCGCGACGCGGCGCAGGCCTACACCGCCGGCGTCGAGTCGGCCAAGGACAACCGGGGCACGCACGACGTCGGCTTCATCCTGAATTGCAGCTACGGCAACGGCCTGCGGCTCACCGGCAATCCGCACTACCGCGACGTGCTGCTCCAGGGCGCCGCGTCGCTCGCGACGCGCTTCAAGCCCGAGGTGGGCTGCATTCTCTCGTGGAATCCGCGCCGCGGCTGGCAGTTCCCGGTCATCATCGACAACCTGATGAACCTCGAACTCCTCACCTGGGCGTCGCAGGCCGGCGGCGATCCCAGGTTCCGCGCCATCGCCGTCCAGCACGCCGACACGACGCTGCGGAACCATTTCCGGCCCGACGGCAGCAGCTTCCACGTCATCGACTACGATCCCGCCACCGGTCAGGTCAGGGCGCGCCAGACCCACCAGGGCGCGGCCGACGGCTCCGCGTGGGCCCGTGGCCAGTCGTGGGGCCTCTACGGATACACCATGATGTACCGGCAGACGAAGAACCCCGCCTATCTCGCCCAGGCGGAGAAGATTGCCGGCTGGCTGATGAACCATCCCCGGCTGCCGGCCGACCGGGTGCCGTACTGGGATTACGACGCCCCCGGGATTCCCCAGGTCCCGCGCGACTCCTCGGCGGCGGCCATCATGAGTTCCGCGCTCTTCGAGTTGAGCACCCACACGACCGGCGAGGCCTCCGCCCGGTATCGGGCCTTCGCCACCCGGCAGCTGCGCAGCCTCGCCTCGCCCGCCTACCGCGCCAAGGTCGGCGAGAATGGCGGCTTCCTCCTCAGGCATGCCACCGGGCACCTGCCGGGCAAGAGCGAGATCGACGTGCCGATCAACTACGGCGATTACTACTTCCTCGAAGCCCTGCACCGCGGCCAGGCGCTCGAGCGCCAAGGCTGAGCCCCCGATCGCGCCGCCCCACCCCGTCACACCGCCTGCGGCGGCGATGAAGCGAGCGTCGACGACCTCAGGCTTTATCGTTCACCTTGGGGCGGAGTTGAAGCCGTGGGGCGATGCGCACGAAGCCGACGGCGGGCAGATCTTACCAACCGGCGACCGCCGCTGCGCCCACGCAAAGGGTGAAGGATGAGGCCTGAGTTGGTATTGTTATGCCCGGCTGCACCAAGGTGCAGCCCTACCTGGTTTCCACTGCAAACAGTAGTTCCGATCACACCGCGTAGGGCTTCCGCATCGGGCGCGTCAGCATCGCGTCGGCCGCGGCGTCGTCGATGAAGCGTTCCGTGGCCGGATTCCAGCGCACGCTCGAACGGCCGAGGCGGATCGCGATGTTGGCCAGGTGGGAAATCGTAATCGAGCGGTGCGAGACCTCCGGCGGGCAAATCGTGGGTTTCCCGTCGTACACGTGATCCACGAAGTTCCACTCCTGCAGCTGGCTCTCGTAGAGGCGAATCTCGTCGTCGCGAATCTTCTGCTGGGCCAGCGACTCGGGCTTGAACTCGATCTTGCCGCGCTTCACGAAGATCGACTTGCCGCCCGCGCCGTCGAACCGGATACCCTCGGTGTTCTTATTCGACACGTTCACCCGCAGGCCGCTGGCGTACACGGCGTCGAAGGCAAAGTCGGTCGGCGTGTTGTAGACGGCGGTCGGCGGCGGCAGCGTAGCGGTCACGTTTTCGATGCGCACCGGTCCGGATCCATCCATGCCGAGCGCCCATTGCACGATGTCGAGGTGGTGCGCACCCCAGTCGGTGACCATGCCACCCGAGAAATCCCAGTTGTGCCGCCAATTGACCTGCTGCAGCGCGGGGATGTACTCGTGCTGCGGGGCGGGGCCGAGCCACAGGTCGTAGTTGAGCTCCTTGGGCGGCGTCTCCGGTCGCGTGCGATCGGCGAGCGTGGACCAGTTGGTGTGACCGCCCGGCAGGCCGACGGTGATGCCCTGCAACTGGCCCAGGCGCCCGTTGCGCACGTATTCGCAGGCCATGCGAAAATGGATCGAGCTGCGCTGCTGGCTGCCGGTCTGCCAGGTGACGCCCGTTTCCCGGACCACGTCGGCAATCCGCCGGCCTTCGCCGACGGTGAGGGCGAGGGGCTTCTGCCCGTAGATGTGTTTGCCCTTGCGGGCGGCGATCACGGCGGCGGCACAATGCCAGTGGTCCGGCGTGGCGAGGTAGACCGCGTCCAGGTCCTCGCGATCGAGCATGTCGCGAAAATCCTCGTACACGCGGCAGCCGCGAAACTTCCCGCTCGTGGTCGACTGCGCGTAATACTCCTCGATCTTCTGCTGGCCGACGAGCCGGCCGCCGTGCAACTCCCCCTTGTAGCCGTAATGGGGCAGGTCCGAAACGGGATCGGCCACCGCCACCATCTGCACGCGATCATTGCTGAGGAAGTTCTGGCAGCTCGAGTGCGCGATCGTGCCGTAGCCGATCATCGCCATGTTCATTCGGGCCGAGGGCGCGGGGCGGCGCACCCGCGGGGCCGAGACGCACGAGGACAGGGCCGGCAACACGAGGCCGGCGGCGCTGGCCGCCGCGGCGGACCGGAGGAATTCGCGACGATTCAGGGAGGTTTTCATAGGCGGAGAGGTTGATCGGAGTCGCCCGCAGAGCGGGACGACACCGCAGTAACGAGCAGGCGAGACGAGCGAAAGTGAACACTCGTCCTTCGCTTGTCCATCCCAGGGCAAGGCCCGAGGCCTCATGGCCTCATGGCCTCATGGCCTCATGGTCAGGCGACCGCTCTTACCAACAGCTCGTGATTTCTGGACTGATAGGGGTAGGGACAGGGATAGAACCCGCCCCTACCCCTATCACAGGTGCGTTCCGTTTGCCGGGCGGCGAGACCCTTCGCCGCCGGGCTATTTCAATTCCCGGCCGTAACGCTCCCACTTGGCCCGCAGCTCGCTGAGCTGTGCGGCGTGCCCCGGATCGGCGATGAGATTGTGCTCCTCGAGGGGATCGCTCTGCAGGTCGTACAGCTCTTCGACCAGCGGATTGGGCGCGATCCAGCGGATGTATTTCCAGCGTTCCGTGCGCACCCCCTCGGTCGGCGGGATGCGGGCCGGCAGGGTGTGGTGCTCGTAAAAATATTCCGTGCGCCAGTCCGCCGGCCGTGGACCGCCATGGAGCAGCGGCACGAGGCTGCGCCCCTGCATCACGCGCGGCACCGGCACGCCGGCCAGCTCGAGCAGCGTGGGCGCGAGGTCGACGTTGAGCACCATCGTATCCACCTGGCTTCCCTGGGTGGATTTCGGCAACCGCGGGTCGACGACGATGAGCGGCAGCCGCAGATCCTCCTCCCACATGAACCATTTGTCGGCGAGGCCGCGGTCCGCCAGCGCGTAGCCGTTGTCGCCCGTGAAGATGATAACGGTGTTTTCGGCGAGCCCGCGGCGCTCCAACTCGGCCACGATGCGCCCGACCTCGCGATCCACCCCGGTGATCAGCCGGTAGTAGTCGCGCAGGATCCGTTGCGCCTTTTCCGGCGTGTCGAAGCGCCAGCCCCAGCGAATGCGACCCTCCGAGGTCTTGACGAAGGACGGCAGCCGGTTGAAGGCCGCCGGGGTCGCGAGCGGCGAGAGCGGAATGGTCACATCGCGGTAAAGCGCCTCGTCGCGGGGGTCAGGCTCGTACTCGCGCTCCTCGTGGTCCCGCGCGTGGACGGCATTGAAGCTGAGCGAGAGGGAGAACGATTTTTTCGGGTCGCAGCCGGCCAGAAACTCGAGCGCCTCGTTGCCGAACTTCGCCGTCTTGTGCGTGCGGGTCGGGTCGTCCTTCTCGATGAAGAACCGGCCGCCCTGACCGGGGAGCCCGCGCCAGTAGTCGAACGCGCCTGCCTTGGCGGCCACCTCCTTGGTGCTGCCGACGCCAAACTTGCCGATGAAGCCCGTGTGATAGCCGGCCGTGCGGAGCTGCGCCGGGTACGTGTTGTCCCACGCCGCGCCGTTGAGCCCGAGGGAAAAATCGACGATGCCGTGCCGGCGCAGCCACTGGCCGGTGAAGAACGTCGCCCGGCTCACGTTACAAATTGCGGTCGTGGCGAAACAATTGCTGAACCGCACTCCGCGCTGCGCCAGCCGGTCGATGTTCGGCGTCTGCACGATGCGATCACCCATGTACCCGAGGGCATCGAACCGCAGATCATCCACCAGCAGGAAGACCAGATTGGGCCGCGCGGCGGTGGCGGCGCGAGCTTGCGGAGCCGGCGCCAGCCCCGCGAGGAAGGCCGCGCCGCCCAACCAAAGTGAAATCCGCCGGAGGGCGGTGCGGAGGCGCGAAGGGGAGATCATCGGCCGCATTGTTTGGAAGAAGGCACGCCGGGGGCAACGGTCAAAACTCCCGTGCGGGGGTGAGCGATTCTGTCAGCTCCACGAGCGCTGACGGCCCTTGCCCGCATGCCCGGCAACCTTAGTCTCCGCCGCCATCACCGTTGCATCTTTCGGGCTGTGCCCCCGTCGTTTGCGTCCTGCCGATCCCTCCAACCCCCTCCCATGAAAACGACCCTGTTGTCTCCATCCCGACTTGCGTCCGTGCTGCTGGTCGCAGCCGCCAGCCTGCCCGCCCAAACCACCCCGCCCGCAGGCGACGACACCATCGTTCAACTCTCCGAGTTCGAGGTGTCGACGACGCGCGACACGGCCTACCGGGCGAACAACTCGGTCTCGTCCAATCGCGCCAATACCGCCCTGTTCGACACGCCCCAGGCCATCACGGTGCTGACGGAGGAGTTCCTCCGCGACATCGAGATGATCGATCTCAACGAGGCGCTGGTCTTCATCCCCGGCGTGGTGGAGGGCCAGGCGGGCGTGGGTGGCGATAATCCCGTGGAGTCCCGCGGGCAGTCGATGACGCGCCTGCTCGACAACATGCCCGACGAGTCGTCCAACGTGCGGCCAGACACCGCGCTCGTCGAGCGGGTCGAAGTCATCAAGGGCTCCTCCTCCTCCCTCTACGGCAGCTCCTCGCCGGGCGGCGTCATCAACACGATCACCAAGCGGCCCAAGGCCAGACCCGCCTCCTCCCTCAGCACCCAGTTCGGCGCCTTCAACCTGAGGCGCCAGACGGTTGATTTTACCGGACCGCTCAACGCCAGCAAGAGCCTGCTGTACCGCCTGGTCGCCGCCTATGAACAGAGCGACAATTTCCGCGATTACGTGAACAACGACCGCTGGACCCTCCTGCCCGCCCTCACCTACATCCTCCAGCCGGGCACGCAGGTCACCGTCTCGCATGAGTATCTGCACACCCGCCAGACCATGGACAACGGTCTGCCGATCTTCACCGGCGACACCACGGTCCGGCTGCCCCGCGAACGCTACCTCAGCCTGCCGGACTTCGACTATGAAATCATCAAGCGGGCCACCCGGGCGTTTTTCGATCATCGTTTCTCCGACCACTGGTCGATGCGCGCCGGCTATGTCTACACCACCTTCTGGCTCGACAAACCCGGCGGCCAGTTGACCGGCCAGGCCAGCGCCACCACCCGGCGCCAGGCGCGGCGGATCAATACCCAGCACATCGAAGCGGACAGCCAGGTCTTCCAGGCGGATGTCCTCGGCCAGTTCACCACCGGAATCATCGCGCATCGCACCCTCCTCGGTTTCGACTGGCGGACGAAGAACAACGACCTGAGCACCGTCGCCCAGAACATCACCCCCAACTTCGTCAACGTCGACACCCCCACGTACAACTTCACCCTTTCCGGCGCGCCCTCCACGCTCAACCACAACACCGCCGACTCCGTGAGCTCCGGGGTGTTTGTCCAGGATCAGGCGTCCCTCTTCCAGGAGAAACTTCAATTCGTCGTCGGCTTCCGCCTCGATGCGACCGAGCAGGACAGCACCAGCCTCACCCTGCCGCAGGCGGTGAACTACACCGCGCCCAAGGTCCTCACCCCCCGCTACGCCGTCCTGTGGCACCCAGTGCCCAACCTGACCCTCTACGCCGCCTACGGAGAGTCCTTTCAACCCGACCTCTCCGGCCGGCCGATCTTCGGGAGCGACCAGCGCCTGGACCCCGTGACCGGCACGCTCTACGAAACGGGCGCCAAATCGAAACTCTTCGGCGGCCGCCTCTGGCTCGATGTCAACGTCTTTCAACTCGAACGCGAAAACATCGTCACGAGCGATCCCGACAACACCGGCTTCGTCCTGCAGTCGGGGCTGGAGCGCTCCAAAGGCTACGAGGTGTCGTTCAACGGCGATCCCCTGCCCAACCTGACGTTGTTCGGCGGATACGCCTTTACGGACGGCCAGGTCGTCAGCGACACCAATCGCACGCTGATCGGCAAACCCCTGCGGGGTCTGAGCCGGAACAACTTCACGGTCTTCGCCAAGTACCGCTTCCGGTCGGGCCGGTTGAAAGGACTGGGGCTCGGCGCCGGCGTGCGCCAGTCCGACTCCCGACCCGGCGCCACCAACACCACCCTGGTGTTCCCGGGCTACACCGTCGCGAATGCCCAGGCCAATTACGCGTGGCGCAACTACGCCCTCAACGTTTCGGTCACCAACCTCTTCGACGAGTATTACTGGGCCAACGTCGCCGCCTTCAACGGCAACCGGGCGGGCGAACCCCGCGCGTGGCGCGCCTCCCTGCGCGTGAATTTCTGAGGCGCGCGACTCATGCTGCCATCCTGCTCGCCCCGGTTCCGTCTCGTCACTGCCGGCGGGTTATTCCTCCTGGCGCTCCCCGGAACGGCTCTGCGCGCGGCCGCCGAGGCGCGCGGCGACTTCTGGCTCGACGGGGCGCTCACCTTGCATCTGGCGGCGACCCCGGAGGCGGCCGTCAGCCGGCAGGCCGATCCCGCGGTGACGACCGACCCGGTGATCAAAACCACCGGCGACACCAGCGTGCGGATCGATTTTTCCCCGGCGAAACCGGCCGGCCCCGTGGTCGTGCTGACCCCGGGACCGTATCGCGCGAGCTGGAGTCTCGGCCGGGACTGGCGGCTGGAATTCGATTGCCGCCACCCGGGACCGGCCACCACGGCCACGCTGGCGGTCATCGACGATGCCGGACAATTCGCCCGCCATGCCCCGGTGTCGTTGCCGGGCAATGGCGCATGGCATCACTTCGCCATCGACTTCTCCGCCCTGGCTTTGCCGGAAGACTTCGACTTCAGCCACGTGGTCCGCGTGGCGCTGGAGTTCGCCGCGCCGCGGCCGGAGCGCATCTGGTTCGACGCCGTGCGCTTCGTGCGCGCGCACGGCGGTGGCGAAGTGGCGCTCACCGATCTGCCGACGACGCAGCGCATGGCCGACGCGGTGGCCACCCGCCCGGCCCGCCGCGACGAGGCGATGCTGGCCATGGCCAACCCCGCGGAAGCGGCGCGCAGCTTCTTTCCCTCCCCCAAGCGCAAGGGCAGCAAACCGGATCTTGCGCGTTGTTTCGCCAATCTCTGGCTGGGCCGCGACCTCGCGGAGGCCAACCGGCAACTCCTCGCCCTCTACTCGACGAAGGATCCCGCGGTGCGGGCCGAATCCGGCCTGGAGTACACCTGGGATCTCCAGGCGACGCCGCTGCTGTGCCGCCTGTATTTTAATTTCGGGCACGCCGCCAGACGCCATCCCGGCCGGCTGACACCGGAGGTCGAGCGGGCGATCCTCGACACCCTGTGGGAACGCACACAGTTCAAGAACGACATCCACGCCGCGCGGGGCAGCACCTGGGCGCTGACCGGGAGCGAGAACCACGACCTCAACGCCAAGGTGGGCAACGTGCTCGCGTCGCAGATTTTTCAGCACGAGCCCGCGTTCGCGGAGCGGGTCTATCCCAATCTCGGCAGCGGCCTGGGCTACGGCTACTGGTTCCACCAGACCCCCGCGACCGGCCGCTTTCACGGCCCCGAGGGCACCGCGCCGCGCGACGATCCGGGCAGGCTCCATCCGCGCGATCATTACCTTGCGTGGGTCGCGTTCATGAAACGTTACCTCCGGGAGCGCGCCGCCCGCGGCTTTTTCCTGGAGAAAGCCTCCCCCGGCTACATGCGTTACTCCCTGTCCTTCCTGCAGGACCTGTACGATTACACCGAGGACGCGGAACTCCGCACCCTCGCCGGCATGTTTCTCGATCTCGTGTGGGCGGAGTGGGCCCAGGATGAGATCGCCGGCGCGCGCGGCGGTGCCAGGACCCGCGACCACGGGCCCCTGCTCGATTACCAGCAGGACGCGATGTATCAGATGGCCACCTACCTCTTCGGCGGCCCGGCGCGTTACAGCACCCAGCTCGCCTCGTTCTGGCTCAGCGATTATCAACCCCCGGCCGTGGTGTGGAGCCTCGCCCTCAACCGCGCCGCCCTCGGTGCCTTCGCCTACGCCTCGCGCACCCCGGGGGAGGAGCCGGCCATCGCGCCGCGTCCGGCGGGCCTGGAACGTACGCTCTGGTGCGACACCGATTCCCGCCTCCTGCGCACCAGTTGGGTCACCCCCGACTACATCCTCGGCACCCAGATGGATCATCCGCTGGCGATCCATTCGCACCTCAGCCACGCCGGCCGCGCCCAGGGCATGACCTTCGCGACCTCGTCCCGCGCGATGGTCTTTCCGCGCGATGTCGACGTCCGGCCCGACGGCACCTGGCGGATGGGTGCCGACGCGATGTACCGCAGCCTGCAGCAGGGCCCAGTGTTGATCACCCAGCAAAGCCGCGGCTTCACCGCCGTGAGTCCCGAGTGGTTTCCGATGCTGCCGGCCGACTCGAAACCCTACGGCGTTTATTTTTCCTCCGGGCTGGGGCGGATCGTGGAGGAACGCGGCTGGGTGTTTGTCGAGGAGGGCAACGCCTACCTCGCCGTCCGCGTCGCCAGCGGCGTCTACCAGGTCTCGGTCGACGCCAATACCGGCAACAAGGACTGGGTCGACTACGAAGGCAGCGCCGCCCTCGACGAGCCTCTCGATCCGCTGCCGTATTCCTGGAGTCCGGATCGCACGATCCTGCGCCTCAAGGATCGCCACAGCCCCATCGTCTTCGAAGCGGGCCGGCGGGCCGACTTTCCCACGCTCGCGGCCTTCAAGCAGCACATCCTCGGCAACGCGCTGCAACTGCACAAAACGACCGTGCCGGGTTGGTATCGCCTCACCTACGTCTCCGGCGGCCACCGTTTCGATTTCAACGCCGCCAACAACGAAGTCCCATCCGTGGATGCTCAGCCGATCGACTACGCCCCGTCGCGGACTTTTGACAGTCCCTGGCTGCAAGCCGGCTACCGCACCGGAGTCGTGACGATCACCGACGGCCGAACCCGGCTGACCCTCGACTTCGCGCAGGCGGAACGGCGGGAGGGTTCCGGCTCGACCAAGCCGTAACGATTCAATCGGAGTGCGTTTCAGCCGTGAGCAGGAAACCACTGAACGGTGGGGCGCGTTGACCCCAACGCGCCTTCGTGCGTTCGCTCTCACGTTGAGCGTCTTGGGGACAAGCCGCTCCACCTCGACTGAATTTCTACGGCTAAGCCAGCCCGCCCGTCCCCGACGCCATAGTCTGTTTCGCCACTCCGCCGGACGCGCGCATGCTGGACGGGGCCGTTCGATGTTCAGATATCGCGCCTCCCCGCGGCACCGCCTTGCCGTCACACCGATTCGGCATTCCCAGTTCCACCAACCGTTCGAACGTCGAACGGCCCCGTAGGCCGATGTTTTGCGGTTGGCCGCGCCGGAAGCGGCCGACGTGTTCGCTGACGGCCTCCGGTCGCCCAGGTGCAGCCGGGCGTTGAGCCAGCGATTGCTGGCCTGGAACGAGCCGCCAGGATAGGGTCACGATCAAGCGGTTGATCGAAGTCCACCCGCGCTGCCATCCCTCGGCGCAGTTGCCAACGACCGGAAGTCGCCTGCTCCTGCGCCGCCGGTAAGCTCGCGGCGAGCCCGGCGACAAGGGCGAAAGCGATTGACTGACGCGACAAACGAAGCCGACGTCGCAAAGAGCGGTAGGCAGTGGCAAGGATTGGGTGGTTCATGATGAAGTCGGCGCCACTGGATCAGAACGTGCCTTTGACGCCGAATACCCAATTTGCGCCATAGTACTGATATCGATATAGCACGCTCTGCTCGCCCTCCGCGACACCCGGCGGGCTCTCGAACCAGCGCACCGGTCGCTTGGTGATGTTCCGCGCCTGCGCGAGGGGCGGGAAGGGCCCGGGTCATCAATCGCTCAGGGTCGACCCTCTCCGTCCCCTACAAAGTCAAATCCAACGTTCTACCGGTGTTTCCTCGGAAAGTACCGTCGATGCAATGAACTTCGCATTGTAGGAGAATATGAGTTGGCCGGTGACCGAAGCGAGATGCAGTTCATCTGGCAGCCGTGGCTTTGCTCCGATAACGCTCCAGGCAACCCAAAGTCCGAACAGAGCATCCAACTCGGCGTCGCTCTTGGTGTGCAGGGCTTCCAAGGCAGGGATTGTTTCTGGCGGAATCTCCTCGTACGGAACTTTCAGTAAGAAGCTGCACGCGCGCTGAATGCCTGCCACGTATTGGCCTCTCACACTTGGTTCTATTGACTGAACGACTCCAGCGTGCAATCGGGAGAAATCGTTCACGCCGAGGAACCGTTCAATCTGCAACAGGGTGGCAACGATCAACGCACTTTGATAGATGACTTCCATCAACTGACGCCGCTCGGCAGGAATCAGGCGTGGGAACTTGGGGCCGAGAATGTCGAGCGTCTCGCCTGACCAGTTGAATGCCCACACGAGAATTCTGTTGTGGGGTGTTCGGGGAATGCCAGTCACTTTCGACCTCGTAGCTTTTCCTTCAGTGCGCGAATGGGACGCCTGATCCAATGCGACGCAAACATGACCGATGGTGTCGGTAACTCGATCTCAGGTGGCGGAACTTTACCCGCCTTTGCACTCTTGTGCCACATCATGGGTCCTTGAGTGACCACATCAGATGAGTGGCCATAGGCGAACCTCACGACCTCGTAGCAGCGGGTTGAAAGCCGCGAGAAAACCAGCACCGGGAGAGCATAGAGCATCTTCACCCCGAGATAGAGCGTCGCCAGGCTCACGGCGAAGGCCACAAACCCAGTACCCTGACTTCGAAACCAGACCGCCGCGGCGATGCCGAGGGCGAACAGTGCCACGTGCCGGGCAATGTGCAAACGTCCGACACAAGAGGTGGCTTTGAGCCAAGCCCAAAACGCACACGTTATCGGGGCCGCGAGCAAACCGAACCATCCGAGCCAAAAGAACGAAGCGATTATGGCGACCAGCAAAGCGCCCGGTTCAAGCGCGTAAGTGATCACGCGAATCACAGTACACGGCGTTTGCAGGGATATTTCGGTGAGCGACCGAAACTTGTCGTGATCCAGACGGAGGAGGAAATCCCGACACTGCGCAGAATCGAAGTAGAACCCGATTTCATCAGCCCCTCTTCGTCGCACCAATTCCGCGTACTCGGCCATCGTTGGCACCTTGCACGTGGGATTGACTGCTTCAGCGAATCCAGCGACCACACTTCGATTTACGGCACAACGTGCCGTTCTGGCAAGAGACGTTCTACGGCATGATGCGTTCTCCAGCATGATGGGGCGTGGCCCGAGACTCCCTTTCGAAACAGCTTTCCGTCTTTGGCGCCAATCTGCGCCGTGACCGGATGACGCGAACTGTGACCCAGGAAAAACTCGCGGAATTGGCCGACCTAAACATTCGCACGCTTCAAAAGATTGAAGCAGGCCAGGTTGGACGGGGTCAGCAACGTTCGATGTTCAGGGACGCCGCCTCCCCGCGGCACCGCACTGGCGTCAGGCAGATTAGCCAAGCCCAGTTCCGCCAACCGTTCGAACATCGAACGGCCCCCGTTGGGCGAACCGATTACGGATGCGACCAGACGCTTGGTTCAGGCATCCCACTTCACAGTCGGGTGTCGAGTCTCGCCGCTTGACCGGGATTCCGGAGGAGCATTGGCTGGGCGCATTGCGGATCTCGCCCGCACCCTGCTTTCGGCGCACGCCGCTCCGAGTGCCGCGGCGAATTTCGACCCCGACCTCGCTCCCGATGAAGATCTCCCAACCAACGCTCCGCCCGGCCTCCGGCCGCGCCCCTCTCCTGTTCTCCCACGTTCATTCAACCTCACTCCGTCCCATGAATACAAATCGCAGGCAGTTTATCGGTGCTTCCGCCTCCGCGGTGATCGTCGCCGGCATGAAGGCTCAAGGCAAAGTCTTTGGCGCGAACGATCGCATCCGCGTCGCCACCGTCGGTTTCAACGGCCGCGGCGGCTCGCATATCAAGGGGTTCCTGGAGATGAAGGATGAGGGCGTGGAGGTGGCCGGCCTCTGCGATGTCGACGCCAAGGTGCTCGCAGCCGGTGGCAGGCAGGTGGAGAGCGCGGCGGGTCGCGCGCCGAAACTCTTCCAGGATGTGCGCGACCTCTGCGCCTCGAAAGAAATCGATGCGGTGACCACCGCGACGCCCAACCACTGGCATTCCCTCATCGCGATCATGGGCATGCAGGGAGGCAAGGACGTCTACGTGGAGAAGCCGATGTCGCACAACCTGTGGGAAGGCCGGCAGGTCGTGGCGGCGGCGAAGCAATACGGCCGGATCTGCCAGCATGGCACGCAAAGCCGCTCGAATCCCCGGCTGATCCGCGATATGCAACTGATCCGATCGGGCTTCATCGGGCAGATCGTCGAGTCGCGCGGCTACGTCTACAAGAACGGCAACCGCGGCTCGATCGGGCGCGGAACCCCGGGGCCGGTACCACCGAATCTCGACTGGAACCTCTGGCAGGGCCCGGCCCAGGAGAAACCGTTTTATGTGAAGGCGCTCGGCTCCGGGGGCAAGCAGCAGCAAGGGATGTGGGTCCCCTACGACTGGCATTACAACTGGGAATACGGCAACGGTGAGATCGGCAACCAGGGCGTGCACCAGATGGATATCGCCTGCTGGGGCCACCATCGTGGCCTGCCGATTCGCGTCCACAGCGCCGGCGGCCGTTTCGGGATGGATGACGATGGCATGACACCCAACACGCAGATCACGACCTTTGCCTATCCCGACAGCACGATTATGACGTTCGAGGTGCGCAACCTCGGCTCCTTCCAGGAGATGGACGGCGGGGATTGCGGCAACAGCTTCTTCGGCACGAAAGGCTTCTACGTCGTCGGCAAGGGTTTCTTCACCTACAAGCAGGGAAAGATGAGCGATCGCGTGGCCATCCCGGTGCCGGAGGGCGCCGTGGCCGAGGGCGACGGCAATCCCTTCCGACGCTTCATTGACGCCTGCCGCTCACGCAAGCAGAGCGATGCGCCGATGTCGGTCGAGGAGGCGCATATTTCCTGCGCGCATTGCCACCTCGGCAACGTCGCCTACCGCCTCGGGCGCTCGCTCGAATTCGATCCGAGTACCGAAAAATTCAGGGACGCCGAAGCGAACAACTACGTGTCGCGCCCTTATCGTAAAGGCTTCGAAGTGCCGCAACTCTCGGGGTAAAATCCCTCGGATTCTGCCGGAAATCCCACCTGGCCTCGGCGCGTTCCCCCGCCAAGTGCGGTGCCCGCGCGCCCGGCAATTGTACGGGGCCGTTCGAGGTTCAGCGATCACTCCTTTCCCCTGCCCCGCGTTGGCGCCACGCAGATTCGGCCATCCCAGTTTCACCAACCAATCGAACATCGAACGGCTGACCCCGCTGGCCGCCCCGCCCCTTCGACAGCCCGTGGCTGCGGGCCGACTACCGCACCGGCGTGGTGACGATCACCGACGGCCGCGCCAGCCTGACCCTCGACTTCGTGAAAGCGGAGCGACGCGAAGGCTTGGGGCCGACGACCCCAAGCCGCTCCTCGCCTTCACCGTAACCGGACTCGCCGCCCCGGGATGACGAGGTTGGTTGCTTGGTTCCGGCCAGGGAGTCGCGGGCCAGCACCCGCGCCAGCAAGCGCTGGAGGTCGACCTCCCGGATTCCCGAGTCCACCGGCACGAGCTCACGGTCGAACTTGCCCACGGTACGGCGCCAGACGTTGGGCGGGTAGCCGAAGTGTTTTTTGAACACCCGGCAAAAGTCCGTGGCACTGTGAAACCCCGACTCGCTGGCGACCGCATCCAGCGTCGCCGTGCTTCCGGCCAGCAGATCGGCGGCGCACCCGAGGCGCACCTTGTCGAAGACCGCCTTGGGGCTCTGCCGAAAGTGCGTCTGAAACAGGCGCCGCAAATGGCTGATCGAAATGTTCATTTCCGCCGCCAGCCGGCTGAATTTCGGCGCCTCGCGCAGGTGCTCCTTGTACCACTCGACCGCGCGCTCGGCCCGATCCGCCGCCCAGGTGTCCAGACTGGAAACCGGCAAGTCCGCCTCGCCGCGCAGCGCGACCAGCGCGAGGTCCAACGCCGCCCGTTGAAACCGCATCGCACTCAACCGCCCGCGGGGCCGGTACGCGCTCCCCACCGCGGCGGCGACCGCCCGCATCTCCGCCAATTCCTCCGGGTCGAGCCACCGGCAAAAATAGCCCTCCCGCCGCACCACCTGCTCGAGTTCGTGCGGGATGTAGGCGAAGTGAAAGACCGCGCGCTCCACCTCGGTCGTCTCCGCCATCCAGCGGTAGCGGGCGCCCGGGGGCATCACCCAGAAATTCGCCGCCGGCGGCTCGCGGTCGGGTGCAGCCCGGAAACGCGGCCTCACCTCGCCGGCAAACGTCACCCAGATTTCCCAGTTCATCCGGTGGTCGGACAGATCGGGCAGCTGGCGGAAGTTTCGGACGGAATAGGCGAAGTAACGCAGCATGGGGAAAAGGGCACGACGACGGTGAGGGGGCCGGCGGCGACCGCGGCCAGTTTCAAGGCGCCGGCCCGGTCGCCGCGAGATAATTGCCGTACCCGACGACGAGCGTGGAGACGATCAGCACCGCGATGCCGGCGGCGATCAGCCCGTGGGTGCGGCGGCTGGTGCCCCGCCACTCCTTGAGCGCCACGCCCCAAAGCGTGCTGAAGATGATGATACTCGCCATGTGCAGCGTCCACGACGAGAAGCGGAAGCGGCCCATCTGGGTTTCACCCATGGTGTAGAAGAAGAACTGGAAATACCAGGTCACCCCGGCGAGGGCGCAGAACAGCACGTTGGCCAGGCGCGGCACCCGCTCGCCCCGCGCCGTCTGCGCCGCGAGGTATTCGCCGGCCGTGCGGTTGCGCAGGTTGAGGAAGAGGCACCAGAGGGCGTTGCTGGTGAAGCCGCCGAGCAGCACCACCACCAGCTTGGGCAGCCCGGTCCAATACGCCGGCGTGCCGGCCGCGGCGGAGAGCTCCGCGATCGGCGCGGCCGCCTCGAGCGCGAACGCCATGCAGGCACTCATCACCCCGCAGAACAACGCCACGGCGAGGCCCTTCCTGAAATCAAACTCCTTCACCGTTTCCTTCTTCGCCGCCTCCGGCAACTCCCGCTCCTTGCCCAGACCCGCGAGCGCCGAGGTCGCGATGCCGATCACGCAGATACCGATCCCGAGCAGCGTCACCCGGCCGGCGGAACTCGCGGCGATGCCGGCGATGGCGCCCTTGAAGATCGGTGGGATCAGCGTGCCACACACCGCGCAGATGCCGAGCGCCACCCCGTAGCCGAGCGACATGCCGAGATAGCGCATCGTGAGCCCGAAGGTCAGCCCGCCCAGCCCCCAGAGCAGGCCGAAAAACCACGCCCAGAACAACGCCGACCCCGGCGCCCGCGCCAGCACCCCCGGCAGGTCGTTGGTCAGCGCCAGCCCCAGCACCCAAGGCGCGATGAGCCAGCTGAACACCCCGCCAATCAGCCAGTACGTTTCCCACGACCAGCGCTTCACGCCGCGGTACGGCACGTAGAAACTGCCGGCCGCGAGTCCGCCGAGCCAGTGAAAGACAACGCCAAGGAAGGGATTGGAGGTCATGCAGGAGGAAAAAAACTTGGGGGCCGCCGCGCTGCGGAGTTATTGACCGGCTCAACGACCGATCGTCACCAGCTTCACGGGACCGAGCAGGCCGGACGCGACCAGCGGAGTATCCTTTTGGTAATGCCGGCACGACGTGAAGGTGAGGCGGCCCGATGGGCGCGGCGTGCCCGCCTTGAACCACTCCGGCCATTCCAGCAACGTTTCGAAATCCTTCCACTTGCCATCCAGCGGGAATTGCTCGTCGCCAATCAGGCGGTTGATCCAGAGGTTGACGGCGTCCACTTCCAGGAGGTTGTCGCCGACCCGCGCCGCCCCGGAAAGGTCCACCCGATAGGGCGGCTTCCACGCGATGCCACACTCCCGGCCGTTGAGCCGCACTCTCGCCATCACTTCCACCGCACCCAAATCAAGCCACAGGCGACCCGACGAGCCCGCAGCCTCCGCCGCCGTGAACGCGAGGGTCTTCCGGTAGGTCGCCGTGCCGGAAAAGTAATGAATGCGCGGATCCGGGTGTTTGCTCCAGTCGGTCAACTCCACGAAGGCGACGGGATTCGCCGGACCGCCCCACCTGGGATCGAACGTCACCTGCCACGGGCCGTCCAATATTCGTCCCGCGCTCACCTGCGGGAAGTTCTGCCCGGCCAGGGCCGCGCCGCGGGTGGCGGACGCACTCGTTTTCCGAAAGACGACAAACCAGCTTTGCATCGGCTCAAAGCGGAGCGGGACGGTGATCCGTCCGTCCTGCTCGGCGAAGTCCGGCAACGCGCGCATCGCGCCCGTCTCCGGATCCCATAGCTCCGGCCGCCGGCCGCTCACGCGGAAGGTGCAGGCTGTCTCAAGGGAGCGATTCTCCTGGTGCGACACGAAGTAGAGATCCGTCTCGCCGACCCGGCGGTGGATATAATGCAGCCCTGCGCCCTCGAAATCCGGCTTCAGTCCGTCCCGGGCGAAGACCTCCGCCAGCGCCTTGCCGGTGGTGACGCGGCCGGTGTCCCACCCCGCCGCCGCGATCGTCTCGATCTCCGCATCGCCGCGGGGAAAGTCCGTGAGCCCGGGCGTGCCCACGGGTCGTTTGCCGCCGATGATCCGCGCGCCGGCCTCCACCAAGGCGCGCACCTTCCGGGCCAGCGGCACGGTCAGGCGATCGCTGTCGGGCAACCGCAGATAGCGGTAACTCGCCCCCGACGGCAGGATCAGCCGGCCATCCCGCACGCTCAGCTGGAGCACGATCTCCGAGGAGCAGAAGTCGAAGTCGTAACCCGGCGGCAGCTTCAGCTTCATGTCGTTGACGTTCAGCGGCGCTCCTTCGCCGAACCAAGCGCAAACATCCGCCACACCCTGGCCCTGTTGCAGCAGATACTGTGACCGGGTGAGATAGCGCAGCCACGGAACACTGTAGTTCCACCACGTGTTGTGCCGCTGGATGTGCTCTCCCCACTTCCGGTGCGTCAGGCCGGGAATCA
This sequence comes from Opitutales bacterium, assembly GCA_038249085.1. Classification (GTDB taxonomy): domain Bacteria; phylum Verrucomicrobiota; class Verrucomicrobiia; order Opitutales; family Opitutaceae; genus ER46. The sequence continues at coordinate 47,925 of JBBRWR010000020.1, forward strand.
TATTGGCATACGGCTGGTGCGCCGACAGGTGGAAGATCACCCGGTTGAGTCCCTCGCAGTACTTCTGGTCGCCCATGGCCTTCAGCAGGAAGGGATGGTCGCGCCAGCCGCGATTGGAGGTGAACGACTCCGCCCCCACGATGGGCCGGCCGTAGGTATGGGCCGCGGAGGCCATGACCCTGGTGGAGGCCTCATACCCGCCCGGGCTGGGAAACTGTCCTTCTCCCTGCGCCCAGAACTCGCTGATCGGCAGATCCGCGACCCCCGCGTACGCGAGATTGTCGATGCACAGATGACCATAGGCCTCGGTTGAAAACTTGATGCCGTACGGTCGTGCCAGTTCGCGCAGCCGGCCGGCATAGTGGGTGCGGATCAACTCGCTCACGGTCGTCCGGACATCCCAGAGGAATCGCTCCGACAACTCGGCGCTGCCAATCACGCGCCCCGTCAGCACCGGCAGCCACGGGCGCAGATCATAACCGCGTCGCGTCCGGAACTCGGCGGGAAACGCGGCGGTCCAGTTCTGCCCCCCGGCCTCCCAGCTGTCCACGTGCACATGCGTCAGCGCCCGGCCCGCCGCCGGGCCTGCCCGGTCAAAGATCCCTTGCAGGAAGGCGCCGAAATGAGCCTCGATGCCGGCCGGCGCCAGCCGATCGCATTCGAGACCCACCGCCGCGGCGGGGCTGGGTCGCGTCATCTTGAAATTCGACGCATGTCCGCAACGCAGGATCAGCCATTTGCCCGGGGGCGCGTCCCAGACGAGCCGACCCTCCGGCCCCATGCGACTGGTCAAATCCACCACGCGCCCGCTCGGGATCACCGCCTCCGGCGGCGGCGCTGCGGCTTGGGCCGCGCGCGGCAGGCGCCAGTCGGTTCCGTCCTTCAGGTTGAGCTCCGGGAGGCGGAAGGCGCGCGCCCGCGGCGAGGCGGGCAGGGGCAGCGCGAGCACGGCCACGTCGCGGTAGGAATCGGTTTGCTCCACCATCGCGCGCACCTGCGGGTTGATCTCGGCGCCGGGCCGCAGCCACGCCGAGAGGTTTTTCGCGATGACCGGCTTCGGCAGACTCGGGGTCACCTGCCTGCCGCCTTCGATCTCCGTCTCGCTCCAATAGAGCTTCTGCATGGAGAGTTCCGGCGTGATGTGCGGGCCGCCGCTCCCGTAACCGAAATCCACCGACAGGTCGAACGTCAGCCCCAGTCGATCGCATTCGCGCACCGCCCACTGCATGCATTCACGCCACTCCGGGCTGAGCGCGACCACCGGGCCCTCCGGCGCCCACCAGGGTCCGCTCACCTCCATCCACAACACGCCGCCGATGCCGACGTGCTGCATGGCCTCGAGGTCGGCGGTGATCCCCTCCTTGCTGATGTTGCCGTTGACCCAGAACCAGAAAACCCACGGCCGCGCGGAGGGCGGCGGCGCGGCGAAACGCTGCGCCAATTCATCCGCCGCCAGGCCGGCGTTGACCAGCGCGCACAGCGCCACCGCGAGGGAGATGAGGCGGGTTTTCATGTTTCCCCTCCCACGACCTTGATCACCTCCAGTTGCAGCAGGTGACCGAGCTTTTCGATTTTGCCGGCGAGGTGCCCGACGCCCACAGCGCAATGATGGGCCGGACCATGGCGGTTCCAGCGGTTGACGAATTCGCGCGCGCCGCAGGCGAAGCGGTAGCGGCTGTTGGTGTTGCCGATTTCGAGGATCGGTCCCGGCACCGACTCCGCCTCGGCGCAGAGCAGCGCGAGTTTACCCGGCCCCGCCTCGATCACCGAGAGCAGCGTGACCGGACCGTGCTTCACCGCCATCTCGACGGAGACGCCGCGGCCCACCTTGCCGTGATAGACTTGGAGCGGCCGCACCTTCGTCTTCCCCTGTGCGATCGCGATGTGGCCGGGCCCGTCGTGCCCCATCAGCACCACGTCGTCGTTGAAATCCATCGCGTAGTACTCCGTGAATGATCCGCCGGCCCCGAAGAGATCCATGATCTTCATCGCCTGTGCGTTCTTCACCTCGTACTCGCCGGCGACCGGCACCCCGCGCGCGGTCAGCAGGGAGGTGCCGAGGATGATCGAGGCGAGCGTGGCCTCGTTTTCCGGCACCCCAGTGCCCTGGTAATAATAGGCCATCGATCCCAGCCGATGCTCCGCCACGAGGCGATCGAGCGCGACCGAGGTCCGCGCCGCCTCGGCCAGATCCTCCGCCGGACAATCGGGCTGGATGTCGAACACCGTCTGGAATTCGGCGAGCCGATCGCGCACCGCGGCGTCGCTCACGTCGCGGCGGAGGGCGGACAACTCGTCCACCTCGATCAACTCGAGGTGGGTGCCAAAGGTCGTAACCTGCAGGGTGGTGTCGGAGTAGATGTCGAGCATGCCGCCGTAGTAATGCCCCATCAATCCGAGCCGGTTGCCGTACATCCCGGCCGCCACGCGCGCCGCCTCGACCCACGCGTCGATCTCGCGCCCGGCCGCCGGATCAGCATCGAGCACGCCGGTGATTTGGTGAAACCGCACGCCCGCGCGGCGGAAGACGTTGGCGATTTCCGGCACGGGACACGCGTTGCAATGCGCCAGCCACTCGCCGGTCATCCGCGTGCGATCGCCCATCCGGTTGAACGCCGCATAGTCGATCGCCGCCGCCGGCTGCAGGTTGAGAATGATCACCGGCACCTTTGCGCGCAGCACGACCGGCAGCACGGTCGAGGACAGCGCATAGGTCGTCACGTGCAGGAAGATCACGTCGACATCCGCGCGGCGGAATTCGCGCCCGGCCTCGAACGCGCGCTCGGGTGTATCGACGAGGCCGAGGTTCACGATTTCGACGCCAGGCCGCGCGAGCTGCTGCGCCACCCGGGCGACGTAGCCTTCGAGGCGTTCCTTGAGTCCGGGGAATTGCGGCCAGTAGGCGTCGAGGCCAATGCCGAAGAGACCGACGCGAAGCGGAGTGTTTTGCACCCGGCGAGACTAGGGCGGCGGCGACGGCGACGGAATCCTTAAGATGCCCCAAGCGGGCCGGGGCGGCCGCCGCTAGAAGTTCCCCTTTACGCCGAATTGAAAGTTCACCCCGTATTCACCCTCGGCGGCGAATTTCACATAACGCGGGCTGCCGATCGCGTAGGAGTAGTTTTGGTCGCGGTTGTTGAAGACGTTCCGGCCGGTCGCGTAGAAGCCGTAGTTCCGGGAGAAGCGGTAATCGAGTGAGAGATCGAGGCGGAGCCGCTCGGCCTGGTAGTTCCAGCCGGCGGCTCCGATGTTCCCGGCTGCGATCGTGCCCACCTTCTTTTTTCCGACGAGCGTCCACTTGGCCATGACCGAAAGCGGCCGGCGGTTGTAGTTGAAGCCCCAATTGATGAGCTTCGGCGTGAAGCCGCGAAAATCCGCCTCCGCCGGGCTCCGGTTCGTGACGAGCGTGGTGTTGGCGAAGACGCGGATGGATTTGGCGAAGTTGAGGGACGTGAAAGTCGTGAGCGGCGCGTTGAGGTCGAATTCCCAGCCGTTGATGTGCGTGATGCCGGGCACGTTGATCGGAGCGTTGACCTGGTAGCCGACAAACTCCTCGCCGAGGTTCAGATTGGCGAGGAACTCCGGGGTCGCGAGGAAGTTCCGGGTCGCAAAGGAATTGGTGATCTCCTTGCGGTAAAAACCAACGGAGACCTGGCCGCCGTTGGGCGCGTAGTACTCCAGGCGCACATCGCCACTGTTGGCCGTCCAGGGCACCAGCGCGGGATTCTTCGTGGTGATGGTGCCGAGAGCCGCGCCGGTGTTGTTGCCGGCGGGGTCGAAGTCGACTTGGCTGACATTGGTCGCGCCGAGGATGTTGCCGAAATCGGGGCGGCCGACGGCCTGGGCGAGACCGAGGCGGGCCTGGAGATTCTCCGTGATGCTGTAGCTGGCGTTGAGGCTGGGGTAGAGGCCGTCGTAGACCTTGCTGAGCCGGGCGCCGAGTTTCTGATAAACGAGGGCGTCTTCCGCGATGCCGTTGGCGATGCCATCCGGGGTGGTGTTGGCCGTATTGGGATAGATCAGAACCGGACGCCGGCTGGCATCGAGGAGGATGTTGCCGGCGGCATCCCGGCGGTACTTGGCGTTGTTGTCCTGCAGGACGGCACGGCCGTCGTCGGTGGTGCGTTCGTAGCGGACGCCGGCCACGAGGCGGAGCCGGTTGTTGAACAAGGCGATGTCGCCCATCAGATAGAGTGAGTCGAGGCGCTCGGTGATGCGGGACGGGGTGGTGAGGGTGGTGCGAAGGTCGGTGCGGAGATTCGTCTGGGTGTTGAAGTACCCGGGATTGGTTTCGTAGAGCTGCCACGCCCGGCGGCTGCTCACGTACTGGGCCTGCTGGAAATTGCGCGGCATCGGGAACGACAGCATCGCCTGGTTGAGCAGACTGAAGGGCGCGGCGGTGACGGCGTCGTCGGCGTTGTTCGCGATCCCGTCGGCGCCGGTGTAGACGGGGTTGAAGGAGGCGTTGCGGGTGGCGCGGTAGCTCTCGTTCGTCGCGATGCCGGCCTTCACCGAGAAGTTGGTCCGGTCGGTGAAGAACTTCCGCCTGGCATCGAACTTGGCGCTCTTCGCGGTGCTGTCGTTGTCGCGCGTGGTGTTGGCGCCATTGAGAAAGAACCGGTAGCTGTTGAGGTCGAAGGGGTCGATGGCCTGGCCGGCGGCGTCGCGGACGGTGATCCTGCCGGGCAAATAGTCGCCGAAGCCGTCGACGTCGATGGTGGCGGTCTGGAGGCGGGCGGAAGCGGTTTCAAACTGGCGGTGGGAATTCGCGCGGTAGGTCTGGTCGGAGAAATTGTAGCCGGCGGAGCCCGTGAAGTCCCACAGAGTCCCGATATGGCGGTAGTTGAGGCGGAGCACGTTATTGCGGACGCGCACGTAGCGGGCGGTGTTGTTCACATTGACGGTGCCGGATCCCGGACGGCCGTGGGTGAAATCCGGGCCCCAGGCGAGCGGGTTGGTGCCCGTGTTGAGGATGAAGTTGTGCTGCTCGTAGTCCTGGACGAGCCAGTTGCCGGAATAGGAGAACGACAGGGTGTCCACCGGCGAGAGCTTCCAGTCGAGGCGTGTGCCGAGCGCATAACGGTGCTCGTAAACCGGAAAGACGTTATACTGGAAGGTGGTGAGGTAGGGGTTGTCGATCGTGGCCTTGAGCGGATTGGCGGCGGTCGTGCTGGTGTTGAACGTGCGGTTGATCCGGCGGGCGGAACCAAACTGGTCGTTCTTCGTGGCGTTGAGGGAGAACCCGAAGGTCTTCGAGACGGGAACGGTATAGGCGAGGTCGAAGTCGGGCTGATAGTGATAGGTCATCTTCTGATCGTCGCCGTCGCCCGCGCCGGACATGCGGCGGAAATTAAACTCGTGGGAGTTTTGGTTCACGTAGGCCTTGAAGCGCAGTTCGGGACGACTGGCCTCGAAGGCGGTGCGGCTCACCATGTTGATGCCGCCGGCGAGGCTGGCGGGCATGTCCGGCGTGGGGACCTTGTAGATTTCGATGCGCTGCGCGTTGCTGAGCGAGAAGGCCTGCAGCAGGGTGTTGCGGGTCGGGCCGCCGGAACTGGCGGCGTTCACATCGTCGCCGTCGAGGGCGATATTGGTATAGCTGGAAGGCAGCCCGCGGAGGCCAATCTGCACGGCATTCATCTGGTCGGTGCCGACATCAACGCCGGGCAGGAACTTCACAAATTCCCCCAGGTTGTTCTGGAGCACGTCGCCGAGCGCATCGGTGGAGAGCACGGTCTTGATGCTGGCGGAGAAGCGTTGCTCGTTGATCGCAATCGAGGCCGCGCTGGTGTCTCGCGCCGTGTCGACGACAAACGAGTCGAGCTTGATCACGCCGTCCGCAGTCGGTGGCCGCGCGCCGCCGGAGACCGGCACGAGCGTGAAATCCTGGCGAAGGGTGTCGCCCGCCGCCACGGTCACAGTCGCACTCTGCCGGAGGAGTCCGGTGTAGAACGCCTCCACCTTGACTTCGCCGGCGGGGAGGCCCGCGAAACGATACTCACCGAAGGCATCGGTAAAGGCCTCCCGGGAGGTGCCGCCCAACGTAACCCGGGCGTTTTCCAGGGCGAAGCCCGTCGTCTGGTTCTGCACGCGACCGACGAGCAGCGCGGTGCCGGTGGGTTGGGCGAAGGCCAGGCCGGCGCCGGCCAGCAGACAAGCCGCAAAACGCAGCGCGGAGCAAACCGGCCGGGATAACAGGGGTAGGTAGTTCATGGGTAAAAAAAGAGCTTAGGGAGGAACTCGCGATGGAGGGCAGAAAGGGCGCCCCGTCCTCCCCGAGGCCGGTGGCACCCGATCGCTCTTAAATGACTCCGACACCCCGCCACCTGACGGCGACTTGGCGTCCGCGTCGTTCATGGGGCCGCCTGACGCGTCTCCAACCGCACCGGGCCGAGCAGGCCGGATTCGACCAGCGGCGTGTCGGCCTTGAGTTCGAGGACGTTGGTCCGCGTGAGTCGCTGCGCGACGGGCAAGGCCGCGTCGCCGATGACGCGATTGGGCCAGAAATTCACGACCTCGACTTCGAGCGTGTTGCCGGTGGGTTTCACCACGGCCGTGATGTCGACCCGGAACGGCGGCGTCCAGACGATTCCGCACGACACGCCATTCACGCGCACCTCCGCCAACTCGCGCACGTTGCCCAAATCGAGATACCAGCGGGTCGCGGGGACGCGGGAGGACACGGCCGCCGGCAGGTCGAAGTGTTTTGAATACACCGCCGTGCCGGAGTAGTGCCGAATGCCCGGCTCGCTCCGCGCCGGCCAGCTCACGAGGGTCGGAAACTCCACGGCCTCCGGTCCGCCCCAGCGCGGATCAAAACGCACCTGCCATGGTCCGGTGAGTTCCACGCCGGGGGCAAAGGTCGGAAAATCTTTCCCGTCACCAGAGACATGCGCCTGGGACGGCGCCCGAAAGATCACGAACCATGAACCGCACGGATCAAATTGGAGCGGCACCGTGGTGCGACCGGCTGCCACCTCGTACCTGGCGACGGAGCGCCGCTCGCCTGTCACCGCGTTCCAGAGCTCCGGCACAAGACCACCGACCCGAAAGGTGGCCCGCACCTGCTCGGCCCGGTTCAGGCGGTTGGCGACGAAGTAGATCTCGGCGCCGTCCGCACGGCGGTGAATGTAGTCGAGGTTGGCGTCGGGCTTCGCCCCGCTGAATTCGCAGTCGGGCTTCACGCCCTGCGCGAGCAACACGGCGCGGGCCGTCTGATCCGCGACGACCCGCCCCTGGCCCCACAGTTCGGCCGCGATCCGCTTCACCTCGGCATCCCGGGCCGCGAAATCGTGCCGTCCGCTCGCCTCGGTTGGCGCCGGTCCGATCACGGTCGCCCCCGCAGCCACGAATTCCCGCACCTTGCGCAACACCGGCAGCGAGACGGTCGTCCGGTTCGGCAACACCAGCACGCGGTAGCTCATGCCATCCGGCAGCACGATTCGCCCGCCCTTCACCGCAGCGCGCGTCAGCAGCACTTCCTCCGTCAACACATCGTAGTCGTACCCGGGCAGGATCTTCGCGGGGTCGGACTTCTTCAACTGGGCGAAGTTCGGCACATGGTCACCGTAATAATACGCGACATCGGCGACGAAGAGTCCCTGCTGCTGCAGCGCCTGGCAGCGGTTGAGATAAGCAAAGAACGGCGCGGACTTTCCCCACCAGGTGACGTTCGGGTTGAGGTGGGTGCCGGCGAAGTACTGCTGTCCGGGCAACCCCATCTCCGCCGGCGAGCAGACAAACGCGTGCCACACCAGCAGGTTCAGTCCTTCACAGATCGCCTTGTCGAAGCTGGGCTTCAGGTTGTCCCAGAGCGTCTCCTGCCAGTGCGGACCGATCGTCGTGAACCCCTCCGCGAGCACGAGCTTGTGCCCGTAGGTGTGCGCCGCGGAGGCGGGCTGCTTCACGAAGAACCGGTTCTCGTCGCCGATGCGGTGTTTCCACGAGGTCGCCCAGAACTCACTCATCGGGGCGTCGTCGTAGCCGAGGCATTGCTGCGCATCGATCGGCACGGCGTGCGGACCACCCGACTCGGGATGAATCAACAACCCGTGCCGGTGGGCGCCGTCGCGAAAGAGTTGGTAATGGTTCGCGATGGCGAGGTCACCCATCGTGCGGCGGAAGTCGGCGAGAAAGCGGTTGCTCTCATCGCGACTGTTCACGATGCGCCCCGCGATGACAGGTAGCCAGGGCAGCAAATCGTAGCCGCGCCGCGTCTGAAATTCCGCGCGCAACGTCGGTGTCCAATTGGCCACCTCCACTTCCCAGCTGTCGGTGTGCAGGTACTTCAGCGCCTTGCCAGCCAGCGGCCCGGCGTCGGCGATCAAAGGCTCCACCACGGCGTCCCAATAGCGGCGAAACGCGCCGGCATCAAAAGGGTCGAGCGCGTACCCGTCCCAACCTTCGCTGCAGGTCGAGACGCGACAATGGTCGTTCAACGTGCAGCCAAAGCGCAGCACCTGCCAGTCGCCCGCGGGCGCGTCCCAGTTCAGCGTGCCCGAAGAGTTCAGCCGCGCCGTGAGGTCCACCACGTCGCCCGCCCGCATGTCCTCCTCGCCGGGGGTGGCCGGCGTTTCCTGAAACAGCGGCGTGGTGTCGGGCGCGGAGGAAGGGCGCAGCGCCTTGAGCAACGCCTTCTCCAATTGGTTTTGCAGCGGTGGCCGCTTCGCCGGCAAGTCCGGCCGCACCCGATACGCGACGACGAAAAGGTCGCGGTAGTAATTATCCTTGGCCTTCGGCACGGCGAGCCGGGTGGCCACGCGCGCGGGGCCCGTCACGCGAAGCTCCGACCACGTGAGTTTCTTCGGGGCATCGTCGGCCGCGACCAGCGGCCCGCCGAGATTCCAGCCGCTTTGGATATTGAGGCTCAGCTCGAGGCCGAGGCGATCCGCCTCGTGCAACGCATGCCGGTAGAGCTCGCGCCAGGCGGGCGAAAAGAACGTCGGTCCATGCGGGACCGGCGCGTTACCCCGCTGCGCCGCTCCGCCCGCATCGCAGATGAGGGCGCCGCCAAAACCCTTCGCCTGCATCTGCTCCAGATCGCGGGTGATGGCCGCCTTCGTGACGTTGCCGTTGAGCCACCACCAATACGCCCGCAGCCGGGCGCTGGGCGGCGGGTTGTTCCACACCTCGTCGAGCGGGTCGGCGCGCAGGACGGGAAGGAGCCCCGGATGCAGGCAAAGGCCGGCGAGCAGGGCGAGGGCAAGGGGATGGCCGCAGAGTCTCATGGCAGGGAGGGATAGTTGGCCCAAGGCTGAGGTGAGACGCCGCGGGATGGAAGGCCAGACCCGCCGCCGGTGGGGGTGCCTCTGCGAGTTGGCGGTGATGCCTCTGGGAGTTGCGCCGCGTCCCTGACCGGCGGCTCGGGGCCGCCTACTCGAATTTTCGCCGGCCTTCGTCGCCCGCAACGACCTCGCCCCGCGGGGCGACGCGTACACCCGCGCGAGCCTGACGCACGCCAACGGCCGGCTCTACGCCCAGACTATCCGCGAGGTGCTCGCGACCGGTCCCCGGTCGTAGGGCCTGCCGATTCTTGACCTCGCGCCGCAGGCGTGGCCTCGTCGCTCCGATGCGCGTCGTGCCCCCCGCCACCCCTCCGCCTGCCTTCCTCTCGCAGCAGGTCACGGCGGTGCGTCGCTTCTACCTCGACCTGAAGCCGCGTCCGACCCGGGGCCTGACCGTCGTGTGCGGCGGCTGGGAGGAATGCGCCCCCGACTACGCGATCGATCGGGCGACCTTTCCGTACCTTTCCGTCGAGTTCGTCGCCTCCGGCCACGGCGAACTCCAGCTCAACGGCCAAACCCACCCCCTCGGCCCCGGCACCGTCTTCACCTACGGCCCCGGTATTCCCCACCAAATCCGCACCTCCGCCACGGCGCCCCTCGGCAAGTACTTTGTCGACTTCATCGGCACCCGCGGCGGCCGCCTCCTTCGGGAAACCCGGCTCGCCCCCGGCACCATCGTCGAACTCGGCGCCTCCACCGAAGTGCGCCATGCCTTCGACACGCTGGTCCGGCTCGCCAGCGCCCATGATCGGCACACGGCCCGCGCCTGCGCCCTCCAACTCGAACTCCTCCTCCTGGTCACCGCCCGCGCCACCCAGCCGGGGTCGCCCTCAGAGCGCCGCTCCCTCGCCTCGTTCGAGCGCTGCCGCCAGCACCTCGACACCCACTTCCTCTCCCTGCGCACGCTCGAGGAGGCCGCCGCCGCCTGCCACGTCGATGTCTCCTACCTTTGCCGGCTCTTCCGCCGCTTTCATGGCGAGCGCCCCTTCCGTTACCTGCAGCGCCTGCAGATGCAATGGGCCGCCGAACGCCTGCACCACTCCGGCCGCCTGATCCGCGAGGTCGCCGACGAACTCAGCATCGATCCGTTTCAATTCTCCCGCACCTTCAAACGGGTCCACGGGGTTTCGCCCTCCGCCTTCCTCAGCACCCGCGGCTAGGCGCTGGCGCCCGGGGCTGGGCTGGCGCCCTCATGACGATTTCAGGCCGACGTCCGGGCTGCCAAGAATCGCCATGTTCTTCCCAAGTGCAGCCATTCCCGACGGCGGCGGATTGCCCTAAGCTGCGACCCCACTTCCCATGCAACACCGCCCCCTCGGCCGCACCGGCCTCAATGTCCCCGTCCTCAGCTTCGGCGCTTCTTCCCTCGGCGCGGAATTTCGCAGCGTCACCCTCGACGAGGCGCTCACCAGCGTCCGCGTCGCCCTCGACGGTGGCCTCAACTTCATCGACACCTCCCCGTTCTACGGTCGCGGCATGAGCGAGGTCCTGCTGGGCATCGCGCTCAAGGGCGTGCCCCGCGACAGCTACACCCTGTGCACCAAGCTGGGCCGCTATCATCTCAACCACTTCGACTTCTCCGCCAAGCGCGTGGCCGAAAGCGTCGACGTCAGCCTCCATCGCCTCGGCACCGACCACCTCGACATCGTGCTCTGCCACGACATCGAGTTCGTGCCCATGCAGCAGATCGTCGATGAGACGCTGCCCGCTCTCCGCCGCGCCCGCGACGCCGGCAAGGTCCGCTTCATCGGCGTCAGCGGCTACCCAATGAAGCTCTTCAAGTTCATCCTCGACCAGACCGACCTCGACTGCGTGCTCAGCTACAACCAGTACACGCTGCAAAACACGCGCTTCGTCGACGAGTTGGTGCCGTACCTCAAGGCGAAGGGCGTCGGCGTGATGAATGCGGGGCCGTTTTCCGCGCGACTGCTCACCAGCGCCCCGCTCCCGGCCTGGTTGAAGGAACCCGAGGCGGTCAAGGCCGCCGCCCGCCGCGCCGTCGAGCTCTGCGCGGCCCGCGGCGTCGACCTCGCCCAACTCGCGCTGCAATTCTCCTGCGCCCATCCCGACATCGCCACCACGGTCGCCGGCAGCGCCAACCCCGCCAATATCCGCCGCTGGGTACAGTGGCTGGAACAGCCCATCGACGAGGCCCTGCTGCGCGAGGTGCAGGCCGTCTTCGCCCCGGTCAAGAACATCGGCCACGTCGAAGGCCTGCCTGAGAACAATTGACGCGGCGATCCCTTGTCGGCGCCAGTCCTGTGGGCGGGGTGCCCTCACCCCGCAGCTTGGGAATGGCGCGGCCGGCATCCCGCGGGGTGAGGGCACCCCGCCCACATCCCTTCCCCGATCACTCATGAAAGCGCTCCAACTCGAAAAACCACAAACCTGGCGCCAGATCGAAATCGCCGAGCCGGCCGCGCCCGCGGCGGGCGAAGTCCTCGTGCGGGTCCAACGCGTCGGCATCTGCGGCACCGACTTCAGCGGCTACCTCGGCAAGATGCCGTTCTTCTCGTATCCGCGCATTCCCGGTCACGAACTCGGCGTCGAGGTGATCGCCGTCGGCGCCGGCGTGACCCACGTGCAGCCCGACGACCGGTGCGCGGTCGAGCCGTACCTCAACTGCCGGCGCTGCTACTCGTGCCGGCGTGGCCACACCAATTGCTGCGAACATCACCAGACCCTCGGCGTCATGTGCGACGGCGGCCTGACCGAGCGCCTCCTCCTGCCTGCCCGCAAACTCCATCCGGCGGCCAAGCTCTCGCCCGACCAATGCGCCCTGGTCGAGACCCTGGCCATCGGCTGTCACGCGGTCGACCGCGCCGCGCCGCGCGCCGGCGAAAACGTGCTCATCATCGGCGCGGGCCCCATCGGGCTCTCGGCGCTCGAATTCGTGAAACTCTCGGGCGCCCGGCCCATCGTCATGGACATCAGCGCCGGTCGCCTCGAGTTTGTGCGCACCCGGATGGGGGTGCCCGATACCCTCCTCGCCCGTGGTGACGAGTCCGACCTCAAGGCGATCGCCACCCTCACCGGCGGCCAGTTCGCCGACGTCGTGATCGACGCAACCGGCAGCAACCAGTCGATGGTGCGCGCGCTGGAATTCGCGGCCTTTGCGGGGCGCGTCGTCTTCGTCGGCATCACGCAGCAAAATCTGGAATTTCCCCACGCGCCGGTGATGCATCGGCGCGAACTCACGCTTCTCGCCAGCCGCAACGCGCTCTCCCGCGACTTCACCCGCATCATTTCGCTGATCGAGGAGGGTCGCATCGACACCGGCCCCTGGATCACCCACCACGCCGCCTTCGCCGACGTGGCGGCGATCTTCCCCACCTGGCTCAAGCCCGAGACGGGCGTGATCAAGGCGGTTGTACGGGTGGATTGATCGTTTGGCGAACAGTGCCCGCTGGCCGGGAACCGAATCGGCGGGGCGCATCTTCAAGTTGGCGGTTGTGGCCGGGGTGCCCTCACCCCGCAGCTTGGGAATGGCGCGGCCGGCATCCCGCGGGGTGAGGGCACCCCGCCCACAAGGACGTCACCGCCAATTCGGAGATGCGTCCGAATCGGCGGCTTGCGCCATATCGGTCGTGCACTTCCCGGGTGCGCCATCATGCTGGACCCGCACTGCAGGTCTGGCACGTCCTGTCACCACGATGGCATACGCCAGCCAACTCCGATCCCTCCACCCCGTGAAATTCACCCCTCCCCGCTTCCTCTTCGCCGCGCTGCTCCTCGCGCGCGGACTGACGCTCGGCGGCGCCGCCGCGCCCGCGCAGCCCAACATCCTCCTTTTCTTCGCCGATGACTGGGGACGTGACGCCGGCTGTTACGCCGATCCCGCGCGGCCTTCGCCGAGTGATGTCGTCAAGACCCCCGAGATTGATCGCATGGCCCGCGAGGGCGTGCGGTTCACCAACGCGTTCTACTCCTGTCCACAATGCTCCCCTTCGCGCGGGGCGGTGGTCAGCGGCTGCTATTTCTGGCGCTGCGGCTCCGCGGCGTTTCTCAACGGCGGGGAGTGGCGCTCCCAACTGAATCCCTTCCTCGCGCTCCCGCGTTTCCCCCACCTGCTGGCGGAGGCCGGCTACGCCACCGCCAAGGCCTTCAAGACCCTGCAGTTCACCCCGACCCTCAAGGAGGCGCCTGAAGACTACCTGCGCTACAGCCTGCACGTGAGCCGCGGGGCCACCGCGGCGGACCGCGCCTCGCGCCGCGAGGCCATCATCGCGCAGACCCGCCGGAGCATCCGCCGCGTGCTCGACGGGCGCCGCACTGATCAGCCGTTCTTTTTTATCTTTGGTCCGATCAACACGCACCGGCCCTACGCGACCGGCTCAGGCCAGGCGTTATGGGGCATCGATCCGGCCACGCTGCAGGGCCGGTTGCCCGCCTACCTGCCGGATGTGCCGGAAGTGCGCACCGACATGGCGGACTACCTCGGCGAAGTGCAGGCGCTCGACCTGATGGTGGGCCTCTTCCGGGAGGAACTGGAAAAAAGCGGGCAACTCGATCGCACCCTGATCGTGCTCACCGGTGACAACGGCACGCCGGGGTTTCCCCACGGCAAGACGCAGCTTTACGATCTCGGCAGTCACGCCCCCCTGGTGGTCCGCTGGCCTGGGCACATCAAGGCGGGCCGGACCGTCGATGACTTCGTCAACCTGATGGACCTCGGGCCGACGTTTCTCGAGGTCGCCGGCGTCGCGCGCGCGCCCGCCATGGATGGCCGCAGCATGTTGCCCCAGTTGCTCGCCACTGCGAGCGGCACGATCGATCCGCAGCGCGACCACGCGATCTTCGGTCGCGAGCGCCACTACGGCGACGCCCGGGCGGGCAACCTGCCGTATCCCTCGCGCGCCATCCGCACCGCGGACTACCTCTACATCCGCAACTTCAAACCCGACCGCTGGCCCTGGGGCGACCCCACCGGTATCACGAGCGACACTGAGGGTCCGACCTTCGAAGCCGTGAGCGACTACGAGCGCCTGGCCGCGGCACCGTTCCGCGACATGGATGGCAGCTTGACCAAGGGTTGGATCGTCGCCCACCGCGCCGATGCCGGAAAGGAATTCTATGCCGCGACCTTTGGTAAGCGTCCCGCCGAGGAGCTCTACGATCTGCGCCGCGATCCCGATCAGATCCACAACCTCGCCGCCGAGGCGGCCCAGGCGGAGACCCGGCAGCAGCTCGCCGACCGCCTGATGAACGTGCTCCGCGCGACCCACGATCCCCGGCTCGACGACACCTTCGACCACCCGCCCTACGTCGAGACCAACCCGGGTCCACGGGCTCCGCGCAAACGCCAGATCGAAAAACGCGCCAAGCAATGAGACCCCTGCGTCGCTCCCCGTTCCTGCTTCCCGCCGCCCTGCTCCTCGCCACCGCGGCCCCTTTCAGCGCCGCGCCGCCCAACCTTCTCTTCATCTTCGCCGACGACTGGGGCTGGGTCGATCTGGCCTGCCACGGCCATCCGAAACTCCAGACCCCCGCGATCCGATCGCCTCGCCCGCGAAGGCACCGATTTTCACCAATTCACCGTCTGCAATCCCGTGTGCTCGCCAAGCCCCACCGCGGTCGTCACCGGCCAGTATCCGGCACGGCCGCAAACGCAGCCTCTATCTTGGCGGCGTCAACACGCCGTTCATCGTGCGCTGGCCGGGCCGCGTCCCGGCCGGGCGCGTCGACCCCACCTCGGTGCTTTCCGGGGTGGACCTGCTGCCCACCCTGCTCGCCGCGGCCCACGTCCCTCCGCCCGCCGGCTACGAGTCCGACGGCGTGAACCTGCTCCCCGCCTTCCGGGGTGAGGCCTTCCCGCGCGCGAAGCCGATTTTCTGGGAATGGCGCGGCAACCACGCGAAGGAGGCCAACTGGCCGGAACTGGCGGTACGCGAGGGCGACTGGGGCCTCTTGATGACCGAGAACGGCCGGCGGGTGGAACTGTACGACGTGATCAAGGATCGCGCCCAGCAGGACAACCGCGCCGCCGCCCAACCGGAACGTGTTGCCGCCCTGATCCGCGACCTCCGCGCCTGGAAGGCCACGCTGCCACCGACGAAACCGCAGACGGGCGGCGCCGCCGCGCCTTCCCGCCCCCCGCGGAAGAAGGGCGCGACCGCGGCAAAGAAAACCACGACCCCGACCAACCGGCCCGCGCCGGACCGCGCCGCGACCTTCGCCCGCTGGGACACCAACCATGACGGCGTGCTCTCGCGGGAAGAGTACCGCGACGGCCTCAGCAACTCCGCCAACGCCGCCAACCGTTTCCGCAACTTCGACCGGAACGGCGACGGACGGCTGAGCCGCGAGGAGTTTGTCACGCCGGCCGCGAAGTGATCGCCCCGGCCGGGGTGCGGAGGTGGGCCGCGGGAGCTGCCAGCGCGGCCCTCGCGGGCGCAGTCCCCGGCCTCTTCCCCGCCCCGCCCTCCCGGCCCCCCGCTCGCCCCCCGCTCGCCGCCCCTCGCGGCCCCTCGCCGCCCTTCGCCGCCCCCGCGGCCTCCGCGGCCTCCGCGGCCCTCGCGGCCCTCGACTTACAGTATTTTGTCACAGGTGTGACAAAATACTGTAGTTGGCGGGTGGATGGGCGGCGGGGGAAGCGCCGGCTGAAGGTCAGCGGACGGCGAAGGGGTTGATTCGTTGCAGCCGTTGATTCTGGTGCACCCACGAATCCCACCGCACCCCGGTGCCGCCCCGCCGCACGGCGTCCGCTTCGCGATTGACGAAGCTGGGCGCACTCCTCTCCCTTGCCGCCCGGCGCCCGCCACCCACTGCGCCCCACCTCCCCCGGTTCCCCATGAGCAGTTTTCGTATTCGTCCGCGCTTTACGCACACGGTGCGCCTGAGCATGGCCGAGGCCCGCACCCAAATTCTAGAATCCCTCGGCCGCCAGGCCCCCGATCTGGTGGTGATGGATTTTCCCGGGTTCATCGGCCTGCATATCCCGGAAAAGGATCGGCACTTCTGGTCGCCCCGTCTAATGCTGGGTCTGCAATCCACGCCGGAGGGCGCCACCGTCATCAACGGCACCTACGGGCCGGAGGCCGAGGTCTGGGGACTGTATCTTTACAGCTATATGATCGTCGGGGTGCTGGGCATCTTCTCCGGCACGTTCGGATTCGCGCAGCGATTCGTCGGCTCCGCCCCCTGGGGGCTGTGGGTGCTGGGCGCCATGCTGGCGATCGCCGCGCTGCTC
The DNA here is from genome assembly GCA_038249085.1 of Opitutales bacterium. GTDB lineage: Bacteria > Verrucomicrobiota > Verrucomicrobiia > Opitutales > Opitutaceae > ER46. Next base: position 64,398 of record JBBRWR010000020.1, read on the forward strand.
TACCTGAGCGCGCAGTTGGGCCAGAAACTCGGCGCCTGGCAGACGTTCCAACTGCACCAGGCGTACCAAGAGGCCATGGGCTCCTCCACCGAAATCAAGTAAGGCGGAACCGTCGCGGTTCCGCCTGCCGTCAGTAGAGCAGTTTCCCCTGCGGCGTGATCTTCAGCACGTAGGCGATGTCGCCCGGCTTCGCCGGCGGGAAGGTCACCGCCAGACCGCTCGGCGTTTGCTGCCAGGTCAGCGCACCGGGCGCGCCGAGCATCGTGATCGCGCGAACACCCTCCCGCGACACCGGATGCCCCGCACCGAGCGTCTTGAGGGTGAACGTGCCGTTGGCCGGCCAGCCAAAGCAAATGGCGTACAGCGCGCCGTCCTTCACCGTAAAGCGCACCGCATCCGGCCCCATCATCTCCTTCTTGTTCCGGCCGTCGCCGGCCAGCGGCTTGGTCGAGCCCTCGCCAAATTCGCGCCAGGGGCGCGTGCCATAAATCGCCTCGCCGTTCACCTGCATCCACCGGCCGATTTGCTTGAGCACGGTCACTTCCTCCTCGCGCAGGGTTCCGTCCGGCCTCGGCCCCACGTTGAGCAGCAGGTTGCCGTTCTTGCTCACGATGTCCGCCAGCGCGCCGATCAGATATTCCACGGGCCAGTAGCCGGTATTCTCCACGTAGCACCAGCCGTTGATGGCGATCTTGTCGTCGGTCTGCCACTTGGACTCGAGCCGGATGCGGTCGATCCCCGCTCGCTCGAAATCCTCCACCGCCTGGTTCGGCAGGAGAAAATCCCGCTTGTACGTCAGTACCACCTCCTGCCCGCGGTCGCGCGCGGCATTGTAGTAGTGTGCCAGCACATTGTAGTACTGCTGACGAAAGTACGGCTGCTTGAACTGGGCCTCGGCATCGGCCACGCCGCCATCCACAAAGATGTAATCCGGCTGGTACTGATCGATCAGCTCCCGCAACACGGCCTCCCAATGCTGCTCATCCTCCGCCCGGGGCGGATCGTTGTCCCCCCGGCGATGCCCATACAGCCCCTCGTAACGGGGATCCCAAGTGTCGTACCCGGGGCGGAACGTGTAGAAGCTCCAATGACGGCCGTAATGGGTCGAGACTCCCGTCTTCAACCCGGCCCGGCGCACTGCCGCCACGAACTCGCCCACGATGTCGCGCTTCGGCCCCATCACCGCGGAGTTGTAGGGGATGAGCTTCGAGTTCCACATCGCAAAGCCGTCGTGATGGACCGCCGCCGACACCAGGTACTTGGCGCCGGCCTCCTTGAACAGGCTCACCCACGCCGCCGGATCCCATTGCTCCGCCTTGAACAGCGGAATGAAGTCCTTGTAGCCGAACTTGTCCAGCGGCCCCCACGTCTTGATGTGATGCGGGCGGATGTCGCCGAAATCCTTCCGCACCTTGCCGTCCTCGGGCCAGTACATCCACTTTGGATACCACTCGGTCTTGTAGGCGGCCACGGAGAACGGGGCCCAGTGGAAATAGATGCCGAACTTGGCATCGTGGTACCACGCCGGCACCTGGTAGTGCTGCAGCGACGCGCTGGTCGCCTCAAACCGCGCAGGCGGGGCCGGGGCGGCACCCGGGGCGGGAAGGGGTGGCAGGAGCGCCAGCACGGTGGCCGCGGGAAAAAGAAACGAGGTGATCTTCATGGCTTGGGGGAACGGGGCGCATCGCCCGCGAGGTTGGAGGACCGCCATTGTAGCGGAAGCCGCCCGCAACCCCCATGGTCGGAATCGTCCGCGGCATGGCGATTCCTGACCACCGTCGCCCGGCCGAGAATCGGCATGCTCCTGCCAAGGGAATCCATTCCCAACCGGGGCGGCTTCGTGTACGCTGCCGGTCACCCCCAATCCCATGCCCTACCGTCCCGCTTCGGTCCTGGTTGCCCTCGGCTGCCTCGCTCTCACCTGCACCCTGCGCACCCAACCCGCCCCGACCGCCGCCACCGGCACCATCGAGGGCCGCGTCCTCAATATGAACAATGGCGAGTACGTTGAAAACGCCCGCATCACCGTCGAAGGCACCAACCTCGAGGCCGCCTCCAACCCGGACGGCACCTACCGCCTGACCGGGGTCCCGGCCGGCACCGTGCAGATGAGAGCCTTCTTCACCGGCCTCGCCACCCGCACCGATGCCGTCACCGTCACCGCCGGGCAGATTGTCCGGCACGACATCAGCCTCGCCCCGCTCCAGGCCCGGCCGGGGTCGAGAGTCGACGGGACGATCGTCAAACTCGACGAGTTTGTGGTCGGCGCCTCCCGCGAGATGGATGCCGCCGCCATCGCGATCAACGAGCAGCGCTTCGCGCCCAACGTGAAGACGATCGTCTCGACCGACGAGTTCGGCACCGTCGCCGAGGGTCACGCCGGCGAGTTCCTGAAATACCTGCCCGGGGTCACGATGGAGTACCAGGGGGGCAACGCGCGGGATGTTTCGATCGACGGCGTGCCGGCCGCCAACGTGCCGGTGACCGTCGATGGTTTCAGCCTCGCCAGCGCCATCTCCAATGGCACCGGCCGCGGCGCCGCGGTCGACATGGTGTCGATCAACAGCCTCTCCCGCATCGAGGTCTCTTACTCGCCCACGCCCGAGTCGCAGGGCGCGGCCCTCGCGGGTTCGGTCAACATGGTGCCCCGCAGCTCCTTTGAGCGGTCCCGGCCCGTCTTCAACGGCAGCCTGTACGTGATGATGCGCGACTACCGCCGCGAACTGCACCCCACGCCGAGCCCGCGGGAACAGCGCACGCGCAAGGTGTATCCGGGTTTCGACTTCTCCTGGGTCGTCCCGGTCAACAAACGCTTCGGCTACACGCTCTCGGGCGGTCGCACGCGGCAATACGCCGGCCAGGATCTCTCCCAAAGAACCTGGCGCGGCACCGGCACCGCCACCAACGGCAACGCCTTTCCCCACACCACGCCCGACCAGCCGTACCTGTCCACCTACACGGTGCGCGACGGCGGCAAGGAGACCACCCGCAACTCCCTCGGCGCCACCCTCGACTACCGGCTCACCGCCAACGACCGCCTCTCGTTCTCCCTCCAGGTCTCCACCTTCGAGGAGAGTTTCAACCAGCGGGCCCTCACCTTCAACGTCAACCGCGTGCTCGCCGGCAACTTCACCCCGGAGTGGATCCACGGCGCCACCGGCTTCGGCAGCCTGCAAGCGGTCAACAGCGGCAATTACCGGCTCAACCGCACCTACATGCCCACCCTCACCTGGCGCCACGACGGACCCATCTGGCGGGCGGATGCCGGCGTCGGCCTCTCCCGCGCCCGCTACACCGGCAACGACATCGACCGCGGCTTCTTCAACAGCGTCACCACCCAGCGCTCCGGGGTCACCGTCTCCTTCGACGACATCTTCTACCTCCGGCCGGGCGTCGTCACCGTCACCGACGGCGCGACCGGGGCGCCGCTCGACCCGTACAAGCTCGATAACTACGTCGTGACCGCCCTGAACAGCAACCGGCCCGAGTCCAACGATCTCCAGCGCACCGCCTATGCCAACCTGCGCCGCGACTTCGCCTGGCGCGTGCCGTTCAGCCTGAAGACGGGTCTCGACCTCCGCCAGTCCGTGCGCGATCTCCGCGGCGGCACGATTCCGTTCACCTACGTGGGCCGCGACGGCCGCGCCAGCACGACCCCGGTGGGCAGCGACGACAGCGCCGGCCCGCTCTGGGCCCCGGAGTTTTCCGAGCACGCCGCGCCCTACGGCTTTCCCCCAATCGAGTGGGCCGGCCAGCGCGCCGCCTGGAGTTACTACCAGGCCAACCCCGGGTCTTTCGTGCTCGACCGCAATGCCGAGTACCGCAACGCCGTCGCGCTGTCTAAAAAGGCGCAGGAAGTGGTCTCGGCCGCCTACGTGCGCGGCGACCTCGCGCTGTTCGATCGCCGGCTCAAGCTCGTCGGCGGCGTGCGGGTCGAACAAACCAACCTCAAGGCGGAGGGGCCTCTCACCGACGCCACCCGCAATTTCCAGCGCGACGCCGGCGGCCGCGTCCTCCCCGGCAGCAACGGCCGTCCGCTGACCATCATCCCCGCCACTGACACCCTCGGCGTCTCCCAGCTCACCTACCTCGACCGCGGGGCGCACACCGACAAGGAGTACCTGCGGATCTTCCCCAGCCTGAACGCGAGTTTCAATGTGCGGGACAACCTCATCGCCCGCGTCGCCCAATACGCCTCCGTCGGCCGGCCCGACTTCAACCAGTACGCCGGCGGGATCACCCTGCCCGACACCGAGAGCCCGCCCACCCCGGGCAATCGCATCACCGTGAACAACGCGGGCATCAAGGCGTGGAGCGCGCAGACCACCAAGGTCCGGCTCGAATATTACTTCGAGGGCGTCGGGCAGTTGTCGGTGGGCGCGTTCCGGCGCGATTTCAAAAACTTCTTCGGGGGCACGGTCTTCAACGCCACGCCCGAGTTTCTCGCCCTCTACGGGCTGGATCCCGCGATCTACGACACCTACGACGTCTCCACGCAGGAAAACCTGCCGGGCCGCGTGCGCATGACCGGGGTCGACGTGAGCTACAAGCAGGCGCTGACGTTTCTGCCACGGTGGGCGCGCGGCGTGCAGGTGTTTGCGAATGCCAGCGCCCAGCGGGCGACCGGCGAAGCCTCGGAGAATTTTGCCGGCTACATCCCGCGCAGCGGCAGCTGGGGCGTCAGCCTCACCCGCCCGAAATACAACACGAGAATCAACTGGAACTACCGCGGCCGGCAACGCCGCGGCATCGTCGCCTCCGGAGCGAGCATCGAGCCCGGCACCTACACCTGGGGATCCAAGCGACTCTACATCGATGTGTCCGGGGAGTATTACTTCCGCAAGGCCATTGCCCTGTTCGCCAACCTGCGCAACATCGGCGACGCGACGGAGGACCAGCAAATCTTCGGCCCGAACACGCCCGCCGTCGCCCGGTTCCGCCAGCGGCTCGACTTCGGCTCGCTCTGGACCTTCGGCCTCCGGGGCACTTTCTGAGCTGGAGTGGTGGCCGACCGCGACCGCAACCTCTTTGACCCGATGAAAACCTCGCTCCCCTGGCTGCCAACTTTCCGTCTGCTGTCCGGTCGTGTCTTCTTCGCCACCGGCGCGCTGCTGGCGGGCGCGGCCGCACCCGCCCCTGCCGCCGCGCCCGCGGCGGCACCCAACATCGTACTCATCATGACCGACGATCAGGGCTACGGCGACCTGGGCTGCACCGGCAATCCGATCGTCCAGACCCCGCAAATCGATCGCCTCGCGGCGGAGTCGTCCCAGCTCACCGATTACCACGTCGCGCCCACCTGCTCGCCCACGCGCTCCGCCGTGCTCACCGGCCACTGGACCGATCGCACCGGCGTCTGGCACACCGTCAACGGCCGCTCCATGCTGCGCCTCAACGAGATCACGCTCGGCCAGTTGTTAAAGGACCACGGCTACGCCACGGGCATGTTCGGCAAATGGCACCTCGGCGACAACTACCCGTACCGCGCGGAGGATCGCGGCTTCACCGAGGTCTACCGCCACGGCGGGGGCGGCGTGGGCCAGACGCCCGACCTCTGGGACAACGCGTATTTCGACGGCCACTACCTGCACAACAGCCAGGTCGAGGCGGCGCACGGCTTCTGCACCGACGTCTTTTTTGCCAAGGCCCGCGACTTCATCCGCGCGTGTGCCGCCCGGCGTCAGCCGTTTCTCGCCTACATCGTGCCCAACGCCCCGCACGGCCCGCTGCACGCCCCCCCGGCCTACATGGCTCGCTACGCCGGTCAGGACCCGGCCATCGTCGCGTTCTACGGCATGATCACCAACATCGACGACAACGTCGGCCAGATGCGCGCGCTGCTCCAGGAACTGGGCCTCGCCAACAATACGATCTTCATCTTCACCACCGACAACGGCACCGCCTCCGGCGAACGCGTTTACAACGCCGGCATGCGTGGCAAGAAGGGCAGCGAGTACGAGGGCGGCCATCGCGTGCCGTTTTTCCTGCACTGGCCCGCCGCCGGACTCAACCGGAAGCACGTCAGCGACACGCTGACCCACGCCGTCGACCTCGTGCCCACCCTGCTCGACTTCACCGGGGCCAGGACTCCCGCCGGGCTGAAGTTTGACGGCCGGTCCCTCCGTCCGCTGCTCGACCCCGCCGCCCCGGCCGCCTGGCCCGAGCGTTTCCTCGTCACCGATTCCCAGCGGGTGCGCGATCCAATCAAATGGAAGCAGACAGCCGTGATGGCCCAGGAGTGGCGGCTCATCAACGGCACGGAGCTCTACGCGATCAAGCGGGACCCCGGGCAGCAGAACGACGTGGCGAAGGATCATCCCGACCAGGTCGCGAAGATGGGCGCCTTTTACGATGCGTGGTGGGCGGAGCTGGAACCGACCTTCGCGCAGACCACCGAGATTCCCCTCGGTCATCCCGCGCATCCCACCCAGAGCCTCACCGGCCACGACTGGATCCAGGAGGTGTTGCCGCCGTGGAACCAGGGCCACATCCGGCAGGCCTATGGCCTCGGCGGAGTGGCCAAAGCCGGAGCCGCACCCCAGGGCAAGGGGAAGGCGGCGGCGAAGTCGACCGCGACCAAGTCCGTGCACACCGGCTATTGGGCGGTGCAGGCCGTGCGGGCCGGCACCTACACCATCAGCCTGCGCCGCTGGCCGGTCGAGGCGGACCAGCCGATCACCGCCCCGCTCGCCGCGGGCGCCAACGTGCCCGGCGCCGATCGGGCGTACCGCGCCAATCCGGGCGTGGTCGTACCTGCGGTCTCCGCCGAGCTGCGGATCGACGGACGGAAACTCGGCACCCTGCCCGTGACCACCGCCGACCACCAGGTCACCTTCACGACGAAACTCACCGCCGGCTCCCATCAACTCGCCCCGGTCTTCCTCACCGCCGACGGCAACGAACTCGGCGCGTTTTACACCGTCGTCAGTTTCGTGGAGTAGGCCCGCCGTCTCCGGTCTTTCCCTTCGCGGCCTGGCGGTTTCCTCTGTTTCTTCTTTTTGCCGTTTCTTCTTTCTCCCCCCCTCCTCCTCTCCCCGTCTCCCCTTCATCCCATGCGCCGACCCGTTTCCCTCCTTTCTTATTTCTGCTGTTTCTTCTTTGCCGTGGCCGCCGCCGCCGCTCCGGCCAAACGCCCCAACATCCTCTTCATCCTCGTCGACGACCAGTCGCCGTTCGACTTCAAGTTCTACAACCCTCAATCCACCCTGCAGTCGCCGAACATCGATCGTCTGGCGAAGCAGGGCATGGTCTTCGACGGCGCCTATCACCTTGGCGCGTTCATCGGCGGTGTCTGCACGCCCTCGCGGCACATGATCATGACCGGCCGCACCCTCTGGCACTTGCCAGCCACGCTCACCTCGCGCGTCTTCCAAGACTATCCCGCCGACCGCTGCCCGCCGGACATCGTGCAGCACACTCTGCCCGCGGTCTTCAATCGGGCCGGCTACGCCACGATGCGCACCTGCAAGGTGGGCAATAGTTACGACGCAGCCAACCAGCTCTTCACCGTCCGCCACGATGCCACCAAACGCGGCGGCACCGACGAGTCCGGCAGCACCTGGCACGCCGAACAGGTCCTCAACTACCTCAATGATCGGGAGAAGACCCGGGACCAGAAACCTTTCTTTATCTACTTCGGCTTCTCCCACCCGCACGACACTCGCGACGGCAAACCCGAGCTCCTGGCCCACTACGGCGCCACGAACCACGCGGACAAGGCCACCCTGCCCCCCGCTCATGCCGGGCAGCCGCCGCTGCCCGCGAACTACCTGCCGGCCCAGCCGTTTCCCCACGGTCATCCGGGCCTGCGCGACGAGGTCGACGTCAGCGGCGTCTGGGAGCGCCGCGATGAACGCACCATCCGCAACGAGATCGGCCGTGATTTCGCCTGCAGTGAAAACATCGACATCGAGATCGGCCGCGTGCTGCGGCGGCTCGAGGCCATGGGCGAACTCGACAACACCTACATCTTCTACACCGCCGACCACGGCATGGCCATCGGCCGCCACGCGTTCCAGGGAAAGCAGAACCTCTACCAGCACACCTGGCGCGTGCCCTTTGTCGTCAAGGGCCCCGGCATTCGCCCGGGTTCGCGCGCCGAGGGCAACATCTACCTGCTCGATGTGCTGGCCACGTTTTGCGACCTCGCGGGCATTCCCGCCCCCGCCAGCAATGAGGGTCTCAGCTTCAAGCCGGTGCTCGAAGGCCGGCGGCAGACCGTGCGCGAGGTCCTCAGCGGCATCTACTGCGGCGGCACCAAGCCGGGCATGCGCTCCGTCAAGCAGGGCGATTGGAAGCTCATCAAGTACGACGTCCTCGACGGGAAGGTGCGCGAGACCCAGCTCTTCAACCTGCGCGAGAACCCCGAGGAGTATCTCATCCAGCATCACGCTCCGGCCGTCGTCGCGCTCACGGGCCACCAACCCACGCCGGGTCAGGTGAATCTCGCCGGCGATCCCCGCTACGCCGCCAAGCTGAAGGAAATGGAGGCGCTGCTCCTCGCCGAAATGCGCCGGCTGGATGACCCGTACCGCCTCTGGAACCAGCCCGCCGACGGCCTCACCCCCCCCGCACCGCCCGCCCCGGCCGTCAAGGCGAAGGGCAAAGGTCGCGCGAAACAATAGCCCGCCCTCCGGAGCGCAAACCAGATCTTGCCGAACCGGCCCGGAGGGCACGGCGGATTTTTGCACGGTCGGTCGCGCTGTAGGAGCGGCTTTATGCCGCGATGGAATTTCGCACGCGCTGAATCGCGGCATAAAGCCGCTCCTACAAGAGGGATGAGACAAGTCATTTTCGGGCCTGTTCGCCGTGCAAAAATCCGCCCTGGCCGGGAGGGGCGTCCTCCCCGGCCACGCGCAGCTGTCGTTTGGCGGTGATGACTCTGGGAGTAGCGCCGCGTCTCTGACCGGCGGGCGCCAGTCGAAAACTGGCGCGACGGGGAGGACCGGGCTCAATGCCACCGCCGACTCGCAGATGCACCCCCTCATCCCATGGCGCCGTTTCCTGCATGCGCGCCGTTTCCCGCTTCCGTTCAAGGTCCGATTCCGCCATCAAGGTTGCGCAATCCCGCCCCCAACCCCGTCGCGGTTTCCGGGCCCCCTGCCTTTGCGAGCCCGGCGCTACCCAAAACCCAAATCCCACAATGAATGCCCTCCTCGCCCTCTGGTTGCCCATCCTGCTCAGCGCCGTGTTCGTGTTTGTCGTCAGCAGTCTGATCCACATGGTCTTCAAGTGGCACGCGCCGGAATATCGCGGCCTGACCAACGAAGACGCGGTGCGGGACACGATCCGCGCCGGAGCCCCGACGCCCGGCATGTATGTGCTGCCCTATTGCTGCGAGATGAAGGAAATGGGCGGCGAGGCGATGGGCAAAAAATATGCCGAGGGTCCCGTGGGTTATTTGACCCTGGCGCCCAACGGCCGCCCCAACATCGGCGCGTCCCTCGGCCAGTGGTTTGTTCTGAGCCTGGTCATTGCCGCGATCGGGGCCTTTCTCGCCACGCAACTCTTCGGCCTCGATCACCATCGCGCCCGCGCGGCCGCCAAATTGATCGGCGCCGTCAGTTTTCTCGCCTACGGTTTCGGCTCACTCGCGGATTCCATCTGGATGGGCAAGGCATGGATCTCCACGGCCAAGTACCTGCTCGACTCTGCGCTCTACTCGGCAGCCTCCGCCCTCGTGTTCTACTGGCTCTGGCCATGAAAGGTTCGCCGGAGCAGCGGGCCAGGTTGCCGGTTTCCCTTTTCATCTCCCGCCCCAAGCCAAAACCAACCCAGCCCGCTGAAGCCACCTAACACCCCCACCCCATGAACCACTCGCTGCGCCTTGCCCTGGTCGTCGGCCGTCTTGTCCTCGCCGGCGCCCTCTTCGCCTTCACCCCGCGCGCCCCCGCCCAATCCCCCGCCAGCCCGGCCGCCAGCATCTCCGGCCGCGTGCAAAACGTCGTGACCGGCCAGTACCTCACCAACGCCCGCGTCACGGTGCGCGGCACCGATCAGGTCGCGTTCACGGACGAATCGGGCATCTACCGCCTCACCCACCTCACCCCCGGCCCGGCGGTGCTCGAAGTCTTCTTCACCGGCCTCGACGCGCAGGTGATCCCCGTGCAACTCGCCCCCGGTGCCAGTCTCACCCGCGATGTCAGCCTCAGCAGCGTCGCCCGCTACGGCACCGACCCCAACACCGTCAAACTCGATTCGTTCGTCGTCTCCACCTCGCGCGACACCGAGGGTGAGGCCCTCGCCACCAACGAGCAGCGCTTCGCCCCCAACCTCAAGGCCGTGATTTCGACCGACTCCTTCGGCGACATGGCCGAGGGCAACGTCGGCGAATTCCTCAAGTACCTGCCCGGGATCACCGGCGACCACGACGATGCCCAGATCAACACCGTCTCGCTGCGCGGCTTCTCCACCAACCTCACCGTCGTGCTCGCCGACGGTGCCCAGCTCGCCAACGCCAACTTCAACGGCAACTCCCGCACCTTCCAGTTCTCCCAGCTCGCGATCAACAACGTCTCCCGCATCGAGGTCGCCAAAGTCCCCACGCCCTCCACCCCGGCCGACTCCATGGCCGGCTCGGTGAACCTCGTCAGCAAAAGCGCCTTCGAGCGCAGCCGCGCCGAGCTCCGCTACCGCCTCTACGCCGCCGGCAATGGCGACCACCTCACCCTCGCCAAACTGCCCCACTCCTACGAACGCCGCCAGCGCAAGGTGATGCCCGGCGTCGATTTCGACTACACGCTCCCCGTGAACAAGAACTTCGGGGTCGTCATCACCGGCAGCCGCTCCCTCTCCGCCGGCGAGGAGGATCATTCGACCCTCCTCTACAACGCCGCCGGCACCGCCACGGGCGCGTCCATCGACCGCCCCTACCTCCAGCAATATGGGATCAACGACGGCTCCAAGGACATCACCCGCAACTCCGCCAGCGTGAAGGCCGACTGGCGCGTCACCCCCAACTCCGTCCTCTCCTTCAGCGCCATCTTCAACCAGTACCAGGCCTACTGGGGCCACCAGAGCATGGACTTCAACGTCGGCACCAACGGCAACCCCACGGTCACGGTGGCCGCCGGCGGCCTGCCCCTGCTCTTCGACGAGACGTTCACCCGCGGTGCCACCGGGCGCGGCGTCGTCACGCTTGGCAGCGGCAATTTTCTCAGCCGTTACGAGGAGGTCCGCTCCGGCGCGCTCCGCTACCGCTTCGACAATGGCGCCTGGCGGGTCGACACCAGCCTCACCCGCTCGTTTTCCACCAACCGCTTCCGCGGCCCCTCCGAGCGCAACTTCGCGGGCATGAACATCACCCTCAACACCCCGTTCCGCGTCGTGCTCGCGGACATCAATTCGATCCAGCCCACCTCGATCTCGGCCCTCGATAACGGCGGGCAGGAGATCGACCTCTACGACATAAACAATTACCGGTTGAACAACGCCAGCGAACTCACCCGCGACGTGAGCGACGACCTGCGCGCCGCCGACCTCACGGTCCAGCGCCGGCTCGGCTTCTTCTCCTTTCCGGTTTCGGTCCAGGCCGGCGGTCTGGTGCGCGAGCAAATTCGCGACAGCCGCAGGGAAAGCGCCACCTACACGTATAACGGCATCAACGGCAACCTCTCCGCCGCCCCCTACCGCAACCAGGTCTACGTCGGCGTCAACTCCCACTTCGGCCTCCCGGGCCTCGTCGCGCCCTGGGCGTCGAAACATCGCGCCTGGCAAGCGTGGCAGGAGAACCCGGGCCTCTTCACCATGACCACCGCCCAGCAGGTCGCGGCGGAGACCTTCCACATCACCAACTCCGAACGTATCCGTGAAACTGTTTCCGCCGCCTACGCGCAGACCGAGGCGCGGCTCTTCTCCAACCGCCTCACCGTCCTCACCGGCGTGCGGTTCGAAAAGACGACCGACGACGGCCTCGGCCCCGTGTACGATCCGAACGCCGTCTTCGCCCGCCAGGCCGACGGCACCTTCGCCCGCGACGCCCGCGGCCAGCGCATCCGCCGACCGGAGGCCGGCGCCGCCGGCTCGCTGGAGGAACTCCGCCTCACCCGCCAGGAGCGCGCCTACCACGCCAAACGTTCGTACGACGGCTATTACCCCAGCCTGCATCTCACCTACCACGTGACGGAAAACCTCCAGGCGCGTGCCGCCTACGCCCTGACGTACGGCCGCCCCGACTTCAGCGAGGTCATTCCCAACTCCACCATCAACGAACGCGACCTCGACGAGACGCAACTCGGCGATCCGAGCGTCATCCAGGGCACCATCGCCATCCGCAACACCGGCCTGAAACCGTGGACGGCCGACAATTACGATCTGTCCCTCGAGTATTACACCACCCAGGGCGGTCTCTTCAGCGCCGGGGTCTTTCTCAAGGAGATCTCTGACTTCTTCGCCAACGACGTGCGCATCGCCACCGCCGCCGATTTGGAGCAACTCGGGCTCGATCCCCGCTACGTGGGCTGGCAGCTCTCGACCAAGTTCAACTCCGGCCACGCCCGCGTCGTGGGCGCCGAGTTCAGCGCCCGCCACTCGCTGAGCCCGCTCGGCGCCTGGGGTCGCTCCTTCACCGTCTTCCTCAATGCCACCAAGCTCCAACTCAGCGGCAACCAACAGGCGGACTTTACCGGCTTCATCCCGCAGAACGTGAACTGGGGCGTCACCTTCACGAAGAAACCCGTCACGCTCATCGCCAAGTGGAATTACCGCGGGGAGCAAAAGCTCGCGGCCTTCCCGGCGATGGGACCCGACGCCTTCAACTATACGAAGGCGCGCCTCACGCTCGATTTGAGCGGCGACTACCAGATCAGCCGGCGGGTCTCGTTGAACACGAATGTGCGCAACGTCTTCAACGAGTACCTGACCACCGTGCGCTACGGCTCCGCCACCCCCGGCTACGCCCAGCCCCGCCAATACAAACACTTCGGCGTCTACTTCTCCGCGGGGATCAAGGGCACGTTCTGACCCCCGGCCCGCGCGCCACCGCAGGGGACGAGGGTGGAATGGCGCTTCGATCAACCGGCCGGCCGGATCTCTCGCCTACTGCTTGGCCCGCTTCTTCTTCTTGGTCGCGCCTGCGGCAGCCGCCGCCTCGCCGTACGGCGGCTCAAACGGCCAGGGCACCGCGTGGAAACGGCGCGCCAGCGTCTCCCATTGCGCGACCATGCGTTGCACGCGGGCGGGTTGCTGCGCGGCGACGTCGTGCATCTCGGTGCGATCCGCCGTCATGTCGTAGAGTTCCCACTTCCCCGCCGGCCCCTTGGCGACGAGCTTCCACGGCCCGTCGCGCAACGCCCGGTTGCCTTCATGCTCGAAGAAGATCGGCTCCGCGCGCCCCAGCGACTGCCCGGCAAAGGCCGGCACCAGACTCACGCCCGCCATGGGATAAATCTTCTCACCCTGGAACTCGGCGGGATACGCGGCCCCCGCGAGATCAACCGCGGTCGCCATGATATCGATCAGATGGCCGGGCTCCGTGCGCAATTCCCCGTGCGCCTTGATGCCCGCCGGCCAGTGCGCGATCAACGGCGTGCTGATGCCGCCCTCGTGGACCCAGTGCTTGTATTCGCGGAAGGGGGTGTTGCTCACGTTGGCCCAATCACGCCCGTAGCCGATGTAGGTGTCAGCGGCGCCCGGCATCACGCCGACGCCTTGGCGCACCGGATAACCGTCACGCGTCTGCTTCGGGATCATGTCGAATTGCAGATCGGTCGCCGCCATTGGGGCGAGCGTCGGCCGGTCCGCCCGCGGCGTCGCCACCTGCTTCGCGTTGCGGCCCATGGTCTCGGCGCAACCGCCGTTGTCCTGCAGGAAGAGGATGAGGGTGTTGTCGTACTGGCCCTGCGCCTTCAACTCCGCGACGATCTTGCCAATATTCTGATCGAGGCTGTCGACCATCGCCGCATACACTTCCATGCAGCGCGCCTCGAACGCCTTGTCCTGCACCGTGTCCCACGCGCCCGCCTGGGGGCTGAGTTCCCACCGGGGATCGATCAACCCGAGCTGCCGCGCCTTGGCCAGGCGCGCGGCGCGGATCGGTTCAAAACCCGCATCGTAGCGGCCCTGGTATTTCGCAATGTCCGCGGCCTTGGCGTGCATTGGCCAGTGGGCCGCCGTGAAGGCGACATACATGAAGAAGGGCTGCCCCGCCTGATCCCGCTGATGCTCGCGGATGAAACGCACCGCGTGGGCACTCAACGCGTCGGTGTAATAATACTCCGCGGGGCGATACTCCGGATCGGCGGCGGGCGAGATGAAGGTGTTGTCGCGGGTGAGCGAGTTGGGATCGAAGAAACTGCCCGCGCCGTGGATCGTGCCGTAAAAGCGGTCGAAGCCGCGCTGCAACGGCCAATTGTGCTTGCTGGGATTGGCCTTGTCCTGGAGCGGGGTCACGTGCCACTTGCCCGCCATGTAGGTCCGGTACCCCGCTGACTGGAGCACCTGCGCAATCGTCAGGCAATGCGCGTTCAGATCGCCCTGGAACCCCTCACTGCCCTGCTTGCTGTCGACCATGTGCCCGATGCCCGCCTGGTGTTGGTACAGTCCCGTGAGCAGCGAGGCGCGCGTCGGGCAGCAGCGCGCCGTGTTGTAGAATTGCGTGAACCGCACCCCGCCCGAAGCCAGCGTATCCAGATTGGGCGTGCTGATCTCGCTCCCGTAACAACCGAGATCGGAGAAACCCATGTCGTCCGACAGGATGAGGATGATATTGGGCCGCGGGGCGGCCCGCAGGGACAGGCCCAGGGCGACGACGACCAACGGCAGGAGGGTACGGAAAGCTTTCACGGGCGCAGGATGCCCGGGGAAAGCGGGCCTTGCCAACCCCTAAGGCACTCCGGCCTTTCCCAGGGCGCATCTCCAAGTTGACGGTGGCGTTGAGCCCGGTCCTTCCCGTCGCGGCCGGCGTAGACA
>JBBRWR010000021.1:0-78407 GCA_038249085.1 Opitutales bacterium
CGTGGGGGGCGGGGTCCCCCCCCCCCCGCCCACCCCCAAACCCCAAACCCGGGGGTTCCCGCCCCCCCGCCCACAGGTACCATCGGCGTCGGTCACCTGCCGGCGAGATGATCTCCATGAGAAAACAACTCCGAACCCTGGGCGCGGGTCTGACCTGTGCCGCCCTTGCCTCCGCGGTGTTCGCCGCCGCCCCCGCGGCCAAACCCAACGTCGTGATGTTCCTCGTCGACGACATGGGCTGGGCCGACTGCGGCGTGTATGGCTCGCGTTATTACCGGACGCCGAACATCGATCGTTTTGCGCAGCGGGCGATGCGTTTCACGGACGCCTACGCGCAGCCGCTCTGCTCGCCCACGCGCGCGAGTCTGTTGACGGGCAAGTATTCGTCGCGGCACGGGATCACGACCGCCTCGGGACATCAGCCGCCGCAGCCGGCGGGCCATGTATATCGGCCGGCGACGGCCGCGGCCAACCGGCCGCTGCTCATGCCGGAGAGCAAGAACTATCTCGAACCCTCCGAGTTCACGGTGGCCGAGGCCCTGCGCGATGCGGGTTATCGCACGGGGCATTTTGGCAAGTGGCACGTGGGCCTGACCGCGCCGTACTGGCCGGAGCGGCAGGGCTTCGACGTGGCGTGGCATTGCCACCCCGATCCGGGGCCGCCGGGCGGTTACTTCTCCCCCTACGGGGTGAAGCCGACGGGCGAACCCCGCGGCCAGCAGCGCACCGGCACCATCACCGACGGTCCGCCTGGCGAGTACATCGTCGACCGCCTCACCGATGAGGCCATCCACTTCATGGAGGCGAACCGCGACCGCCCGTTCTTCCTCAACGTCTGGCAATATGGCGTGCACGGACCGTGGGGCCACAAGGAGGCCTACACGCGGGAATTTGCCGCCACCAAGGATCCCAGCGGCCGGCAGGGCAACCCGATCATGGCCTCGATGTTGCGCAGCGTCGACGAGAGCCTCGGGCGGATTCTGGCGACGCTCGATCGCCTGGGGATCGCGAACCACACCATCGTGATTTTCAACTCCGACAACGGAGGCAACACTCACAGCAACGTGCCCGACACCGCGAAGACCGCGAAGGCCGAGCAGACCAAGTCGCCGCAGCTCACCGACTGGCGCAAATGGGCGGGCAACCTGCCGCCGACGAACAACGCCCCGCTGCGCGACGGCAAGGGCACGCTGTACGAAGGCGGCACGCGGGTGCCGCTGATGTGGAGCTGGGCCGGCCACATCAAGCCGGCCACGCTCAGCGATGCCGTCGTCGGCCACATCGATTTTTATCCCACCCTGCTCGAATTGCTCGGACTCCCGCAGCCCACCCAGCAGGTGATGGATGGCGTCAGCTATGCGCGCGTCCTGACGGCGGGGGCCGCGCTGGAACGCACGGCGTTCTTCAATTACTTCCCGCATGCGAAAAACAGCGGCGGCGTGTCGGCGCGCTCCGGCGACTGGAAATTGATCCGTTGGTTTGAACCCGGGGCACCGCGTGAGCTCTATGATCTGCGCCACGACCTCGGCGAGGCGGACAACCAGGCCGCGGCGCAACCCGCCCGGGTGCGGGAACTCGACGCGCTGATCGACGGCTTCCTGCGCGACACCGGGGCGCTCGCCCCGATGCCGAATCCGAACTATCGGCCGGGCGCAGTAGTGGCGCGGAAAACCAAGGGCGCGCCGGCCCCGGCCAAGGCGCTGGGCGGCTGGGTGCCGAAAGCGGCGACCGCGTCGATCCAGGACGGCGCGCTGGTAGTCGAAGGGGAGGGACGCAAACCCTTCCTCGGTCTTACGGGTTTGAAACACGCCGGCCCGGTGACCCTGCGACTGCGGGCGCGTTCCGCCGGCGGGGCCGCGATGGTACAGTGGCGCACGGCGGCGCAGGACACCTTTCTCGCGAGTGGCCAGACGGTCGAGTTTACGCTCGCGGCTTCGTCGGACTGGAGCGAAGCCAGGGTCGAGCTGCCGGTGACCGGATCATTGTTGCATCTGCGGCTGTATCTCCCCGCGCCGCAGCATCCGGTGGAGCTCGACTGGATCGAGCTCGCGTCGCCGGGCCGCGCGCCGCAGCGCTGGGATTTCGACGCTCCGCCGGCCACGCGATGAAGCCGCCGGGCCAGCGGTCCGCGCGGCGGTCGCCGGGCCGTGATGCCCGGGGAGCTTGCTCTGGGCTGTTTCCCTTTTCCGGCCGCAACCGCCGCCCGCCGCGCGATGCGATCAATTGCCTGCTGTCGTTTCTCTACGCCCTGCTCCGCCACGATGGCGTGTCGGCGTTGACGGCGGTCGGGCTCGATCCGTTCGTCGGTTTCCTGCACGCGGATCGGGCCGGCCGCGAATCGCTTGCCCTCGACCTGATGGAGGAATTCCGTCCCTGGGGGGAACGGCTGGTGCTGACGCTGCTGAATCGGGGCGAAAGTGGCCGCGATGTCGCGCCTGAACTCCTCGGTGAAAATGTCGGTGGAGACGGGGATCTTGTTCAGCGCGGTGTTGAACTGCGTAATCGAGTTGGAATTGAGCGCGCCGTAGCTCTTGTCGCTGTCCTCCTTCACCTCGAAGGGGTTGGCTTCAGGATATCATCCGCTGAATTTTTCGCGACTGGACTGGGCGCTGGGCGGGAACTCGTCGAGGGGAGCGCCGCCCTTTGGGCGTTGGGTCGCGGGAACCGGTGCAGGCACCGGTCTTTTCATGGCGTTCGCGCGGGCTTGCACGGAATACTCGGTGCCCACCGCGCGCATTTCGACGTCGCCGACGGCGACGACAAAGGGCCGCGCCGGATTCTTGACCACCGCGAAATGCGCCGCGCCGGCGCGCAGCGTGACGCGACGCAACGCCGGGGTAAATTCGACGGCAATTTCAGCGCCGGGCTTCAGGTCCACCACCGAGCCGTCGGGTAACTCGCGCCGTTCCGGAGCTGAAACCGTCACGCGGGACCGATCGCCATGGGTCGCGCCGGCGGTCAACTCATCTTCCCGGCAAACTCCGTCCAGTCAAAGTGGCTTTTCCGGCCGCCCGATTTTCCGGTCGACTGTCCGGTGGCGATCTATGACTTGATATTTATTAACGAGTGTGTTCGCTCGGGGCACCCTATGAAACTACACCCCTCCTGCCTCCGAGGCGGCGCGGTCGTCGCGTTCGCACTTTTTTCCGAATCGCTCGCCGGCCAGTCCGTTCTTCCTCCCAAGCCCGCCGACTTCGGGCCCGTCATCGAACTCTCGCCCTTTGTCGTGCAATCCGAGAAGGACACCGGCTATCAGGCCGCGTCCACGCTTGCGGGCACCCGTCTCAACACTCCCGTCAAGGATCTTGCCGCCTCCATTTCGATCTACACCAAGGATTTTATGGATGATCTCGGCGCCACCAATTCGTCCGACCTCCTTATTTTTGCGACCGGCATGGATGCCGCCGGAGCCGGTGGTAACTATTCCGGTGCGAGCAACGACATCAACGCAGACCGGCCCAGCGGCAATGACGCGCGCATCGACCCGCAGGGCACGAGCCGCTCGCGCGGCCTGGGGACTCCCACGTTCACCCGCGGCTACTTCACCACTTCGATCCCGTTCGACTCCTACAACACCGGGACCGTGACCGTGAACCGGGGTCCCAACGCCGCCCTGTTCGGCGTGGGCAGCGCCGCTGGCGTCGTGAATACTGATCTCCTTGAGGCTGACTTGGTGAAAAATCGCCATTCGGTATCGTTCCGCTACGGCAACAACGGTGCCGCCCGTATCTCCACGGATTCGAATGTGGCGATCAAACCCAAGGTGGCCGCGCTCCGGCTCGCGCTGTTGAATGACGATGAGGAATATAACCAGCGGCCGGCCTTCCAGACCAATCGCCGTATCTACGGCGCACTCACGATCAAGCCCACCAGCACGACCACGCTGCGCGCCAATTTCGAGTCCGGCAATACCAAGGCCAACCGCCCGCTGCTTTCGCTCCCCTACAACAGTGCTTCCGCGCCATGGATGGCCGCCGGGCGCCCCAGCTACAACTGGCAATCCTTCGACGACCCGGTCAACGCCGCTGGCCCCCATGGCACCGGGACCGAAGCTCCCTATTTCAACAACGGGGTTACCCTCGGGCCGGTCTATGTTTACAACAACCCCACGGATCTCGCACCGTCGAACGGCTTCATGGCCACGACGCTCACCACGACTGGCACGGCCGCCAATGCCGTCAAGACCCAGGTCTTAAACCCGGTCTTCAATCGCAATCTTATCACCGATTCGATCCGCTTTGTGCATACCGGGAATATTTTCGAACTCCCTGCCAGCTATTGGACTGCGGCCACCGTCCCGGCCGGACAACTCCCCGGTTTTGTCCCCGCCGGGCTCAAGGCCCAGGGCTTCACCGACTTCAGTGCGTTCGACTGGAAGAACCATCTGATCGACGAGACCTCGCGTCAGTCCAATACCTTTCACACCTTTGACATCCGCCTGGAACAGATCATTTGGAAAAACCATGCGGGCGTCGAGCTGGCCTTCGATCAGCAGCGGCATGATGCTCATTCAGAGAATTCGTTCTTTTCGATCAACAATGCGAACCACGTCTATCTCGACGCGAGCGTCACGTTGCCGAACGGCCAGCCCAATCCCAACGTAGGCCGCCCCTATGCGGTTTACGGCCTTTCCAATTGGCGCGAAAGCCTTGAAGAACGTGAGGCATGGCACGCCACCGGCTTCCTGCGCTACGACTTCAAGGATCTCAATCGCAGCTGGGGCCGCTGGCTCGGGCACCATACCCTCACGGGTCTATACGAGAACAGCAGCAGGAACTTTCTCAACGGGCGCCCGGTCATGGCCACCACGGGAGCCGCGCTCGACGCCAATACCACCCAAAACCTCATCGGCAACATCCGTCGCCCGGGTATCATCGTCTATATGGGCCCGGCGATCATCGGGAACAACAACCCGCTGACGCTGGAAGCGATCCGCATCCCCGGGCTCCAAGCGGGGCCGACGATCCCGCTGTCCTACTTCTCCCGCGCGGCCAATGCCACGGATCCCGGCGCCGTCGTTTCTGCCCCTTCGACGCTCGTCGGGGTCGTCGGAACGGGCTCAGGCTCGCGCGAGGTGATCCGGTCGCAATCAGCGGTGCTCCAGAGTAACTGGCTGCTCGACCACCTCATCACGACGCTCAGTTGGCGGCGGGATGAAGATTTCTTCGCCAACGTGAGCACGACCTACAAAGAAAATCCCGCCGACAAGACCGACCCAGGCAAGGTGCATTATAATTTCAACGACTTCGATATCTTCCATCACCGGCCACCGGCCTTCGCCTCCAAGGAGATCAAAGCCTGGGGTGCCGTGTTGCGCTGGCCGCAGGCTCTGCTGCGCCTCCCCCGGGACATGGATCTGAGCATCTTCGCCAACCGCTCACAGAACTTCACGCCGACCGGTGGCCGCGTCACTCCCTACGGGGGAACTTTGGCCTCCCCGCAGGGCACGACCCGTGAGTATGGCTTTAACTTCTCGGCGCTGAACGACCGGCTTACCATCCGGGTGAGCCGGTTCGAAACCGCCATCCAAAACTCCAGCCAATCTTCCAGCCAGTTGACCCAGTGGACCGTCAACAACATCTTTCAGGCTGCGGCCGCGTGGGCGGTCGAGGCCAACACCAATCCACTGCTGGGCCCCCAACGCACTGCCGACATCGCGACGTTGTTCGCTCCGCTGCCGGCGAATTTCCGTGATCTCTACGCCTTCAAGATCAATGGCACCGCGCCCACTCTCTCCGTCTCCGGCAACATCGGCACCGGGCTTACGGGCGCGACCGACACCACCGACACTTCGGCCAAGGGGCTTGAAGCTGACATCGTTTTCAATCCCACGCCGCGCTGGCGCATTTTGCTTAACGTCGCGAAACAGGAGACCGTGCTGACCAATTCGTTTCCTTTCATGAAGAGTTTCGTCGCGCTCATGAAGCCGACCTGGGACAAGCTGGCGAACACTCCGCGGGGCAACTACCCCCTCGACTACATCCCCGGCGCACCGCTTCCGGTTACCACCCAGACCTACGGCCAGTGGCTCGAGAGCAACTTGTATGTGCCTCTCGCCACTGCGCTTGCCACCGAGGGATCAGTCAGCGCCGAACAGCGCAAATGGCGCGCGAATCTCGTCACCAACTATTCTTTCGGGTCCGAACCGTTCTTCGGTATCCCGCTCAAGGGCTGGTCGGTCGGTGGCGGCGCTCGTTGGCAGGACAAATTCGCGCTCGGTTATCCCACCACCCGTAAAGCTGACGGCGGAGTGACCATCGATATTGCCCATCCCTACTGGGGTCCATCCGACATCAACGTCGACCTCTTCGTCGGCTACACGCGAAAAATTTTCCGCGACAAGGTTCAGTGGAAGGCGCAGCTCAACGTGCGCAACGCGATCAGCAGCGGTGGCTCGCTAATCGCCGTGGGGGTCCAACCTTGGGGCGAAATCGCCACGATGCGGCTCGCCCCGGAGCAGCGCTATTATCTCACGAACACCTTCAGCTTCTGAGCCTCATGAATCGCAGGCGGGTCCATTCTCCGTGGCTTGCCACGTTCCTTCCTGCGATTCCACGAGCCCGATCCGCGCAGCGGTCGCCTGGCCATGATGCCCCGAGGCTTGCCTCGGGGTGGCCAGGCGAAGGGCGAGTGTTCACTCGCCCACTGGCTTTAGCGGGGACCGGTTGGCGGTGCATGGTCCCTCGCGTTGCTGCCGGGTTCTTCCTTGGCGGTTGCGCTGCCGCGCTGGGTGCGGCCACGCCCGGGTTGCCGCGCACTTTCGCGATTGATGCCGCCGGCCTCGTCGCCAACCACGCCCGCTTGGGCCGCGGCGAGGCTGCGGTCGTTCGCGATGTCGCCGCGCTGCGCGCCGAGGCCGATCAGCTCCTCGCGCTCAAGCCCGCCTCGGTGCTCGACAGCTCCGGCGTCGCCGCCAGCGGCGATCCGCACGACTACTTCAGCCAGGGCCCCTACTGGTGGCCCGATCCGTCGCAGCCCGGCGGTCTGCCCTACCTGCAGCGCGATGGCATCGTGAACCCCGAGAGCCGCGGCAACGGCGACATGCCGGCCTACCGCCGCACCTGCGAATCCGTCCGCACGCTCGGCCTCGCCTACTTCTTCACTGCCGACGAACGCTACGCGCAGAAAGCCGCACAGCTCACCCGCGTTTGGTTGCTCGACCCGGCGACGCGGATGAATCCCAATTTCCAGCACGCCCAGGGCATCCCGGGCCGAAGCCCGGGCCGCGGCACCGGCCTCATTGAGGCGCGCCACCTCACGCTGCTCAACGACGGGCTCGCGCTCCTCGCCGGCTCGCGCGGCTGGACCGCCGCCGATGCCGCCGCGTTGCGCGCGTGGCTCGAGCAATTCCACCGCTGGCTCACCACGAGCCAGAACGCCACCGAAGAAGCCGCCGCCGAAAACAACCACGGTTCCTGGTTCGCCGCCACACTCGCCCACCTCTCTCTCGTCCTCGGCCACACCGATCAGGCGAAGCAGATCGTCACCACCGTGCAGACCCGGCGTATTCCGGCCCAGATTGAGCCGGACGGCGCCCAGCCGCACGAGCTGCGCCGCACGCGTTCGCTCAACTACTGCCTCTTCAATCTCGAAGCTCTCACGCTCCTCGCTCGTTTTGGCGACCACGTCGGCGTCGATCTCTGGAGCTACTCCACGCCTGATGGCCGCAGCCTTCGGGCCGCGCTCCGCGTCGTCGCCCCCTATGTCGATCCGAAGAAGGACTGGCCGAAGCAGGACGTGAGCGACGAGAACCGCGCTCGCGTTCTGCCGCTGCTGGCCGAGGCCCTGCGCCATGGGGACGATGCCGGCTATCGCGACCTGCTCAATCGCTTTGGCGGCAAACCCACGGAGGGGGAGCACTGGCGCCTGGGGTGGACCGCCGCGCCCTAACCGCATTCGCGATCGGCCCGATGATCGACGCCTGCAACGAGCGGTTGCGGACGACCCAGCGGCGCCGGCGGGCCGCAAAAGTTTCCCGTGAAAGCGGAGTGGGCATTGCCCACGACCAGAGACGGAGAATGCTCGCTTTGCCCTGTGCCCGTCGCGCGCCCCGGCGATAAACGCGTCCGCCCCGGGTCTCCCCTGCATCCTCGCTTCCTCCATTTTTTTCACCTTCCCATGAATCGCTTCGCCACCGCCCTCTGCACCGTCATCTTGGCATTTGCCCCGGTCGGTTCTGGCGTTTGTGCCACCGTCGGGGCGTCCCTCAATGTCGGCGATTACCTGAAATTGGCCGACGCCAATTCGCTTTACCCTTCGGCCCGCCAACTTGAGCTGCTGACGTCCGCTTTGCCGGGGAATATGTTTCAACCTGCGCCGCCGATCGGCGACCGGATTTACTGGGAAAAGATGGCGTCCACCGAGACCGGCCAGGAGTGGCTCCGGGCGGCCCGCGCCCATCGCGAAGCCGCCCCGGAAGTACCGATCACGGACGAGATTTACCGGAGGGCCAACGGACAGGGCAACCGCGGGATATATAAACCCCGGTATTACCGGACCATGACCCGGCTCGAAGAATACATCTTCGCCGAATGCATGGAGAACAAAGGGGAGTATCTGTCCTCGATCGAAATTTACCTGCGCGCCATCATGTCCATGAAGTCGTGGCTGCACCCGAACCACGACATGGGAAACGCCGTGCTGGAGGGGCGGAAGACGTGGATCGATCTGGGCGCGCGGAAATTCGGGTCGGACCTGGCCTGGGCGGAAGTGCTCTTGCGCGACAAATTGCCGGGCGAACTGCGTCGGGAAATGTCCGCCCAGCTGCGTCGGCGGCAGGAACCGACGGGGTCAGGACGAAACTTGCAACGGGTACTCATACGTGTGTGGCAACGAAGCCTGTTGCATGTTTCGTCCTGACCTCATCGGCCAGCCTGCCGACCCCATCGGCCAGCCGGAGCCGAGCAATGCCATGGCGCAAGCGCATCGCGCCGCTCGAAAGAGCGGGGCGCGGATTGAAAGACCCGGTTTGTTCCCGTTAGCTTCCACATTTGCCCGATCGCTCTGTTCGCGAGAGCCGGACCCCGAGATCAAGCCACCTCCGATTGGATGGAATTCCGCCGCGATGTGTCGCGCAGCCCGAAGACCACCAGCACGAGGAACGATTGAAAGCGGATGGTCCGGGCTGCACGGTGCGGCGCCGGGACGGGGGCGCCCGGGATCGCCCCCAACGTCGATTCTCGGCTGGCGCTGCGGGCCGCTTGTTTGTTTCTTGGGCCAATCCTCTCTTCCCCATGAAAACCTTGTCTTCGCTTTCCTCCCTGCTGCGCGGTGGGGTGGGTTCCGTCTTCCTGGCCCCGGTGCTGGTCGCCGCCGCGTTGCCGCGGACCCAGCCCAACATCGTCTTCATCATGGCGGACGACCTCGGCTACACCGACGTCGGCTGCTTCGGCAGCCAGTACTACGAGACGCCCCACATCGATCGCCTGGCGACCCAGGGCACGAAGTTCACCAACTATCATCAGCACCAGAATTGCACTCCCACGCGCGCGGCGCTGATGAGCGGGCAGTATTCGGTGCGCACTGGCGTTTATACCGTCGGCAGCACCGACCGCTTCGACTGGAGCATGCGGCCCCTGCGACCGGTCGACAACGTCGTCAACCTCCCGCTCGATCGCACCCTGCTGCCCGGAGCGATGAAGGCGGCGGGGTATGCGACCGCCATGTTCGGCAAATGGCACATCGGCCAGCAGGGTCCCTATCACCCGGGCCAGCGTGGCTTCGACGAGGCCATCGTGAGCATGGGGGTGCATTTCAATTTCAAGACCGACCCGCCGGTCACGTATCCCAAGGGCCAGTACCTCGCGGACTTTTTGACCGACCGGGGCGTCGATTTCATCCGGCGGAACAAGGACCGCCCGTTCTTCCTGTACCTGCCGCACTTTGCCGTCCATTCGCCGCACGACGCGAAGCCGGATCTGATCGCGCATTTCCAGCCCAAGCCGGGAGTGGGCGGACACAACAACCCGACGTACGCGGCGATGATCGCGAGCGTGGACGAGAGCGTGGGCCGTGTCATGGCCGTGCTCGACGAGCTCAAACTCGCCGACAACACCGTGTTGATCTTCACCAGCGACAACGGCGGGGTGGGCGGTTATGGGCGCGAGGGCATCAAGGCGAGTGGCGACATCACCGACAATGCCCCGCTGCGCAGCGGCAAGGGCAGTCTGTACGAGGGCGGCACGCGGGTGCCGTTTATCGTGCGGTGGCCCGGCCAGGTGAAGGCGGGGGCGGCGTGCAACACGCCGGCGATCCATGTGGACATGTACCCGACCCTGGTGGCGATCGCGGGTGGCCGGATGCCGGTCACGCAGGTCTTCGACGGCGAGAGCCTGCTGCCGCTGATGCGCAATGTGAACGCGAAGCTGGCCCGCGACGCGATTTTCCAGCACTTCCCCGGCTATCTCGGAGCCGGAGCCAACCAATGGCGCACGACGCCCGTCAGTCTGATCCAAAAGGGCGACTGGAAGCTGATGGAGTACCTGGAGGACGGGCGGAAGGAGCTTTACAACCTGCGCGACGACCTCGGCGAAACGAAGAATCTCGCGACGGCGCAGCCGGAAAAGATGGAGGAGTTGTACGCGCAGCTCGTCGCCTGGCGCGCCGCGACCCACGCCCCGATGCCAACGAAGAACACGGGCGCGACCGGGGCGAAGACGAAGAAGCCGGGCGGCGGCAAGAAGAAGAAGAAGGCGCAGGAGGAGGAGTGAGCAGGGGTGCCGGCTCTATTTTGCGCCCCCACAACACCAAGCCACATTTCAGGTGGACACAGGTTATGTGTGAATTACGGTGCGATCCATGAAGAACATCACACTTGCCCTCGACGAGAAGACGCTCACGGCAGGTCGGGAGTATGCCCAGCGCCACCACACCACCCTGAACAACCTGGTGCGTGAACTCCTGCGCAAAACGACCATGGCCGACCGCAAGGTGGCGGCGCGGGAGATGATCCACCTGATGAACAAATACTCCGACCGATCGTCGGAGAGACGCTGGACGCGCGCGGAGCTATATGACCGGAAAGTGTTTCATTGATTCCAACGTCCTGGTCTACGGACAGGACACCCGTGACACGGCGAAGCAGCGGCGGGCGCAGGAGCTTGCGGCGCACTTGGTCGAGTCAGGTTTGGGCGTGATTTCCACGCAGGTGCTGCAGGAGTATTATGTGACCGTGACCGGCAAACTGAAAACGGCTCCGTTGCAGGCCAAGGCCGTGCTGAAGACCTTTTCCGCCTTTGAGATTGTGCAGGTGACGCCCGAGTTGGTCGAAGAGGCAGTCGATTGTTCGGTGCTCCACCAGCTCTCGTTTTGGGATGCTTTGATTGTGGTGGCGGCGGATGCCGCGGGCTGCACGACGCTCTATTCCGAGGATTTTTCTCCCGGCCAACACTTGCTCGGCATGCAGGTGGTGAATCCTTTTCCCGCAACGCAGCGGAAGAAGGGAAAGTGAGGGTAAGGCGCAGGGTGGTCGCCCGAGGGTCGCTCGTGCGTCAATCGGCTTCCGGTTTCACGGCAGGATCAGGACCAGCGCGATGGTGCGCTTTTCGGCGAGCGTCCAGACGACCTGCTTTTGCGGCGTGACCTCGAGCAGCGAGATGCCCTGGCCGTCCTTGCCGTGGCCGAGCCAGTTCACGATGAGGGTATTGCCGTTGGGCCGGCGTTGCGCGCCCAGGATCCATTCCAGGTTGGTCTCGGGCGGGAAGTCCTGCGGCTCAAACGACCAGACCGTGGCCCCGGCGGCGTCCACCTCGATCACACTTTTTCCCATGTCATCGCCGCCGCCGGTGCCGATGAGCGTGTGGCCGTTGGGCAGGCGCGAGATGGCGTAGACCAAACCCTTGACGGGGAGGCGTTGCCGCACGGTGCCGTCGGGGGCGTATTCCACGACCGCCTGATCGAATTCCTGGGCCACGAGGTAGTTGCCGTTGGCGAGCTTCCGGCACTGGCGGGCCATGCGATGGGTCTTGTCGTGCCCGACCTGCAGCTTGAGTTCGCGCACGATCGTGCCCGTGCGATCGACCTCGATGAGCCGCCGGTTGCTCGGGTCCTCGATGAGCGTGAGCCCATCCGGCAGGCGCTGCACCGAGTGACATTCCTGGGCGATCTTGTATTCAAAGGCGACTTGCCCGTCGGGCGTGATCTCGCGCACGCCGGCCTGCTTGTCCTTCGTCATGCTGTACCAGCAATAGAGCAGGTTGCCGTTGGCGAGGCGCTCGCCGTCCATGACGAAACCGGGTTCCGGATACGTCCAGGAGACGCGGCCGTCCCGCTCGAGGATGAGGAGCTGCTTCGCCAGCAGATCGCTGAGGAGGAGACGATACGGGTACTTGGGTTCGGCGGAGGCGGCGGAGCAGACCAGGCAGCCCAAGGCGATCAGGAAGAAGCGACGGCGTGGCGTCATGGCAGCGCCAGCAGACCCGCGGTTCGGGTGGGGCGCAAGCTCCGGCGGCCTCGTCGCCCGGAACCCACGGCGGATTTTTGCACGGTCGGTCGGGCGGTAGGAGCGGCTTTATGCCACGATGGAAATCCGCCCGCGCTGAATCGCGGCATAACGCCGCTCCTACAAGAGGGATCCGACGAGCCATTTTCGGGCCGGTTCGTCGTGCAAAAATCCGCCGTGCCCGGAACCAGGGTGCCGGCTCATCATCCTGGCAACGGCAGTTTGAACCGCAGATGACGCCGATGAACGCAGATGACAGAGAATGATCGGAACGTAGCCGTGCACCCAACGAGCGAAGCATAGCGCACGCTACGTTGGGATGGCCTCCCATGCCATCCGCGCTTACCGCCCGAGGTACTTGTCGCGGCCGCGGACGAGGGCCTCGATTTTCCGATCGGCGATCGAGCGCTTGAGCATCCAGAACCCGCAGTCGGGATGCACCCAGCGCACGCGACCGGGGCCCACCTTCTTTTCCACCGCCTCGATCCGGGCCGCGACCTCATCGGGCGTCTCGATGTGGTTCACCTTGATGTCGATGACGCCGACGCCGAGGGTGATCTTTTTGTCGATTTGTTTGAGCGCATCGAGGTCCGCCTTCGGGCGGTGGGCGAGCTCGAGCACGAGGTGATCGGTGTGCAGGGCATTGAGGAAGTTGAGCAGTTTCTTCCAATTGCCCTTCTGAATCGTCTGGCCGCCGTAGTTGCCGAAGCAGAAGTGGACGGCGCGTTCGGTGCCGGCGTCGATGGCGTCGAGCACCAGGTTCATGGACGCGGCCGCCAGCGGTCCGTCGGCGGGGTTGCCGGGGATGTTGGCCTCGTCGACCTGCACGCAGGAGGTGGGCAGACCCTTCACCTGGGCGGCGAGCACTTCGCCGAGGGCCAGGGTGAGCCGGTCGAAATCGCGGTAGTGGTGGTCCAGCAGCGTGCGGGCGAGCATGTAGGGGCTGGTGACCGTGAACTTGAAGGCGCCGCCCGCGACCGCGGCCGCCCGCTGACAGTCGGCCAGCAGGTTGAGCGAACCTTCGCCGAGTTCACCGGTGACGACGCCGGCGGGCTTGCGCCGGAAGCCCATGGGGTGGTGGTGCGAAAACTCGTCGGTGACGGAGCGGCCGACGACGGACGAGATGCCGGCCATCGGGCGGATGAAGTATTCGATCATGCCGTTGGTGTCGGGATGGTTGACATCGAAGCGGTAGAGTTCGCCGTCGGTCGGCAGGTCGATGCCGGCCTGACGTTGAAGATCGAATACGACGCGGGTGGCGTCGATCACGGCCTGCTCGCTGGGCAGGGCGGCGAGCCAGTCGGGCACCGGATAGGAGCCGACGGTGGTCGTGAGGATACGGGGGGATTTCGGGAGTTTGGTGTTGGGCATCGGAAACGCAGGATTCGCGGGAAGGGTGGGGCGAACGGTGCAATCGCACCGCGGTCGCCCCCGTCGTGGCGGCGCCGCCCCGGGCAGGAAACTTCGGGCTACGACCGCAGCAGGCCCGCGGCGGCGGGGTCGAGGTGGAGCGTGGCGTCGGGGTGCAACCGCAGGATGGAGGCGGGGCAAGCCGGGGTGATCGGACCCTCCACCGTGGCTTGCACCGCCGCGGCCTTGCGCGGGCCGGGCACGTGAAGGCTCAGACACCGGGCGCGGCGAAAAACCGACACGGTGAGCGTGAAGGCGTGGCGGGGCACGTCGGCGAGGGTGGGGAAGCAGCCGTCGTTGACCTGTTGCTGGCGGCAGGCGTGGTCAAGTTCCACGACCTTGATCAGGTGGGGATCGTCGAAGTCGGCGACGGGGGGATCGTTGAAGGCGATGTGGCCGTTTTCGCCGATGCCCAGGCAGATGAAATCGATCGGCTGGGCGGCGAGCAGGGCGGTGTAGGCGGCGCAGACCGCGGCGGGGTCGGGGTCCTCGGCAGGCACGGGGTGAAAGCGACCCATGTTCACGTGCTGCAGGAGGTGCTCGCGGAGGTAGCTCCGAAAGCTCTGCGGGTGGGTGCCGGCGAGCCCCACGTAATCGTCCATGTGAAACGCCGTGACGCGCGACCAGTCGACCGCGGTGGGGGCCTCCCGCGCGGCGGCAAGGAGCCCCGCGAGGAATTCGTCCTGGGAGGGGGCACAGGCGAACACGACGCGGGCCTCGCCGCGGGTCGCGATGACCGCGCGGATCCGGGCGGCGGCGGCCCGGCCGGCGGTGGCGCCGAGGGCGGCGCGGTCGGCGTGGATTTCGACCGCGAGGCGGCCGGCGGTGAGGTAACGGGGGGGCGAGGCAGGCATGAGTCACTGCGCAGTTACGATGCGGGCGCCGCGCAGACAAGGGAAAAGCGGCCGGAAGCGGAGTAACCAGCGGGGATTCGACGCGTGCGGGAGAGGCGTTTTTCGAAGCGCCTGCGGCGGTTGAAAAACCGCCGCTCCGCCGGGGGCGGCGCCGGGCGGGACGGCAGCGGGGAGAGAAATCAATGCTGGATCGAAGAGCGGCGGTGAAGGGACTCACCGCCCTACCGGGTACGGATTTCGGAAAAGGTGGGGCGCGGACTCCGCTCCGCGCCGGGAGGTCGGAATGAGGCTCGAATGGAACAAGCGGCGGTGAAGGGACTCACCGCCCTACCGGTACGGATTTCGGAAAAGGTGGGGCGCGGACTCCGCTCCGTGCCGGGTTCCCAGTTACAGCCGGGCGCGGTTGACCGGCGTGGCGGGACTCCGGCCACTGGCGGCCGCCTCGAGCCGTCGCCGCAGTTCCGCCACCCGACCCGCCTGGCGCGGCTCGCCGGCCAGATTGGTGATCTCCCGGGGGTCGTGCTCGTGATCGTAGAGCTCGCGGCCGGCCCGGCCCTCGTCCCATTCGAGGTAGCGCCAGCGCGCGGTGGTGATCGCGCGGCCCATCACGGGTTGAGCGCTGCCTGGCCGGAGGATCTGGGTGAAGGCGGTTCCGTCCCAGGGGGCGTTGGCGTGCGTGAGCAACGGACGCAGACTGCGCCCCGGCCGCGGGCTGGGCAGGGCCAACCCCGTGAGGTCGGCGACGGTCGGAAAAATATCGATGAACTCCACGACCGCCTGGCTGGTATGGCCGCGGAGACCCGCGCCGGGCCAGGCGATCAGCAGCGGGGCCCGGGCGCTTTCGTCGAAGAGCGTGCGCTTCTGCCACAGCCCGTGCTCCCCGAGGTGGTAGCCGTGATCGCTCCACGCGACGACCAGGGTGGACTCCCACAAGTGCAGCCGATCCAGCGCATCGAGGAGTCGGCCGAGTTGCGCATCCACAAAGCTGACACTGGCGCGATAAGCCTGCAGGGCGGCCCGCAGCGTGGGCGCGGGCAGGCCGTAATTGGGCAACGGGATATTGTGCGGGATCGCCGCGGCCGGGATATCGTTGCGGTCGTCGGCGGGAACGTCGGGCAGACTGATGCGGTCCAGCGGGTTGGCGGCGAAATGTCGCTTGGGCGCCACGTAGGGGGTGTGCGGCCGGAAGAAGCCCACGCCGAGGAAGAAGCGGGGGGCCTTCATCCCCTCGAGCACCCGGATCGCCTCGGTCGCGATCATGCCGTCGGTCTGCTCCTCGTCGGTGCCCTCGGCGGCGAGCCAGCTCAGGGCGGCGCTGATGGGGCGGGTTGGGGTGGGGTTGATGATCAACTTTTCCTCTGCGACATCGCGACCCTTGGGATTGATCGTGCGATCCCACGACGGCGGATCGTCGAGCCCGTCGGTGCCGATGCCGGCGGGGACGTCGTAGTGGTAAATCTTGCCCACGCGCAGGGTCGCCGCGCCGTGCTGGCGGAACCATTGCGGCAGGGTGACGACGTCGGGCAACTGCGAGCGGAAGTGGCGATCGAGATCGAAGACGGTCGTGGTGTCGGGGCGCAGGCCGGTGAGCACGGAGGCGCGGCTGGGGTTGCAGAGCGGGATCTGGCAATAGGCGCGCTCGAAGAAGACGCCGCGGGCGGCGAGGCGGTCGAAGTT
Organism: Opitutales bacterium; assembly: GCA_038249085.1. Taxonomy (GTDB): domain Bacteria; phylum Verrucomicrobiota; class Verrucomicrobiia; order Opitutales; family Opitutaceae; genus ER46. The sequence goes on from JBBRWR010000021.1 coordinate 16,381, forward strand.
GGGCGTCGTGAGTCCCGGAGGGCGGGTGCGCCCGAGCACGTTGCCGAGATCGTCGATGGCGATGAAGAGGACATTCAGCGCGGGCGGCGGGCCGTCGGCGCCGGCCGGGGTGGCGCCGAGCAGGGCGAGGAATGTGAGAAAGGGGAGGGTTCGCACGCCGGGACTTTGGGCCGGGCAGGGAAGGGAGTTCAACTTGTTTGAGGCGGAAGCCGCCGGACGGGGCGCATCGGTCGGTTGAACGAAGCCGCTGGGAGTAGCGCCGCGTCTCTGACCGGCGGGCGCCAGTCGAAGACTGGTGCGACGGGAAGGACCGAGCTCAACGCCACCGTCAACTTGGAGATGCGCCCCGTCCGATTGCGGGTGGATCGAGATCAGGCGGATGGGTGGCCGGATCCATCCGAACTGTGGTGAGGGTGTTTCTGCCGGTGCGGCGTGGGGTGCGTGTGGTGCTGCCAATACAGGCGGTAGAGCAGGTCGAGGAGGAGCCCCAGGGCCGCGCCGCTGAAGGCACCGCCGACGATGAGGGCGTTGAAGGCGGTGGCGAGGCGGCGGATGCGCGATGCGGTGGTGACCTTGCCGGGGGGCGCGGAGGTGGCGCCCAGCTCGGACGCGGAGGCGACCTGCCGGGTCAGCGGCAACAAGGCGTGTCGGGGATCCGCAGCGCGGGGAGCTTCGCCAAACCCGGCGACACGGATGACGGCGGCGCCAAGTTCGTAGGTGGCGAGATAGATGGGGGCCGCGGTGAACGGGTTGGTGATGAATTGGAGGCCGCCGAGCACCATGAAGTTGGCGCGGAGCAGGACTGAGAGGAGCAGGGCGAGGGGCAATTGCACTCCCATCACCGGCATGAGGGAGAGAATCGAGCCCGCGTAGAGGGCCGGCCGGATGGCCTTGGGCTTGATCGACCAGAGGTAGGCCCGCCGGCGGGCCAGCTTGGAAAAGCGGCCGACCACCGGGTATTTGTGCATGGCCGCCCGGCGCGGCATGAACCGCAGCATTTGTTTCACCCGCCGGATGCGCGCGAAACGCTCCGCCCGTTTGATCGGGTGCTCGTCGGGGTCGCACGATGGAGGTGGCTGAGGCGGGGGCACCGGGGACAACGCTTGCGGGCGGGCATCGGCGCCGCAACCGGAATCGAGAACCACCCGGGTGCAGCTGCGAGTTGGCGGTGCCCTCCCCGCGCGGCCCGGCCCAGGATGGCCCGACCCTCGGCCGGGCTGATCTCACGGATGAAGAGGTTGCGCTCATCCCGGATTTGCACCTGCGGCGGGCCGCGCAGGTCGATGCCGCTGCCGGCCTTGGGCACAGTCCGGTATGCGAGGAGCGGTGCGATGGCGCCGAACTCCTCCGCGCTTGCGGGGCGGGCGAATCCGCGCGATGCCAATGGCATGCCCGCCCGACTCCGCCTGCCCGCGTCGTTTGCCGCGATCGTCCTGCTCCTGCCGGTGATCCGTGCGGAGGTGAAACGCGATGTCGAGTATGGCCAGGCGGGCGGGGAGCGGCTGCGGCTCGATGTCAACGTGCCGGACGGGGCGGGGCCGTATCCCGTGGCGATCCTGGTGCATGGGGGCGGATGGATGGGGGGCGACAAGGGCGGCAGCAGCCAGCCCGGTAACGGCGCGGATATCACGCCATGGTTCAAGCCGCTGACGCAGGCGAAGTATGTGTGGTGCTCGATCAATTACCGGCTGGCTCCCCAGCACCGCTGGCCGGCGTGTTTCGAGGACCTGCAGACGGCGGTGCGTTGGGTGAAGGCGCACGTGGCGGAGTACAAGGGCGATCCGGGGCGCATCGCGCTGATCGGGCACTCGGCCGGCGGGCACCTGGTCACGATGCTGGCGACGCAGTCGAAGGAGGACACCCGGGTGCAGGCGGTGGTGGGCTTTGCCCCGGTGACGGATCACGAGCAGGACCTGGCGAAGCGCGGAGGTGTGAGCCAGGCGCTGCAGAACTTGCTCGGCCTCCCGCAGGAGATCACGCCGGAGTCACTCCGCGCCCTGCGGGCGATTTCGCCCATCAACCGGGTGCGGGCGGGTATGCCGCCCGTGCTGTTGCTCCATGGGGATGCGGACGAGACCGTGCCCATCCAGCAATCGGTAAATTTCCAGCGCCGTCTGCGCTCGGCCGGCGGGGCGTGTGAATTGATGACGGTGAAGGGTGGGGCCCACGCGTTGATCCCGTGGGAGAAGATCGACCCGGGTTATCCAGGGAAGATGATCGCCTGGCTGGCGCGGACGCTGGGTCCCGGGGCGACGCGGTAGGAGCGACGATGGCGCTGGGGGAGCCGTCGGAGTTTCCGATCTTGGCTGCGCGGGGTGGGAGCGGCTTTATGCCGCGATGGATTCCATCCGCGGCGAGTCGCGGGATAAACCCGCTCCTACAGGGGCGTCCGCGGTTCAGCGCGCCTTTTTCTTCTTGGCGGGCGCACCTTCAATCCGGCCGGGCTCGCGGGCGCCCGTACCCTTGCGCTGGGTGAGCGAGTCGCCCAGGTCGGCGCGGCATTTTTCCGCGAAGACGAGCAACTGTTTCACCACCTCGGGGTGGGCGGCGGAGACATCGGTGGTCTCGCTGCGATCGGCGTCGAGGTCGTAGAGGGCGGACGTCCGGAGGTCGACGTTCTCGTATTTGGCCGGGATGCCGTCGCGGCCACCCGGGCGGCCGCCCAGCGTGCGGTAGCGATGCGGCAGCACGAGTTTCCAGTGGCCGTCGCCGCTCACGACGGCCTGCAGTTCGTTCTGCGCGTACCAATTGCCGTAGCCGTCATGTGGATTCGTGGCGCCGGGTTGCCGCGAAAGGATTGGCCAGACGTCGAGGCCGTCGATCGGGAGCGGGGGCAGGCTGGCGCCGACGCGGCCGGCGATCGTCGGCAGCAGGTCGATTGTCATGATGTAATTATCGCTCACCGCGCCGGCCGGCAGGTGGCCGGGCCAGCGCATGATCGATGGGACGCGCGTGCCGCCTTCCCAGGCGGTGCCCTTGCCCTCGCGCAGGGGCCCGGCACTCCCGGCGTGGTTGCCGTAGCTCAGCCACGGGCCGTTATCGCTCGCGTAGATGACGAGCGTGTCGCGCTCGAGGCCGTTTTTCGCCAGCGTGCGCAGCACCTCGCCGACTGACCAGTCGATCTCCATGATCACGTCGCCGTACAGGCCCTGTTCCGACTTGCCCTTGAACTTGTCGCTGACGGCCAGCGGCACGTGGGGCATCGAGTGGGCGAGGTAGAAGAAGAACGGGCGGTCCTTGTGGCGCTCGATGAACGACACGGCCCGCTCCGTGTACCACGTGGTGAGATTGCGCATCTTGTCCGGGGTGATATTGGGGTCGACGATGCGCCCGTTCTCGTAGAGGGGCAGCGGAGGGTAGGTGCCCTTCTTGGCCTCCGGATGGAACGGCCACATGTCGTTGGAGTAAGGGAGGCCGAACGATTCGTCGAAGCCGTGGCGGTTGGGCAGGAACGGCTCGCGGTGCCCGAGGTGCCATTTGCCGGCCATGCCGGTGGCGTAGCCGCGGGTCTTGAGCATCTCGGCGATCGTCGTCTCGGCGGAGTTGATACCGTGCGTCGCACTGGGTCCGAGCGCGCCAAAGATGCCGACGCGATTGGAGTAGCAGCCGGTCAGCAGGGCGGAGCGCGAAGCCGAGCAGACCGCGTTGGCGACGTGAAAATTCGTGAACTTGACGCCCTCGCGGGAGAAGCGGTCGAGGTTGGGCGTGGTGTAGCCCTTGGCCCCGAAGACGCCGACATCGCCGTAGCCCTGGTCGTCGGTGAAGATGATGATGACGTTGGGCGGGCGATCGGCGGCGGTCGCGAAACGAGGGAGGAGGCAGAGGGACGCGAGGGCGAGGAGACGGAAGGCTGGGGGCATGGGAGTCGTTTGGCGGCTAAAGCGCCGCGGGGCAAGCATGGGCGGCGGCGGGGTTGGGCGCCAAGGACCGCCGGGCCGGAGCCCGCCGCCGCTGATTTCCCGTTGACGGAGCGAAGGCCGCCTTCCGAGATGACGCTCCAGTGTATCCGTAACCCATGGCGATTTTCGTCCGGACGCCCCCGTTGCATCGAGCCCGGCTGTGCCGGGGTGGCGCTCCCCAACCCCGAATCGCGGGCCGGGCGACGCTCCGTCCCCGTGTGGCGGTCGCAGGGGCGTGGGCGATGACGGTGGCGCTGCGACTGGTGGGGGCGGCGCCAACCGGGCCGCTGCCCGAGTCGCTCCGTCCCTGGTTCGAACCGCCGGCGGAATTTGCCACCCAGTTGGGCGCGTATGCCTCGCCGTTGAAATTTTACGACGGTCGTCCCGTGGTGTCGCCGGCGGAGTGGCCGGCGCGGCGCGCCGAGATTCTGGCGTACTGGCATGGCCAGATGGGGGCCTGGCCCGCGTTGCTCGCGCGGCCAAGGCTGGAATTGTCGGAGCGGCAGGACCGCGAGGGAGTTGCGCAGTACCGGGTGGGAATAGAAGTCGCGGCCGGGGTGATGCAGCACGGTTATCTTTTGTTGCCGCCCGCCGCCGATCGGGGCCGGCGCCCCGCGGTGCTCGTGCCGTTCTACGCTCCCGAAGCCAGCGTGAACTACGATGGGCCGCGGCCCATCGTCGGGCAGGCCAAACGGTACTTCAAGGACGGGGCCCGGCCGGTGCACCGCGACTTCGCCCTGCAATTGGCGCGGCGCGGGTTTGTGACGCTCGCAATCGGCACACCAGGTGACGATGCGTACCATCCCGATCTCCACGGGGCCCCGTGCCAGCCGCTGAGTTATTATGCCTACCTCGCCGCCAATTGTCACACGGCGCTCACGCAGCGTCCGGAGGTCGATCCGGCGCGCATCGGCGTGATGGGGCACTCGTACGGCGGGAAGTGGGCGATGTTCGCCTCGTGCCTGTATGACAAGTTCGCCTGCGCCGTCTGGTCGGACGGCGGGGTGGTGTTCGATGAGTCCCGCCTGGCGGTGAATTACTGGGAGCCGTGGTACCTCGGCCTCGACCCGCGCACCACCCGCAAGCCGGGCCGCCTCACCCCCGCGAACGGCCGCACCGGCTCCTACCGCACGCTTGTTGAAAGCGGGCATGATCTGCAGGAGCTGCACGCGTTGATGGCGCCCCGGCCCTTCTTGGTCTCGGGTGGCGCCGAGGATGGACCGGCGCGTTGGATTGCGCTCAATCATGCGGTGGCCGTGAATCACTTCCTCGGTTATGAGCAGCGGGTCGGGCTGACCCGGCGGCCGGACCATTCCCCGACCGCCGAGTCGAACGAACAGGCCTTCGTCTTTCTGCAACACTTCCTTGGACCATGACCCCTCTGCCCAGCCCCTTTTTCGATCTTCAGGTTAACGGTTTTGCCGGCGTCGATTTTCAGCGTCCCGGCCTCCCGGTGGAGGCGATGGAGCAGGCCGTGGCGGCGCTGTCAGCCCACGGTACGGCGCGGATTCTCCTGACGCTCATCACCGACACGGTGGCGGCGTTGGCGGCGCAACTCGAGCACATCGAACGTCTGCGCGCCGCCAGTCCCGCGGTGGCCGCGATGATCGCGGGTTATCACCTCGAGGGTCCTTATCTGCTGCCCGAGCCGGGCTACCACGGTGCCCACGATCCGCGGAAGATGAAGCGGCCGGATTGCCGGGAATTTGATCGGATGTGGGCCGCCGCCGGCGGGGCGGTGCGGCTCGTCACGCTGGCCCCCGAGTGGCCCGGGTCGGAGGAATTCATCCGCCACGTGGTGGGACACGGCGTGCGCGTGGCGATCGGACACTCCAACGCGGACGACCGAACGATCGAGGCGGCGAGCGCGGCGGGCCTGACCCTGTGCACGCACGTGGGCAACGGGGTGCCGATGCAGCTGCCCCGCCACGACAACATCATCCAGCGGCTGCTCGCCCGCGACGAGTTGTGGGCGGTGTTCATTCCCGACGGCATCCACGTGCCGCCCGGCACGCTGCGCAATTTCGTGCGGGCCAAACCGCGCGACAAGGTGTTGTTCACCACGGATTGCATTGCGGCCGCCGGCGCACCGCCGGGACGCTACACCGTAGGCTCCCTTGAGGTGGAGGCGGGCGCCGATGGCATCGTGCGCGAACCGGGCCAGCCAAACTTTGCCGGCTCCGCGCTCACGATGGATCGGGCGGCGAAAAACGTCGTCCGCTTTCTTGGCTGGACGGAGGCCGAAGCACAGCGGGCGTGTGGCAATGACGTGGCGCAGGTGCTCGGCTTTCCGCCGTAGCGCAGCGGGTGCGGTTCATCTTGCCGCCGGCGGCAGGAACACCAGGCAGACGGGCGAAGGCGCCGACGCCACGTGGGGCGAGGGGGTCAGGAGCCCCGTCGTTGGATCCAGCCGGGCGAGCACGATCGTATCGGAATTCTGGTTTGCCATGGCCACGATCGTGCCGGTGGGGTCGAGACCGAAGTGCCGGGGCGTCCGGCCGCCGGTGCTTTGCAGCCCGAGGGTGCGCAGCGTGCCGCGCACCGCATCGACCGCGAACATCGCGAGGCTGTCGTGGCCGCGGTTGGAGGCGTAGAGATAACGGCCGCTGGGATGGATGGCCACCTCCGCGGTCGTGGTGACACCGGTGAAGCCGGTGGGAATCGTGGAGATCGATTCGACCGGGGAGAGACGGCCGCGCGTGGCGTCGTAGGCAAAGACGGAGACGGTCGAGGCCAGTTCGCTGAGCACATAGGCGAACCTGCCGTCGGGACGAAAGACCAGGTGGCGCGGGCCGGAGCCGGACGGCAGCGGCGCGTAGGCTGGCTCATGCGGCGTGAGGGCGCCGCGCTCGACGTCGAAGCGATAGATCATCACCCGGTCGATCCCCAGGTCGCACACGAACAGGAAACGTTCGGCGGGGTCCAGCGTGACGGAGTGGGCGTGAGGCGCGGTCTGCCGCTGCGGGTGTACGCTCCGGCCGGAATGCCGGATGATCGCGGTGGCCTCGCCGAGCTGTCCGTCGGCGGCGACGGGCAGCAGCGCCACGGTGCCGGCATTGTAATTGGCCACGAACAGGCTTGTTCCGGTGCGGTCGAGCAAGAGATGGCAGGGACCCGCGCCGCCGGAGGCGCGCTCACTGAGGCGCGTGAGCCGGCCGGCGGGATCGATCGCGAAGGAGCTGACGGAACCGGTGGGCTGGCCGGCGAACGTGCCGGATTCGTTGACGGCGAAGAGCAGGCGTCGCGCGGGATCGATCGCGAGGAACGAAGGTTGTCTGGCTTCGGCCGCCAGACCGAGAGGCTCGAGCGCCGGGGCGCCGGGGCCGGACTTGAGGCGGAAGGCGTAGATGCCCTGGCTCGTGGGCCCGGTGTACGTTCCCACATAAACCAGCGTGTCGCCGGCGGCGAGGGTCGTCGCGGCCGAGCCGCGGTGGAGGGCGAAGCCAAGCAAGGTGGCCAGCGAAAGAAACCCGCGGAACGAGGTGGGCATGAAGGGTGGCGAAGGGTGGTGGAACCAGGCGTAGGGGAATGTCGGATGCGGCGGACTCCGGCGATCGCCCGATCAGGGACGGTGGAAGACCGCGCCGCCGAGAAAAATGCGCCGGGGCCCGGCGGGGGCCGGAGTCGAATCCAGGGGGAACGCGAGGAGACGCAGCACGGTGCCGTCGGCCTCGATCAACCGCAGGGAGAAGCCGCGCAAATCCCAACGGCCCTGGATCGTGCCGCCCGGCGCGCTGATCCAGATCGCGGATTCATCCGCGCGCAATTCGACCTGCCGGGGGACGTCGGCCATCTCCCCGGTATCGGGCAGGGGGGCCGCGGCGACGAAGGCGCCGACCGCGTCAGCCGGGCGGGCAAACGGTTTGGCGGGCGACAGCATGAGGTCGTTCCAGGCCAGCCCATTCGTCCGGCGCGTGACGGCGGCTTCAGCGTGGCGGCCATCATTCCACCCGATCGCGAGGGTGGTGCCGGTGAGGCGGGCGGAACCCCGCAGCCCGCGATGGGACGAAAGATCAGCGGGATTGATCCCGCGCCGTGGATTCTGAAACACGCGGCCGTCCGGGGAGAAAAACCAGGCCTGGTTCGCGGGAGTCGCCAGGAAGAGCCCGCTCGGCAGGGCCTCCGGCGGCATCGAGGCCAGCTCGATCGGAGGAGCGAATGGTTCAGGGATCACGATCGCAGCGATGGCCGCGCCCGCGGTGGCGTTGGCGGTGGTTCGGCGCACCAGTTCGGCGAAGCGGGGGTCGGTCCGCAGCGTCTGGAGATCGGGGTCGCTCTGCAGGTGATCGGCGTCGTTGAAACCGAGCCGGATGGATTGTTCGAGGGCCGCGAAGGCGTACGGGAGCCGGGAGGCGCCGGCTCCCGCCTCGATGCAGGCGAGGTTGTACTGATGCGCGGGGTTGGCTGGCTCCCAGAGGATGACTTGATCGCACAGGTGGCGGGCGTGGCCGATATTTCCCGCCTCAAGGGCGGCGAGCATGGCGGGATAGACCGCGGCAATCGCGGCCTGCCGGCTCGCCGGATCGTTTTGGGACCAGGCCACGGGAACGGTGGCCGGGCCCAGGAGGAGAAGAACGATGGCAAGCAGGCGACCCATGCGGCCGCGCATTGGGGGCCGTTCCCGTGGCGCGTGCAAGCTCCGCGTTGGGTGGATCTTTTCCGATCGTATAGGATTGCGACAACCGCCCAGGGTAGGGCGCGGACTCCGCTCCGCGCCGGGCAGGCGGGAAAGAAGATCGGAAGGCACGAACGGCGGGGAAGGGACTCCCCGCCCTGCCGGGTGCATCGTTATGCCTCAGCCGGTGGCCGCCAACGGGGAGTCGATCCCCACGAGCCGTCCGGTGTGTACGTCGAGCCGCACCATCGTGCCACGGGTCGAGCGCACCACCAGGACGCCGTCCTCTTCGCCGATGATGGCGGCGCAGGGATCGGCCGGATCGGGCCACTCGGCCATCCATTGCAGGCGGAAATCGCCATCGAGGCAGTAGAGGTTCGGCAGGCCGGGGAGCAGCCCGTACGGATGCTCGCGCACATAACACCGCAGGGGCGCGTGGTGAAATTCCACCACGGCGGAGGCGAGCGGCGCATAGCCGGCGGCCCGGGAGCCCTCGCGGGTCAATTGGCAGAGCGTGCCGTCGATCACGGCGAGGGCGGGGAGGTCGGAGTTCACGGGCTGGAATGGATACAGGAGCAGCTCGGCCGGCGGCCGGCGACAAAATTTTCGCGCCGGGGCTTGCGGGTCGCGCCGGACGCTGCGTAGGTTGCCAGTTTATTGCATGAAGAAAGCACTTATCACCGGCATCACGGGTCAGGATGGGTCGTATCTCGCCGAGCTGCTGCTCGACAAAGGCTACGAGGTCCATGGCGTGATTCGCCGCGCCTCGACCTTCAACACCAGCCGCATCGATCACCTCTACCGGGACCCGCATGTGAACGGGGTGCGCCTGTTCCTGCATTACGGGGACCTGGCGGATTCCGTGCAGATGGTGAAGCTGCTGTATCAACTCCAACCCGACGAGATCTACAACCTGGGCGCGCAGTCGCACGTGCGGGTGTCGTTCGACATCCCGGAATACACCGGCGACGTCGACGGCCTCGGGGCGGGACGCATTCTCGAGGCGATCCGCGAGGCGGGCCTGGTGAAAAAGGTGCGGTATTACCAGGCGTCGTCCTCGGAGATGTTCGGCAAGGTGCAGGCGGTCCCGCAGACGGAGCAGACCCCGTTCTGGCCGCGTTCGCCCTACGGCTGCGCCAAGGTGTACGCCTACTGGCTGACGGTGAACTACCGCGAGAGCTACCACCTGCATGCCTCCAACGGCATTCTCTTCAACCATGAGAGCCCGCGCCGCGGCGAGACGTTTGTCACCCGCAAGATCACCCGCGCCGCCACGCGGATCAAGCTGGGCCTGCAGGAGTCCCTCTACCTCGGGAACCTCGACGCGCAGCGCGACTGGGGCTTTGCCCGGGAATACGTCGAGATGATGTGGCTGATGCTGCAGCAGGACAATCCCGACGACTACGTGGTCGCGACCAACGAGACGCACAGCGTGAAGGAATTCTGCCAGGAGACGTTCGGCCTGCTCGGCCTGGACTGGGCGAAGTACGTGAAGTACGACGAGCGCTATGAGCGGCCGGCGGAGGTGGAGCTCTTGATCGGCGATCCCGCCAAGGCGCGCCGGCAGCTCGGCTGGGATCCCAAGGTGCGCTTCCAGGAGTTGGTAAAGATCATGGTGGAGCACGACCTCGATCTGGCCAAGCGCGAGGCGCAGATTGCGCAGCTGCCCAACGTGTCGAAGTCGCCGTTTGCATGAAGCTCTTCCTCGCCGGCTCCAGCGGAATGGTGGGCGGCGCCCTGGTGCGCCGGTTCGCGTGCGAGCCGGAGGTGACCCTGCTGCTCCGCCCGCGGCGCGAGCTCGACCTGACCTGCCAGGCGGACGTCGCGGCGTTCTTCGCCGCGGAGCGGCCGGACGCAGTGATCCTCGCGGCGGCCAAGGTCGGCGGCATCCACGCCAACCACACCTACCCCGCGGAGTTTCTGCATGAGAACCTCGCCATCGCCGCCAATACCATTCACGCCGCCTGGCAGGCCGGCACGCGGCGGCTGCTGTTCCTGGGGAGTTCATGCATCTATCCGAAGCACGCCCCGCAGCCGCTGGCGGAGGATGGCCTGCTCACGAGCGCCCTGGAACCCACCAACGAGGCCTATGCCATCGCCAAGATCGCCGGGCTCAAGCTTTGCCAGTATTATCGTCAGCAATACGGCGTGAGCTACCATTCGGCGATGCCGACCAACCTCTACGGGCCGGGCGACAATTACCATCCGCAGAATTCACACGTGCTGCCGGCGCTCATCCGCCGCTTCCACGAGGCGAAGGCGGCGGGCCGGCCCGAGGTCGGGGCCTGGGGCACCGGCGCGCCGCGCCGCGAATTCCTGCACGTGGACGATCTGGCGGAGGCCTGCGCCTTCCTGCTGCTCCGGGAGAATCCGCCCGACTGGATCAACGTGGGTACGGGGACGGACGTGACGATTCGTGAACTGACCGAGCTCGTCGCCGGGGTGGTGGGCTACTCCGGGCGGATCACGTGGGATGCCAGCAAACCCGACGGCACGCCGCGCAAACTCCTGGACGTCTCCCGCCTCAGCCGCCTCGGCTGGCGCGCGCAGATCGGGTTGCGGGAAGGGATCGAAAAGACCTACGCGAGTTTTTTGGCGGAGCAGGCGGCGGGGACGCTGCGGGGGTAAAGAGAGTTTTCCCGCGCGGCGGTCGCGAGCGAAGGATGCCGGAAATCGGAACATCGGGCATCTGGAATCTGAAATCCCGGATTTCCAATCCGTGACCGAAGCATCCAACGGTTCTTGAAATCGCGGATGAAGGCGAGCGGGACTCAGGGGAATTTGGCGGGTGCAGGCGCCGCCCACGCCGCCACGCGCTGCGCCAGACGCTCCATCTGGCCGCCCGGAGCGATGTGCGCAAACCACACCTCGGAGGCCAAGGCGGCCACGAGCAGGTTGCGCCGGCCAGCGAGTTCACGGGTGGCACGGCGCTCTTGGGGGGGAGACGCCGTGAGCACGAGCAGACGGCCGGCGGCGAGCGGTGCGTGGAGTTCGGGCGGGAGCCGCCGGGGCAGGCCGCGGGCCGGGCACAGGATGAGCGGCTGGGGCCCGCGGAGCAGAATGCGCAGACACTCTCTTTCGAGCGGAGAATGGAACCCGCCGATCACCGCCCGGCCGGTGTCGCGCCAGTGGGCGGCCTGATCGTAGGCGCGGAGGATCGCATTGCCAGGGCAGCGGGCGGAGCAGAAGAGGGCGGTGAGCGACCCGCCGAGCAGGGTGGGGTCGCCCAGCGCCGTCAGGGCGGACGGAGCCTCGCGGCCGAGCCGCCGGGCCAGTTGCGGGGGCCAGCAGGTGTGGTCCGGCGTGAGGAGCGTGATCGCCATGGGGGTCGCACGTCCACGCATGGCGGTGCGAGCGCGGGGGGGCAACTTGCGCCTATCCCCAAATCCGGGGGTGACGGGCGGGGACCAAGACGGCGGGGGAGCGAACTCGCGGCAGCAGAACCGGGGGTGGACCGCCCCGGTTTGCGCGCTTGTGCTTTGGCGGATCCCTCGTTCCCTGTTGCTCCTCCCTTTCCTCATGATCGCACCCGAGACCTTCAATCACATCGAGAACCTCACCAAGCGCGCCGGACATTTGTGGAGGTTTCTTTGACTGCGATCAAAAGCAGCGTGAAATCGAGGCGATGGAAGGGGAGATGGGTATGCCCACGTTCTGGGACAACACCGAGCGCGCGCAGAAACACATCGCGAAACTCAATGGCCTGAAGAAGTCGGTGCTGCCGGTGGTCGCCTTCCGCAAGAAGGTCGATGACCTGGCGGTGATGGTGGAGCTGGTCGAAGCGGCGGAAGGCGCCGAGCGCGAGCTGTACGAGGGGGAAATCAAGGAGGTCGTGCCCGTCCTCGGCAAGGAGCTCGATGCGATCGAGATCGCCTCGTTCCTCACCGGGCAGTTCGACCGGAACAACGCGATCTTCTCCATCCAGTCGGGCGCGGGCGGCACCGAGTCGAACGACTGGGCCGACATGCTCTTCCGCATGTACAACCGCTGGGCCGAGCGCCGCGGCTTCGAAGTCGAGCTGCAGGACGTGCAACCCGGCGATCAGGCGGGCATCAGCAAGGCGACCATCCTGCTCCGCGGCGAGAACGCCTACGGCTACGCCAAGGCCGAGCGTGGCGTGCACCGGCTGGTGCGCATCAGCCCGTTCGATTCCAACAAGCGGCGGCACACCTCGTTTTGCGCGGTGGACGTCGTGGCCGAAATCACCGAGGAAATCGCCCTCGACATCCCGGAGGCGGAAATCCGCGTGGATGTTTACCGCTCCTCGGGCAAGGGCGGCCAGGGGGTCAACACCACGGACTCGGCCGTGCGGCTCACGCACATCCCGTCCGGCATCGTCGTCGTCTGCCAGAACGAGCGCTCCCAGATCAAGAACCGGGCCACGGCATTGAACGTGCTGAAGTCGCGGCTGTATGAGAAGAAGCAGGACGAACAGCGCGCCGAGATGGACAAATTCTACGGCGAGAAGGGCGAGATTGGCTGGGGCAGCCAGATTCGCAGCTATGTGTTGCAGCCCTACCAGATGGTGAAGGACCTGCGCACGGGGGTGAGCACCAGCGACACGCAGGGCGTGCTGGACGGCGACCTCGACCGCTTCGTCAACGCCTGGTTGCGCGCCGGTTCCCCGCGGCATCGCAACAAGGACATCCAGATGGAGGAATGAAGTCGTTTTCGTTCTTCGGGCGTTTTCTTGTTCTAAACGGGTCGGAAACGAAAACGATTTCATCATGGGGCAATCCAAGAAGCTTCGTCCTTGTCCGGCGGCAGGCCGTGACATCACCGCCGCCGAGTGCGGGGAGAACCGGCACCACCGTTACGCGTGTCCGGCGACGTGTCCGTTCGATCCCTTTGCGGCCGCCAACTACACGGGGTTGCTGGCGACGGAGGACGTGCTCGACCATGCTCTGCTCAAACGGCTGGTCGCGGAAGATCCGGGGGCGCCGGCGCGGATCGACGCCGCCCGCCGGGCGAACGCAGGGCACGGCTGGCATGCGGCGGTTGCGTGGCAGCTGTTTTTCAAACGCGATGAGCAGGGACGCACGCTGGTGGAGCGTTGGAAGCAGGTGGGACAGGGAGGCCTGAAGAACGACGAGCGGATTCTTCTGGGGGGCAAGGCGCAGATGCGGGTCGCGCTGATTGAGATGCACCGGGTGATCGACGCGGAGCGCTTCGAGGTGGTGGATTTGCTGGAGGAGGGCGGGGCGCCAATGGTGTTCGCCGACCGCAGTGCGGGGGCGCGCGCGACCCGCTTCGCGACCGTCCTGACGTGGGTGTACCCGCTGCCGCATTTCTGGCGCATGTCAGGCACGGGGATCGTCCTCGACGACGTGACGCCGTTGCCGGCGCTGGAGGCGCTCGAGGCCTGCCTGGCGCACCTCGGCGCGCCGGCCGGGCGGGTCGGGCAGCGCCGGTGGCTCGCGGAGAATTTCTGTCGGATCGACGAGGTGCTCACGGCCAGCGGGCTCGAACGCAGGCGGCAAATGCTGGCGGCGATCGACGCGACGTGGGTGGCGGCGACCTACACGTTGCAGGTGTCGCCGGCGGCAGCCCGGGCCGTGTTGCACCAAGAGGTGGGAATCGCCGACGAAGAGCTCTCTCCGGAGGAGGAGACGCAGGGTTTTACGGAGGCTCGGGTGTGGCTGGACCACCGGCCGTCCGCGAGCCAGGGGTTGGCGGACGCGGGGGAGGGGCGCGTGGTGCTCGGTCGGGTGCTGTTGGGGCCAAAGGAGTGGCGGATCGAGGCCATTGGGCAGGAGCGGAGCCGGCGGTTGCGGGCGGCGTTCGAGGCGCGGCTGGGAGCGCGGGTGGCGTTTTCCCGGGAGCGGCGGGACGATCTCGGCGGCAGGATGGCGGCGAAGGATCCGGCGCCCGATCTCGCGCTCGTGCCGCCGCGCCTGCTGGAAAATCCGACCTCGTTCGAGCTTTCTTCGTCGCGGGTGGCGGCGCCGGCGCCGGGCGTGTCGCTGCAGGACCATCAGGCGGCGATCGCGCGGAAATATTTCCGGACGTGGGTCGACGAGAAGATTCCGGCGCTGGGCGGCCGCAGCCCGAGGGCGGCCGTCCGCGATCCGGCGTGGCGGGGCAAGGTCATCGAATTGATGAAGGGACAGGTCCGGCAGATCGACCAGGCGAACCTCGAATCCGGCCGGAACGACGACGCCAACTTTGTGATCCGCGAATTGGGGTTGTCCGAGATCGATTTTCCGCCGCCGCCGCCGCGACCGCGCCAGCCCAAGGCGGGCGGTTCGCCGCGGGATCAGCCGCCCGGAGCTTCCGAGGATTCGGAGTTCGAGCCCCGGCCCGCCCCGTCGCCGGCGTTGCGGCCCCCGGCGCCGCGGCTGGAAGGAGCGCCGCTGACCCTCGAGGCGGCGAGGCAGCGGCTCACGCGCGCGGCCCGTGGTTTCGATCTGGCGGCGGACGCGGCGGCGGAACTCGCCGCGTCCGGAGCGACGTTGGTCGACGATTTGACGGCGCTCACGCGCGGGCGGTTGAAGGAAAACGAATTTGGCTTCATGCTGGCGCACGCGTATCCGGTGTGGTTCACGCTGGTGCCGGTGGGCGTGCGGGCGCCCTCGCTCGATTTCTCCGTGATGGAGGCCGGGAACCGCGCGCTGTTCGAACGCCTGCGCCCGGGTGGACCGGTTGGGACGGGAATCTATGCGGCGCTGCAGGAGGGAAGCCGGCAGCCCGGGTTGTTGAACGCGATCTGTCAGCTCATGGTAAGCGGGGCCCTGCAGTTGCCCAAGGAAGCCAATGTAGCCAGGGAGTCGGTACTGTTGATGGCGGTGGCCCTCAGAGTGCTGCTCGACGAACTGGATCGTGTGTTACGCCTCCCGCCCGCCGGAACGCAACCTCGACCTCCGGCGGAATGAAAGATCACGTGCAGCAAAAGCACTCCGGTGGCAGCGGCGGAGGCAATCGTCTCCGGACCACGGACCACGGACCACGGACTACGGACCACGGACTACGGACCACGGACTACGGACCACGGACCACGGACTACTGACTACTGACTACTGATTACTGACCACTGATCACCGCCTCCTCCCGCATGTCTGCCTTTGCCTACGAAACCATTCGCGCCGCCCTCGCGGGGCAGCCCTTGTTCGAGGCCAAGTCGTGGCAATTGTCGCCGGACGCGTGGGCGTTGACCCCGGAGCAGGTGGCGCAATTGGAGGCGATCGGCGCGGCCTGCTACGAGTTTCAGCAGGCCCTGGAAACCCTGTACCTGCGCTCCGCCGCGGGGAAGAACCTGTTGCGTAACAAGCCGCTGCTGGCCCCGTGGGTGGCAGATTACCTGGACCGGGGGAAACCGGCGGCGTTGGTGGCGCATGCCCGGGATCCGCGGAATCGCGGGGCGTTTCCGCCCGTGCTGCGGCCCGACCTGCTGCTGACCGACGAAGGCTTTGCGCTGACCGAACTCGACTCGGTGCCCGGGGGCATCGGGTTGACGGCGTTCCTCAACCGGTTGTACGAAGCGCGGGGTGAGGGCACCCCGCCCACATCGATCCCCAGGGGCGGAGCGCGGGGTGAGGGCACCCCGCCCACATCGATTCCCGGGGGCGGAGCGCGGGGTGAGGGCACTCCGCCGACATCGATTCCCGGGGGCGAAGCGCGGGGTGAGGGCACCCCGCCCACATCGATCCCCAGGGGCGAAGCGCGGGGTGAGGGCACCCCGCCGACATCAATCCCCGGGAGCGGAGCGGGCGCACCCGGCGGCTCGTCGATCCTCGGGGCCCGGGATCAGATGATCGCAGATTTCCATGCCGCGCTCGCCGGGTTGCGGCCGGCCCTGCGAAACCCGTTGATCGCGCTGGTGGTGAGCGACGAGGCGGCGACCTACCGGCCGGAAATGATGTGGCTCGCGCAGCAGCTGCAATTGCAGGGCAAACGCGT
This sequence comes from Opitutales bacterium, assembly GCA_038249085.1. Classification (GTDB taxonomy): domain Bacteria; phylum Verrucomicrobiota; class Verrucomicrobiia; order Opitutales; family Opitutaceae; genus ER46. The sequence continues at coordinate 32,791 of JBBRWR010000021.1, forward strand.
GTTTTGCCTCCGCCCCGAGGACCTGTTTCCCCTGGAGAATGCGCTGTTCTTCGATGTCGAGGGCAACCCGGAGAAAATCGACATCATCTACCGGTTCTTCGAGCTCTTCGATCTCGAGAACATTCGCACCCAGCGGTTCATCTTCGAATCCTGGGCGGCCGGCGAGGTGGCAATCGCGCCGCCGATGCGGCACTTTCAGGAGGAGAAGCTCGCCCTGGCGTTGTTCCACCACCACCTGCTGCAGGATTACTGGGCCGAGGCGCTGGGGGGCCGGGTGCTGACCCTGCTGCGGGCGCTCATTCCCCCGTCGTGGATCATCGATCCGGCACCGTTGCCACCGGGCGCGGTGCTGGATGGGCCGCGGGTGGGGGGACGGTCGCTCAATGATTGGCGCGATCTCATCGCGGCGTCGCAGAAGGAGCGCGATTTGATCATCAAGATCAGCGGTTACCATGAGACGGCGTGGGGCGCGCGCAGCGTGGTGCTCGGCAGCGATTGTTCGCGGGAGGAATGGCAGCAGGGGATCGAACGCGCGATCGCCCTCGCGCCGGCGAATCTCCATGTCCTCCAAGTGTACCGAAAACCGCGGCGGCTCGATCACCGGGTGTATGATCGGCCCGGTCCCGACGGGAGCCCGGCCGCCGTGGTGAAGGCCGGCCGGCTGCGCCTCTGTCCCTATTACTTCCTGATCGCCGGGCAGCCTCGTCTGTCGGGGGCGCTGGCCACATTCTGTCCGCCCGACAAGAAAATCATCCACGGCATGCAAGACGCCGCCTTGCTTCCGTGTAGGGTTTTGTCCTTAAACGAACCTCGTGTCTAACCTCGCCGGGCGAACCCGTAGCCTCCCGATTTCCCGCCGGAACCGCGCGCTGCTCGCGGCGGCCTTGGTGGCTTTGGGTCCGGCCCTTCCCGCGGGATACGCCCAAGTCGATCTGTTGACCATCCGCAACCGCGCGGAGCAGGGGGATCCGGAGGCCCTGAACGCGCTGGCCAACGCCTACGCCAATGGGCAGGGCGTGGCGCCCAGCATGGCCGACGCGCTGCGCCTGTACCAGCAGGCGGCCGAGCGGGGTCTGGCGGCCGCGCAGTTCAACCTCGGCATGATGCACGAGTTGGGGCGGGGGGTCGCGCCCGACCTCGCCAAGGCGTTTACGTACTACCTGAAGGCGGCCGAGCAGGGGTTTGCGCCCGCGCAGTTCAACGTGGGCAACATGTACGCCAACGGGCTCGGCGCGAAACAGGACTATTTCGAGGCGGCCTTGTGGTTTCGCCAGGCGGCGGACCGCGGGGTGGCGGAGGCGCAGTACAACCTGGCCCTCGCGTATGAACTGGGGCGGGGGGTGGCCAAGGACGAGACCGCCGCCCAGCGCTGGTACCGGACCTCAGCCGCGCAGAAGTATGCGCGCGCGCAGTACAATCTGGCGCTGATGCTCGAGGAAGGCCGCGGTTCGGCGGTCGATCTCGCGGGGGCCGCCGAACTGTATCGCGCCGCCGCCCTGCAGAACTTTGCGCCGGCGCAAAACAACCTCGGCATCATGCTCGCGGAAGGCCGCGGCGCGCCCGCCGACCTGGTCGAGGCCTACACCTGGCTCTCCTTGGCGGTCGAAAATGGCGCCAGGCCCGCGGGTCGCGACATCGTGGCCGGGCAGCTGTCCTCGCGCCAACTCGCGGATGCCAATATTGCCATCGCCCGGACGCGCGCCCAGCTGGGGTTGCGCGAGCCGAGCCCAGTGGCGTCCCTGCCGGCGGCGGCCGCCGCTCCCACCCCCCCAGGGCCGGCCGCCGCGGATGCCGCGGCAGCGGCTTTGGCCGCGCGGATCGCCGCAGCGGAAGCCGATCTCGGAAGGTTGCGCGCCGAAAACGCGCGCCTCGCCGATTCGGCCCAGAGCCTGGCCCGGGAGAAATCGACGCTCGAGCAACGGCTGGCGGCGGCGACGCTGGCGGTCGAGTCGGCTCGCGGCGAAAAGACCGGCCGGGAGGATTTGGCCCGGCAACTGGCGGCGGCCCAGGCCGCGCTGAAGGAGACGGGCGACGCGAAGTCTCGCCTCGACGCGGAGAACGCCGCCCTCAAGACGGCGGCGGTGCAGGCCGCCCAACGCTCGCCGGCGGCGGCGGGGCAGGCCGGAGTCGCCGCGGCGCTCACCACGCGGTTGAGTGCCGTTGAGGCCGAGGTGGAATCCCTGCGCGCGGAAAACCAGCGGCTCACCGCGGCCGCGGCCCGCCCGGCTGCGACGGAGAAACCCGCGGCGACGGCGGCGTGGCAGGCCCAGGTGGAAACGCTCAGGCAGGAGAAGGCCGAGCTGCAGCGGCGGGCGGACGAACTTTCGACCCAATTGAAGGCCACCCGGACCGTGGCCGCGTCGGCCGCGTCGGAAGCTCCGGGGTCGGCGCCGGGGGCCACGGATGCCCGCGTGGCGAAGCTCATCAACGAGAACGATCGCCTCAACGACGAGGTGAAACGATCCGTCATCGAGCTGGCGCGGCTTGGCCGGCAATTGCGGCAGGCGCAGGAAGATGCGGCCGGACCGGCTCCGGGTGGGGCGACGCCGGGCGGAGCGGGCGAGGCCGCCCGGTTGACGGAGCTGACCCGCCAGCTTGAGGACATGCGCGCGGCCAAGGAGAAGGTCGAGGCCGAGAACCGGCGCCTGGCCGGCAATGGCGCCGCGCCCGGAGCGCTCGAAAAGACCACGCAACAGCTCACGGCGGCGCAAGCCGAGGCGGAGCGGCTGCGAGCGGAAAATGAACAATTGAAGCAAGCGGTGGCGGCGGCGGCGGAGATGCCGGCGTTGCAGGCGCGGGCCGCCCAGGCGGAACAAGCCCAGGCGGAGGCGGCCAGGCAGCGCGACCTCCTGGCGGGTGAAAAAGGCGCTCTCGAGCAGCGCCTGGCGGCGCTGGGCAGCCGGCCGGCGATCGATCCGGAACAAATGCAGAACCTGCGTTCGCAGCTCGGGGAGGCACTGGACGACGGCAACAAGGCGCGCCAGGCGGCGGAGACATTGAAGCAGCAACTGGCGCAGGCCAGGGAGGCGCTGGCGGTCGCCGAGACGGAAAAGGCCACGGCGACGGCGGCCGCCGTCCAGTCCGGGGCGCTGCAATCGGACGTGGCGCGCGCCGCGGCGGAACTCGCCGCCGCCAAGGCGGCGGTGACCACCGCGGAGCAATCCGCCGGGGAGGCGCGGGCGGAACGCGATCGGGTGGCGACCCAGCTGGCCGAAGCGAACCGGACGCTGTCGGAACGAAACCAGTCCGGTGCGGACCTCGTCGCCCTGCGTCAGCGCCTGGCGGATACAGAATCCAGGCTGGCCGCCACGACCGGCGCGCGGGAACAATCGACCGCCAGGATCGCGGAGCTGACCACGAAGATCGAGGCGTTGGGCGCGGACCTGAAGTCGGCGCGAGGGGAAGGGGCGCGGAGCGGCAAACTGGCGGCGGATCTGGCGCAGGCCCGGGCGTCGGTGGAGACGTTGATGACGCAGGCGGGCGACGCGAGCCGATCCCGGGCCGACCTCCTGGCGAAGAACGAGAGTCTCGCCAGGCAGCTCGAGCAGGCGAAACAGGCGGCGGCGCAGGGGAGCCAGACGGCGGCGGAACTGAGCGCGGCGCGGGAGGCCGGCGAGGCGGCGCGGCAGCAGGTGCGCGACTTGCAGGCGCGGTTGACCGCGGCGGAGCGGGGGCAAACGGCGGGATCCGCCGCCGCGCAGCGCGTCACCGAACTCGGGCAGGAGCTGGCGAAGGTGACGGCCGAGCGCGACCGCGCGGTTGCCGCGCGGGGGCAGACGGCGACGGATTGGCAGGCGAGGCTGGCGCAAGTCACGCAGGAGCTCGAGGCGGCGAAGGCGGCGAAAGACGGCGCGGCTGCGGAGTTTGCCGAGTTGCGCCGGCAGCACGAGGAGACGCAGCAGATGCTGAGCACCGTTTTATCCACGGGTGAATCCACCGCGCAGCGCCTTGCCGAGGCGGGCAAACGGTTGGCGGCGGCGGCCGGGGAGCGGGAGCAGGCGACCGCCCGGGTTGGCGAGCTCACCACGAAGATCGACGCTTTGGGCCGGGAACTCGAGACGGCCCGGCAGGACGCGGCGCGGAGTACCAAGTTGGCGGCAGATTTGGCGCAAGCCCGGGCCGCGGTGGAGACCTTGATGACGCAGGCGGGCGACGTGAGCCGCTCGCGGGCTGAACTGGTGGCGAAGAATGAGAGTCTCGCGAAGGAACTCGAGCAGGCGAAGCGGGCGGGCGGCACGGAACTGGCGCAGGCCCGGACGCAGCTGGAGGCGCTGAAGGCTCAGTCCGGCGAGGCGAAGCAGGCCATCGCCGACCTCATCGTGAAAAACGAGAGCCTGCAGCAGGATCTTGAGGTGGCGAAGCAGAGTGTGGCGGCGGCCCTGGCGGCGCAGGCGGCGGCGATCAAGGCGGCGCCGACCGACGCGATGCGCCTGGAGATGGCGACGCTGCAGGATCAGGTGCGGACGCTGGAGTCGCAGCGCGACGAGGACCGGAAGGGTTCCGCCCAGGCGATCGCCACCCTGGCGAGCCAGTTGCAGAGCACGCGGGAGACGAACCAGGCGCTCACCGAAGCGAATCGCTCCCTGTTGCAGGGCCGGGGGGCGGAGGATGCCGCCATCAAGGCCCAGATCGAGCAGCTGGACGGACAACTCAAGTCAGCCCAGGGGGAGAGCGAAAAGACCCGCGTGGAGCAGGCGCGGCTGGCCGGGGAACTCGAAACGCGGAACCGCGAGCTGGAGGCGGCCCGGGTCGCAGCGCAGGCTCCGATCAAGGAGCGGGACAACCTGCGGGGGCAGGTTGAGGATCTGTTTAACCGGCTTTCGGGGACGGAGCGGCAGCTGGCCCAGCTGAAGCAGGCCGCCGACGCCGCGAAGCTGGACGCCGAGAAAACGCAGGCCGGCTATGCGGCCCTGCAGGTGAAATATGCCGAAGCGACGAAGGCGGCGGAGCAGCATGGCGCGAGCGTGGCCGAGCTTACGGGGGTGAACGAACGGCTCGCGGGGGAACGGAGGGCGTTGGAGCAGCAGCTGGCGGAGGCCCGGCAGGGCGTCGAGGCCGCGCGGGTGGCACTGGCGGACGTGCAGGCGCGCCAGGTCGCGGGGGCCAGCGCGGCGCAGGAGCAACAGGCGTTGCTGCAGCAGTTGGGCGAGAACAACGGCAGCCTGCAGGCGCAGCTCAAGAACCTGGGCGAGCAGATGGCGGCGCTGCAGGCCGACAACCGGCGGCTCACGGCGACCGCGGAGCTGGCGGCCACGTTGCGTACCGAGCTTGACGATACGAAGGCCCGCCTGGCCCAGGCGCGGAAGGCGGCGGAGCAGCAGGGGACCAGTGTCGCCGAGCTGACCGGCCTGAACCAGCAACTCGGCGTCGACAAGACGGCGTTGGAACGGGAATTGATCCAGGCGCGGCAGGGCTCCGAGCAGGTGCAGGCGGACCTGGCGGAGTTGAAGAGCCGGGTCGCGGCGGGCGGCAAGACGACCCAGGAGCAATTGGCGGTCATCAATGAATTGGGGGCGACCAACGAGAAACTGCAGGGTCAGGTGAAGGATCTGGGCGATCAGGTGGCCGCCTTGCAGGCGGACAACACCCGGTTGTCGGTCGCGGGCGAGACCATGGCGAAGTTCCGGACCCAGTTGGAGGAAGTGAACGGCCGCCTCGCCGATTCGCAAAAGGCCGCGGAAAAATACAGCGCCACGGTCGCCGAACTGACGGGCGCCAACGAGAAACTCGCGACGGAGGTGAGGAATTTGCAGGCCCAGCAAACGAGCCTCCGGGCGGACAACGCCCGGCTCGCCGAAGGCGACGCCGCGCGGCAGGCCGCCGAGCAACGGGCCGCCAGCCTGGCCGCGGCGGCGGAGCAATTGGCGACAGCCCAGCGCGAACTCGCCGCTACCCGGACGGAAACGACCCGCCTGAATGATACGTTGCAGGCGCTGGAACGGGACCGCACCAGCCGGATTGCGCAATTGCAGCAGGAGAACGTGGCGATCACGGCCCGCCTACGGCAGGCGCAGGGCACGCTGGATCAGATCGCGTCGGCGGCCAGCTTGATCAACAATGGCGGGTCCTATGGGACCGGTCTGCCGGCCGTCTCGTCTGCGGCCGCCCCCTCGACGCAGTCCCCGAACCGGCCGCCGATCACGGCGGCGCCCCGGATGCATACCGTGGCGGAAGGGGACTCGCTGACCCGCATCAGCGTGCGGTATTACGGCACCGGCACGCGCTGGCAGGACATCTACGACGCCAACCGCGAAGTTCTGAAGGGCGAGAACAGCCTCCGCCCCGGGCAGCGGCTGCGCATTCCGTAGTCGGTCGAGGTGGAGCGGGGCCTCGCCGAGTTGACGCCGCCACGGGAGCGCCGGAGTGGCACCCGGAGGGGAATCGCGTTGCGCCCAAGGGAGTGCGGGCGCTCCCTTCAATTCCGCCGGCGTTCAACGCGGAGAGGCGCCCCGGTGGAGCAGCCGCACCCCGCGACGCTCCACGTGAGTCGCAACGGATGAAGGCGCGGAGGATGACTTGCCCCGCCATTCCCCGGATCGGTCAGGCCGCGACGGCCTTGCCCAGGCCCGGGGCAACGGGCGGGGACGTCTCGCCGACCAGCCGGGCCAAGAAGGAATCCCGGCGCTCGCGGGCCACGTCCAGGTCCTTGGTGCCGAGCGAGCGGCGGATGCGCTCCTTGGTGAAGGGCGTCGGGTGGACGGTGTAATGCAGAAACCAGGTGCCGTGGTTGTTCCACAGGTGGTGGTTGGGATTTTCCGGGCTGACGCGGATCGCGGGATGGAGGGCGAACGAATTCATGATGTGGGGTATTGACCTATTTCCCGGCGTGATCCCGGGCGTAGTGCTCGGCCAGGAGGTCGTGACCGAAGTCGCCCTTGAATTCGCGATACGTCGAATGGATGTGGTTCGCGTTGTTTTGGATATTATCGAATTCGATGAGGAAGGTGGGACCTTGCACCCGGTAATAAAAGGGTTGGGGGCGGTCGAGTGAGCCCGCCCAGCCAAACGTCATGCGGTCGAGTCCGGCGGCGGCGACGGCGGCAAAGGTCTCCGCGGCCAGTTCCGGCCGATGGCGCGCCAGGTAGAGCTTCACCAAGGCCACCAACATCTCGCGCTGGGCGGGTTGCAGGCGGGTGGCCGGGATGCCCTCCGGGGCGAGGGGGTCGATGCGTTTCTTGTTGCCGCTGAAGATCTCCTTGGGCGCGTTCGCGGCGATCTGCGCGGCCTGCCGCTGGCCGGCATCGAGCGAGTTCGCCAGGGAGTGGCCGAGTTCCTCCTCCTCGGCCAGGACCCGCTCGCCCTGCCGCGGCCCGGAGCGGACCTCGGCCGGATTGCTCCCCATGAAGGACGGGGCGTAGAACACGTGGCGACCGTCGACCACCGTGAAGTTGAGCGACAAATGGTGCCCCTCAAACCGCCAGCCCCACGACTTGTCCGCGCTGGGTTCGCCGAACACGGTGAGGTAGTACAACGTGGGATCGCGGCGGCCCGCGGGTTTGTCGTTTTCCAGTTCCTTGAGCACAAACTCCAGCGCCATGATGGCGTTGGCCCGGGCCATCCCGGTGTGGCTGAGACCCGTGCGGAGCAAGGCCAGGCCGAGGGCCTGCTGCTCGGTCGACATGCGCTTGAAGGGCAGACCCTGGCGCGCGAGGGGGACGAAGTTCCAGTTCTCCCGCTCGGCCTCCGTCAGGGCGTAGGTGGCCTGCTTCTTCTGGGCGGCGTCAAAGGACGCGAGCAGGGTCGTGGCCGCCTGGGTCATGTCGGCGGCGACTTCATGGGCGCGCGCCAGGGGCGCGGCGAGCAGCAGGGCAAAAGCAAAGCGGAGGTGTGGGGTGGGGCGCACGGCGGGAGATAAGCCGAGTACGCGCGCCGAGGGCAAGGATGCAATCGGCGGCCCGCGCCGTGCGCCGGGTGGGCATATCAACAGGTTTACGTTGGAATGAGTTGGTCGTCCCCGTAGCGCCTGTCTTCGACTGGCGCCCGCCGGTCAGAGACGCGGCGCTACTCGCAGAGGCATCACCGCCGAGCGACCGCTGCGCCTGCGCCGCGCCTGTGGCCGGCGACTTGCGCCGCGGCGGAGAGTCACCACGCTGTCGCCGATGAAACACCTCTTCCGCCTGGGCGTCGCGTGTGCCCTGTTCGCCAGCGCCGGCTTCGCGCAAAAAACCAAGATCACGTCGCAGGACCAGTTGCCGCGGTTCAGCTACCCGTTCACCGGCAAGGTGACGGACGTGCTCACTGACGACGCCGTCTACGAAAAGCTGGCCACGGCGGTGCGGGCCGATCTCGAGAAACTCCTGCAGGATTACGACATCGCGGATCGCTCCACGCTGCAGGATATCCTCGGGACCCTGCTCGCGCTGGACGTGCAGGCGGGCCGTCAGGCCGCCGCCCTCGAGCGCATCGCCACAATTCGCGGCCTGGACGAAAAGCCCGCCGCCAAACTCACGGGTGGGTTGTTGACCGAAAGCATCATCGTCACGCGGCAGTCGGGCGAGTTTGGCAACGAGGCGCGATTTCGGGCCGCGTTTGAAAAGACCTACGCGGCGAAGCTCGCCGCGCTGCCCTGGGACATCGTGGGTGACGTGATCAAGCAGACCAAGGGCTACGCCGAGATCATGACCGAGGCGCTGGTGCTGGGCAATCTCTCCAGCCAGTTTCAGCCCGGGGTCGACAAGACGGGGACCGTGAGTGGCGAGGTGGCCCGCGTGCTGCTCGCGCAACGCACGAACCTGACGCATTACCTGCCGTTGAAGGCCGAGCGAGTGGCGGCCCTGACCGCCTATGTGAACGCGAATCGCCGGGTGAAGGCCGACATCTGGGCGGCGCGCGCCGTGGACTTGGCGGCGGAGACGAAACTCACTCCGGTCATCGTGGGCATCTGGGACAGCGGCGTCGACATGGCGGTGTTTCCGACGCAGCAATGGACCAATGCCGGGGAGCGGCCCGACGGCCGGGACGACGACGGCAACGGCTATGTCGACGATGTGCATGGCATCGCGTTCGACCTCACGTCCCGGCGGGTGCCGGACCTGCTGCTGCCCCTGACGGCGGAGCAGCGGACCCATTATCCCGCAATGCGCAACCTGACGAAGGGACTGCTCGACGTGCAGGCGAGCATCGAGTCGGTGGAGGGGGCGGAATTGAAGAAAGTGATGTCGGGCCTGAATCCCGACGCGGTGAAGCCGTTCATCGAGAGCGTGAATTTCTTTGGCAACTACACGCATGGCACGCATGTGGCCGGCATCGCGGCGGCGGGCAATCCGGCGGTGCGCCTGCTCGGGGCGCGCATCACGTTTGACCATCGGATGATTCCCGACGTGCCGACCCGCGAGCAGGCGGAGCGGGAGGCCGCCGCGATGCGGGCGGTGGTGGATTATTTCAAGCAGCACGGGGTGCGCGTCGTGAACATGAGCTGGGGCGGGACGCCGCGGAGCATCGAGGCGGCTTTCGAGGCCAATGGGGCGGGGGGCACCCCGGAGGAGCGCAAGAAGACGGCGCGGGAGTACTTCGAGCTGTCGCGCGTGGCCCTGACCGAGGCGATGCGGGAGGCCCCGGATATCCTCTTTGTGGCTGCGGCGGGCAACAGCGACAGCGACGCCGCGTTCGATGAGGCGATTCCGTCGGGGATCGACCTGCCGAATGTGCTGACCGTGGGTGCGGTCGACCAGGCCGGTGAAGAGACCTCGTTTTCGAGTTTCGGCAAGAACGTCGATGTGCATGCCAACGGTTACGAGGTGGAAAGCACCCTGCCGGGCGGGGAGCGCATGAAATATTCGGGCACTTCGATGGCGTCACCCAACGTCGCCAATCTGGCCGCCAAGCTCCTGGCCCTGAACCCGGCGCTCACCGTCGCACAGGTGACCGACTTGATTCAGCGGGGGGCGGAGCGCAGCGCCGATGGGCGGATCAACCTCATCAACCCGCGCAAGAGTGTGGAGTTGCTGCGGGCCGTGAAGCGCGGTTGAGGCGTGACCGGGATTCGGCTGAACGTCCGCCAGCCGCAGAGACCGTGGCCCGCCTTTCGCCTCGGTGCCGGAGGAGGGGCCGGCTTCGTTTCGGGCCGGCGCCAGTCGGCGCGTAAGATTCGGCGAAGGCGTCGGAATAGGGTAACACTATGGTAACGTGGAATGCCTTTACGCGTCTCTGGGCCCAGCATCATGAATTGAGCATGAGCCTGTTACCCCGCCATTCGTCACCCGTTCCGCCCCGTTGGTCACAACGGAGGAGATTTGCGCTTGCTGGCTGGCACAGAACCGGCTTTTCCGGATTTCCATTTCCAGGGGTGGTGCCTGCACTGCGCCCTGTTCCCAAACCAAGTCGCGGCGCAGTGGACTAGGCAAAGCACTGCGCCGCGACCCATTCATGCTCGGTGGGCCGGGCGGAATGTGCAGTCCAACGTTGCGCCGGCCGGTGGGCCGCGTTTGGTGGGGAGCATGAATTCTGCCACCCCCCCCGTTGCGACTGAGCCGTCCGGCCCCGGGACGGCGCCGGCAGGGCGGCCCGCTCTTCCGGACGGCGTACGGATCGGCAACGAGAATCTGGTTCGGCTCCTGGAGCCGGCGGGAGTGAAGGTCAGGAGCCTCATCGCCCGGGAGGGCCAGGGTGAATTCCTCCGCATCGCCATCACCGGGGGAGGATGTAACGGCCTCAGCTACAAGATGAAATTTGTGCCGGAACCGCGGCGGGGCGACATTCTGGTGCCCACCGCCGGGGTCAACGTCGTGGTGGACAGCAAGAGCGCCCTTTACCTCAAAGGCACGCAGTTGGACTACTCGACGGCGCTGGTGGCGGGTGGGTTCAAATTTTCGAATCCCAACGCCAAGGCGAGTTGCTCCTGCGGCGAGAGCTTCAGCCTCTAGGTTGGGTCCGGGCGGTGTCTCCGGCGAAATAACCCTTGCTCCCGGGCGGCGTCCGGGCGAGAAGCGTCCCCGACCAGACACCAGTCCAATCCTTATTGATGGCCAACTCGTTTCCCTCCTCCGGTGGCGGCCGCCCCGGTTCATATCATCGTCGCAATGTCGACCCGTTCGCGGCGATCCGCCGCAACCACCGCATCAAGGTTCCCCAAGTCCGGTTGATTTCGCCCGAGGGCAAACAGCTGGGAATTTTGGATACTGCCAAGGCCATCGTGCTCGCCCTGGAGAACGGACTCGATCTCGTCGAGGTCGCGCCCAACGCCACGCCGCCGGTCTGCCGCATCATGGACTTCGGCAAGTATGTCTACGAGGAGCAGAAGAAGCACTCCAACGCGAAGTCGGTCGCGAGCAAGATCAAGGAGATTGAATTCACCGCCCGCATCGAGCAGCACGATTACGAGACCAAGCTGCGCCATGCGGAGGAATTCCTGGATCACGGCAACAAGGTGAAGATGCGCCTCAAGTTCCGCGGTCGGGAGATGGCCCATACCGAAATCGGGTTCGGCGTCATGAAGCGCGCGGTGGTGGACCTCTCCGGCATGGCGCATGCGGATGCGGAGCCCAAGCTCATCGGGCGCAACATCCACGTCATGCTCACGCCGCTGCCCGTCAACAAGCGGAAGCCCAAGTTTCACGTGCCCGACGCCGAGCAGGCGGAACACGAGCCGTCGTCAGGCGAGGACGAGCCCGGGTCTGATTCAGGCCCCGAGTCGTCGTCGCCGGCGTCCTGATGCAACGGCCGCATGGAGGCGGCGGCACGACAGCGTTTCGGGCTGGCGGCGGTCATGGGACTGGCGCTCTGGGCCGGGCGGTTGCCCGCGGCGGCACCCGCGCGGGCGGTGCCGACCCGTCCTGGCACTGCGGTGGCGGCCAAAGCTCCCGCCGCGACCCTGGCGCCCTCGACCGTCCGGAAGCGGGGACGCACGGAATACGTGGCGGTGAGCGAGGTCGCCCGTCAATTGGGCCTCAAGCTCCGGTGGATCGAGGCGGGGAAGAAACTCACGTTGTCGGGCCCGGCGGTGAAGGCGGAGATCGAAAACGACACCCGCGACCTCACGATCAACGGGCTGCGGGTCTTTCTTGGCGATCCCGTGACGGACTCGGGTGGCCAGCTCTACGTCAGCCGGGTGGATTTCGAGCGCTGCCTGACGCCGCTGTTGCGACCGGGTTTCGGGCTCCCCGCCCGCCCGCGGCCCAAGACCATCGTCCTGGATGCGGGTCACGGGGGCAGCGATCCGGGGAAGATCAACACCAAGTTCCGGATCAACGAGAAGACGTTCACGCTCGATGTGGCCGGGCGGACCCGGAAGCTGCTCGAGGCGGCCGGCTATCGGGTCGTCCTGACGCGCAGCGGCGACGAAACGGTCGCGCTCTCGCGCCGCGCGGCCGCCGCCAACGCCGCGCGCGCCGATGTGTTTGTCAGCATCCACTTCAACGCGCTCGCCAACGACACGAAGACCTCCGGGGTCGAGGTCTACACCTTTGCCCCGCGCTTTCAGCGGTCCGCCAATGCGTGGGGCCCGATGGAAAAGGATGACACCGAGGACGAGGCTTCACCGGTCAACCGCTTTGATCACTGGAGCGCGATGCTGGCGCACGCGATTCACGGTCGCTTCGTGGAGGATTTGAAGGCGGCTGATCGCGGCAAGAAACTCATGCATCTCGCCGTGCTGCGTCCCCTGGCCTGCCCGGGGGTGCTGATCGAGTGCGGGTTCCTGACGAGCGACGCCGAGGCGCGCAAGATTGCCACCCCGGCCTACCGGCAGCAGCTGGCGGTTGCGTTGGCGGCCGGGTTGCGGGATTATGCCGACGCGCTGGGCGCCGCGGGGGCCGGATCGGCCCGACCGCCGACCATGACGCCGCCCCGGGCCGACGCCGGCCGCTGATTTTTCCCAACATGTTCACCTCCCTTTTCCGTCTCCTCCCGGCCGCCGGTGCCGTGATCTGCACTCTGCCCACGCTCCGCGCTTGGGATTACGAAGGCCACCGCCTGATCAACGAGGCGGCGCTGGCGGCGCTGCCGGCGGACTTCCCCCAGTTTGTCCGTGAGCCCGCCAACGCGGCCCGGATCGCCTTTCTCGGTGGGGAACCGGATCGCTGGCGCAACGTTCCCGACCTGCCCTTGAAGCAGAGCGGCGGGAGTTGGAGCGATCACTTCTGCGACCTGGAGTACCTGCCCGAGGCCGGGATCGCCTGGGCGACGGTGCCGTCGTTTCGCTACGATTTCATCGTGCAGTTTGCGGCGGGTCGCGCCGCCCACCCGGAAAACTTTCCGCCGATCGACGCGGCCCGGAACACGGACCACACGCGGGAGTGGCCCGGCTTCGCGCCGTGGGCCATTGCGGAGTATTTTGGCAAGGTGCGTTCGGGGTTTTCCTATCTGAAGGTCTTCGAGGAGCTCGGCACCCCGGAGGAGATCGCGAACGCGCAGGCCAACCTCCTCTACGTGATGGGCGTGATGGGCCACTATGTCGCCGATTGCGCGCAGCCCCTGCACACCACCAAACATCACAACGGCTGGGTGGGGGCCAATCCCAAGGGTTACACGACCTGGAGCGGCCTGCACTCGTGGATCGATGGCGGCATCACGGCCAAGACCGGCTTGCGGTTCGCCCAACTGGCTTCCCGGGTCGCCCCGGCCGAACCCCTTTCGCTTGCCCCGCGGGCCGACGGCCGCGACCCGCTGTTCGTGGCGGTATTCGACTACCTGTTGGCGCAGCACCGGCTCGTCGAGCCGCTCTATCAACTCGAGCTGGCCGGGAAACTGGGCCACGGGGATCAGCCGGTGGGCGCCGAGGGGCGTCTCTTCATCGAGACCCGCCTGCTGGAAGGCGGGCGCATGCTGGCGGCGATCTGGCTCACCGCCCAACGCGGCGCCGGCCCGGATACCTACCTGCGGGCCGCGCTGATTCGGCGCCAGGCGGCGGCCCAGCCGGCGCCGGCGGGCAAGCGTGGGCCATGAAACGCGGCGGGCGCGTGCGGAAGGGGTTCGCCACGCCCGGCGTTTGCTTCAGCTTAGAGACATCATGGGCGCGGAGCAATATTCCGGGGAGCGCCTGCGTCTCGCAGGCAGCCCTCGGCGTTCCGCCGAGGGCATCGGAGGCTTCGGCGAGACGCCAAAGCCAGCACCCGAGACGGGTGCGCTCCCCGGACCAGCATTGAAAATTATGGCCTCATCCTGCGGTGGTGCGGCGCCAGCGCGGGATAAACCCGCTCCTACTGCCGGCACACGGTGGGAACGCGCGCGGGGCCCGGGGAAGCTCACTTCGCGAATGCCAGTGGCGGGGCGGTGCTTGGCGCTGCTGACCGGGCTCCTCGCCTTCGCCGTGCCGGCCCGGATGGCCGAGGCCCCGGCCTCCCTGGCGGCGAACGTGCTGATCCTCGCGAACAGCGCCGACCCGGATTCGTTGCGCATCGCCCGGCACTACGCCGAAGTTCGCCACGTGCCGGCGGCCAATCTCTTCGCGCTGAAAATGCCGCTGGACGAGGCGATCACGTGGCGTGAGTTCATCGCTACGATCTGGCAGCCGCTGCTGGATCAACTGGTGCCGGCGGGATGGATTGACGCGATTCCCATGGCGACCACGGATGGAATCGGGCGGACCAAGTACGCGCCCTATTCCCATCGCATCGCCGCCCTGGTCGTCTGCCGCGGCGTGCCCCTCAAGATTGAGCACGATCCGGCGCTCGCCGCCGAGGTCAAGCCGTTCACCAACCGCGCCGAATTCCGCACCAACGCCGGCGCGGTGGACGGGGAACTCGCCCTGCTGGCGCTGCCCAATTACCCGATTAACGCCTTCGTCCCCAATCCGCTCTTCCAGAATGAGCACCCCTCGGCGTTCGAACTCGGGCAGGTCGTCAAGGTGGCGCGGCTCGACGGGCCGACCGCCGGGGAGGCCAACGCGCTGGTCGATCGGGCGGTGACGGCGGAGCGCACGGGTTTGCTGGGCCGTGCCTACGTCGACGTGGCCAACCGCGACAACGTCGGCGATCCCTGGATGGAGAACGCGGCCCGGCAATTGTTGGATCTCGGTTTCGACACCAGCGTCGACCGGGCGCCCGGAACGATGCCCGTGACGGCGCGCATCGATGCCCCCGTGCTCTACTTCGGCTGGTATTCGGGCGCGATTGACGGCCCGTTCCTGCTGCCGGGTTTCCGTTTTGCGCCGGGGGCGATTGCCCTGCACATTCACAGCTACTCCGCCGCCACGCTGCGGCAGTCGACGGGAGCGTGGACGGGCTCGCTGGTCGCGCGCGGGGTCACCGCCACCGTCGGCAACGTCCATGAGCCGTATCTGCATTTCACGCACCCGCCGCACCTGCTGCTGCGGGCGCTGGCCCGCGGGGCGACGTTGGCGGACGCCGCCTGCTATGCTCTGCCGGCGCTGAGCTGGCAGGCGGTCCTGATCGGGGACCCGCTTTACCGGCCGTTTGCGGTTTCCCTCGAACAGCAAATGGCGGATCTCGCCGGGTTGCCGCCGTTGCTCGCCCCCTATGCGGTGCTGCGCCGGATGAATCAGCTCGATCAGGCGGGCCACCCTGACGAGGCGATCGCCCTCGGCATCTCCTCGCAGCGGGAGGTGCCGGGCCTGGCGGTCGGCGTGGCGTTGGCGCAACGCTTCCTGGAGGCGGGCGACGCGCCGGCCGCGGGCAATGCCCTGGGCTTCGCGCCGCTCCTGGCCGGGTTTGACGCCAACGAGTGGGCCCTCGCCCGTGAAGCCGCGCGGTTGCTGGAGATCGCGGGCCGGGCGAATCGCGCGATTGCGGTCTGGTGCACCTTGCTCGCGACGGCCTCGTTGCCGGCGGAATTGCGCCTGGTGTGGTTGCCCGAGGCCATCAAGACCGCGCGAGCCGCCCATGACGACGCCCGGGTGCATTCGTGGCGCACCGAATTGGCGGAACTCACCGCCCCGCCGCCGAAGAACTGAGGCGGCGGCGGTGGGGGCGACTTGGCCCCGGACTAAACCTGATCGACGATCCGATCCGCGAGGCCGTAGTCGATCGCCTCCTGCGCGTTCAGGTAGAAGTCGCGGTCGGTGTCGCGGTTGATGCGTTCGATTGGCTGGCCGGAGGAATTGGCGAGAATCTGGTTCAGCTCGGCCCGGAGTTTTTCCATTTCCTTCGCCTGAATGTTGATGTCGCTCGCGGGGCCGATCATGCGCCCCGAAATGAGGGGCTGATGGATGAGCACGCGGGAATGCGGGTACAGGAGGCGGCGCCCCTTCGCCGCGCCGCAAAGCAGGATCGAGCCCATCGACGCCGCCATGCCCGTCACCACGATCGTGATCGGCGAGGTGACCAGCAGCATGGTGTCGTAGACCGCCATGCCGGCCGTGATCGAGCCGCCCGGGGAGTTGATGTAGAAGGTGATGTCCTTGCCGGGGGCGGTCGTCTCGAGATACAGCAGTTTCTCCGTGATGTCCTTGGCCGTTTCATCGGTGACGGCGCCCCAGAGGAAGATTTTCCGCTGCTCCAGAAACTTGCGCTGGATCATCATCGCCACCGGCCCGGCGTTTTTCCGGCCGCCGCCGGTTTCGGTTGTCTCGTCATCATCATCGTCGTCGTCGAGGCGGGGCAGTGGGGCGGTGAGCCCGGGCTGGAGATTATCGCAATGCATAGAGGGAGGAAGGTTGAGTGGGTTGGCCGGGTTGGCAAGTGCGGCCCGCAGGTGACGATCGGCTAAGGTGCCGCCGGGCGGTTCCACACCTTCAGCGTGTCGGGGGAACCCTGCGCCCGGACGCCGTTGTCGGTCAGGATTTCCTCGGTGGCGGCGATCGTCTCCGCGCGGGGCAGGACAATTGCGGGAGCGGCGCGGCCCGCAAATTCAATGGTGATAAACTCCTCGGTGGCGTCGCGGAGCAGGGTGACGAGGTGCGGGAGGTTTTTCACGCGCCGGCCGTTCACGGTCGCGACGATCCGCCCGACCGGGTTGCCGTAGCCCTTCGAGAGCTTGTGGGGGAAGAACGGGGAGGCGACGACGACGAGCTCCTCCCCGGCGAACGCGGGCTGGTCCAGCTTGCGCAGTACCATGGGATTTCCCACCGCGCTCAGCACGCCGAGGGCCTGCGCGTTGCCCTCGAAACCGGCGGCGAACTGGGCGGTGGCCGGCGAAAACACCATCGGACCGAAGACGAAATAGGTCGGGTAGGCGCCGCGCAGGTCGGCGACGACGAGCGGGCGTTCGGTGACGACCGGGAGCTGGACTGCCCGCGTCACGCCGGCGCGGATCACGGTCAGCGGCACCGTGCCGTCCCGGGCGATCTTTTGCACGAGATACAAGAAGGAGACGCGGGGCATGCCGTCGGGTTTGATCATGCCCTGATCGTCGATGGACATGTCGCCGATCTTCGTGATTACGTCCCAGGTCTGGAGCGGATAATCCGGCGCGGCGCTGAAGGGTTCGCTTACCACCACGCCGGTGGTCGACTTGTCGATCTTGAGAAAGGCGCGGAGGGCCGGGTTTTCGAGGGTCTGCATTTCCTCGAAGAGGGCGGGCTTGCCGTCGTAACGGCCGTCGGCGATGTCGGCGAGGAACAGATCGATCTCCTCGTTGGGGATGATGTAGCCGATGTTCTGGGCGCCCCCGAGGCGGCTGAAGGCGAGGCCGATCATCTTGTCGCCGGCGACCGCCGGGCCGCCGCTGTTGCCGGAGTTGATGGCCGCATCGATCTGGATGCGCAGGGCCGAGGTGTAGGCGTTGAACCCGACAAAATCGATCCGGGACAGGATGCCCTTGGTGATGGAGAGGTTGGTGCCACCGGTGGGGTAACCATAGGCCATGACCGGTTCCTTGATGTCGGGCAGGGTGCGGGCCCGCGGCACGGGCGGGCGGGTGTCGAACATCTTCTCGTCCTCGAGTTTCAGGACCGCCAAATCGATGTTCGGGCCGATCGACTCGATGGTGGCGGCGATCTTGTCGCCGCTTTGGTTGGCCTGCACCTGCACCTGGCTCGCGTAGAGCACGATGTGGGCGTTGGTGAGAATGCGTTTTCCCTCGATGATGATCCCGGTGCCGGAGACCTCGGTCGGGGCCTGCTTGGTCCAGGGCCGGTAGAGATCGGGCCGGCGCATCGTCGCGAAGACCTTGACGACGGAATTCTCCACCGCCGCCGAGGTGGCCTCGCTCACGATCGCCGAGGCGGGCACCGCGAGGGCGGCGGAGGGCGGCGGGGGCGTGGCGTTGTCCTCGGCCGCGGCGACGCAGAGCGGGAAGATCGCGGCGAAGGCGCATCCGCTGGCCACGCCGCACCGGAGAGGGAAAAGATGCATGGCGGGCAGGTGAAATCAGTCGGACGGAGAACGCCAGAGCGAAGTCGGGCCGGGGCGTTCCGGATCTGGTGACGGGCGTTGGCCCTGACCGAAGAAGGGCGGCGGGGACGGCTGGCGACGGGTGGGTCGTGCGATTGAGGCGAAGCCGCGGCGCGCAGGCAACCCCAGGGGTGACACTTTGTATTTTGCCGGTTGGACGCGAAGGGGATCGGGCAGGCTAGTAGCGCACTTTGTTCGTCTTGGCCTGCCAGGCCGCGAACACCGCCTGGGCCTCGTCGTGGAGCAGTGGCTGCATCGCGACCGCCCGTTGCTCCAGGGGCAGTGCGACTTGCCGGAGGATGTAGGCGTCATCGAAGCCGATGGCGGCGGCCTCCTCCCGCGTGGCCCCGAAATAGACCCGCGGGAGGTGGGCCCAATAAATCGCGGCCAGGCACATCGGGCACGGCTCGCAACTGGCGTAGAGCTCGCAGTCGTCCAGCCGAATCGTCTGCCGGGCGGTGCACGCCTCCCGGATGGCGGTGATCTCGGCGTGGGCGGTGGGATCGTGGGTCGACGTCACGCGATTCTGGCCGCGCGCGATGATTTGCCCGCGGCGGACCACCACACAGCCAAAGGGCCCGCCGCGGCCCTCGCGCAGACCGTGAGCGGCCTCGGCCAGGGCCGCCCGCATGAAGGTCTCGGGATTCATCGGGTCCCAGCCTGGGGCGGCGGGGCCGTTGGGACAACCCTGTTACGGGGCCGACCCCGCCCCGTTGGGACCAGGTGGATGATGCGTGATCCGACCGAGGTGATCCAACGCGAGGTAAAGCAGCGCGATGTGATTGGCCTGCGCGAAGGCTCCCTGGCGCACGAGATCCAGCACCGCGGGGACGGGGAAGAACGCGCACTCGATCGCCTCGGTGGCGTCCAGCTGCGGCGCCCGCGTGATGAGGGCGTCCTCGGCGAGGTACCCATGGACGCGGTTGGTCTGCCGGGCGGGGTTGGGATAGGCCGAACCCACCGGGCACCACCGGGCCGCGGTGGCGCCGGTTTCCTCGGACAGTTCGCGCTGGGCGGCCGCGAGCAACTCCTCCCCGGGATCCACCATGCCGCCGGGCAACTCCCACGTGAACGCGTCGCACGGGTAGCGGTACTGGTGCACGAGCAGGATCTCGCCGGCGCCGTTGAGCGCGATGGTGTGCACCCACTCGTGTTCCTCGAGCACGTAGAACGGGTCGAGCACCCGGCCCGGGGCGATTTCACACCGATCGGCGCGGAGGCGCACCCAGCGGTCGCGCAGGACATCGCGCGTCGAGAGCCTCTTCCAGCGTTGGGGCTTCACGGGGCGTCGGGCCTCCGATCACCCGCGGATCTGGCCGGTGCCCTCGATGAGAAACTTGTAGCTGCAGAGTTCGGGCAGGCCCATCGGGCCGCGGGCGTGGAGGCGGTCGGTGCTGATGCCGATCTCCGCCCCGTAGCCGAACTCGAAACCGTCGGTGAACCGGGTGCTCGCGTTCCAATAGACCGTCGCGCTGTCGACCTCGCCCAGAAACCTCCGGGCCGCGGCCTCGTCGTTCGTGATGATCGCATCGCTGTGGTTCGAGCTGTCGCGGTTGATGGTGGCGATGGCGTCGGCGAGCGAATCCACCAGCCGGATGGCGATCACGGTGTCGAGAAACTCGGTGGTGTAATCGGCGGCGGTGGCGGCGACGGCGGCGATCCCCTCGCGGGTGAGGATCGCCGCGCTCGCGGCATCACAGCGCAGCTGGACGTTTTTCGCGACCAGAGCGCGGGCGATGGTCGGGAGGAATTGATCCGCGACCGCGCGGTGCACCAGCAATTGCTCGGCGGCATTGCACACGCTGGGGCGGGAGACCTTGGCGTTGACCGTGATCGACTCGGCCATCGGCAGGCTGGCGGCCTGGTCGACGTAGACAAAACACACACCCTTGTAGTGTTTGATGACGGGAATGGTGCTGTGCTGCGCGACATACCGGATCAGGCTTTCGCCCCCGCGGGGGATGATGCAGTGCACGAGCGTGTCGAGCTTGAGCAGGAAGTTCAGCGCCGCCCGGTCCGTGGTCGGCACGAGCTGCACGGCGTCGGCGGGCAGGCGGGCGGCGGTGAGCGCACCCTGGATGAGCGCGGCGAGCGCCATGTTGGTGTGAAAGCACTCCTTGCCGCCGCGCAGGATCGCCGCGTTGCCGCTCTTCAGGCAGAGGATGGCGCAGTCGACGGTGACGTTGGGCCGGGCCTCGTAGATGATCCCGATGACCCCGATGGGCACCCTGACCTTGCGGATGTGCAGGCCATTGGGGCGGGTGGTTTCGTCGAGGACTTCGCCCACGGGGTCGGGCAGGGCGGCGACGGCCCGGACGGACGCGGCGAGGTGCCGCAGCTTTTCCTCGGAGAGGGAAATACGCTCCCGGCCCGCCGGGCTGAGCGCCCCCGCCTCGGGCGAGAGCAGGTCGCGCTGGTTGGCTTGGAGGAGCTCGAAGTGTGAAGCCTCGAGGAGGTCGGCGAGTTTTTCCAGGGCGGCGTCCTTTTGGGATCGCGGCACGGTGGCGAGCACGAGCGATGCCGCCCGGGCGCGCTGCGCCAGGGAGGTCATGAGTTGGGAGAGTTCGGCAGCCATGGGAAGATCAGTGTTGGCGACGACGCCGGAGTGACAATGGCCAATTGCCCCGGTTTGGCGAGGCGACAGGGTTGATTCGAGCAAAGGGGGCGCGGGCGGCTCGGGCGGCAGTTCCGGGGGAAGTCGCCAGGGCTCAAACGCAGGGGCGTGGTGATGAATCCACCACAGGCCGGCGCCGAGCAGGGCCACGGCGGTGGCGTCGAACCACCAGGGGTGGAAGACGGGACCGGCGACCTCCGCCACCTGGTTGAAGCCGGCAATCTCAAACGGAAACCCGTCGACGAGGTATGGGCGGGATTGAAGTGGATCAGGGCGAAGAGCAACGCCGAGACCGCGATGGCCGCCGCCGGGCGCCAGCGCCCGAGCAGTCCGCGGAGGATCAGGCCGCGAAACACCCACTCCTCGGTGAGCGGGGCGATGATCACCGCGAGCACCGGACCCGACCACGAGGCGCTTACGAGCTGCTCGAGATCGGGCGCGAAATCGAGGCGGTCGAACACGAATTCCGGCAGCAGGGCGCGGAACACGTTGTCGATTTCGGACAGCAAGATGATGAGGCCCGCGATGATGGGCAGAAAGGCCAGCCCGAGGATTGCCGGGGAAAACGTGAAGCGGCCGGCGGCGTGCCAGCGCTCGCGATTGCGCCGCAGGGTCCACGCGACCACGGTGGCCGTCCCCAGCAACTTGGCCCCGATCAGGAGGGCCGAGGCGATCGTCGGATCGTTGCCGGCCCACGCATAGAGTCCGCGGGTGGCTCCGGTATCGTAGAGGTGTTCGAGCAGCCACGTGAACGCGAATTCCGCGCCCATGACGCCCAGCATGATCGCCAGAACGGTGAGCCACGAGAAGCGGAGTGGGGCGGAGATCGGGCGCGACACGGCCGCAGTATGGCGCAGCTTCCGCCCCGCGCGTCAGTCGAAATCCGCCGCGGGCCGCCCGCGCCCCGGGGCGGCGATTTCCCCCCGGGAAATTTTTTTGTTTGGCCCGCGCGCCCCGCGGCGCTTCATCGGGGACACATGGCGATGCGTTTCAGCATTCTCGGGAGCGGCAGCTCGGGCAACGCGGCGTTGCTCGTGACCGAGAACTCGCGCGTGTTGGTCGACGCCGGCTTCTCCGCCCGCAAGCTGGGCCAGTTGCTGGCCGCGATCGGCGAGTCGCTGGAGCGGGTCGACGCGGTCTTCCTGACCCATGAACACGGGGATCACACCGCCGGCCTCGAGGGGTTGAAGAAGTTTCCGCACATCCGCTTTTTCGCCAACGACTCTACGCGCCGCGCCGTGCAGGCGGGGCTCTCCTGGCGCGCCGACTGGCAGGTGTTCCAGACCGGCGCCCGGTTCATGTTTCGCGACCTGCAGGTGGAGAGTTTCGCGGTGCCGCACGACGCGCAGGATCCGGTGGGGTTCCGTTTCACCCACGGCCACGACGGCGACCTGCTGGCGCCCCGGCGTTCGCTCGCCTGGCTCACCGACCTCGGGCACGCCCCGCGCAACATCCGCGAGTGCATCCGCGAGTGCGAGGTCGTGGTGGTGGAATCGAACCACTGCCCGCGGCTCCTCCAGTCCGATACCAAGCGCCCGTGGTCGACCAAGCAGCGCATCGCCGGGCGCCACGGTCATCTCTCCAACGAGGCCGCCCGCGAATTGCTCGCGGATGTTGCGAGCCCGCGCTGGCGCCACATCTATCTCACGCACCTGTCCCGTGACTGCAATTCGCGCGCCGCGGTCGAGCTGGCGCTGGCGGAGATTCGCGCGGTGCTGAGCGGATGCGAGTTCTCGATCGTCGAGCCTGGGGCGGGGACGCCGTGGTACGATCTGGCGTAGGGGGAACCCGTCCGCCCGGGCCGCCTCAATGCGGCACCCGGGTGTTCTTCAGACTCTTATGGTGCGCGATGGAGAACATCAGGATCGCCCCGATCACCCCGAACGGCAGCATGTAGTAGAAATAGTAGCCCCAGCCGTAATTATCCAGGACGTACCCGAGGATCTTCATCCCGAGCGCCGCCCCGAAATACTGGAAGGCGTCGATGCAGCCCGAGGCGAACGCCGCCATCTTCCGTCCGCCGATGTCCATGGCGGCGGCGGGACCCAGCAGGGAGTGCGTGGAGTTCACGGTGAACGACAGCAGGACGAAGAGCAGGATCGCCCAGTCCACGGACGCCACCTGCGTCGCCAGGAGGATGACGCCCAGCTCGATCACGTAGATCATGCCGGCCACGGGCGCGCGCCGCGACTCGAAGAACCGGTCCGAAACCCAGCCGGAGAGGAAGGAGCCGCAGCTCGCCACGAGGGGGATCATGTAGCCCAGCCACTGGAATTTCTGACCGGTCATCTGCAGGTGGTGGACCTCCTGGAAGTAGACCGGGAACCATTGGTCGACCGCCTGCCGCACCGCACCGGTGCAGGCGTAGGCCGCCGCGATCACCCAGACCAGGTGGTTGGTGACGATTTGCCGGAACACGACCCCGATGTGGCTGCGCACATCGAGGTCGGCGTGGTCGGCCTCGCCCTTGAACAAGTCATTATACCCCGCCTCTTCCGGGGTGTCCTTGACCACGAGCGCAAACACGACCGCCGCCACGCAGGCGATGCCCGCGGGGACCCAGAACAGCCAGCGCCAGTGGAGCGGCGGAATTTGGGCCAGGCTGCCGAGGGCGAACCCGGCCAGCAGCAGCGGGAGCAGCTTGTTCGCCGCCAGCCGCCCCAGGTTGATCATGAAACCGAAGATGCCGGCAAAGGTGCCGCGCTGCCGTTCGCTGAACCAGGCACTGTTGATCTTGATGAAGCCCGGCGCCCCGAAGGACTGCACATAGCCGTTGAGGCCCCACAGCAGGGTGAAGAGCGACATCATGCCCCAGAAGGAGGCGACGCCGAAGAGCACATTGACGGTGATGGTGCCCGCGGCCCCGATGAGCATCGCCCGCTTGCCCCCGATGCGATCGGTCAGGAGCCCGTTGATCATCTGGCCGCAGCCGTAGGCCACAAATTGCATCGACAGGATCGTGCCCATGTCCGACTTCGAAAACCCGAACTCGTCGGCGATGGCCTTGTTGGCGTAGGAAAAATTGTACCGGCAGAAGTAGTAGCTCGTGTACATGAGGCCGACCGTCGCCCAGTTGAGGCCGCGCCGCGGGCGGTAACCCGCCGGCAGGCCGTGGTTGGGCGATGCGGCCGCGGCCGCGCTCGGGGAGGAACTCATGGGTTCGGGGTTGTAGCCTAATTGCCCCCGGGTGCACGGAAATTCCCGCCACCAGGCACCGCCGGGGCCCGCCTGCCGGTGGACGGTGACTTTCATGTGGGCGCGGTGCCCTCACCGCGCGGCCCGGCGGGGTGGCATCGAGCTCGGTCCTCCCCGTAGCGCCAGTCTTCGACTGGCGCCCGCCGGTCAGAGACGCGGCGCTACTCCCAGCGGCATCACCGCCAATCGACCGATGCGCTGCCCCTACACCACCCTCCAGCGGTCGCGCTTGCGCCTTCCGCCCGTTTCCGCCACCGACTAGCCGCCCATGACCGCCGTCCCGCCCTTTCGCCGCACCAAGATCATCGCCACCCTCGGTCCCGCCACCGAGAGCGAGGCGCGGCTCGCGCAGTTGCTCGAGGCCGGGGTCGACGTGATTCGCCTCAACATGGCCCACGCCCGGCATGACTGGACCCGCATGATCATCCGCCGGATTCGCGCCGTCAGCACCCAGGTCGGGCGCGAGGTGGCCGTCATGATGGACATCAAGGGCCCCGAGATTCGCACCGGCGACGTCGACGTGCCGCTCGAGCTCAAGGCGGGCGAGATCTTCGACTTCACCGTGAAGCCCGGCTCGGCTGGCGACAGCGGCGAGGAGGTGCGCTCGGTCGATGTCAACTACCAGGGGCTCGTCAACGACATTGAGGTGGGCGATGAGGTGCTGGTGGACAACGGGCTGCTCCGCCTCGAGGTGCTGACGAAGGACGAGGCGCGCATTCGCTGCCGGGTCGTGAGCGCCGGCGAGTTGAAGTCGCGCCGGCACATCAACCTGCCGGGGGTGAAGGTCAACCTGCCGTCGTTCACCGAGAAGGATCGGGCGGACGCCACGGTCGGCCTGGAGGAGGGGATCGACTTCCTGGCGCTGTCCTTCGTGCGCGAGGCGGCCGACATCGAACTGCTGCGCACGTTTCTCGACGAGAAGCGATCCAAGGTCCGCATCATCGCCAAGATTGAGGACCAGTCGGCCATCACCAATCTCAACGAGATCATCCGGGCGTGCGACGGCCTGATGGTGGCCCGCGGGGATCTCGGCATCGAGTGCCCGTTTGAGGAATTGCCGGTCATCCAGCGGCGCGCGGTCCGCGCCTGCCTGGCCCAGGGCCGGCCGGTCATCGTCGCGACGCACATGCTGGAGTCGATGATCGCCCAGCCGGTGCCCACGCGCGCCGAGATCACCGATGTCGCCAACGCCGTGTATGAGCTCGCGGACTGCGTGATGCTCTCCGGCGAGACCACGATCGGCAAGTACCCGCTGGAATGTGTGAAGATGCTCGATACGATTGCCCGGCGGATCGAGCGCGAGGCCGAGCTCGACTGGACCGAACCGGCGGTGTTCACCGGCGAGCGCATGAAGGTGCTGCACGCCGCCGTGGTGCTGGCCGGGCAGATCCCGCACGCCAAGCTCGTCACCTTCACCCGCCATGGCTTCATGGCCCACGGTCTCGCCTTGCTGCGCCCGTCGCACGCGCCGGTCTTCGCGTTCACCCCCTCCCTGCCCGTGCTGCGGCAGCTGCGCCTCCTGCGGGCGGTCGAACCCCTCCTGATGAATTTCGCCGCGGATCCGGACGCCACCATTGAAAACGCGATCGCGCTCCTCGTCCGCACGGGGCGGGTGGTGCCGGGCGACAAGATCGTCGTCGCCTCCGACATCGTCGCGCAGGAACGGCTGGTCGACAGCGTGCAGTTGCGCACGGTGCGGTGAGTGCGCCCGGCGGGACCGGGCGCGGGGGCGTATCCGCCGCATCTCCGAGTTGGCGGTTGTAGGCGGGGTGCCCCCACCCCGCGATCGGTCGTCCCCGCCGGGCCGCGCGGTGAGGGCACCGCGCCCACAGGGAGGTCACGCCCGACTCGTAGATGCCCCCGGGCGTAGTAACCGCCGTAAAAAAGCCGCGACAAACGCGGAATCTCCCCTAGTTTGTCGCCCCAGCGGTTACTCGGGGTCGTCGTGGGGCGACTTCGAGGCCGGCACCCACCTCCCCGTTTCGTTCCTTCGGCTCATCTGCGTTGCATGAAAACCATCCGTTGCGTCTGCCCTGTTCTCTTCACGGCGCTCACCGCGCTCGCCCAGACCCCAAGTGTATCCAACCTCTCGACGCGGGCCCAGGTCGGCACCGGGGGCGACATCATCATCACGGGTTTCAACATCGGGACGGGTACCAACAAGACCATCCTGATTCGCGCCACCGGTCCCGCGCTCACGGGCTTCGGGGTCACCGGTGCACTCGCCGACCCGAAACTCGAGCTCTACGCCGGCGCCAGCAAAATCAACGAGAACGACAATTGGGGCACGCCCGTGGGGGGCGCCACCCCGGTCACCGCCGCGAGTTTTTCCGCGGTCGGAGCCTTCGGCCTCACGGCCGGTTCCAGGGACGCGGCGCTGATCGCGACGCTCGCGCCCGGGGCCTACACCGCCCAGGTGTCCGGAGTGAACGGCGGCACCGGGGTGGCGCTGATCGAGGTCTATGAAGTCGGGGCCCTCGGCGCCCGTCTTTCCAATATTTCCACCCGCGCTTTGGTCGGCACCGGCGGCAACATTCTCATTCCCGGCCTGGTGATTTCGGACGGCAATGGCACGCGCCGGCTGCTGGTCCGCGCCGCCGGCCCGTCCCTCGGAGCCCTCGGGGTTGGCGGGGCCCTGGTGGATCCGACCATGACGGTGCTCCGGGCCGGTGGCGCGACGTTGGCCGCGAATGACAATTGGGGCACGCCCGTCGGCACCGGCGCCTCCACGGCCGCGGCCTTGAGCACCGCCTTCGCGCAAAACGGCGCCTTCAACTTCACCGCGGGCAGCCGCGATGCCGCTTTGATCGCCGACTTCGCTCCGGGCAGCTACACGATTCAGGTCAGCGGCGTGAACAACACGAGCGGGGTCGCCCTCGTCGAGGTCTACGACATCACGCCGACCGGACCCGCCACCGTCACCCTGCGGGCGACGAAGACCGAGGCGAACGAGACCGGCACGCAGGCCGGCGAATTCACTTTCACCCGCGTCGGCGACACGTTTCAGCCGCTCACCGTGAATTATTCCGTCGGCGGCAGCGCCACCAACGGTGTCGATTACCCGCCGCTCGTGGGCTTCGTGACGATTCCCGCCGGGGCGACCAGCGTGAAGATTCCCCTGCAGCCTCTGACCGACACCACCGTCGAACCCACCGAGACGGTCACCCTGACGCTGGGGGCCGGCAACGGCTACGTACTCGGGGCCGAGACCGTGGGTACGGTCTCGATCGCGGACACCCCCGGTTCGCTTTACATTGCGACCCTGCGACCGGCGAGCGGCGCCAGCGGTTCGACCGCCAGTGGGCTGGCCACGATCGTCCTGAGTGGCAGCGGCACCATCGCCACGGTGAATGTTTCTTTTTCGAACCTGAGTTCGGGCCAGGCCGGCGCCCATCTGTTTCTCGGCAACAGCAGCGCGGCGGGCGACTACGTCCTCAACCTGCCGCTGGGCCAGGTGACCGGGGCGCAGTGGGTCATCGAGCCCACCGCCAATTATACCAGCGCGCAAATCATCGACGCCCTGCGCAACGGCCGGATCTACGTCGGCATCGACAGCGGCAAATACCCGGCGGGCGAAGTCCGCGGCTCCTTCATCGCCGCGACCGGCTCGCAGGCGTTCACCCCGCCGGAGCAGCCCCTGGCGGTGTCGCTCACCAATGTCACTGCGGCCGATGCGGCGCGACTCCTCACCCAGGCCACGTTCGGGCCGAAGCGCAGCGAGATCGACGCCCTCACCGGCGGCTCCATCGACGCCTGGATCACCCAGCAACTCGGCGAATCCGCCACCACGCACCGCGAGAAGGAGCTGACCGAGTTTAACGCCGTCATGGCCGACGCGCGCGCCGACGGCGTGTCGGAGTCGCAGATTGCCCAGTTGAACAACTCGCTGGGTTACCGCCGGCGGGTGTGGTATCAGGTCGTGATCCCGGCCCGCGACCAGCTGCGCCAGCGCGTCGCCTTCGCTCTCAGCCAGATTCTCGTGGTGGGGGATGATCCGTTCGGCACCAGCCAGACCGAGGGCCTGGCCGGCTATTACGATCTGCTCGTGAACGGCGCCTTCGGCAACTTCCGGACGTTGCTCGAGCAGGTCACGCTCAACCCGATCATGGGTACTTACCTGAGCTCCCTGCGCAATGCGAAGGCCGACCCCGCCAAGGGCACCTTCCCCGACGAAAACTACGCCCGCGAGGTCATGCAGCTCTTCTCCATCGGTTTGGTGATGCTGCAGCCCGACGGCACCCTGAAACTGGATACAGACGGCCTGCCCCTGCCCACCTACAGCATCACCACCATCACCGAGATGGCGAAGGTCTTCACCGGCTGGGGGTACTACTCCACCGCGACCAACCCGAGTTTCCGCGGCACCCGGGCCGACTACCTGACTCCGATGATGCTCTACCCGGCGGAGCACGAGACCGGGCTGAAGCGCCTCGTCAACAACGTCGTGCTCCCGGCCAACCAGACCGGCACCAAGGATCTCAAGGACGCCCTCGACGCCCTCGCCCATCACCCGAACTGCGCCCCGTTCATCTGCCGCCAGCTGATCCAGCGCCTGGTGACCGACAATCCCAGCCCGGCCTACGTGTATCGGGTGGCGCAGGTCTTCGACCGCGAGCGCACCAACAACGCGCAGCTCGGCGCCGTGGTCCGCGCCATCCTCACCGACTACGAGGCGCGGTCGCCCGTCGTGGCCGCCGCCCCCGGTTATGGCAAGCTGCGCGAGCCGCTCCTGCGCTTCACCGCGCTGCTCCGCAGTTTCGACGCCACCAGCTCCAGCGGCCGCAACAAACTCGAGAACACGCCCTACGCGAATCTCAACCAGGGTCCCCTCGAGTCCCCCAGCGTCTTCAATTTCTATGAGCCGGGTTATGTCTACCCGGGGCCGCTGGCGGCGGCCGGGTTGGTCGCGCCCGAATTTCAAATCACGAACGACACCACGGCGATCACCGTCCCGAATTTCTTCCGGTCGACGATTTTCACGACCGCCAGCGGCAGCAACGCGGCGTTCAACCAGGTGCTCGATCTGGGGCCGGAGCAGGCGCTCGCCGGCAACCCGTCCGCCCTGATCGATCACCTCGCGCTGGTCATGACCGCCAACCAGCTCACGGCGGCCACCAAGGCCCGGATCACCACCGCCCTGAGCGGACTTTCCTCCTCCACCAGCGCCCGCGAGCGGGCCCAATCCGCCCTCCTCCTCGTCGCCACCTCGCTCGAAGGCTCCACCCAGCGGTAACGCTCCTCCCCTCCTCAATCCCCCGCGATCCCACTATGAACAATCGTCGCCAGTTCATCGGCCAATGCTGCGCCGCCGTCGGCTCCACCGGCATCCTTTCCACGCTCGCCCAGCTGCGGGCCACCGCCGCCGTCACCAGCGTCCCCTCCGGCAGCGCCACCCCGTCGACCGCCGGGTCCGTTCCCTCGGACTACAAAGCCCTCGTCTGCATTTTCCTCAACGGCGGCAATGATGCCAACAACCTCATCATCCCCACCGGCGGCGGCTACGCGGCCTACGCGTCGCAGCGCGGCATCCTCGCGCTCCCGAACTCGAACCTGCTCGCGATCTCGCCCAAGACGCCCGACGGCCGCAATTGGGCGCTCCACCCGAGCGTGGCCGAGCTGCGCACCCTCTTCAACGCCGGCAAGATGGCGGTGATCGCCAACACCGGCACGCTGGTGCGCCCGACCACCAAGGCGCAATACCAGGCCGGCATCAACCTGCCGCCCCAGCTCTTCTCGCACAACGACCAGCAGGTCCAGTGGCAGAGCAGCGTCTCCGACCAGCCGTTTACCACGGGTTGGGGCGGGCGCGTCGCCGACCTCCTCGACGCCCTCAACTCGAATCCCCAGGTCTCGATGTCGATCTCGCTCGACGGCTTCAACAACTTCGAGGTCGGCCGCAACGTCGTGCAGTACACCGTCAGCCCCACCAGCGGCGCCGTGGTCTTCACCGGCAGCACGGCCCGCAGCGGCAACGATTTCGCCCGCTACGCCGCCCAGAAGGAGCTCTACGCGGCCAGCAATCCGAACCTCTTCTCCGCCGCGTTCGGCGAGCTTTCCCGCGATGCCATCACCAGCAGCGATCTCCTCAACACCACGCTGGGCGGGGCCACGAACTTCCAGACCAACTTTCCCACCAGCAAACTGGGCGCCCAGCTCAAGATGATCGCGCGCCTCATCTCCGTCGCGAGTTCGCTCAACGTGAAACGCCAGATCTATTTCGCCCGCCTCGGTGGCTGGGATCTGCATGCCGACCAGGTCGACGATGTCGATCACACCATTGGCGCCCACGCCAGCCTCTTCGACCAGGTCAGCAAGGCGATCAGCGCGTTTTACGATGCCACCACCGAGCTGGGCATTGCGGATCAGGTCACGACCTTCACGGCCTCCGATTTCGGCCGCACGTATTCGTCCAACGGGGACGGCTCCGATCATGGCTGGGGCAGCCACCAGCTGGTGGTCGGCGGCAGCGTCAAGGGCGGCGACATCTATGGCAAGATGCCGGATCTGACGATCAACGGCCCCGATGACACCGGTCGTGGGCGCTGGATCCCGACGACCAGTGTCGACGAGTTTGGCGCCACGCTCGCGAGCTGGTTCGGCGTGACGCCGACCAACCTCCCGATCGCCTTCCCGAACATCGGCCGCTTTGCCAAGCCGAACCTCGGCTTCCTCGCTTGACCCTCCGCCGCGCCTCCTTCGCCGCGGCCGGAGTTTTCCTCCTCGTCCTTTTCTGGTATCTCTGGCCCCGCCACGACGAGGACGGGGAGATTGGGGCCACCGGCTTGGGCGCGCGCACGGACGCCGTCCAGCCGACCCTCCCGGTTCCGGTTGCCGCCCCCGTCGAACCGCGCTCGGCCCTCGCCGACGGCCTCAACGCGACCCACGGCGACATCCACGCCGATTTGCAGATCGTGCTCGAGCTGGTCGACGCGTTTCGCACCAATTTTCCGAAGAACGGCAATCCGGTCGGCGACAACGCCGAGATCACGGCCGTCCTCAGCGGGCGGAACCGTCTTCGCCTCGCCCTGATTCCGCCGGATCACCCCGCCATCAATCGGGCGGGGGAACTGTGTGATCGCTGGGGCACGCCCTTTTTCTTCCACGCCGAGGGCGCGACCAAGATGGAAATCCGCAGCGCCGGTCCCGACCGGAAGATGTGGAATGGCGACGACGTGGTGCAGCGCCCGTAGAGCGGGGCGGCTGCTGCCACAGACGGTGCCGGATTGGCCACGAGTTGCGTCGTTGAGCCTTTGGCCAGCGATTACGTCACATCTAAGAAGATACCGACCGGTCGTTGGCGGGCGTTTCTAATACCTTCTTTTCGGGAACGGCGGAAAATCGCCATCGGCGGAAGGCGAGCCAATCGGGAGTGGGACCGGGAACATCGACTCGCCACCACCCGCAGCGCCGGCGGCGAGATCCGCACCCTTTTTGACGCCACCGCCACCGCTGCCATCAACACCCGCAATCTCACGGTCCATCGAACTTGCCTTGCGAGCGGGTATGTCTGCCCGGCGGAGCCGGCGGTGGCCGTGGAGCGCCCGCTCAAACCTGTCGCATTGCAGGCGCCCTTTCGTTTCAATCAACCATCCCCGTCTTCGCATGAACCTTCTCCGCTTCTTTCCCGTTCGGGTCCTGGCCCTGTGTGCCTCCTTCGTCGGAGCGCGCGCCCTCGATCTGCATGTCAGTCCACTGGGAAATGACTCATGGACGGGCCGAATCGCCCAACCCAACGCCGCGCAAACCGACGGCCCGCTCGCGTCGTTGGACGGAGCGCGGCTCGCCGTGCGCAAATTGCCGCGCCCGCTCACGGAGCCGGTGCGCGTGCAGTTTGCCGGCGGCACCTACCGGATCACGCAGGCCGTCGCCTTCGATGCGCGCGACTCGGGTGAAGACGGACAGGCGATCACGTATGCCGCCGCGCCGGGGGCTGACGCCGTCATCTCCGGCGGCCAAACGCTGCCGCCTTTTCAGACCGCGAACGACGGCCGCTGGGCTCTGCAGGTGCCCGCCGGCACCCCGCGTTTCGAACAACTCTGGGTCGGCGAACGCCGTGCCGTTCGCGCCCGCACCGTGAGCCAAGGCTATCCGTTCCTCCGCAACCTCGAGGAGGAAAAGGTTCTCTCCGGCGAGCGGGGCAAAGAAGTTTACGAGCAGACTTTGCGCGTCGCGCCCGCCGATTTGCAGGGGTTCCTCCGCGTCACACCCGCCGAAGCCCAGGACGCCGTCGTCAATTTCTACCACAAATGGGACAACACCCGGCGGCGCGTCGAATCGGCCGATCCCGTGCACGGCATCCTCGTCGTCCGCGGCGGCGCGGTGAAACCCCATAACACTCTCGATCACAACACGGGTTTCATCATCGAAAATCTGCCTTCGCTGCTCGACGAGCCGGGCGAGTGGTTCCTTTCCCGCGAGGGAAAACTGGCTTACCTGCCCCGTCCGGGCGAGACGATCGCACGCCCGCCCGCCGTCTATCCCGTCGCCGAAAAATTGCTCACGCTCGCCGGCGACGCCGCGCACCGCATCGGGTTTCTGCGTTTTGAGGGCCTGAAGTTTCGCCACGCGAAAGGCGTCGGCTCGGTCGCGACGTTCGAACCCAACCAAGCCGCCGTGCGCAGCGTCGACGGGGTGATCACGCTCGCCCACGCGCGGCAGGTGGTCTTTGCGGGCTGCGAACTCGCACACTTCGGCAGCTACGGTTTCTCGCTGCAGGCGGGGTGCCGCGAGGTCACGGTCGAGTCGTGCCTCATCACCGACATGGGCGCCGGCGGGGTGAAAGTCGGCACCCTCAACGACGAGCCGCAGCCCGCAAACCACGCGAGCCACAATCGGATTCACAACAACATCATTCGCGACGGCGGCCTTCTCTTCCCCTGTGCCGTCGGCGTCTGGATCGGCAGCTCTTCCGACAACGAAATCACCCACAACGAAATTTCCGACCTCTTCTACTCCGCCGTTTCCGTCGGCTGGCGCTGGGGTTACGCGCCGAGCAACGCCAAGCGCAACCGGATCGAGCGAAACCACCTGCACCACCTTGGCCGCGGGCTCCTGAGCGACCTCGGCGGCGTCTACACCCTCGGCCCGTCCGAGGGCACGAGCGTCAGCCACAACCTCATCCACGATGTCACCTGTTTCAGTTACGGCGGCTGGGGGCTCTACACCGACGAAGGCAGCACGGGCATCGTGATGGAGGGCAACGTGACTTACAACACCACCGACGGCGGCTTCCACCAGCATTACGGCCGGGACAATGTGATTCGAAACAACATCTTCGCCTTCTCCAGCGAAGTGCAGGTCAAGCGCACCCGCGCCGAAGCGCACCGCTCGTTCACGTTTGAAAACAACCTCGTCGTGCTGGACCGCGGCGAGCTGCTCGGCGGCAACTGGAGCGGCACGACCGCCAATATCCTGCTCAAAGGAAATCTCTATTGGGACTACCGCGGCCGCCCCGTGACGTTTACGGCCAAGCAGCTCACGTTTTCCGCGTGGCAACAGACCGGTCAGGACGCGGGTTCGCTCGTGGCCGATCCGTTGTTCGAAAATGCCGCGGCCCGCGATTTCCGCCTCACGGCCAACTCCCCGGCGCTCGCCCTCGGCTTCAAGCCCATCGACATTACCACAATGGGTGTCACCGGCGATCCTGCGTGGCGCGCGCTCGCGGCGACATTTGCACGCGGGCCGGCCGCACCGCGTCCCGCCAAGCCCGTTCCGCCGGCTCTCAACATCCGGCAGAATTTCGAAGGCCGCATCACAAATCCGAAATTTCCGTTTCCCTACTCGCACGGCACCCTGACCGAACACAAAGCCGGCCAGCCGCCGGCGGGCGATGCGCTGCGCCTCACCGGCGCCAGGAAATCGGAGGGCCAGCAAAGCCTGCTGTTCGTCGATGCTCCCGGACTGCCGGCGAGCTTCTATCCGATGGTCACGTTTTTCCCGAACCACCGCACGGGCACGTCGACGGTAAGCTTCGACCTATTCCTCGAGCCCAAAGCCGCCTTCGTCCACGAATGGCGCAACCAAGCCTCGCCCTACCAAGCCGGGCCCAGCCTCCAAATCAAAGAGGGCAAACTCACCGGCGTGAAGGGCCTCGCCGCGACTGTCCCGCTGCAGCAGTGGGTGCATTTCGAGCTCGTCGCCGAGCTGGGCGCCGCCAGCCCCGGCCGCTGGACGCTCCGCGTGACACCTGCGGGTGGCCAGCTGCAGGAATTCAGGGACCTGCCCTTCCGCAGCCCCGCGATGAAAACGCTGGACTGGCTCGGCTTCATCAGCAACGCCAACGAGAAAACCGAATTCTATTTGGACAATCTCGCTATCACCACGACCGGCGACGGTCGCTGATCTCGGCGGGGAATAACACCTGATTCAGCGCGTCGCGATCCGATTGCGGGCGGGATGGATCGCTGTTGCCGAATGGTTGGATTTGGGAACGCCCGTTTTTCGCATCCAGACAGATGCTGCAAGTTGGCCGAAGGGACAGAGCGGCGGCTGAAGGTGGCGAGCAGCTGCCAAATTGCGCGCCGGTAGTGAACGGAGAGACTTGGGTCGCGGTCTTCCGGTAAACCTCGAGAGTCGCGACGTGACCCTGTCAGCCGCCCTCTGACCCCAAATTCCGGGGTGCGTCGGGCTTGAAATATCACTTTCCGAAACCTGACCCGTTCGGGCAACTTGACGTTTCGCAATCCTGCAAGGGTGATTTCAAACAAGGTGCCTCCCAGTCTGCCAGAACCGACCGCCGCATCAACGACTTCAAATCGCGATGAGGTTTTCGTCACCCACACGTGTCCGTTGACACGGAAAACGGGGAGAGGACGACGGTCTCCTCGTTGCTGGTGCGTGGCTTCGGTGCGTCCGCAGCGAGAGCCACGGCAGGCACCAAAAGACAAGCCGCCAGAATCGTCTGGCGGCACAAGCTGCGGACAAGCGCCGTCCGCAATACCGGGGCGACTCCCGGGATTCACGGGACAGTCTTGATGGTGCCTGTCGCTCACCCGGATTACCGCCGGCCGCGCAGGACGATTTCGTGGTCGCCGCGCCGCTCGGATTCCACGTCGAAGCTGGTCTCGAGCAGGCGCACAAAAGCCTCCGTGTTCGCTGCGCCGAAAATGCCGCTCACCCGCACCTTCGCCAGTTCCGGGTCCTCGATCACGAATTGCACGTGGTTGTGGCGATTCATCAACGTGACCGCCTCAAGGAGCCGGGTGCCGGAGAACTCCAGGCGGGGGCTGCGCCAGGCGAGCTTGGATGGGATGTCCACCTGGGGCAGCGAGCTGATCCGGGTCTTTTCCCACTCGGGCGAGACCTCGAGGTGGAGGCCGTCACCCGCGCCGATGTAGTGCGGAATTGGCGGTGCAGCCCCCGCCGGGACCGGGGCGCCCGGGGCGACGTCGACCACGACCTTGCCCTCCGTGACCAGCACTTCCAGCGAAGTGGCTTCGAGCTGAACCGAGAACGCGGTGCCGACGGCGCGAATCTCCACCCCGTGGGCGACGACGACGAACGGCCGGTGCGGATTCTTCGCCACCTTGAAATACGCCTCGCCCCGGCGCAATTCGACCCGTCGCTCGGCCGGGGTGAAATTGACGGCGATCTCGCCGCCGTCGCGCAATTCCACCACCGACCCGTCAGGCAGGGATTGCAACGAGGGTAGCAGGACCGCGGCCGTGGCCACCGGGGTGGACAGCGGCGGCGCGGCCGGGGGCGTGAGGCGCCAGCCCACACCTGCCCCGACCAGCAGGACGAGCGCGGCAGCCGCGAACGCAACGCGCCGCCGTCGCCGGCTGGCCCGGTGTTCCAATTCGCACAGCACGGCGTCGGCCGTCCCCGTCAGCAGCGGCCGATCCAGGGTTTTCCACGTGAAGGCCAGCCGATCGATGGCAGACTGATGCCGGGGGTCCGCCTCCAGCCACGCGGCATAGTCACTTTCCTCGCGGGCGGATAATCCGGCGTCGCGGCGGGCCACCCAGGCGGCCGCGATCCGGCCCATTGCCGCGGGAATCGCGTCAGCGGAAGCGTGTGCCCGCCGGCCAAGAAATTTCCTACGATCACTCATCACGGGCTGGGGGCGCGGACTCCGCGGCGCCGGAGATATTCCTCGCAGCGGCGCACTCCGCGGGCGACCTGCACCTGCACCGTCTGCTCGGAAATGCCCAATTGGGCGGCGATGGCCTTTTGGGGAACGCGGCGGAGTTTGCGGAGGATGAGGATTTCACGACAGCGACCAGGCAGGGCGTCGATGGCGGCCAGCAGCAGCGCGGTTTCCTCGCCGGCGCACGCCGCCTCATCGGGACCATGCCTGACATCAGTAAAGACGGGCGTCGCCGCCAAATCAGTTACGCGATCGATCGGGGAAGTGAAGTTGCGCCGGGCCGAATCGATGACGATGTGCCGCGCGACTTTGAACAACAAGGCCTTCGCGTAGCGCACCGGCTGCGCGGCGCGAATCCGCCAGACCCGGAGAAACGACTCCTGCACGACGTCATCGATGTCGGGGGCGGCGGGGAACCGGCGGTGCAGGTAGGCGCGTAATGAGGACTCGTGCGCGTGTATCTCCTCGGAGAACCAACGGGCGTTCTCCGCGTGGGGTGCGGGGTCTGAGGGGGGCGAATTCAAGGCGGGGGACCGAGTGCATAGCACGTGGGGAGACCGGCGGGCGGCGGCAAGCCAAATCCCGAGGTCGGGCCGGGAGCGGCGGCAATCAGAGCTGCCGGGCACACCCGCTCCGCCTGCGCGGAAAATATCGACAAATCCCCGTAACTGATTTTCGCGGTCGGTCCGTCAGTATCTCTTGATGAACCCCCACCAAACCTTCCACCGACGATGGAGCGCACCTGCGCTCATTTGCGGCGTGGCCTTCCTCATGGTCTCATTGGCACTGGCGGCTGCGCCCGCCCAGCGTCAATTCAACGTGCCGGCGGGCGAAGCCGAAAAATCGCTCAAGCAATTTTCCGAACAAGCGCGACTCGAGGTGCTGTTCCCGACCGACTTGGTCGCGGGCGTGCGCACTCGCGCGGTCGCGGGTGAGCTCGCGCCGCGCGAGGCGTTGACGCGAATGCTCGCCGGAACGGGCCTGATCGCCGTGCAGGATGGGGATGGCGGGGCGCTGAGCGTGCGCCGCGATCCCAGCCTGCCGCCAGGAAAAAACACCGCGGCAGCCACGGCGGGCGCGACGCGGCTGCCCACCCTCGCTGAGACGGCCGGCGCCGCTGCGTCCGGCGAAACCGTCGAACTCTCCCCCTTCATCGTCTCCGGCACCGCTGACCGCGGTTACCTGGCCGCCAACACGCTCTCCGGCACCCGGCTCAACTCGAAACTCGAGGATCTGGGGTCGGCCATCACGGTGGTCACCAAAGAGCAGATGCTCGACACCGCGGTGCTCGATCTGAACGACGTGTTCCTCTACGAGGCCAACACCGAGGGCACGGGTAACTTCACCGACTTTACCACGAACCGCAATGGCGGCGTGCTCGACAACATCCAGAACAGCCCGGCGGAGGCCAACCGCATTCGCGGGGTCGGCAAGGCCAACATCGCGGTTGGCAACTTTGCCGTGAATCCCCGCATTCCCCTCGACGCCTACAACACCGACGGCGTGGAAATCTCCCGCGGCCCCAACTCCAATATCTTCGGCTTGGGCAACAGCGCGGGCACCGTTAACTACGTTCCCATCCGGGCCAATGCCACGCGGCCAATTTCACAGGTGACGGTTCGCGCCGACAGCTACGGCGGCTATCGCGGGGCATTCGATTTCAACCGCCCGCTTCTCAACCAGAAGCTCGCGTTGCGGGTGGCGGCGGTGCACGAAACCAAGGGTTTTGAGCGTCAGCCGGCCTCCGAGCGGATCGATCGCGCGCAGGGCATGGTGCTGATCAGGCCGTGGTCGAACACGACGCTGCGCGCCAGCGCGGAGCACTACGAGAATTTCGCCCGGCGCGCCAATACCATCACGCCGCGCGAGTCTGTCACCGGTTGGATCGCCAACGGGAAACCGACTTGGAATCCCACGACCCAGATCGTCACGTTCGCCAACGGCACCAAGTCCGGCCCCTTCCGCGTCGCCCAGGACGCGAACCTGCCCTTTGGTTTGGTCGGGCAGAACTACAACCGAAACAGCGTCTTCATCGATTACGCCAGTAACGATCAGACCATGTGGGTCACGCGGACGGGCACCCTGGCCGCCAACCGAATTCCCACCCCGATCACGACCAACACGGACCTCCGGTTCCTCGACAGCAGTTCCCAGTTTGAGCGCCAGCGGGCGGCCCTCGCTCCACTCTATTTTATCCCGACCGTGACCGACAAGGCGATGTACGACTGGTCAAAGATCAATTACATCTCCCCTAACACCTATCGCGACAAGGCGAACACGTTCACCGTCGAACTCGAACAGGTTTTCGTGAAAAATGCGCAGCACCTGCTGGCCGCGCGCGCCGCCTGGTTCGGTCAGAAATACGACAGCGTCAGGCGCAACAAGGTCGACGATACGGATGCGACCCTCCGCGTCGACGTGAACGAGAAAATGCTGGATGGCTCGCCCAACCCCAATTTTCTGCGCCCCTACCTCACCGTCCCGGCGCCGAACACGAATTCGCAAGCCGAGCGACGCGACATCCAGGCCGCCGATCTCGCCTACCAATGGACGCCGCCCAACCTGCCCCGCTGGCTGGGGTGGATCGGGCCGCAGAAGCTCGGCCTCCACGGCGAGACGAGCCGCATCGATTTCCGCAGCGCGCGCCTGCGCGACATGATTCAGGACGACCATGCCTGGAGCAACAAGGCCAACCGCAGCGCCGTGGGCGTGTGGGTCTACGACAAGTTTTATGTCGGCGACAACCAGGGGCAGAACATCGATCATGCGCCCTCGACCGTCCCGATCGACGGAAAACATGCGCTGCGCTGGTTCGATGCCCTGAACAACCAATGGGTGAACGAAAGCGTCGATCTCGGCGAACGATTCTTCAACGCCAACCAGTTGACCAATTCCCGCACGGAGGTCCGCACGCTCAACGCGACCACGCAGAACTATTTCTTTAACGACCGCCTCGTCACGACCTTTGGCTGGCGCAACGACCGGCAGCGGGTCCGCGAATCCCCGGCCCCCACCATCGATCCGGCCACGGGCTGGTTCACGTTCGACAACACGAAGACGAAGCTTCCCTGGATCACGAATGAGGGCGCCACCGCCACCCAGGGAGCAGTCGTAAAGCCCACGCGCTGGCTCCACCTGTTTTATAACCAATCCGACAGCTTTACGCCGGCCGGCATCGCCACCAACGGATTCGGCGAATTGCTGCCGAATCCGAACGGCAAAGGCAAAGACTACGGCCTCAGCCTTTCCCTCCTGAACGATCGGCTGCATCTGAAGATCAACCGCTACGAGACCAGCACCAAGAATGGCCGGCCCGGCGGAGATTTGGGCACTGTTCTCGGGCGCGCTTTGTCGCTGGACGGCCGGGGGACCGTCGGCGATCCCACCACCAATCTCGATTTCATCACGTGGTCGCGCGGCGTTATCGCGCAACGTTTCGCCCGGCAGGGCATCACCCCCACGGCGCCGCAGACCAAGACGGCTCTCGCCCAATACATGGGGGTCACCGAGGCCTATCTCGACGGTTTTAATGCTTGGAACGTGGATGGGACGGCCGATGTGCGGTCCCACGGCTACGAATTCGAGGCCGTCTACAATCCGACCCAGAACTGGCGGTTCAAGTTCACCGCCGCCCAACAGGTGGCCATCGACAATGATATCTCGGCGGGCCTGCAGCAGTATCTGCAGGCGCGGTTGCCCATCTGGACCACCGCCAAGGACGACAACGGGGTGCTCTGGTGGACGCGGGCGCTGGGTCTCGCGGGCACCCCGCAGCAAAGTTATGAAAGCACGATTCTCGCCCCGTTTAAGCTGCAAAGTGCCAACAACGGCAAGCCGCGCTCCCAGGTCCGCGAGTGGCGGTGGAATATGATCACCAACTACACGTTCACCGAAGGCCGGCTGAAGGCGCTTTCCGTGGGTGGCGCCCTGCGCTGGCAGGACAAGGGCGGCATCGGCTTCCTCGGCAAGGCGCCGGAGGCCGACGGCGTCGTGCGCGAGCTCGACGGCAACAAGCCGGTCTATGACAAGGCGCGGCTGGCCGTCGATCTGTCGGTCGGCTATCGGTTGCGACTCTTCAGCGATCGCGTGCGGGCGCGGGTGCAGCTCAATATCCGAAACGTGATGGAAAACGGCCGCCTGCAGGCGATCGGCGTGAATCCCGACGGCGTGCCCTTCGCCTATCGCATCATCGACCCGCGGCAGTTCATTCTCAGCACCACGTTCGACCTGTAGCCCGCATCTCGCGTCGCCTCATGATTTCTCCTGCCTGGCCATTCGCGATGCGCCCGAAACCCGGGAGCTTGCTCCAGTTCGGGGAAGGCGTTGAAGCGCGGCAATGGTCCGGGGAGCGCCTGCGTCTCGCAGGTTGCCCTCGGCGTCCCGCCGAGGGCTTCTGAGGCTCCCCGGACCAGAATTGATGCTTCCGAAAATATTTCCCGGCGAATTTGCCCATATGGCCGCATCCAAAACCTTCATGTTCCCCTCCCGCTCCACCACTCCTTGGCTCTTCTCCATCCTCGCCTGGCTGGTGGCCGGCGGCGTCTGCGCCGCCGGCCACGTCGACTACTTTGCCGACAACGCCTACAGCAACCCGATCAGCACGATGCAGCATCCCAACGCTGAGTATGCCAACGGCGTCACGTATGTCACCTACCTGGGACCGCACGAAGATCCCTATGTCGCCGCTTACGATCACGCCTCGGGGAAGTGGCAGGGTCCCGTGCAGGCCGGCGTCAACATCATGGGCAAGGCGCAGGACAGCGCGAGCAAGGCGGACCAGGACGCCCACGGGAAGCCCGCGATGGTGGTGGATCGCCAGGGCTACGTTCACGTCGTCTTTGGCGGACACGGCGGGGTGGTGGCGCTGGGGGCCAACGCGCTGGGCACGCCGGGCGGCGGCCGGCAAATCCACGTGGTTTCCCAAAAACCCGGCGATATCTCGTCGTGGCGGGAGCTGGCCAATATCAGCCCGTCCGCGACCTACCCCCAGTGGGTGAAGCTGGCCAACGGCGACCTCTATCTTTTCTACCGTCATGGCTCCCATCGCAGCGACTGGGTGTATCAGAAGTCCACGGACGACGGCCGCACGTTTTCCGAACCCACCTCGATCCTGAAGCACAAGGTCAGCCAGGCCTCTCCGACCGTGCACGACGCCTGGTACGCCTGGTTCGACAATGGCCGGGGTGACACCATCACCGCCCACTACGTCTATCATCCCTGCGCCAATCCAGGGCACAGCAAGGATCGCCTCAACGCCTACTACATGCTGATGAACTGCCGGGATGGTTCGTGGACCAACGCCCGCGGGGAAGCTTTGACGCTGCCGGTGACGAAGGAGTCCGCCGACCGGGTGACGCGCATCCCGAATGCCGGTTCGGACCGCTCCAATCATGGCACCTGCCACGTGGACGCGGAAGGCCGGCCGCACGTGTATTTCCGGCAGGGTGGGGAGGTGCGGTATTACCGGTGGCTGGGCGATGCCTGGCAAAATCCCGTGGCGGTGGCGGCTCCCGACCAGGGCAAGGGGCATGATGGCGACTTCGTCATCGAGTCGCCGACCTCAATCCGGATGCTGTTGGATCAGGACAACGCAGGCGTCAGCGTGGTGGGGTGGTGGAACTCGCATGACGGGGGCCTGACGTGGCAAAAGGGCCCCGCCCTGCTGTCGTCGTCGGAGCTGAATTTCGAGGCGAGCACGCTGGTGCGGAACGCCCATCCCGACGCGCGCATGCTGGTCGCGTCGAAGAGCAGGAAATTCGACGAACCCTATCACCAAATGTATCTCGTGGGCGACAAGGGTCCGCTGGGCCGGCCGGAGGCGGAGGCGAATTGCCTGGGCGAGAAATTGGAACGGGAGAAGGCGGCCATGACCCTGCCCAAGGGAGCCGGGAAGAAGAAACGGAAGACGGCCAAGGCGGCCGATGAAGACCCGGCCGCCTTCGAGACGCGCGACCGGAAGTAGCATTCTTCTGCCCCGATTGTCACCTGCTGCAGTTATGCAACACTTTCCCAGTTTATCGCTTGTCTGCGGCGTCCTCTTGGCGCCGGCAGGTTCCGGCCTCGCCCCCGCAGCCGAAGCGTCCAAGCCGAATATCGTTATCATCCTGGCCGACGACTACGGCTGGGGCAGCGCGAGTTGTTACGGGGCGAAAGGAGTTGAGACGCCGAACATCGATCGACTCGCCAAGGAGGGCCGGCGGTTCACGAATGCCTATGCGCCCGGCTCGGTGTGCTCGCCCACGCGCTACGGTTTGATGACCGGTCGCTACTATTGGCGGACGAGCATCAAGGACGGCGAGGTGCTGCCGGTCGGGGCGCCGCTGCATATAGAGACCAGCCGCACGACGCTGGGCTCGCTTTGCAAGGGCCGGGGCTATGCCACGGCGGCGATTGGCAAGTGGCACCTCGGCTGGACGGCCGAGCCTGTCCTCGACTGGAGCAAACCGTTGAAGCCCGGTCCGCTCGATCTCGGGTTCGACTACTATTTCGGCATGGCGGCCAACCTTCCCAACGGGCCGCACAGTTTCATCGAGAATCGCGGGGTGACGGGCCACGTGGCCGGCCAGCCCATTATCGTCAACGGCAGCGGCCAGAAGGCGACGTCCACCGGGATTAAGAAACCGTGGGAATTCAACCGGGTGATGGAAACGATCACGGCGCGCGCCACGCAGTGGATCGAGTCGAACCGCGCCGCTCCGTTTTTCCTCTACTTCGCGCCCAACGCCGTGCACGGGCCCATCGTGCCGAATCCGCGCTTCACGGGCAACCGGCTCGGCAAGTACGGCGATTTTATTCGCGAACTCGACTGGAGCGTGGGCGAGGTGCTCGCCACCCTCGACCGACTGAACCTCGCCGACCACACCCTTGTTATCTTCACGAGCGACAATGGCGGCGAGACCCACGGGGCGGACGCGCAGGTGGCCGCCGAGGCCGGCCTCGCCATCAACGGTCCGTTGCGCGGGGGCAAGCACTCGGAATGGGAAGGCGGATTTCGCGAGCCGTTCATCGTGCGCTGGCCGGGCCGGGTCCCGGCGGCCACCGAGAGCTACCAGGTCATCTGCCTCACGGACATGCTGGCGACCTTCGGCGATGTCCTCCGCGTCCCGCTCACCCGCGGCAACGCAGAGGACAGTTTCAGTGTCTTGCGGGCGTTTACGGAGGCCAAGCCCGGCCAACCGATCCGGGACCACGTAATCCTCCAGGCGTCGGACCACGCGACCTACACCATCCGGATGGGCGACTGGAAACTGGTCGAACGGATCGGGGCCCCGCAGTTCGAGCCCCGCGAAACCAAGCGGTCCGGAAAAACCGAGAGCGAGCCCGCGCCGATTGCGAATCACGACGAGCTGTTCAACCTCGCGGCAGACCCCGCCGAGTCGAAAGACGTTTCGGCCGAGCATGGCGCGGTCGTCGCGAAATTGAAGCAAAGGCTCGTCGAGAGCCGCGATCACGGCTGCACGCGGCCGGGGGCAAATTGAGTTCCAGCCAGCGTTGATTCCTCCGCAATGAAAACATCCCTTCTTTGGCGCGGCCTGCTCGCGCTGTCGTTTGCCGCGGGAGTTGCGGTCAACGTCTTTGCCGCGGTCGCGCGAAAACCAAACGTTCTGATTATCGTCGGCGACGATCTCGGTTACGGTGAACTGAGTTGCCAGGGTTTCACCAAAGAGGTGACCACGCCGCACATCGACAGTATTGCGCGAAACGGCGTGCGGTTTACCAGCGGCTACGTCAGCGGCCCCTATTGCAGCCCGACCCGCGCCGGGCTGATGACCGGTCGTTACCAGCAACGTTTCGGCTACGAGTTCAACCCCGGCCCCGGGCAATTCACGCCGACCACGGTCGGCCTCCCCGTCAAGGAAACGACCATCGGGGACCGTTTCAAGGCCGCCGGTTACGCGACCGGCTGGTTCGGCAAATCGCACCTGGGTTACGCACCGCAGTTCCATCCGCTCAGGCGGGGGTTCGATGAGTACTTCGGCTTTCTCGGCGGCATGCACGACTACCTCGACGCCGCGGGTGACAAATACAACCCGATCCTCCGCGGCACGACGCCAGTCGACAACATCGACTACACCACCGACGCCTTCGGACGCGAGGCGGTCAACTTCATTGAGAAATACAAGGGCGGGCCGTGGCTCTGTTACCTGCCGTTCAACGCCGTCCACGCGCCGCTCGAATCCGTCGAAAAATACCTCGGACGCTTCGCCCATGTCGGCGACAACAAACGGCGCACCTTTTGTGCCATGCTTTCAGCGATGGACGACGCCGTTGGGGCCGTGCTTGCCAAGATTCGGCAACATGACCTCGAAGAAGACACGCTGATCTTCTTCTTCAGTGACAATGGCGGTCCCACGCCCTCGACCACCTCCGGCAACCGTCCGCTCCGCGGCTTCAAGTCCCAGACCTGGGAGGGCGGCATTCGCATTCCCTACCTGATCCAATGGAAGGGCCACA
This sequence comes from Opitutales bacterium, assembly GCA_038249085.1. Classification (GTDB taxonomy): domain Bacteria; phylum Verrucomicrobiota; class Verrucomicrobiia; order Opitutales; family Opitutaceae; genus ER46. The sequence goes on from JBBRWR010000021.1 coordinate 77,369, forward strand.
TCCCGGCCGGCAAGGTGGACGACCGGCCGGTGATTCAGCTCGACATCCTGCCCACTGCCCTGGCGGCCGCCGGAGTGGCCGCAAGACCAGAATGGAAACTCGATGGGGTGAATCTGCTACCCTACCTTACCGGCAAGAATGACGGTGCCCCCCACGCCGCCCTGTATTGGCGGTTTGGCCCACAGCTCGCCCTGCGGATGGGCGAATGGAAGCTCGTGAAAGCGCCTGCGGTGGGCGGCGTGGAAGGCGCTCCGCGCAACGGGAAAGCCGTCACCACGGGGGCGCAGCTCTACAATCTCAAGCAGGACCTCGGTGAAAAAGAAAACCTCGCCGAGAAGAATCCTGGCAAGCTAAAGGAACTCGCAGAGGTGTGGGAAAGATGGAACCGTGAACTGATCGACCCGCTCTGGCTGGACGGTCCTGAGCAGAGGGGGACTGCCGGCAAGGGTGAGAATAGGATACCGAATGAGTGATTCGGGTGCGTCGCGACCCGGAACAGATAGTCGGGCTGTCCTCCGCGCCCCCTGAGTGTAGCCCGTGGGGTCCAATCATCGGACCCACCCCATAAGCGACAAATCGGCTCGTTCCCAAACCCACCGTTTTAGCAACGCATCACCAGATGACGGGATTACTGAGGCGTAGGGGTTCTATCCCGAAAGGACCCCCGTTTTTGGCACAGCGAATTTCGCGACCAGCGGCAAGCGTTGCGTCAATCGGCCGAAAAACAGTCTGTCACTCATTCGCGGCGTCGCCGGAGAGGCCCGAACGGGTCAGGTTTCGGAAAGTGATATTTCAAGCCCGATGTAACCCATAATTTGGGGTCATGGCGGTATCGCATCGGGGGGTGGGCCGAGATGGGAGTACCCGTTATGGCCCGCAAGCTACGTCTCGAATCGCAGGCGGGGCCATTCCCCGTGGCTTGCCACGTTCGATCCTGCGATTCCGCGAGCCCGGCCCGGTCCGCGCTGCGGTCGCTTGGCCATGATGCCCCGGTGCCCTGGTTGCCTTTTGCGCCGCGTCCGGTGGGTAAACTTGCCTC